>NZ_SORO01000001.1:2410000-3010043 GCF_004368965.1 Leptospira meyeri | reverse complement strand
GGAAAGATGAGTTTTTTTATATGAATTGAGATTCGTTAGTAGCAAGTAATGAGACATAATCTTGGCAGTGAGTGTATGGAGGTGGGTTTGGCAACTAATGTGTGATAGGCGGCAAAAAAGAACTAACGGGATGTAGGCGAAAGAGATCGAACCGTTGTTTGATTGGCAGAGCCCTATTTTCTTTTATATAGGTGGTATATTAGCAAAAGGTGAACTTGTTTAAAGTTTTTTTTGAGGAAAGCAATTGTTAGTTGGAATCCTTGCGTATTCGTGATAGAAGGGCCTTATTGGGTGGCGGGTGGATTACCCCACCCAGTTCGATCAGGGCGGGGAAAGTTTACTTTCTGATACCGAACGTTAAACTGCATATATTATATGCTTTCTCGTGAATTCCGGCCGTAATTGATTCTCAAAACATAAAATTCGCTCTAATTCCGTCAATTGGGCAATAAGGAATTAAATAATGATTGTGAATGATGGTATCCCTTTTATTTTTTTGCAAATGTATAAATTCACGCTCATTTTATTTTTTATCTTAAACTGTGCAAGCACGAGCAAACCCCTGATCATCGAACAAGCTAAGGTTGGCGAAAATTGCAAAGTAAAAGACGGCAATGTCATAAATCCTGATTTTTCTGTGGAGAGGTTTGGCGTTTATTTCCAAGGATGCTTTGATAAACTTGATTCAAATGAATCGGTTCTTTCGTTTGTATTTTCTAGAATCAAGGGGACTTTCAATGTAAACATTAACACAAATGGATCAGTACGTTCAAACTCAAACTCAGTTGCACTTGTTGACAAATCAAATAGCACCACATCAGTAAAAACTAATTCCAAAACGCTAGTTCAAACATTTTCAAAAGATTTTATTCGGGATAATTACTATGTGTACTCCGTATCCTATACAATAAAAAATAAACAACCTCATATAGAAATCAGGGATATTACTTTTAGTGGAGACTCAGCTCCCGAGATACTCATTTTAAACTCGATCAAAAAGAATGATTTACTCAAAGTGAAAGAATTATTCGACACAGGGGCAATCAACAAAGACTTTCTAGTAACAGATCAAAACGGAATTGTAACTCATAATTCCAACCTACTCATACAAGCTTTTTATCTAGAATCGAATACTGAAATACTGAAGTATCTTATCTCTAAAAAAGTAAGTTTGGATTCGAAGGATATTTTTGGTTGGACACCATTATTATTGGCGGCCAAAAGAAACGATTTCGAACTTTTTCAATATATTTATTCACTGAAAAAGTGGGATATCAATGATGTGACAGACCAGAATGAAACTTGCCTACATTGGGCAGTCGGTAAAAAAAACATTCCGATGATCAAATTCCTTCTAAAAAACGGCGCTAATAAAGATATAAAAAATCGCTTCGGTCAAATTGCAAAAGATTTGGCTTCTAATGAAAATGATAAAGAAATCAAAAGTCTCCTTGAATAGAAATTAAGTTCAAGAATGAGGCCTTGTTTAAAAGGAAGTCATTGGGTGGCGGGTCTAGTTCCCCACCCTAATCAAAGCGCGGAGACTATATTCTTCATAAAGCACACCTCGCAAATGAACAACTACAAGATCAAATTTCTTTTTTCATCACAGTCACGGTTCTGTGACCAAACACAACGACCTCTACTTCTATCCAACCAAGTCGGTTATATAATGATACAGCAGTATCCGAAAATAAATAAATTTCATTGATACCTCGATTCTTAGCCATCACTTCAATCTGACGGCAAAGTTCTGCACCAATACCTTTGTGGCGCCATTCAGGAATCGTGTAAACTAACCCAAGCCAGTGTTGGTGAATAGCAAACCTTGGCTCTTTCTCTAATAACCCAACTCGATGATAGACCCCACCAGTTGCAACCGGCCGACCACCATGAGTTGCTATGACTTGAAACTGAGAATCATCAAGTGTAATCGATTCCAATTTTAAAATCGTCTTTTCTATTGGAATTTGCCATTCATCTAAATACCAATTGGCAATCATCTGAATTGTGTCATTTTCATCAGGTAATAATACTTGAAAATCAAAATCGTCTTTCAATCGATGCAAACCCCGTCAAAACGAATCATAATACAAAAACATAAACTAACGCCAAATATCAGTTTAGCGAAAGAATAAAAAAGCAAGAGAACCCTTGGTTTATTACTCTTAATAGCGAACGTTAAACTGCATATACCCGTATCCTTCTCGCGAAGTCTGTCCGTAACTGGCTGACCCAGGGTTTAATGGTAAATAACCGAATTCTATAGTTTCTTCATCGAGACCCAAAACATAAAAAGTGGCCGCCGATACCAACATAAGTCCCATCAAAATCACCATTGGACCTGCGACCAATTGCCGATCTTTGCGGTTTTCCATTGGCAAAGTTCCCGCAACACGTTTCAAACTTCTAGCTTTTGATTCAGCATCATCAATTATATGGTTTTGCACCCCATACCAAAAGAAGAATTCATCTGGATTATTTCGATAAAATGAAGAAATAGCATTTGCATTAACAAGAGTGACATCAGATCTTGCTGCAGAATATGCCTGCCTAGAAGCATAATTTAGATATACATAACTCGCATAAAATAAAAGGGAACCATACAAAGAATAAGTGGCAAAATCTTTATAAGTATGATCCAAAAAAACATTTTGTTTATTTTTATAATAAACTTCCGTTTTACCTTCTCTCATCACGACATCAACAACAACTTCCTCGTTGTCTTGTGCATCAATACCACGAAAGTAATCGATATAACCTTCTTTGGACAACCTCAATCGATTCATACCAGAAGGGATAGCGATACGCTCTAACGGTGTTTTTCCCAAATATTGAATTCCCAAATAAACATCTGCTTCCACATTCGAATGCACAGATATAAACGAATTACTAAGTTTGAGAGAAAGTTTGGTATCTATTTGAAAAGGTTTCCCTTTTTCCAATTGAATTTCTTGTTTGTGCGGATGAAACCCTTCTTTAAAGATAAATAATGACCTTTTCCCGACAGGAAACTTTTTGCCACTTAACGGAGTTTTACCCAAATAAATTCCATCTAAATAAACAAGAGCGCCCTCTTCTCCCTCAGCAGAAACTGCAACGGTAGTTGTATCCTTCCCTTGTAATTTTTCACGAATGGATTCACCCAAGGGCCCCATCTCCTGATACGCACGAATTACGGATGTTTTGTGCTCAAACGGAATAATTTTCCCTTCAAAGTCATCAAAAAGATACACCTTAGTAAAAAGTTCATTATCGCGAACTTCAAAAGAACCAGTGATAATATAGTCACAATTTAATTTTGAAGCAAGACCAAATGATTCATCCGGTGTTGGTGCTTTCTTATCAAATAATTGTTTGATTGTTATTTTAATATAACGTGGGTCTTTTTCCGGAGCCAGTTGTTTTTTACCAGACCTAAGATCTTCTAAATCTTTTTCATCGTTGATTTCTTTCTTTTTCCGTTTTACGTTTAAAGATTCTGCATCAATTTTTTCTTGTAATGTTTTTTCGGGTGATTCACCAAAAGAATGGTAAACTATATTTGGTTTTGGATACTCTACATAAGTATATTCTAAATTTCTCAACTCAGAGAGTAATACCGAAGGAATTCCCTTATTCAAATATTCTTTCGTTGGATCTGGTGTAACTGCTAAAAAAGAAAATAAACACAAATTTCGAGAAGTCTCATAAGTCACACTTCCCTTATAACTTTGTTTCGGAAAATTGTAATAATCATCAATAGAAAACAATGGCAAAGTATTGGATACAAGGCAAAGGATGATGAGTAATGCTGAAATTCTATGTTTCATTCTTTTTTAGGTTAGATCCCAAAGAATACACCAAAGTTAAAATGGCAACGATCGGAAGCAAAACGGAAACAGGAGACTGATCAAAATAATCTTTGGAAAATGAGATCTGTTCTCCAAGGCCAGGACCGGTATCACCAAGTGCAGTTTGGATCCCCAGATAGGAAAATAGTGCCGTTGTCATGACTACAGCCGGCAATCCAGAAAAAAATAAAAACTTAAAAATATCTCGGAGCTCAGGCAAATAATGAAAAACAACTAAATGATATGATTTGGCTCCCATACAGAGGGAAGCGGAAAGATAGGGACTTTCTTTGATCTCGCGAATTTTGGCAGTCAGTGTTTCATAAGACAAGGCCCAATCGGAAACTAAAATCGCAATAAAAATAGCGAATGGACTATCCGGCAACAAACTCATAACGATGAGAGCTGACAACAAAGACGGGATTGCCAGCGAAACTGAGACGATTCCAGAAAGTATGAAGTCTGATTTTTTAGGAAAAAAGAGTGTAAAGGTCGAAAGAAAAAATGAAACAAAAATCGTAAAAATACGAGCCGGAATCACGAGAACTATGGTTGAAAAAGAACCATAACAAAATAAAGCAAAATTATCTCGCCCCAAACGATCGGTACCAGCAAAAAACCCAGGAGAAAAAATAGGTAAGTTATTATTGGTCAAATCTACATTTGTGGGTTTAGGAAAAAACAAAACGCCTACAAAAACTAATCCAAAAAATAAAAACCGCACAAAGGTATGTATTTGAATCAAAATGATACTCCTCCCGAAAAAAATCTTTGGAGATAAAATCCTATGCGATTCAAAATATAAAATAATACACCAGAATACATTAGCAATGTTGCAAGTAATTGGGTGTCCATAGATTTAATAGAATAATATAATGACTTTCCTATTCCTGGAAAGAAAAAGATTTCTTCTACAACCATAGCACCGGATAACAAGGATCCAAAATCTAATACCAAAAGAATAAGGGCTATCGGAAGCACCTTTAAAAATACTTCTTTTCCAACAATATGGCTCCAAGGATAAGACCTTGTTTTCAATAATTGAACATACTTAGAATTAGCTTCTTTTTTAATTTCAGGTAGTAAATACAAAGACATACGAGCATATACTCTGGAACCCAAAGTAATCCCGGGTAAAACAACATAATAAGTATTTCCTAATTCATAACCACCAGGGGGGAACCACTCTAATCTATAAAAAAACAAAATCAAAAGCAGTATTGCTACAATAAAGATTGGAGTAGATAAAATCAAATTGGAGCTAAAGGAAACAATATCATACAAAACTTTCGACCGAAAATAAGTTGCCCCAAGAGAAAGACCAAAAGCAAAAACAGAACCAACGAGAATACTAAAGAGTGCTAGGTGAAAGGTGGGAAGGAAACGAGTTAGGATATGAGAATATACCGCTTCACCATTATCTGTTTTCCCACCTGATTCCAATACTAATGATTTCCAAAATTTTAAATAGGAAGATAGAAAGTTTGTTTCCTGATTTTGGATTTCAGCAATCCCAGCATCAGCATAAAGAAAAGATTTATCTTTCGTATGAAACTCGGACACAAAACTACTGATACAAGATAACAGTAGCAAAAAATACAGAAAACGGAATACTTCCGACTTCACTGGATTAACTTTTCGAAAGGAATGCCTTTTGGATTTCTTCGAAATTTTTGGCTTTGATGAGTTTTTCTCTTTCTTCAGGAATATTGAGGGTTTTGGCAATCAGTGCTAATGTTTTGATGTGATCCTGAAATTTATTTTTTGGAACAATGAGCATGATGAAAATTTGCACTAAACCATGATCAAGGGCATCAAAATCAATTCCTTGCGGAGCAATCGCCATAGCACATTTCAATTCATTTACATAGTGCACAGAACAATGTGGAATGGCAACACCACTCCCAATCCCTGTAGACATTGATTTTTCTCGGTTCATTAAAGAAGAAACCGTTTCCTCTTCATAAGTAGGATCTAACGATTGTGTGGCGACCATATGAGAGATCATCTTTCGAATGGCATCCTCTTTCGTGGTTGCTTTGAAATCGAAAATGATATTTTTAGGGTCCAGAATCTCCAGAAGTTGATTCATATGGTATAACTTACTCCCACCTTTTCAAGATCGACTTATTTTCCAAGAAAAACCCTAACCAAGAGACCTTCTAAAAGAAAAAAAACTACCAATGCTGAAGCCGCACTCAAACCCATTTTACCTACAAAAAACGCAATGGGAAGTAAAATGACAAAACCTAGCAAAGAAACATAATAGGATCCGTAAAAATTCCGTCCAGGGCAGACATGCAAAAAGAAGGCAAGTGCCGAATAAGAAAGAATCCAGTTCAACCCCAACTGGCCGGAACCAATCCCCCAAATCGAAAATAAAAGAAGCCATCCCAAAAAGAAACCAAGTAAAATGGTTCTACGAAAAGAAACCCAAGCAATCCCCACCAAAACATAAATCCCAAGACTATCGGCAAAAGATAAAAAATCAGTTTGTCGAATCGGAACATTCGAAAACCAAGGCCTTGCAAAAGGTAAAAGAGAATTCTCCAAAGAGATACCTGTCCATGGAATCAACTCTATAGATGTACGAAAGGAATATCCTAATAAAGAAAATACTGTATCCCAAATCAAAACAAAAAGAAAAACCAAACTAAAGAGAGGAACTCTGAATGAATATTGTTGGATAAAAAAATAATGAACCACTATTGCAAAAAGAAAAGCAACCGGCAATAGAATAGGATGTAACCAAGTTGTGGGTAAAATCAAAAAAACAATAAGCAACTGAGATAACAATCCCAACCAATATGGCGATTGGTTCGCTCGTATACAAAATCCAAAATAGATCAAAGTCAGAATTGATACAATTGTAATAGGTAAAATTGGAATTGGTATAACATGCGCCAACGAATATCCAAGAAATCCGATTAAGGTTAAAAAGTAGAAGAAATCTGCAAATACTTCTGAAGACTTAACTCCCCAACTATTTTCAGATAGAATATAAAGGTTTTTCAACATATAGTAACGGTCGTTAAACCAGAACTCCTTCAATTCGTTTCCGAATATCAATTCCAGATGGGCAGTAAACAGTACAAATCCCGCAAGATATGCACTGACTTTTTTCGAATTCTTCTACTCTCCCTTTGATGAGTTGCACAGGGTTTGCATGGGTCGGACAGTAGTTGTTACATTCCATACAATCAATACAACTAAATTCTTTTCTGGATGCGGGGAGTTTTTCGTAAAGAGTGATAGAATATTGTTCATAAATATTAAAGTAACCTAAGGATAAAACATCCATTGGTTTTACTTCTTCATATACTGTTTGGAACGAAGCAATTTTATATCGTTTGTCTAAGTTTGCCGGAATGAATGCCAACGATTGACCATTCGTTAAAAAAAATTGCCGAGGTTCTAAATCCATTCTTCCTTTACGATCTACCAAAAAAACAGCCAAATGTCTTTTCGTAAAAGGTTCGTTATAGTATAACATTCGCAAGATATGGAATATCGTTTCAGCACCTAAAAATAGAATTTCATGATTAAATAAAGACTTTCTGGTTTTATCTACAGGCTCATGAAACTGTTTGTGAAGAAAAAACTCCGGGATCCCATTAGGATGTTCAAAATCCAAAGAAGATTGTTCGAAAAAATTTGAGACTTCTGCTTTCGGAAAGATTTGTTTGAGCAGTTCATTGAAGGCAAGATAAGCTTCCTTCATGTCACGAAGGATCATTTCTTCAAAGTTTAGATGTTGGTATCTGCAAAACGGAGATAAGATAATTTTAAACGCAGAATTCTTGTTAAACTTTTGAAAGTAATCTTTTAGTGGAGTTTCAATCAAATCCAACGAATACAAGGCACCCAGATCAAAAGATTCCAATAGAGATGGAAAATCATATTGGCGAAAATGATAAGGTGAAGTAGTAGACCAAGAACCATCTTGTTTGATTTGGAAGTGTTTTTGGTCTGGTGTGAGACTAGCGACCCCATTGACAGGTGCAAGCACCTTCTTCCCGTTATGTGCAAGCATAACTTGACCGTGAGTGACTCGAGCGGGATAGGAATCAGAGATAACGCTGCCCGCAGGAACGGGGATCAGGAATTGACCCTGAATCGTCCGTTCTTTTTTGTTTTCAGTTTTATGAAATTTGCGAGCGAAGGCGCGAGGTAACCTGGGGAACAACACGCCGGTAATGATTTAGACGGCTTTCACCATGTAGATTTCGTCTTTGATTGGGAGTTCTTTTTTCAAATTTTTGATATAAGGTAGAATCTCTCCCATTTCTTCATAATACTCGCAGTTTGTTTGCATACGACGAGCTACAGTAAAGTATTTATAAAGTTTTTCTTCACCGGAACGTTTTGACCATTTCTTCTTGTTACATTTGACTCGAAGAATGTATTTATCTTGCTCCGATTCGTATTGGCGAACGACAACACAATGCAAACAGTTCGCGCAGTAGACTTTTTCACTCATGGATGACCCCTGAACCTAGGTTGAATTTACAGCTTTTTGGAAGGAAAGGTTTCGTCAAGTAAGTACCACCGCTCTTCCTAAGTGATGGCACGAAGTTCCTTTTCTGCTTTGGTCGCCGGTTTGAATTTCCAGAACGACTCTGCCACAGAAAGGTAAGAGACATAGAAAAATCCGATGGAATAGAGAACCATGAAACCAATCATGTAAGGTTTTCCGACCACAAAGGATAAATAAATGCAAAATACACAATAAGCACCCATAAAGAATTCAAGGAAAGCACGGTAATCGACAGGGACGACATATTTGATTTTGTCCTGCAAACTATCCCCTTCTTTCTCGATTCTGAGTTTTGGAGTGCGTTTAAAGCCGGATTGGACACCAAAAACGGCCTCCACCCAAGCGTAAGTGTTCATCACTGCAATCCCTGTTCCGATCATCACAAGGATAGGTAGGTAAATCAGTTTTGATTTCCAATCTTTGTGGATTTCTCTTTGGGAATATGCATAAAAGATCACAGGTCCCATCGATCCTATGGACAGGACGGCTGCGGATCCAAAAAGAATTTCCATCGGGAGGTCATCCATCTTAAATCCCGCCCAATATTCCATAAGGAGGAGAGGAGCAGTCAGAAGGATATTGATGATCATCAGTGGGTGAACAGAATAATTGATTAAGTGAGTGATCGCCTCACCCTTGATTTTCCAAGATTCTTTGGACTTCCAAATGCGAGGAATGAGTTTGACTGCTGTTTGAATAGAACCTTTGCACCAGCGGAACTGTTGTGCTTTATAAGCATTCATGGTCGCCGGAATTTCTGCCTTACAAACTACGTCTTTGATATAACGGAATTTCCAACCTTTGAGTTCCGCTCGGTAAGAAAGATCGAAGTCTTCTGTGAGGGTATCATGTTCCCATCCACCAGCGTCTTCAATACAAGACCGTCTCCAGATCCCAGCAGTTCCATTGAAGTTCATCCAAAGGCTTGCCCCGTTTCTTGCGACCTGTTCGATCATAAAATGACCGTCGATTCCAAAACTTTGTGCTTTAGTTAAGATATTGTATGTTTCGTTGATATGGCCCCAACGTGTTTGGACCATTCCTATGGATTCGTCTTCAAAATAACCCATAGTGCGGAGGAGAAAATCGGAATCTGGTGTAAAGTCAGCATCAAAGATCGCAATATAATCTCCTTTTGCTTTGGCCATCCCTTCATCCAAAGCACCGGCTTTGTGGCCCTTACGATTGGTTCTATGAACGTGTTCGATCCAAATTCCTTTTTTCTTGTACTGAGCCACAAGAGTTGCAACCTTTTCAATGGTTTCATCAGTGGAATCATCAAGGACCTGAATTTGGAGTTTTTTTGCAGGATATACAAGGTTACATGCGGATTCGATCAATCGATCCACCACATAAAACTCGTTAAAAATAGGAAGTTGAACGGTTACGGTAGGGAGATTTTTATCCTTTAGGGAAAGGACTTTGCTTTCATCCTCCGCGCAGTTTTGTTTGTATCTACTATACAAAAACACCATGAGGTAGGTGTGTAACCCGAAATAGAACAGAACCAAAATATCAAAGCCGTAAAGAACCAAAAACGATATAGATAAAAACGTGAGCATAGTTATAGTCAAAATCGGCAGATAGGGCGTTTTGGTCAAACATTTTGTGCACCGCCAAATAAAATAAGATTTTCTTTAGTTTGCGAATGTGGCCCATCCAACATCTTTGGTAGCAAATTCTATGGATTCTCAATGGAAACGTTTCTGGGAAACCGGCCTCTTCCCCTCTCTTGAGTTTAGTCTTAGCCTATCCATTGGTTATGTGCTTTCTCTATTCTTTTATGTAGCCGGATCCGAACTTGCACTCATCGATCGTACGGACACTGCGTACCCAGTACTCCAAATTCTTCTAATTGTTTCCTTTGCGATTGGATTTATTTATAGGAAATACAAACAAACGTTACCTCTAAGTTTGGCACTGGCCCTCCTGGTTGTGGCCATCTTACAAATTTTTTGGTTTTTACGAGCTAATTCTGCAGAGTTCTTAATTGATTATATCTTTTCCTTTGAATTGGTTTTAATCAGTGGAGTATTGTCGGCATTTGCTGTAGGGATATATGGCGGTTCTTTACGCGATTTTCGTTTTTTAAGTTTTGCTCTTGGTGTAACAGTATTCACGTTTTACTCACTCTTTGAGCCCAACCAAAACTATTCCATGAAAGTATTGTTGGCTGTTTTATATATTTTGTTATCTTTATACCTTCTTAGTACATTTGTACAAAGAAATCCTCATTCCAGTAAGTTTTACAAAATTCGATCCAAAATCGGCAAACACCCGTTATTCGCACCATTCTACAGATCCGCTCTTTCGTTATTAATTTCGTATTGTATCTTACACTTATATTTCCAACCAGGACCCAAAATACCACTCATCCTTTCTGTTTCCTTTTCAGTCATCTTTGGAAGAGTTTTATCTTTGCTTGGTGGATTAAAAAAAGAAACAAAAGCAGTGTTTCTCATCGGAAGAGTTGCTCTTCTTTTTGCTTTTTTCTTTTTTATCTACCAGACTTATTGGAGTTCTTTTTTTATCGCGCTTTGCATCATCACAGGTTCTATTGTTGGTTTTTTTAAGCCAAACAAAACTCCATATAAAGAATATCTATTGATAGGTTTTGAAACAAGTATTTACCTTGGCCTTTCCTTTTTGTTATATTTCTGGAATTTACCAATGGGTATCCGAACCGTATCGGCCTTGTTATTCGTACCAGTGTTAGTTTATCCTTATCTAATGCAGAAACACATTGTACGTTTACCCAGAATTTTGATGTTAGCTGTTGCGACCCTGATCGTTTTACTTTTCTTTTCGCCACCAACAATTAGAACCAGTTCTCCTTTTTCCAAAAAAGAAATTTTTGATCCTATTCCGTTTGCGATCACCAACATAACTTTCAATAAGAAAGATTATATTTATTATAAATCTGTTCTGCCGTTTGAGTCGAATCCGTTTTTACCAAAACATTCTGAAATTAAAGATAAAACCGTAGTATTGGGTCTTAGCTCCAACCAATCGCAGATTATCTCCTATATTGAAAGATTAAGTCAAGAACAGCACCCATTTCTAATCCTCACAACCAGAAACAAATCCAATCAGTTCCATCATATCAATGCACTTTCCCTTTTAAGTCGTAAATCCTATTGGAATTTTGATATTTATTATCCGAGTTATTTGGAATCAAAAATTGGTTTTGCTAATAGCTTACCAGTAGATTGGAAATTAAAATATTTTGCTGAAAAATTAGATAATGCAACAACCCAGGAAGTAGTGGCAGTGATTGATTCCGTTTTAAAATATTCATCGGGAGATTTAAGAAAGGACGCACTTGAGATCAAACATCTTTACTATGAATCCTTTGCGGAATATGCAAGATTTTACCACACAATAGGACAAAACAAACTAGCATTAGATGCAATTGCCATTGCAAGAAAATTTGAATCTCCCAAGCCAGACCTACTCAGAATTGCATTTAATAGCTTAAAATTTACAACTCCAGAAGCAGAATACATTCCTATTCTAGAAGACCTAAGTTCCGATATTGAATTTCAGGAATTTGCCTGGAACTCGTTGATTCCGATGTTCGAATCTTTAGGGGATTGGAGCAATGCACTTCGCACGATGAGTTCATTAGAACGATTCTATCGTTTAAATAACCAAACAGACCAGGCCAACGAACTTGAACTAGCACGCGTTCGTCTATTCATTAACCAAGAGAATTGGAAAGAAGTAGAACCTATCATCAGCACACGAATAAGAGAAAATCCCGATTCCGTGATTTGGGAAAGACTCAAAAACGAAGTAATAGAAAAAAAAGATTCACTTAGAAGGTTGAGTGTTCGACCTGACGTGAGAGAGGCAAGAATTCAATGATCCATTCGACACTACTCGGAATCCTCGCAGCCGTTTTATCGGTGTTTGTTGCAATTTTAATTGAAGGTGCATCATTAAGATCTTTTTTTCACCTTCCGGCGATGTTATTAATCGTAGGTGGAACATTAGGTGCAACTTTTGCATCGTATTCCATTTCCCAAGTAACAAAGGCTGTTAGAGATACAAGATTTGCACTTTCACGAAAAAAAGAAAGAGATCTCAAACTTGTATTTTTTCGTTTTTGGGAAAAAGCCAGGAAAGATGGCCTATTATCTTTAGAGGACGAAGCAAAAAAATTAGATAACC
Source organism: Leptospira meyeri (assembly GCF_004368965.1). Taxonomy (NCBI): domain Bacteria; kingdom Pseudomonadati; phylum Spirochaetota; class Leptospiria; order Leptospirales; family Leptospiraceae; genus Leptospira; species Leptospira meyeri. Next base: position 2,997,500 of record NZ_SORO01000001.1, on the reverse strand, counting down.
CATTCTTACAAAAAGGGATTCAACTAATTGTTGATGGCTCAGATCCAAGAACCATTGAAGAAATTTTATGGGAAGCACATGAAGAAGAAGAAAAGAATGATATGAAATCAGCGAAAGTTTTTGAAACTGCAGCAGGTTTTTCTCCCACAGTAGGAATCATTGGAACCGTATTAGGGCTTGTAACCGTTCTTGAAAATTTAGATGGTGGAACAAAAGTTCTGGGACAAGGGATAGCAACAGCCTTCATTGCTACTTTTTATGGGATTTCGTTTGCAAACTTAATTTTACTCCCTATTTCAAACCAGCTCAAAGTTGTCGCCAAACGCGAGAGTAACGAACGACAAGCCATCATGAGAGGAATACTATCTTTACAATCTGGTGAAAATCGTAGGATCCTCGCAGAACGGCTTGATCCTTTTGTTAAATATTAATTTCGAAGATCGGGTTTAATGCAGAACAACTGGTGGATTTTTTCATCGCGAAAGTCTGCCGGAATTGATTCCTTAGTTCGATTGATACAAAGAAATCCTCGTTCGTTCCACTCTTCATCTACAACTTCCATTTTGAATTTTCTAAAATTGGTAGAGAACCAAATCTCTCCATCATTAGAAAGAAATTTTGTTAAAAGTAACAAAAGAAGGTTTCTATGTTTCGTTTGGACATCCCATTCTTCTCGCATTTTTTTACTATTTGAGAAAGTGGGAGGATCCAGAAAAATTAAATCATACCGTTCCCTATTTGGATTTTTGGTTTCTTCTTCGATCCATTGCAAAATATCAGCATTAACTATTTGATGATTTGTCGACGTAAAGCCATTATGTTCGAGATTTTTTAAAGCCCAATCGCAATAAGTTTTGGATAAATCCACACTTTTTGTTTTTTTAGCACCACCTGACGCGGCATAAACGGAAAATGCACCTGTATAAGAAAATAAATTTAATACTGATTTTCCACGGGAGGTTTTTCTAATCCAATCTCTTGTGATACGATGGTCTAAAAAAAGGCCAGTGTCTAAATAATCAGATAGATTGATACGAAATTCTAAATTTGATTCCTTTACCCACTCAAAATTTCCTTCTATGGCTAATTTGTCGTATTGGTCTGACCCTTTTTGTTTTTTACGTCGTTTTAAATACAGTTGTCCTTCTGTTATTTGGAATACTTCTCTAACAATGGATGCAATTCGATCGAAACGATCATCGTGACCTTCCTCCGCTTGAAAACGTAAGGAACTTTTGTCATACAATACCAATCCGCTGGGATACCGATCCAAAATGCATGGTATTTGTGGGATGTCTTCAGAATAGAGTCGATAACATTCAATAGATTCTCGTTTTGCCCATTTTTCGCGTTCCTTCTTTAATTTGCGAAGGCGATTTTCAAACATGGTAAGGGCACCAAATCCCCGTTCGGTCATGCATTTTCCTTTTGGGGCAGGTTGGGATTTTTGGATAGATCTCCCCGCCCTATTGAGACTGGGTGGGGTTATCCACCCGCCACCCAATACGCTCCGTTTACCACGGCACGGCAAAAAAGTCCTTCATAAATCAGAATTCAAAAGTTTTTTTTATTATCAGTTCATGTTTTTGATTGGTGAGGATTGAATACACAGAAAAGACTGTCGGCTATGTCGACAAAAGATACCACCTTCATTTACTGTGACGGTAGTTCCCGCGGAAATCCAGGACCTGCAGCAATCGGTGTTTCCTTTCAAAACAATGATGGAGTCGAATTTTTTTTTCTTTCTGAAAAAATTGGAAACGCAACAAACAATGTAGCAGAATGGCAAGCCTTATATCGAGGGATGGAAGAAGCCATCAACCAAAATCTTCAGAAAATTCGATTCCGATTGGATTCCGAACTTGTCGTTAAACAGATGAAAGGTGAATATAAAGTAAAAAATAAAGACTTACTTGTTTTTAAAACTAAATGTGATACTTTAAAATCATCTTTCCAAAACTTTGAAATTCAATACATCCCTCGAGAACAAAACTCACGAGCAGATCAATTAGCAAACCTCGCTCAAGATAAAAAGGATTGATCTTGAAGTTTTGTATTTATCTTCTTTTCAGTTTTTTTCTGATCACTGCCTTTTCGAATTGTAAAAAGTCAGCCACAAAACAGTTGGATGAGCTTTTAGAGACTGGATCACACTTTCGATCAGCAACTTTTTGTGAGAAAAACAAAACGCTACTCACAGAAAGAAAAGAAGATTGTGAAAAAGTGACAGATTTGGCCAAAGAAGAAATCGATTCCATTCTCAATCGAAAGTTGGATTTAGGAATTGCTCCTGTCATTGTCGAAAAAAACAAAGGAAGAGAAATTGAAGAATTCTTACAAGTCCACACACGCATGGGAATCCGTTATTGGGAAATCTGGAAAGCAAACGTGATTTTAGAATAGACAATCTTCGCCCATCACAGGATAAACAAATCATGGCTGGAGATCCTTCTCAAATACTAAAAAAAATCGGACTAAAAGTAACGAAAAATCGTGAACAAGTTCTATCCATTCTACAAGGATCCCCTAGACCCCTTAACCACCAAGAAATCATGGAAAAACTCCCCAAAGAAGAGTCTTGGGACAGAGTGACCATCTACAGAGCCTTATCTGATTTAGAAGAGAAAAACCTATTAAATTCGCTTCATTCCACAGATCGGGTCACCTACTTCGAATTAAAGTCTGATGGAAACCATATTGTTTCAGCAGCACATGGGCATTTGATTTGTAATGTTTGTGGTAAAATTGAATGTATTGATGACCCTTGGAATGGGATCCCTTCCGCCAAACAATTAAAAGGTTTTTCTACAGAATCGGTTGAAATTGTTTTTAGAGGCAAGTGTAGAAATTGCCAATAGATCCTCAATCGTTAATCCCTAAAAACAACTTAAACCACCTATTACAAATTGATTCGGCTCTGAAACGTGCTGGGTTTGAATGTTTCCTTGTCGGAGGTTCGGTGCGCGATTTGGTAATGGGTAAAATTCCGAAAGAATACGATTTAACAACAAATGCTGAACCAAAACAAGTCAAACGTCTCTTTCGGACCGTTATCGACACAGGAATCGAACATGGAACAGTAACAGTTGTTTTAGATAAAATCCATTACGAGATTACAACATATCGTATTGACAAAGATTATACGGATGGGAGACGACCTGACCATGTAGAATTTGGAACCACATTATCAGAAGATCTAAAACGCAGAGATTTTACAATGAATGCGTTGGCATTTGATTTAACAACAGGTCTCCTTGTTGATGAACACTCTGGACAAAAAGATATCCAAGAAAGGACAATTCGTACGATTGGAAACCCAATCAAACGATTTTCTGAAGATGGATTACGCCCTATTCGTGCTTTACGATTTGCTAGTACTTTGAATTTTTCAATCGAACCGGAGACAAAAAAAGCAATTCATGAAACAAAAAAAATTACAAAAAAAATATCCTTAGAACGTTTTCAAGATGAAATTCTAAAATCTTTTTTAGGTCAACACCCTTCTCGGATGATCCAACTACTCGCCGAAGAAGGTATCTTTCAAATTTTTCTACCTAATCTTCCAACTGAATTAATTCCTCAAAAGGATATATTAGAAAGACTGGACCGAACATCCAATGAAATCATCGGACTCCAATTGGCTTTGGCTTTTTTTTCTTTCATTGCGGAAACAACTTTAAAAGAGTTAGAATCAATATTACGAACATTAAAGTTTTCAGGCCAAAATACCAAAGACTGCTTATTGTTCTTTGACATTATTTCCAAATGGGAATCAGGTCTCAAAAAAAACAACGTAGATGAGTTTTCATTAAAAAAGGAATATTTAGCGCCCGTTAAGCGACATTTTCAATCAAGATATAAAATCGATAGGGAATTCATTCTCAAACTAACCCCCATTTTCGGAGAAACCACAATGCAACTGGTTCAAATTTGGGAAGAAGAACCCCCTTTGCTTCTGACAGATCTGAAACTGAACGGCAATCACCTCGCTGAATCCTTCCCTAACCTGCCAAAAACCAGTTACGGAACCGTCTTAAATCACCTTTTGGATCTTGTCCTACATGCGCCTAAAGAAAATGAATATTCTGGACTATTGCGTCACTCTGCACAATTTATAAGCAATCTGATTAATTAAAATCGGAATTCGATCTCATTTGCTTTCCTTTTTGTTCTTTTATTAATCAAAAATTTATTTTTTTTTCGAAAGAACCCATTCAAATACAGTGTTTCTCTTTTTTTCTCTGAATGCCCAGTAGAATTTCCGCCAACCTGGTACACAACTTGCACAACAAGTTCACATAGGAGAAATGGCAAATGAGAAATAAATACACTCTGTTGGCGACGATCGTTGCTACCTTATTTTCCCAAGCTTCCCTTTTTGCTCAGGATAAAAAGGAAAAGGATAAGTCTTGGTATGAGTTGGTAAATTTTTCCGGATATGTGGATGTATACTATAACTATACTACAAACAACCGGCAAGGTGCTACACAAGATACAGCGGGAACTTTCCACACTTACAACAAGCAGTTTGCTGTGAATGCAGTAAAACTATCTATGGAGAAGTTGGCGGATAAAGAAAGTCCATGGGGTTTCCGTTTGGATATGCAAAACGGACAAAACAACATGTACCAAGAACGTCCGTATCAAACAACGAACTCTCTCCATAACATGCAGTTGTTACAACAAGCTTATGTTTCAGCATACTTCCCAGTACTTAAAGGGTTGACAGTTGACGTAGGAAAGATGGCAACACACATTGGTTTGGAACTTCTTGACTCAAAGGATAACATCGCTTACACGATTGGTTATGTGTTCTTTAACACAATCCCATTTATCCATACTGGTGCAAGAGCAAACCTTCAAATTAACGATCGCTTATCCACAGGACTTTACCTTTACAACAGTGCACAAGGGACTGGTTATACAGGAAATGGTCAACAATTTGGATACGTCGGAGTTACTCCTTACGGGGATGCTGCAGGTGGATCAAGTCTAACTAGCACACAACAACATGCTTATGCAGATGGTCCAAACCCTACAAGAGCAATTGGAACACAAGTGAAGTATGATGTAGTACCTGATAAATTCCAAGTAGTTTGGAACACATTGCAAGCTAATGATAACATCAAAGGCAGACAAAACAATGCGCTTTACTATCTTGAACAATCTACTGGAACTTCATTTCCTAAACAATCTTCTTTCCATACTGACCACTGGATGATTCAAAACTTAATTTTGATCTTCAAACCTACTGATAAATTGACTACTATCTTTGACTATACTTATGGTGAAAGAACAGGTCAAACAAATACAGCAGCATTTGGATATGAAGCATCTGGAATCACAAAAGCAAAATTAGATGCGGCTCTGCCAGGTCTTGTTCCTGATTTAGATCCAAGTTTAGTTGCTGCTGGATTCACAAAAGACACAAGTTTTACTCGTGAAAACAAAGTAAAACGAGTATACCAAACATACCAATTACAAGCGAAGTATCAGTTTACTAACTTCTTTGCACTTGGTTTCCGTTTTGAGTATCTTGATGACAAACGTTATGGTGGTTCACTTGCAGTAAACCCTCCTCTATTTGCAGTAACCCCTGCAGACAGATATGACCTTAAGTTCCAAGATGCGATTGGTGCAAGAGCTACTAGTAACTACGGACAAATCAAAACCCTTACTTTCACACCTACTTTCGACTTAACGGAAAACCTCCAAGTTAAAGTAGATTTAAGAAGAGATTGGGGTCCTGGTCAACAATTCGTAGATACTTCTGGAAGACCGGCTTCCCACCAAAATGGTATTATCGTCGGTATGGTAGCAAAATTCTAAGGAGAAAACGATGAAAAAGAATATGAAATCCTTTAAATCTGGTTTAGTAGGGATCTCTTTTGCACTTCTTTTGGCAGCTGGCATTGTTGGCTGCACAGAGTCTGGTGCAAAAAAAGAAGATAACCCAACAGCTCTACTTTACCTAGTCAACTCTGGAAGTTTCAATGAAGTTCAACAAATTTGTCTTGTTGCTTATACCGCAGCAAACTCTTGTGTTGGAGGGAAAGAATACTTTAACTCAGGCAATGGTTGCTCTCTAGTTAAATTAGAAGGCAAAACTACTGATGATTTGAACGCATTAAAAGAATGTGTTCTCAAAAAAGTAAATGACCCAGTTCAACCATGTAACTTACCACAGTTTACTTATGGCCTTGCGCAACAAGCCCTTGCGGGTGCGTTTGCAGCTTGTAACGCTTCGTATACAACAGCTGCTGGTGCAACAGTAGATTTGACTGGATACTTGGTATACTAACAAAAGTTAAGTCAGGGGACAATCTCTCCTGACTATTTTCTTCTTTTTAAAAATCCGACCAAACCATTAAACGAAATGGAACGAAAAGTTAAGGTTTTTTATACTCTACTTTTTCAACAAATGACCTTCGAAAGATCACTGTAATTTCTTTATCAGGAAGAGAATCTCCTGAAAATTTACTGATTGGCCTTCTATAAACCCAATACTCTCGATCTCCACCATGTTTGACTTCATCTGGATCACCGATATACTCGCGAACAAAATTTCCGTTTTTACCAGGTAAAGTGTCCTTGATTTCTTTTCGAAGTTTCATACCAGCAAGTTGTTCTGCTGTTAGCTTGGCCAAAACTTCTTCACGTTTTTCTTCTTCGGATTGGATGTCTTTTGCCGATTTAGACATAAATTCCCGACATTTGGTTTCATCTTGAAATGTTTTCATACAATTTTCAAAAAGACTTTCTTGGTTTTTGACTTCTAACGTGCGAGCACATGAAGCAGTAACGAACAATACAATCAATACTAAGGATCTGTTCACAAACCCTCCCATTCTTACGCCTATAAAATTAAATGATTGATTTATTGAAAATCAATTATCGTTAGAAGTTAAGTGGAATTTTATTTCGTCCACTTCAGGAAGATACACTGTTTTATGTCAAAATTTCTCTCACGGTTATCCATTCAAACTAGACTCTTACTTTTGCCATTTCCACTCATTGTATCACTAATCATCATTCTGCTTATTTTAGTACGATCACTGAATGGCACGATTCAATTTTCAGAAAAAGAACAATTGGGAGTTAATACCTTAAAACCAATTTATCTTGCATACAGAGAAGGATTAGAACGACTAAAAATTGGACAAGAAAGCACTACTGATTTAATTCCACTGATAAAGGCAGCGAATCTAAAAATCGAAGAAACGGAGCTATTCCAAAAAGATACTAAAGAATTGGTCACTTGGATAAAATACACGAATGTCAATTTTTTTGACCAATCCACAAGCCTTCGTTTTCTCGGGGATACACAAGAACTAGCATTGAAGATTGGTGACCTTTCAAACCTCATCCTTGATCCGGAAGTAAACTCTTATTACCAAATGGAGATTATATTTTTCCGAATACCAGAAATATTAAAGAATATTGCAGTATTAAAAGAGAATATTCGTGATGAGTATACGAATACAACTAGTAAAAATAAACAATACTCAAGTGTCAGCTATACAAAGGCATTAATAGCGATTAATATTATCGAGACCACATGCAACGAAATTCAAAAATCCTATACAAAATCTATTGAAGACACATCTCCTTATGAAAAAGAACTAATGAATGCAAAAACTCTCGCAAAAACATCATGCGAAAGTTACATTCGAGAACTAAAGGAAACATTTATCGTCTCCACAACAAAACCTTCTTCTTCAGAAAAATTGTTTACAACGATTCACAAAGGAACATTGACCGCCGGGGACATCCAGGATCGTTCTATTGTAATCCTTGAGAAATTAGTGAATGACCGAATTCAATTATTGTCCTTCCAGAGAAACATAAACATCCTTTTAGTTTTGTTTTCCTTATTTATATCCACAATATTTGTTATTTTTATTTTTCGAAGTATAAACAAACCTCTTGTGTCTGTTCTTTCGAAAGTCAATGAACTTTCTAGCGGGGAAGCAGACTTAACCAAAACCCTTCCCAACTTTGGTCAAAATGAAGTTGGAAAAATTACAGAGTCAATCAACCGTTTTTTAGCAAATCTCAATCATATCATGAATCAATTGAAAATATCGGTCAGTGATGCAGAAAAAGCTGCCTATAAATTAAAACAAGATGCAATCTCTGTTTCTGATAATGCCTCTTCACTTGCATCCATTTCAGAAGAATCGGCTGCTTCTCTAGAAGAACTCACAACCTCATTCGAAATCATGTTTGAATTCATTACAAATGAAACTAAAAACATTGTAAAAATTACAGAGGAAATGAAAAACATCGAAGGTTCAATTTCCAATATCGAAAAAGCCCTTCTGCAATTAACCGACCAATCCATTACTTCCACAAATTTAGCAAACTTAGGTAATACATCGGTTCAAAACACTGACAATGCAATGTCGGAAATCCGATCCGTAACCAAAGAAATCACTGGAATTGTAGACCTCATTACGGAGATTTCAGAAAGAACCAACTTACTAGCATTAAATGCAAGTATTGAAGCTGCTCGTGCAGGCGATGCAGGAATGGGATTTGCCGTTGTGGCAGAAGAAATATCAAAATTAGCTGACAAAACTCAATCTTCTGTCAAAAACATTAAGCGCCTCATCGATAAAAGTAATTCAGTAGTTACCATTGGAGCAAACCATGTTCATGAAACGGTAAATGCGTTAAGTGAAATTGTTGAACAATCAAAAAGAATGCAAGACAGTGTAGATGGATTAAAAGAAGAAATGTCTACTCAAACAAATAGTTTAATCAACGTAACAACAGAATTAAACGACTTACAAGAAATGGCAGAGACAATTGAATTTTCAAGCAGGGAACAGAAAAAAGCTTCAGAAGATATGGTAAATACAATCAATACTCTTTCTGGTAGTGCACAAGAACTGGCAAATAATTCTGAAGACTTAAACCAAGTTAGCCAAAAAATTGGAGAAATCGCAGGAACCATTGCGATTGTCACAAATTCCTTCCGGACTCACTAACAAAAATTAAACGAATGTCTCAAAAGGATAAGACTCTCGGTTAAAGTTTTTAGAAATTCAGAAAAAGAACCAAAAAATAGAATTGATCGATTAGGCATGGGTTCCCTGTTTGGTTCCTATGTCCTTATCCCCTTCTCAAAACCATAGAAAACAAATCAGAGACAAATCGAATTTCTTAATTTTTTTTATATTACATATAACTTTAATTAGCTGTAAATTCCAATTACAAACCAACTCGCAAAAAGACTCAATTATAAACTTATTCCTTATCGACTTACTCTCAAATCAGTTGAGTGCCACAGAGTTACAAGGGGTTGTTAGAAAGAAAATTGGTACACTTCCTAATTTCATCCCTGGTTCAGAATCTGATTCAATGGAAAAAATTGCCTTGGGGAACAAATTATTTAGAGATAATAAACTTTCCTCTAACCATGTTCAGTCCTGTCTCACTTGTCATCCGTTAGACGGGAATGCAGCCGGAATGGATCGACAATCTACTTCAAGAGGAACATTCGGCCAAATTGGAAAAAGGAATACTCCGACCATTCTTAATGTTGGTTTTTTACCTTTCCTTTTTTGGGATGGAAGACGGGATACATTATACAACCAAGCTATTGATCCATTTATTAATCCATTGGAAATGTCTTTACCTTCCGATACAGAATTGCTGACACGAATCCAAAACGACCCAAGCTATACTTCTTTTTTTGCAAATGCTTTTCCGGAATCTCCAAGTCCGAGCATTCATTCCATTCGTCTTGCCTTGGTTGCTTTTGAAAGATCTCTTGTTTCAAAATCTCGATTCGATGATTTCGTTGAATCCAATGTACGGGCACTTGAAAACTATGAAATAGAGGGACTAAGAATATTTTTAGATGTTGGATGTAACAACTGTCATACCAAAAATCTACTGGGGGGATCCCAATTTTCAAAGTTAGATTCAAAGTATTCTTACAACCCGAATGATTTTGGTAGGTCAGAGTTTACCGGAAACCCTGCGGATGATTTTTACTTTAAAGTTCCTCCGTTACGTAATGTTGCACTGACTCCGCCCTATTTTCATGATGGAAGCGTTCCTTCATTGAAAGAGGCAGTAAGGCGAATGAATCAGTACAATCTGAACCGTACAATCAATGATTCAGAAATTGAATTGATCGTTTCATTCCTGAAGTCTCTATCAGACAAAACAAAGATAAACTAATTGAATTGACAAATAATATCGTGTTTGGAACTCTGGCATTACCTTCAGGGAGGAAACAGGTGAAATTCCTGTGCTGACCCGCAACTGTGATGCACCAAATATAGTATAAGCTGTATTAGGTGATAAGCCAGATCTTCCCCGCAATGTTTTCTCGTGGATTGGGAACTTTGCACACTTACGGTATTTGTATCAACATATACTGTAAAGGGGCCCCGAAGGTAAACTCGGGGCACCCGTATGGAAAAAACACTACTTACATATCTATTTATAGATTTTAAGATTTCTCGTCTTCTGACTTGGATAAACCTATTTCCTGTCCGTGTTCCCCTAAATTCAAACCAAGATTTAGGAGAATCTAAATGAAAATTTCACTTAAGCTAACAATCATAATGTTGTTTGTACTCTTTGCCACAGCATGTGCAGATAGTGGCAAAGTAGATAAATCGGAAGCAGACAATAATCTAGTATTAGGTCTATTGAAAACAGCAGAGGCATCTGCCAAAGAAGCAGGCCAAATTGAAATTAGAGGAACATACTTTCAAGCTAGCTGTTCTGCTGGAACATGTAACACTCCAGGTTCCAACACAGTTTCAATTCAATCCAATTTCGGAACCACTACGGGATATCTATACGTTGATTATGTAAATGGAGCAGGAACTTCAACCTATCGAGTCAACGCTGAAATCGTGGAATTTAACAACACAGAACGAGTGCTTTATTACAAACCAAAAAACAGTGCCAATATTTCGGCTTTAATATGGACTATCACTTCTGAAAATGAAATTTTAATTTGTGATGTATTTAACGGCAAACCGTCGTTAACTGAAACTAAAACAGACCTAGCCTCAAGAAAAGCATCTGGAACAGTTCATACAACAAATCCCAAAGCAGCAGGCTGCAATGGATCATTTGCCTTTAATTTCTTAACTAGAACTTTTTAAATTCAAAAATTTTGCCTTTATTCATTTGGATAAAGGCAAAGAGGAGACGATTCATGGGTCAGTTTCAAATTAAATCAATAATATCTTTGTTATTTATCACTTTGGCTTTTTCACAATGCTCTGAGAAAGAAAATAATAATGAGCTCATACTAACATTACTAGCACTACCACTAACAAACTCTTCATCAGTGGGTCCGTGCCCACCAACAACTCTTCCAACAACGATCCCCATTGCAAATACTGTAGTCGCAGCCAATTCCACAGTGAGTGGATTTAACGTTTCATCTAAAGCAACCAATGGTATTTGTGGTGGGGGGGAATTTTCCGGATCTTTGGATGTTTATGCATTAAATTTAACAGGTGCTGGGGCAACGATTATTCTATCTTGGGCAGGAAAGACGGTTAAAAATGTTACTGGAATTGATTTTATAGTGTATGAAAATCCCTTTAGAGTTTCAGAAACTAGCGATCGTTATGCGTTTGATCCAATGGTAGTTCAAGTTTCTTTCGATGGAACAAACTATTGTGGATTTGATTTGAGTGGTTTCAATCCTTCAGTGGCAGATAGTAATAAAATCTCTTCTTGGCCGGGATTTGGTGGTCTAAGACCTGTTATTTATAATATGGCAACAAAGCCATTTACCTTAGATGAATTATTTACCTCTTCAGGCAGTGGTTTTTTAGTCGGAGGTGGTGATGGATTCAATCTTGATGATTTAATCGTCGGTGGACCCGGTGCCAATTGTGATATGACAGCTCGTTCAAATATCCAAACCAATGGATTTAAATTTATTAAAATGATTTCTGCCTCAGCAGTTACAAATCCAAATACAGGATCTGGTTATGTATACCCACATTCTTATAACAACGGGTCGGATATTGATGGAGTGGTTGCTAAGTATATTGAATGAATCCAACTCTCACTACATTAGAATTTATGCTAATTTGTAAGTAAGAGTTGGATGTGTATCGAAGAACCAGTGATTGAGTCGTTATTTCTTTCTACGACTCGACTTTCTCTCGGATCCACCACCGGAGCTAGTAGTGGAAGATACTTGAGGTTTGGTTTTGTTAGATTTAACTTCATTTCCAAACATATCTACCTCGGCTCTTTGCTCCTCACCAATTTTTTTGTATTCTTTCGGCGAAGATTCATCTTGATTGCGATCCGATTCAGTCACTTCTATTTTTAATAGGAAAGAAACTACTTCATTTTTAAGATTCTCAACCAATTGATCAAACATCTTAAAACCTTGAAGTTTGTATTCAATCAAAGGATTTTTTTCACCGTAACCAACAGTCCAAATTCCTTCCTTCAAATGATCCATTGCATATAGATGTTCTTTCCACCTGTGATCCAAAATGTCTAAAAACACATTTCTTTCAATCGAACGCCAAACGTCTTCTCCAATAGAAGATACTTTGGACTCATATAATTCTTTTACTAACTTGGAAAGCACCTCAAAGACTTTGAGTTGCGGGTTTGATTCCTTTTTAAATTGTTTAGGATCAATTGACTCAGAGATACCTAAACTTTGAATCCACTCATTGAGGGAGTCAACTTCCCAAGCATCCACATTATTGCCTTCACAATAAAGAATCACTTGGTTTTCAACAACTTCGTCAAAGAAGTCAACAATGGTCCGAGACATGTTTCCTTTGTCCAAAAGTTCGTTACGAATTCCGTAGATATAAATCCTTTGACGATTCATCACATCATCATACTCTAACAAGTGCTTTCTGATATCAAAGTTATGGCCCTCTACTCGTTTTTGTGCACGAGCGATTGCATTGGAAACCATACTATGTTCTAACTCTTGTCCTTCTGGCATCTTGAGTGTATCCATAATGCGCGCAATACGATCTGAACCAAAAATACGCATCAAATCATCCTGTAAGGACAAATAAAATCTTGAAGAACCAGGATCCCCCTGTCTACCAGATCGCCCGCGAAGCTGATTATCAATCCGGCGTGATTCATGTCGTTCGGAGCCGATGATATGTAATCCTCCAGCACCAATCACAAAATCATGATCTACTTTCCATTTTTTTGCTTCAGTTAAAATCTTATTACATTCTTTTTTGATGTTTTCGTTTTTGATTTCTGAAGTTTTGGCTTCAGCCTCTTCAAACTTTTGTTTGATCAAATGTTCCCGAAAACTATAAATCACTTCTAATTCTGATTTTGCTTTAATTCCTAAAGAATCGCTAAGATCATCTAATTTTTCTAGATCTTCTTTGTATTTTGGTGCACCACCAAGAACAATATCCGTTCCTCGACCGGCCATGTTTGTTGCAATCGTGATGGCTCCAGGGCGACCTGCATTGGCTACAATTTCGGACTCTCTTTCATGTTGTTTTGCGTTTAATACGTTATGTGGAATTCCATGTGAAGTTAAAAGTTTAGAAAGAACTTCTGATTTTTCAATGGAGATAGTTCCCACAAGCACTGGTTGTTTTTTTGAAACCTTTTCTTGGATATCTTTGACTACTGCGTCAAATTTTTCACGTTCTGTTTTATAAACTCTGTCAGCCATATCCAAACGTTGGATTTTTAGATTGGAAGGTATGACAATTACATCTAAATTATAAATTTTTTTGAATTCTTCTGCTTCCGTATCTGCTGTTCCTGTCATCCCAGCTAACTTCTTATAAATACGGAAATAATTCTGGAAAGTAATGGAGGCTAATGTCTGGGATTCACGAGCGATCGCCACACCCTCTTTTGCTTCTAAGGATTGGTGTAATCCATCAGAGTATCTACGTCCCTTCATCAAACGGCCGGTAAACTCATCAACAATGATGACTTCTCCACCCTGGACAACATAATCTTTATCTTTATAGAATATTTTATGTGCTTTTAATGCTTGTTGGACATGATGGACCAATTCAATATTTTCTGCGTGATATAAATTCTCAACGCCTAACAATTCTTCCACATGGTGGACACCTGCCTCAGATAAAATGACATTCTTTGCTTTTTCATCAATTTCGTAGTCTTCACCCTCAATTAATTTAGGGATAATTTTATCTACTTTAATGTATTTGTCTGTTGATTCTTCTGCAGGGCCAGAAATGATGAGAGGAGTTCTTGCTTCATCAATCAAAATTGAATCCACCTCATCCACGATAGCAAAGTTATGTTGCCTTTGAACACGGTGTTCTTTGTAACTAACCATATTATCACGCAAATAATCAAAGCCAAACTCATTATTAGTTCCATAAGTAATATCTGAATTATAGGCAATTTTTCTTTCTTCATGGTCCATATCATGTTGGATAACTCCAACTGAAACTTTTAAAAATTCAAATACAGGACGCATCCAATTGGCATCCCTTTTCGCCAAATAATCGTTTACCGTAACAACATGAACCCCTTCATCAGAAAGTGCATTTAAATAGATTGGTAAGGTTGAAGTTAAGGTTTTACCTTCCCCGGTTTTCATCTCAGATATATTTCCCCAATGTAAGGAAATACCACCCATCATCTGTACATCAAAGTGACGCATACCTAATGTTCGATAGGCAACTTCGCGGACAGTTGCAAATGCTTCCGGCAAGATATCATCTAAAGTTTCACCAGAGGAAAGTCTTTCTTTAAACTTTTTGGTTTGTGAGGACAACATTTCATCGTCCATAGCTTTGATTGTCGGCTCAAAAGAATTGATTGCATCCACGATGGGATTTAACCTTTTCAAATCCCTTTCATACTTACTACCGAATAAAATTGTTAATATTTTTTGAAACATACCGAGTCCGTTATAATTTTATAATATTTCGAAATATAGTATTAGCAGTTTCTGCCATTACCTTTTGTTTAACTTCAATCTCAGAAAAATCACCATTGCCCTTTGCTATAAATTCCTTATGGACAGACTGCCATACACGAAGCATTTCTAAGGTTGGTTCTAAATGAGTTTGGAAAGCAAAAACCTTGTTTTTATAAGAGAACATTTGGTTTGCATAAAAATCACTCGCAAGTAAATGTTCCGCTCCTACAGGGATATCAAATATATCTTCATGAAGATGGAAAGCAAGGATTGATTCTTTTTGAATTCCTTTAAAAATAACATGTTCTGGTTTTAACAATTGTAAATCAGAGAACCCCGTCTCTGGTCCTTTTGTGCCTGGACGAACATTGGCACCTAACGCCTTTGCAATGATTTGTGAGCCTAAACAAATCCCAATTAATTTCTTGTTGGGTAAAGCGACCACGTTGTTGACTATATCATAATATGGTTTAAAAAATTCCTGTTCCGCTGGATCGGCAACTGATTGAGGGCCACCTAACATAACAATTAAATCAAAATTCAAATGAATTTCTGGCATCAAATGAATTCGTCTGTCATAAGCATTTTGAAAACTGATTCGATACCCTGCTTCGCGAAGTAGAGGTTCTAGAATTCCTGGACCTTCACAATCTATAAATCTTATGAATACTGCTCTCATAATGATTCCATTCCAAATTGATAACGAAAGAAATTAAACTTGGCATCCTTCCGAATGACATCTGGAGATGTTTGTTCCGAAATTGATCCCAAAAAATTATAATACAATCTCATCGGTTTTGTTGCGAACAACATTGTTTCCGGTGTTCCTGTAATCAGACTCCCTTCTTTAACACGAAAAGGTGGTTTCATAAACACGATGGGAACTCGTATATTTCTATTTTTGATTTCTACTTCCATTCTGGCTTTTGCCAACTGGTAAACTTCACCAAACGGACGCTCATCGGTTATATCAGGTACGATTTGGTAAGGGTCTACAACCATGTATAAAGCTTTCGATGGGAAGCGACTTTCGATTTCTGCGTGAAGAAGATTGAGTGCCGGTATCTCTTTCCAACAAGGAACACAATCGGGTGAGTATACGTTGATGGCAATTCCCTCTTTTTCCAATTGGGAGAAAGAAATTTCAGCGCCAGAGGAAGTTAGTCCGGCCCAAGACTCCTCTCCAAAATAAGAGGATTTCGCCGGGGCGCAGCTAATGAGACATAAACTAACAGTTAAGATGAGGGAGGCTTTCATAAATCCCATATGTTGGACGGTCCTTCCCCATGGTTTGGACTACGAGAAGGTCTGTAAAGCCAGTTTTCGAACTTTCCCTTGACATCTGACCCCCGCCCCTCAATCTGGTCTAACATTCCACTCACTTCCTCCAGGGAATCAAAGAAAATGAGCCAATCGCATAAAGAAGACTTCGATATCGTATCCTTAATAGAACTTTGCCGGGAAAAAAAATACGAAACTTGCGTGGCCGGTTTCAGCACGATCGACAAAATTGAAAAGATCACTCTTCCTAAAAAATTAAAAAACCGTAAACTGACTGTGCAAGCCTTATATGCACTGACAAACGATATGGTTCAGTGGAAATACCTTTCCTCTGAAGAAAAAGCACTCCTCCAAGCAGAAAAAGACAAACTGGCAGGTGTTACATCCACAGCGGGTACTTCTTTTGCTCCTCATGCGGAAGAAGACATCGAAGAAGATTTTATCCCAGAAGAAGAAGCTCGTAAACCAGAACTAGAAGATGGTTTCGAAGACGAATTTGGTGATGATTCTGAGGACGAAGAAGATGAAGAGGATGATGACGATTTCGACGACGACTCTGATGACGATGATGATTCAGACGAGGATGATGAGGACTAGAGGTTACTCCCATTCCTCTAATCCCTCACTTTCAAAACAACCTTCTCTATAACTTTCAAACTTCCGATCAATATTTCCTACACTCAAAAGTCTCCCCTGAAAAGGAGGCTTTGCGATTTCTTTCATCATTCAGTTTTGATTCCATCCCAGTTCTACTTGGCATAGGTGCCTTACACGCAGTTAGATCCTTCGTTACCACACGAAACCACCCTATCATTATCTTTTGGGAACCAGAAAAAGAAGTTTATGAACTAAATGAATTCCAATCGGAACTTTTAGATCTAAAAAACCAAGCCAATGCAAAAGGTTGTTTTTTATTTTGCCTCACCGGTACCACACCAAATTGGGCAGAACTAAAAACTGAAATTCAAAACATTCAAACGGAAGCAAATTCAACTCTTTCTAAATGGAAATTATATGTAACTCCAAGTTACGAACGTTTTTTCCCAGAGTTAGTATCTAAATGCAAAAACTATTTTCAGTCTCAGTTTGTTTCCGATGGGATCAATCAAAACACCATCGAACATTTCAGTAAGTTATGGACTCATAATTATTTAAAAAATAGAATTGGGCTGTTTTATAACGATACGAGCATTCGATGGTTTCAATCCTTCTCGGGCGAAAAAACATCTATTTTATTCGTGGGTGCTAGTCCGGGCTTAGAAACCAATCTTTCGACCATCAAAAAAAATCGTTCCACTTTTCTAATTTTTGCCAGTGATACCTCCATCGGTTACCTTTTGCCAAACGGAATTATTCCTGATTATATTGTCTCTTTTGATTCTGGCCGAGGAACAACCTATCATTTTTTGACAGAAATTCCATCAAACATTCCCATCATTACTTGGCTAGGTGGCGCACCATATATTTTTGAACTGAAAAATCCAAAAATTCTAGTCAATACGGGTCATCCACTCGATCAAATCCTGGAACATCTATTTCAAACTGGATTCGGAAAAAAATGGCCACATTATTCCAATGCTAGTTTGAATTTATTGGGAATGGTTATTTCGATTACAGAGCAGATAAATAAAAGAGAATTTTTTGTAAGTGGGGTAAGTTATATTTCGGAACGCGGAAAATCCCATTGTAAAGGAACTGGATACGAACGGTTTTATCTGCCATTCACCAACAGAAAAAAAAGTTTAGAACTAATCACCAAACGACTGTATTCTGGTGAACGAAAAGGCAAAAACCAAATTGCCTGGGAACAAATGAATCGAAAAGAATCTACTTTCAACATTCAAAATCTCAAAGAAGCCGATGAAACGAATCTCCCATCCAAAAGAAAATCTGAACATTTACTTGAATCATTTCAGGGTTTTCCCCCATCATTATCGGATCTGGCAAAGTGGGCTAACCAAGACCAATCCGGAATCATTCATCAAAAAACCCTTACCACTTGGTTGCGGTTTTCACTAAGTTAAGCACCAAATAGAACCGGTATTTCTTGTAGATTCCACTCTGCTCTTTCTTTGTTTGCGGGAATTTGATCAAAACCTTTTGTTTTTTTGGATTTCCCCTTAGGTCTTTTTTCCATATCCTCTAAAATTTTTTCCAACCTCTCTTGCATAAGCAAATGCAAATTCATTTGGTCTAACATATCCATAGTGATTTCCTCCACTGTTGTTTTCACTATACAATTTCCCTGGGACAAAAGAGAAATTGGATGGGAAAAAAATATCTATTGCGTCCAAAAGAAATTATAATATAAGAGTGTTACGGGAAAAAGCGTTTGTGAATTTTCAAGATATTATCTCTCAATTAGAGACCGCAAAAGAATCCAGAATTAATTTTTACTTTGTTACAGAAGAACAAAATCAGGAGATATACGCATTACTTGTCCATGTAATGGGGTATATGGACAAACTCTATCTAGTAGAAGTTATCTTTACTGTCCTAAAAGAGCTCCTTATGAATGCCAATAAGGCAAATGCAAAACGCGATTACTTTTCCCGTGAAAATTTGGACATCCAAAATGCTGGTGATTATGCGAAGGGAATGTCCCGATTCCAAGAAAACATCATCATGAAATGGAATGAACAATTAGATCGCTTAGAAGGCGGAAATTACTACATCAGTTTACTCATGAAAGTAGAAGGAAAGTCCATCCACTTTGCGGTAGAGAATAACGCACCAATCACCAAAGAAGAACTAGCAAGGATTAATCGAAGGATCGAGGTGGCAAAGAACTACAACGACCTTTCTGATGCGTTCACCGATGTTTCGGACAGCACTGAATCAGCCGGCTTAGGATTAGTACTGATTCAACTCTTATTAAAAAATTCAGGAATAGGTTCTGAAAAATTCAAAATCTTTACAAATGACAAAATAACACGCGCTACTCTATCTGTTCCCGAAGTCACAACTCCAGTAGAAATCCAAACAGATTTAAAAACAAAACTTCTAAACGAAATAGATGGATTGCCTCCGCTGCCGCATTCACTTACAAAAATCATTCAACTTTGTAACAATCCTGATTCTGATTTACATATGATTTCTCAAGAAATCGAAAGAAACCCGGCTCTCTCTGCTGATCTGTTAAAACTATCCAACTCTGCTTTTTTTGCAAATAGAAGCCAAGTCAGTTCTATCTTACAAGCAGTCAAGGTTGTAGGACTCAAGAACTTACGAAACCTTCTCTATGTTTCCGGAGTCCGTAAAATCATGGACGGTCAATATGGAAAGATGATGGATGTTTGGGACCACTCGAGCCGATGCAGTTATTACGCACGTTATTTGGCAACAGAAAACAATCATACAAATAAAATTGCAGACATCATTGCCGTTAGTGCCTTGTTACACGATATTGGAAAATTTCTTTTACTTTCTGTGGATCGAGGTTTTTTCAAAAAAATCGAAACTTACCAAAGAGGAGTTGATTCTGGAAATTCAACTCTTTTAGAAGAAATGGCCATTGGACTCAGCCATCCGCAACTCGGGGCCCTTCTTGCCGAAAAATGGGAATTCCCTCTCGACCTTCGTGTTGCTATCGAATACCATCACAAACCTTTTTTGGCTCCAGCAGAATTACGTGATCTTGTCGAAGTCATTTATATGGCCAATATGATGGCCGATTACCATGAGCAGAAAAAAGGTTTTTATGCCATTGACAAAATCCTACTCGCAAAATTTAATTTAGATAATATCGATGTGTTCTCTGCTGCCGTGAATAAAATCGAACTTCTATTTAAAAAATCAAATGAGTGAAGTGATTCGTTTTGATTCTGTTTCGTTTGTAAGAACCGACAAAAAGATTTTAGACCAAGTTCATTTTTCTTTAAACCAAGGTGATTCTCTTGCCATCATCGGAAGAAATGGAGCGGGAAAAACTACACTTATCAATTTGCTTTTTGGTTATTCTTGGCCCACAACAGGATCTATTTCTGCTTTTGGAGAAACTTATGGTGAAACTCCGATGGCACCTTTGCAAAATCGAATTGGAATGGTCCAACCAGGTCACCAAGAAACCTTACTACAAAGGCTCACAACTTTTGAAATGGTTTTGACTGGAGTGATTGGAACTCTAGGCCTTTATAAAGATCCAACAAAAGAACAAGAAAAAACCGCAGAATCTCTGTTAGATTCCATTGGTCTCAATCATAAAAAAAACCAAATTTACTCTACACTTTCTTCCGGAGAAAAAATGAAGGTTTTATTGTTACGAGCATTTGGTGTGGGAAAAGAAATTTTAGTTTTGGATGAACCCACAGCTACTTTAGACATAACAGCAAGAACTGATTTTGGAAAGTCTTTGGCCCAATTAAAAATCGGAAACCCCAATCTCACAAGAATTCTCATCACACATCGAATCGAAGAAATTCCCGAAGACTTTTCTAAAATACTTTTGTTAAAAGAAGGGAAGGTCATTAGTTTTGGGAAAAAATCCGAAGTCCTAACGGACAAAAACTTATCCAATTTGTATGACCTAGACTTACAAGTGAACGAAAAAAAAGGACAGTATTCCGTTACTGTCCTTTCCTAAAACAATCCATTTAGTAAAAATTACCTAAGATTTGTCGTTGCGTCCCGTTTGTTTTTTCTTTTAATTACAAACCAAACTGTATCCTGACTTTGGATACAGTTTTTAACCTTAGTTTGTCGATTAATTGGAATACATAGACCGTTCGATAAAGTTGGAAGCACTGCAACCTGCAGTTCCTACGTCCGAAATGGATTTATCTTGTGTTATACAGAAAATCTTCCACCAACGATTCGAGTGGTTAGGAGCAATGGAATAGTTTCTCACTTCTCCGACACTTCCCTTGAAGATACGCACATTGGCTCCTGAGACTCCCATAAGTGCCTCACCAGACCAATTATAGATGCTGTAATAACGATTTGGTTGGTTCCAGATGGATCCTTGTACCGTGATGGTTTCTGGACCATACCCAGTAGTGATATCATAATCTAAGCTACCATTCCCAGAACCAAGTGGTTTTTTGTTATTCCAAACAATTCGGTCATTGGCCGAATTTCCATACTGCATATGAGAATCCAAATCTCGTGGTTTGGCACCCCAAGAAAGCACCACTCGAATTTCATTATCAGCAAGAATTGGTGTGACAAGAATGTTTTGGTTTGCTGGTGTTTCTGAACCGGCAGAAACCACTGTTCGATAAGTGGTAGCATAATTTTCGGAAACAGAAGTACAATCCCCTCTTTTTCCAGAACCAGATACTTCTAAAGTGTAATTTCCAGGCGGAACCGATGGAATCACATAAGATCCGTCAGTTGATGTTTTAACACTTGGGATCGTCACTCCATTTGCATCGATTGCATAAGGACCAGACTTTACATTTACACCAGGTCGAATGCGTGTAGTTAGGTTACAAACGCCAGTATTATACAGAGCGGACAATGCTCGTCCAGAAATGGATCCACTAGTTTGGCTTCCTGGAACAAAGGTAATGATATCGAAGTTTGTGGTTACATCGGCTTGGATATCCACAATACCTTCTACCGTTTGGTATCCTGCAGAAACAAATCGAACCTTCCAACGACCTGCGTTGATGTTAAAAATCGTATACTGACTTGCATTAGAGAAAACTGTGGCTCCTGTTGCAATAGAAGCTGGTTGCACTCCTGCTGATGGACGTAAATTACCACCATTTGGATCCACAATCTCTAAGGAGTAAGTTCCAAGGAAAGAAAATCCACCAGGAGTTCGTACAGACCCTGTTAAATGGCCACGGCCATCATTTGTAATCACGGGAGTATTGACTACGACAGTTCCCCCACCAGTTCCCACTTCGACAGGGAAGTAGGTGGTGATTCCATTTTTTTCCACACGAAGTTGGTAAGAACCAGGGGAAAGGAATGGGAAACTATAACTTCCATTTGATTGGGAAGTAACAGACCCAACCAATTGGTCAGAGCCAGATGTTCTTGTAGAAGAAACAGAACAATTCGGAGAATCAAACCCACCAGAGCAGTCTCTATGGACATCCGCTGTAAAATTTCCACCTACAAGACGTCCAAGAGTCACTGTAGCGCCACTCACATTTTGAGTGGATACAGCGTCCGTCACAACTCCTGTGACAGTGGCCCTTGGGCTGTGCATCACAGTTCCATTTAAGTTAAACAACGCAGGAGAAGAGGCATATTGGTTAGTTGCTACGGAAGACGTATCCACTCGTAAACTACTGGATGATAAATAACTTGATTGGTAGGAAGGAGCCACACGATCTACAACAATGAGTTGGTAGGAGCTCTGACGGAAGTTATACTCTGTCCCAGAAATGACATCAATGGAAGCGGTACTGTCATTGGCTCTGGCAACACTTGGCGTTTGTGCTAAGGTTGTCGCAAGGCCGGAACCCAACTGGTATAAAGCATAACTCACACGGCCAACTTCATCGTTTGTAAACGGAGGAGGAAGGATTGCAGGCAAGGCCACCACGTAAGAACTTCCACCAAAACTAAATTGGCCACTGGACGTTGTTGTGATATGTGCCAGAGCAGAGCCATCAGAAGATGTATTCCCTAACAATACAAGATACAGTCCAGATTGAGATGAATGAACTGAGTTGGCAATAGGCGCCGCATCACGAACTGAGATGGAACCAGCAATTTGGGAACGAGCTGCAATGGATGTGAGCGAGATCGTTCCCGCATTATAATTGTTACCGTTCAAACTAATTTGTAATGGATTTGAAGAACAAGGAGAAATATTGGAACCACAATAATTTTCAAACCCGGGAGCAGAAATATAATACGCCCAAAGTCCGCTAGCAGCAAGGAAAGATACTTCTTTTGTTGTCGGGTTGACTTCATAGAGTTTGTTTCCATAGGTTTGGTATGCCCATGGGCCAGCACCTTGATAAGCCACCAAACAAGAAGGAGTTGGACTTAGAGCACAAGAACAAATCGATCCAGTTGGATTTACAGAGCAGTTAGTTCCTGCCACTGCACTCAAAGCTTCAACAATCCAAAGTTTGATTGCGTTTCCAAGAATTGGATCCTCTTTCAAATACAATAATCGAGAGGGGGCTTGGTTTGCGGAAGGCCTTACGTTGATAACAGTTCCTGCCACATGGTTTCCATTGGCATCTTTTACAAATCCAGTAACAAGAGAAGGTTTGGCAACAATGTAGATTGGATCGACCAGGTTTATGTTTTTGGTTCCTCCATTCGGAGAGGCAGTAAACAAAAAGGACTGCGATACCGTATAAAATACAGGATTCGATACTTCTAAATAATATACACCATTGGTAAGGTAACTTCCTTCGATGGTAAAACTTCCATTTCCTGTAATTTGAGTCGTTTGTAAAACAGCTCCTTGTTCGTTCTTCAATTTGATGGTAAAGACAGTGGTAGAATCAAAGGCAATCGCACCATTCAGAATATTTCCAGTTAGGTGAAGATCACTTTCTGTTGCTGCCATCCAAGGAAGACTAGTTTCTCCCAAATCCACAACCGCCACTGTGTTTGGATTGGTTCCCGGAAAGGTAAAATGAATAAATTCCGTTGTATTAGCAAACGGTTGTCCTGATACTTCTACAGAATCGCCTGAATACACAACTGTGTAATTTCCGTTAGGTAGAGGATTAATGTTAATCACATAAGATCCGTTTGTGTTGGTCACACCAGTTCCCACTGTGTTTCCATTGGCATCAATGATAGAAACAGTGATCCCTGCAATGGGTCCTGCCGGTACTGTGACACCACCGCCAGAAAACCCTGGGCTTGTCACCACTCCCACAAATTGAGCCGGACCTTGGCCATAGTACAGTCGTTCTGCGAGGAGATTTCCTACGTTGACTAAGGTATATGGATTTTGAGTCGGATCAAATACGTAAGAGAAATCTTGGTAAGTATAATTGAGTCCAAAACCAGTGTTGATTAGAACTCGGTAGTTATTGTTCGGAAGATCACTGAGATCAAATTGGAACTTCCCATTTGATTCTGCAAAAGCGGAAGCAACGAGGGTATTGTTATCTCCATTTGCAACTTCGATCCTAACAGAGATTAAAGTAAGATCAATACATCCAGGTGCCGAAGGTGCCCCCGGGTTTCCACAAACAACATTCGCAGGTACGCCTGAAACGACGGGAACGATGGTTCCGACGACACGTGCGGGCCCATGGTTGGGAACTTCTTGTTCGGAATTGTTGCCTGGAACTTCTTCTGGGTCTGTGACACCGGTCGAATCGCCTGGAGTTGGAAGAGGGACGCCGTTAGAGTCAGCAGGAGTGTCAAGCCCCCCACTGGAATCAGCCACTGCACCACCGGAACCCAATAGGAACCAAAATGGCATCGATTTCTTTTTTCGGGAGCAACCAACAAATACCAAAGAAATGAGAACGAGAACAGTGAAAATTCCTCGAACGCGCATAGACTTTACCCTCTAATCAAATTCGCTTTGTGGCAGAACCACAGTCTTTCAAATGCACTTCGGGAAATACCTAAATCTCACCAAAGTGTACCATTTGTAGTCTGTTTCCGTACAGAATGCAAATCTTTTTTAGGGGTATCGGCAAAAAATGAACAAAATTAACGAATCCTAGGGAAAAATAGCCCGAGAAAGGAATTTCGATTGCCCTCGGCCCCCTTTTTTTAGCCTACTCTTAGCGGAATATGTGGGAGAATTGGTTAACACCAGAACAATGGAAGCTCCTCATGATTCCCTTCACTTATGGGTTTGTGGGTTGGGTGACCAACTGGCTCGCACTCAAAATGACCTTCTATCCGATCCAATTTGTCGGATTCCCTCCCTATTTAGGATGGCAGGGCATCATTCCCAGAAAGGCTCATAAAATGGCAAGCAAGTCCGTTGATGTCATCACGGAACGTCTTCTCAACATCAAAGAAGTATTTTTAAAAGTAGATCCCAAAAAAGCAGAATTCGTATTTTTACCGGCACTTGAGTCTAGCATTCGTTATACGATGAAGGAATTTTCGGATAGTTTGGATCCAAAACTTTGGGATTTGATTCCGGAAGTGGTTCGGGAAGAAATTTACCACAAGGTAAGACGTGAAAGCGGAGTGACCATCCGAAAAGTGATTCGAAAACTCCAAAAGGATATTGATTCTTTATTTGATGTAAAGGCATTGGTTTTAAAAAAACTTTCCGGCAATAATGTTGGTCTTGTAGTAGAACTTTTTAAAGAGGTTGGCGCTCCAGAGTTTCGCTTTATCGAAAGGTCTGGATTTTACTTTGGATTTTTACTCGGCCTTGTACAAATGATATTTATGATTTATTTTCCTTTGGTTTGGACTCTTCCCATCCAAGGAGTAATTGTTGGTTATCTAACCAACTACCTTGCATTAGAAATGATCTTTCGACCTCTATTACCAAAAAAGTTTTTAGGTATTTTTACTTACCAAGGTTTGTTTTTAAAAAGACAATCCGAAGTTTCTAGACTCTATGCAAAACTGGTGAGTGAAAAAATTCTTACCCCAAAAAATATTTTATCTGAACTTATTTTTGGAAAGGCATCTGCAGATATCATCAACATCATTCGCAAGGAAGTAATTTCTCATGTCGATACAATCACTTTCCTTGCAAAACCGGCACTTTTCGCAGCAGGTAAAATTGAAGAGTTTGATGCTGCAAAAGAAAGAATTGCCATCGCAATGGCAGACAATGCAGTAGAAAAATCTTTTCATCTTGAGGCGTATCTAGGAGAAGCTTTGGAGATAGAGAAGATGATGGGAGATCGGATGTCAGCCCTTCCTCCCAAGGAATTTGAGTCTATACTTATGTCTGCATTCCAAGAAGATGAATTATTGTTAATCTTAGTCGGTGCCGCACTCGGTGCTATGGTCGGTTGGTTTCAAATGGTGTTTATCGTATGACAAAAACAATTCTCATTACGGGAGGAAGTGGAGTTCTTGGAAAAGAACTACTGAAAGGATTGATCGATGAGTATAAAATCATTGCCATTGGGAAAAACTATGCCAGTTTCCCAGACTCCATTCGTTTCCATAAAAATTTTAAGTTCTATGAAAGGGATCTTTCAAAAATAAGTAACCAAGAAGAATTATTAATTCCAGAATCTTTAGACTTAATCCTTCATTTAGCCGCTGTTGTATCTGGTGCCAAAGTCACAGAAGATATTTACCACCAAATCAACGTTAATTCAACAAAGTTACTTGTCGAATTTGCAAAATCAAAAAATGTCCCCCACTTTGGTTTTGTGAGTTCTGTTTCTGTTTACGGATCCAAAGAAATAAATTTAGCTATTAGCAGCGAACGAATGGGGGAAACCATTTATGCAAAAACAAAAGCCATGGCTGAAAACTATATACTCAATTCAGGAAAACCATATTCCATATTTCGATTGGCAAGTATCTATGGAAAAGGAACAAAAAGTTTTATCTCCAAACTACGTTCATTAACCAAACTAAGAATATATCCTTATATTTCTTCCAATCGCAAAAAGTCCCTCCTACACATTGAAGATGCAGCAAAAGCTCTCACCATATGGACAAAACAAACATTAAATGGAAAACCGCCAAAACCTGTTTATGTGTTTTCCCATCCCGAGTTTGTGACTGTAAACCAAGTTGTAAAAACATTTCAGGAATTAGGGATTGTGAATGGTTTTCTTTTTCCCATACCGGTCGGAGGGATCTGGTCTAAATTTGTTGAATTCTTTCTTCGATCGGTGTCCTTTCTAAGGAGAAAACCATTTCACGGTTCTCCCCTCCAACCACTTTTGGAATCGGTGGCCATTTATGATTCCGAATCCTTTGAAAATTTAGGATTTTTTCCAGAACGAGATTTACGAAAAGGACTCGCGGACTATCAATAATCAAGGTATGGGGGGCCGATATTCTAAATATGAAAAAGCGACTTTGCGTATTAGTTTTATTATGTCTTACTCTTTCTCATTTGGATGCAGCAACTTGGATTGAAGATTCTTTGAGTTTTGCATTTGAGTATCCAAGGGGCTGGGCAAAGTCCGTTTTGCGATATCCAGATACAGTCCGTATTCAGTTTTCTAAAACAAATCGAGAAGCAATCTTACAAATTGATGTTGCTCGAAGAACGAAGGATTACGATATCGATCGATTTATCGAAGAAACAGTAGATACATTTTTAACAAAATATCCTGACTTAAAGTTAGTTCGCGAAAAAGTTTTGGAAAACGAAATTGCTGGTTTTGATGAATCCGTCTTTGTTGTGTTACACTATACAGAACAAAAACAATTGGTTTCCAATCGATTTTTGTTTCATAGAAAGGGTGGATTGTATTATGTAATTCAGGCAAAAACACCTAGATCACTTTTTGCAAAATACTCTAAAGATCTAGATCTAGTGATGAAGAGTTTTCGTAGAGAATCTCGCAGCAAAAACAGATGGCGGAACGATAGTTTGGCGCATTTAGATCCAATCAAAGATGAACGCATCATTCAATACGTCTCCATTACCATAAGACCCATTGACTCTTATCCTCATGAACAAGGCGCTGTGAACAAACAAGATGAGGGTTGGTTGTTTTCTGTAGAAGGAAATAAAAAACCAAATCCTGCAGAATGGGACAATCGAACCAAACCCTCACAAAATGACAGCGGTTACACCCCAGCAGATGTCAAACCGGATACCCCTAGTTCGGATGAACCCGTTGTCATTCCGGACAGTTCGGGATTATAAAACACATCACCGTTTTTTCCGAGATCAATTTACTACCAATCGAAACTCCCTGGAATTTCCAGGGTAGCTCCCTCTCGAAACCTCAAACCAGCTCAACCAAGTAAAATTTCGCCTTGACGCAATCAGGACGGAAGATTAATCGTATATTTACGATATACTATGGCCTTAAACAAAAAAACAGAATTCCCAGAGAATATCCAAAGGATTGCCTCCTTCGCCAAACTTCTCTCTCATCCAGCAAGGCTTGCGATTTTGGAGGTATTGGCAAACCGACAAACTTGCGTTTGTGGAGAGATCGTCGAAATCCTGCCACTGGCACAGTCGACTGTTTCTCAACATCTAAAGGAATTAAAAGAAGGTGGACTCGTGAAAGGGGAAGTGGAGGGAACCTCCTCTTGTTACTGTGTCCATTGGGAAAATCTCTCGAAGGCCTATGAAGAACTTTCAGAGCATATCCAATCGATCCAAAAATATCAAAATAAACAAAAAGGAAGCTGTTGTGAGTAAAACAAAAAATATTTTAATCCTTTGTACAGGGAATAGCTGCAGAAGCCAAATCGCAGAAGGTTGGATGCAGTTTTATGCAAAGGACAAAGCCAATGTTTATAGCGCGGGGATAGAAACCCACGGTGTCAATCCCAAAGCCATTGCGACTATGCAAGATGTGGGAATTGATATATCAAATCATACTTCGAATCATATCAACGAGTACAAAGACATCCCGTTTGATTTTATCATTACTGTTTGTGACCATGCGAAAGAGAATTGTCCCTATTTTCCAAGTAATGCCAAACGATTTCATCATAACTTTTCCGATCCTTCAAAATTACTAGGAACAGAAGAAGAAGTGAAGGCTGCATTTGCGAAAACAAGAGAAGAGATTCGAAATTACTGCGAATCTTTTGTAAACAACGAATTATAGGAGAAAAAAATGAAAACACTCACCTGGAATGATTTGATAACGAATTTGGATATGTATCCTGAACTTCATTTAAATTTTCAATACGGGGAAAATCAAACAATATTCCCTAATTACCATATTACCGAGTTCAAATTAGCAAACATTACATCCGTCGATTGTGGCGGGAAATCTGATTCTTGGACAGAAATTATTTTGCAAGTATTAGAGCCAAAAATAGAAGAAGATACGGAATCTTTGACTCTATCAAAGATAAATTCCATAATCAAAAAAGTAACGAATGCAATGGAGATACCTTCAAATGCAATTTTACGCATTGAATTTGGAAATCAAAAATCGGCAATGCGACAATACTTTGTATCAGAAATGATCCCAATGGGAAATTCTCTTCTCATTCAATTACAAGATGGAAAAACAGAATGCAAAGCTTCAGCAAGTTGTGGACTTCCCAAAGATGTTTCCACCTTTCCTAAATTAGAAAATTCAAGATCTACATGTTGTTCCCCAAAACAAAAAGAAAATACAAATGAACCAGTTGGTTGTTGTTAAGTGAAAGCATTATCTTTTTTAGACAGATTTCTAACTCTTTGGATCTTTGGAGCAATGATCATAGGATTACTGATCGGAAAATTTTTTCCTTCGGTTGTTTCCGGATTTTCTACTCTTTCCTTGGGAACGACCAATATCCCATTGGCAATTGGGCTAATCCTTATGATGTATCCTCCACTTGCGAAAGTAAAATATAAAGATATGGGAAAAGTGTTTAAGGATGGAAAACTATTAACACTTTCTTTATTACTCAACTGGATGATAGGCCCTATCCTTATGTTTTTTCTGGCGATTATTTTTTTGGGAGATGAGCCGGGATATAGAACGGGCCTGATTCTAATTGGCCTTGCCCGTTGTATTGCGATGGTGATTGTTTGGAATGATTTAGCAGAGGGCGACAGAGAGTATGGAGCTGCCTTAGTTGCTTTGAATAGTATATTCCAGGTTTTCTTCTATAGTTTTTATGCTTATATATTCATAACTATTTTACCACCTTATTTTGGTTTATCTGGATCGGAAGTCTCAATCCATATTTCAGATATTGCGGAAACTGTGGGCATCTATTTAGGAATTCCCTTTCTTCTCGGATTTCTTTCTAGGTATGGTTTCGAAAAATTTGGAACGAAAGATTTCTATGAATCAAAGTTCCTTCCTAAAATTTCGCCCTTAACCCTTATAGCCCTATTATTTACAATTATGGTTATGTTTAGCTTAAAAGGTGAAATGATTTTTGAGTTAAGCGAAGATGTGATTCGAGTGGCAATCCCTCTACTTTTGTATTTTGGAATTATGTTTTTTCTAAGCCTTTGGATCGGATACAAATTAGGAGTAGATTATTCAAAAAATGCTGCTGTAAGTTTTACAGCAACAGGGAATAACTTTGAATTGGCGATCGCAGTGGCCATTGGTGTTTTTGGAATCCAGAGTGGAGCTGCCTTTGTAGGTGTGATTGGGCCTCTCATTGAAGTGCCTGCCCTCATTTTACTTGTTAAATTTGCCATTGGATTTCGAGAAAGATTTTATAAGAAAAATGGCAAACTTTCTTAACGAGTGTGATTACGAATCCATTTTTGGTATCGTTTAGTCAAACGGACCATACGAATTTGATCCATCATAAGTCGCATGATAGGTGATACTTTGATTGTAGGTTTTTTATTTTCTGACAATCGATTCAATTGGTAACGAACCATTGCCATATTGGCCAAACCTTTTAATGTTTTCGATTTCCAGTTTGGTTCTGGCAAAACTGGATTTTTTTGTTTCTCCTCTTCTTTCCAGTCATTTGGAAGATTGGGATTGAGGGCAAGAGCAGTAGCAATACCAACAAGAGGAACACCCGAGACCAAAACCGATTCTGCGATTTGTTTCCTACGAATTCCGCCTGTTACTAAAATAGGAACTGTTGCTGTTTTTGCAACCTCACTAGCAAATTCCAAAAAGTATGCCTCTCTGGAAATGGTTGACCCATCCCGGGTCTCTCCTTGCATAGCCGGAGCTTCATAATTTCCGCCAGACAATTCAATGAAATCAACACCTAACGTCTGTATTCTGGAAATTACTTCTTTGGCATCCTGAAATTGAAATCCGCCTTTTTGAAAATCTGCAGAATTTAATTTTACAGCAACAATGAAATCTGGATTAACCGTTTTACGAACCGCTTGGATCACCTCTAACAAAAATCGAGATCGATTTTCTAAACTACCGCCCCACTCGTCCTTTCTTTGGTTTGCAATAGGAGATAAAAATTGGCTGATCAAATATCCATGAGCCGCATGAATTTCCACACCATCAAAACCTGATTCCAGAGCCAACTGGGAGGTCTTTGCAAACCTTTGGATAGTTTCCTCTATTTCTGTTTTTGTCATTTCCCTGGGTTTTCCTAAAAGTTTGGAAAATTTTCCAATATCCACTGCAAAAGCGGAAGGAGCCCAGACTTCACCACCTAACTTTGCCAACACTTGCCTACCAGGATGGTTGATCTGCATGATGATCTTTCCGCCTGCCACTTTTG
This sequence comes from Leptospira meyeri, assembly GCF_004368965.1. NCBI lineage: Bacteria > Pseudomonadati > Spirochaetota > Leptospiria > Leptospirales > Leptospiraceae > Leptospira > Leptospira meyeri. The sequence continues at coordinate 2,966,137 of NZ_SORO01000001.1, read as the reverse complement.
CTTTGGATGCCCACTTTCGAAATCCTTCCAAGGGAGTGCCTTCCTCTAAAACCACACCACCAGGTCCTGTCATGGCTCTGTGGTCCACCATTACGTTTCCCGTGATCATTGTCCCAACTCCACCATGTGCCCAGGTTTCATATAAATTCCAAAGAGCTTTGCCAGGTTCTAAATTGGGATCAGAAAGATTTTCTTCCATTGCTGCTTTTATCAGCCGGTTGGGCAAAGTGACACCATTAGGGAGAGTGAACGGGGAAAATAGGAGAGAATTGGAATTCATTTGTCTATGTTAGACAAAAATGCAAACCCAGAAACGGATCCACCTGCTATCGATTTCCTCCTTTTTTTCGCTCCCGTTTGTTTTCGTACATACGACTATCTGCAACTGCCACCAAGGTTTCAGGCTCATTTCCGTCATCTGCAGAAAAGGAAATGCCTATACTGGATTTGATTTGGAGTTTGGTTGTTTCGAATTGAATTTCTACTTCCACCATGTTTCTGGTCTGTTCCAACCGATATAAAATAGATTCTTTGGATTCCTTATGGATGAGGATCAAACCGAATTCATCTCCTCCAAGCCTTGCCAAAATATCTTGGTTTTGGATGAGACGTGAAAGTCGCCGAGCAAACTGTGCAATATAAAAATCTCCAGCAGCATGCCCGTAGGCATCATTTATTTTTTTAAGTCCATCCAAATCAAATAAAGCAACCGTTAAAGTTGATCCATCGTTTGAAATGCTAGAAAGGCCCTTTCTTAAATAATCGTAAAATGCAGAACGATTGTAAATACCGGTGAGTGCATCATGGCTTGCTAGGTATGCCATTGATTGGAGGCTTTTTTCTTTTTCCGCCCAACGATATGCATTGTGTAAAACGGCAGCCATTGCACCAGATAACATATTTAGCACATGTGCATCATTAGATGAATAAAATCCAACTTTGGAACTATAAACCTTCAACACTCCTAATACTTCTGTATCAAAGAATAAAGGCAAAACGATCATGGACCGAAGGCCAACAACACGACATGCCTCACGGTTGACACGATCATCCTCTTCGGAATCGACACAATACAACGTGGATCTTGACTGGAGGCTAAGGCCGGAAAAACTACCTTTCATGGGTAATCTTAGTCCAATTTGGTTTTCTGCTTTGCCACTGGCCGCACGGTAAACCAAATCTTCACCTTCCACAAGTTCGAAAACAGCACCCTCAGAACCAGTAATCTCTTTGGCGCGGAGAGTGATGCGATCTAACAAATAAGGAACATCTGGTTTAGCAGCTGTTAACTCGGTTTGTATTTTTAGTATTTTTTCTAATGTTGAATCAGAAGAGGAGCTTTCCATAAATACTCTATCGAAAGAGATTCTAAACTCCTCTATTTAAATCTAGCTTAATTTGCGAATTCCCTCGGCGATACAATAATTGGCAATTGCAAGTAGGATATGAAAGATATCAACGTTCAGTAAAGAACCTGTTGATCCCTTCGTACCAATCACAAGACCAGCCACAATAAATAAAACCGAACCAATGATTCCCATAATCGCTGCATTTGATTTTCTCGGGAAACGAACAAGCGAACTAATGAGGATGATGAACATGGCAATTCCACCCACGACTGTCGAGTAAATGCCCAAAGGATAAAGATAAGAAAAAGCTAAGTAAAGAAGAAATGCGACAACGATGAAAAGGAAAAAAGTTTTTTCCGACAAAGAACGAAAGGTGAAGTGAAAAAAGGCGAGTCCCAAAAGTGGTACACCCACACAACCCGACAAACCCACAAAAAAACGATAGATAGAATCCAGTGTATTGATGCCAAGAAAATGAATCGAACCAAGCCCTGCGGAAATTCCAATGATGGCAAATCCATACAAGGCGGAACGAGAAGGAATGGAAGACTTCCCGACAAATCGGTAAGCCATCGCCAAGGAAACTAAGGAAAGAATTAAGTCTGAGAGGAAAGTTGAGAAAACCATGGCAGGAATTAGAACGAATTGAGTATAAAAAACAAGATAAATTAAGCCCCCAAAGGAATTAATTTAAGGGACAATGACTCTTTGGGATTTGAGAACTATGTCTTGAATGATGTTATCCAACTCTTTCGCCGATTCCAGCAAGTGATCTAAACTCCGACGTTCCTCTTCGCTGGACAAAGAGCCCAGTTTAATCAAATCAACAAGGCCCATGATCCGGGCCAATGGGTTTCGCACAACATGAGACTGGGTCCAAGCAATGGCTTTTAATTTTTCATTTTGGGTTTGGATGGCAGTGATTTGAAAGACTCGTTCTGTCACATCGTGAAAATTATCCACAATGCCACCAATCGATTCGTCATCGATTAAGTTGGTGATGGTGGATTCTACCCACCTCCAAGATCCATCTTGGTGTTTGATTCTAAAATTATGACTCGGAAGAGAACTTCCAATGGGAATATGACGAACCTCTTCCAATCGTTTGATAATTTTTGTGACATCATCTGGATGCAGAAAATCGAATAAATTCATATGCATCGCATCTGATTCCGAATACCCCAAAACTTTTGTAATGGATGGGGAAACATATTTTGCTCTACCTTCTATATTAAGGATTGCAATCACATCGATTCCATTTTCAACGAGAGCTCTGTACCTTTTTTCACTGGCAACGAGTTCCATTCGTTTGGCCATCAAATCTGTAATGTCTTTTGAAAAACAGGCAAGACCAGTGATATGGTTTTCTGCATTGCGAATGGGATTAAAAAAAACTTCTCTATGTTCTTCTTTTCCTGTGATAGGACTTATAAACCTTTCGTATGTTTTGAATGACTCACCAGAAAGCCCTCTTTCATAATATCCCTTCCACTTTTCATAAAAAGCTTCGCCTTGGCTCATAATAAGAACAGAATCACCTTCTTTTGCAAGAGCCCCGAGAAGAAAGCCCATCACATCTAAAAATGCCTTATTGGCGGCAACCAAACAAAAATTAGAGTCAAGTGACCAAATCAAATCAGAAGTACCATTGATAAGAGCTTCCTGGTTTCTTTTGATACGAATGAGCTTTTCTTCGGCGATAACTTTATCCGATATATCTCTTGTGACACTTAATACAGAAACAATCTCGCCGGTTTGGTTTTCAAGAGGAACGGCTGTACTTTCCATCCATCGTTCCGTTCCTTTTAGTCCAATCATTCTAAATCTGGTACTCGATTGAATGCCTTGGAGTGCTTTATCATGTAAGGATTGATAAAATTTTAAATCCGCAGGGTTTACTAAATTTTGAACTTTTTGTCCAATCGCGTCTTCTGGAGAGTCGGCTTCGATCATTTGTAATCCGGCAGGGTTCATTTCGATTAGAATTCCGTCTGGGGAAACGACCTTCACACATTCTGGTTCGGATTGCAGGATGGTGCTGAGTCTTAATTCTTGTGCGAGTAAACTTTGATAAGCTTCTCTTTGTTCGGTGATGTCTTGAAAAATTCCCACAATTTGTTCGGGTTCGTTTTTTTCATTTCGAATCACTTCCGCAAGAGAGTGAACAAATTTGACTTTTCCAGTTGTAGTGACCAGTCGACATTCCAAATCATAACTGATTCCTTTTTCCAACACCTCTTTCATATGTTGGGTAGCTAGTTCCCTGTCCTCAGGATGAACAAATAAATAACCTTTTTCTAAATCGACCGGCATAGAAGAAGGATCCATTTCTAAAATATGAAACACACCTTCTGACCAATGTAAAGTTTGGTGAAGAAAATCTACCTCCCAGTGGCCAAGTTTGCCTAACTTTTCCATTTGTCTGAGGATGAGTGTGCGTTTTTTATCCTCATCCTTTTCTGAAGAAGGGGGAATTATGTCTTGATTTTCTTTTCCTTTCATAATTTACCTTCTCTTCGAAAAACAGAAGTATGATTTTGCAGGAAGTAGAAATTTAAGTCAGCCCTTTTTTTAATCAAAAATGAAAAACAAATTCATTATTTTGCGACAACTGATTCGTCTGTGAGAATTTTAATATCTGCTAGCATTGTTTTAATGGACTCACTTCGATTTCCGTTGTAGATTCCCCGAAAGTATAAATCCTTATCAATTAGAAAAACTTGTTCTGAATGAACAAAGTCTCTTGTCACGTCTTTGTTAGTTGTATTTGTATCTGCTTGAAATGTATTTCTTGCAATTTTAAAGATTTCCTCTCTATCTCCAGTTATCAAGTTCCAATAATTGGATTGAATTCCCTTTTCTTCTGCAAACTTTTTCAATTCAGTAGGAGTATCCAAGTCTGGAGTCACGGAGTATGAGACTATTTGAATGTTCTTAAATTTTGAAATTTCAGATTGTACAAACTTTAAATTTCGAATGATATTGGGACAAAGGCCATGACATTTAGCAAAAAAAAATGATACGATTGTCACTTTGTCTTTAAAATGTGATTCACTGATATTTTCATTGAGTTGATTTTTAAACGTGAAGGGATCCACTTTTCTTGCATCAGAAGGTTTTTGATTTTTGTTAGTCCAAAAAGATTCTAAATCACGGCCTCGAAAGTATGGCAGTGTATCTTTTTTGGGAGTATCAAAAAATGTTAACTTAGAATCTTTTTCACCATCTTCACGATAAAACCAACCACAGGAAATGAAACTGAAAATACATATAAAAACTAGAAAGAAAGTTAAACGATTAAAAATGTTCATGGGTTGATTATTGTTTTTTTATTTGTTTCGTCACCTTTAAGTTTAAAACAAAGTTTAGAACCAATCACTCCATATAATCTTTCAGGTGAATAAGTATAATTGGAATAAATTTTTCCATCTTTACGCCAAACTTTAGTTCCAACATTGATTCCATTTTCAAATTTAGCATATCGATAGACCTTTCCATCTTCATGCCATTCCCAATGATCACCGACTGCTAAATCGTCCTGATAGGAATATTGGAATCTAGCTTTTCCATTTTCATACCAACCTCGATGGATTCCTGTACGTTTTCCTTGTTTATAAAAATACTCAGCACTTCTTTGACCATCTGGGAAAATATCAATCGTTGGACCGTCTTCAAGGCCGTTCAAAAACGATGTGATCCGAATGGTTCCATTCGGATGGATTGATTTCATTTTTCCTGAAAACTTCTGACCTTTATAGAAATAGGTACTTTCTAAACCAAGACTGATTTCAGGATCGTTATCCATGACTACCTCCCCACAATGTAGTAGAGAGGTAAACATTATGATAAAAATAGTAATATGTTTTAGGTTCACGAACTCTAATTAATTGGATAAATTAGTTTGCAGATCCACCTGCTCCGATGAGTTTACCAGAAAGTAAGATTCCATTTACCTCTGTCCCATTATTAACGTGATAATGATAACCCGTGTTTGTCGTTTTGGTTGTATTGTAATTGGTTGCTCCTGCCCATGAGGTTGGCACAACATTACTAGCACCTGCATCAGTACATTTTGTGCTGCTATTAGCACCACCTAACGTAAATCCTGTGGTCAGACCTGTCGTTATCGCATTATGTTTTTTCCCAAAAATCAAATACCCGTCTTGGGCTATCCCAACTAAGTTACTATCGTTGTTAGAAATTTTTGGTGGTTCCACATGATAATGATAAGCACCTGTACTGGTAGGATGTCCTTGTGAGGAATCAAACGTATAATACTCAGTAGAAAGAGAGTCTCCTGGAGCTGCTTGGTCATTGTAAATGGCAATTCCATTAGTAGATACTCCGATCATACCAAAACTGGAGGTTGTTGCCGTTGTATTTTGATTATCAATTGGAACGGTTAAGGTATGATTTTGTGATTTAATTAAATTGGGATTTTTTGCATTTGCCTGACCGGAGTTTACATACATAGTAGATTCGTAACCTGCACTGGAAGAACCCCAATAGATACTTTTGTATGTTGGTAGCGAGTTAAACTTAAAAACATAATTAGATCCGCTGACAGACACTGTCACACATGTGAAACTTGTTTGAATCCAAGTAGGAACTCCTGCACCAAAAGTGGTTGTACAAGTTCCCGTATAACCAGAGGAACTACCGAGAAGACTAAGTAGTGCTAAGGAAGTTAGATCAGTGTCTTTTTTCTCACCGGCACAATTCATAGATACAATGAAAACAAACGCTAAAGATAATGTTTTTTTAAACATAGGGAAAAACATAGGAACAAAAATTCGCATGTAAAGTTTATTTTTTCTCTTTAGGAATTTCGATAAAGCATTTTGGCAACAATGCTGGATTTACACCTAGGAGTTATCCGTATGAATCAATTATAGAGAATGAACTTTCTTAAATAAAAACCCGAGGCAAAAATCAGAAAGATGATTCCGTAAGTAAAGAAAATCGAGGAAGGCCTTGTTTTTATTAAAAATTAAAACTAACATACGTAAGATGGATTTAAAACCACCAGGGATAAGTAGGATGCCGAAGGCACCCTGATTCGGCATTTGCCAATCAGGGGGGAGCAAAAGCGGACTCCGGATTAGCCCGCCCGGGTGGCCAGAAAAAACGAATGATTGTTGATTTGACCTAAATTTCCAAATCGCTTAACTATGATATGATGCTTATTCACTGGATTTAATGTAGAAAGATGAACTTCCTAATATTAAAATTTGCAAATATAATATTTCGGTGGAAAGAAATGGGTAGGTGTTATATAGGGAAGTCATTGGGTGGCGGGTGGACTCACCCCACCCAATTCAGGGTGGGGATACCTACATCCAACTTGTACCACCCCAAAAAAAAGCCCCCATTCCTGGAGGCTTTCCCTTTCGACAGACTCTCGCCTTGTCTTAGTCTTTTTTAGAAGCTGCTTCTTTGATTACGTAAGCTGCAATTTCGTTCTTTTGGATTTGTGTAGTTCCTTCGAAGATGGTGAGGATTTTGGAATCTCTCATTAACTTCTCAACAGGATACTCTTTTGTATATCCGTATCCACCAAAAATTTGAACTGCGTCAGTAGCACACTGAACCGCACATTCAGAAGCATATGCTTTTGCAATTGCAGAGTATTTTGGAAGGTTAGGATCGTTTGCATCAGAAAGACGAGCTGCTTTGTAAGTGATTTCTCTTGCAGTTTCTACTTTGATCGACATATCAGCTAACATGTGTTGCACTGCTTGGAAAGTTCCGATTTTAACACCGAACTGTTCTCTCTCACGAGCGTAACGAGCTGCGTGGTCAAGAGCGGCTTGTGCTACACCCACACCCATAACCGCTACGAACGGACGAGATGCATTTAAAGTTTGAAGAGCATAAACGAAACCTAGGTTTTCTTTTCCTACGAGTGCGTCTTCACCGACTTCACAATCTTCAAAAATCACTTGGTGAGTGGAAGACGCTCGGATTCCAAGTTTGTCTTCTTTTTTACCAACAGTAAGACCTTTTGCGTTACGTGGAACGTAGAAACAAGAAACTCCACGTGTTCCGCGATTTTTATCAGTATAAGCAAATACAGTAAAAGCTTGTGCATCAGATGCACCAGTGATCCATTGTTTTGCACCGTTGATGATCCATTTGTCGCCTTTTTTCTCAGCGCGAGTGGTCATACCAGGAACGTCAGAACCAGCACCTGGCTCAGACAAACAGAAAGAAACGCCGAACTTTCCGTCCGCAATTTCTGGAAGCCATTTTAATTTTTGTTCGTGAGTGGCACCTTTTAGAATTGGAAGGATTCCAAGACCAGTGTATGCAAATCCGAGAGCGATTCCAAGGCATCCACGAGAAAGTTCCTCGATGGCTAAACACTGCTCGATCGCTCCAAGTCCCCATCCACCGTATTCTTCAGGAATGACAAGTCCGTTTATTCCAAGTTCCGAACGCATTTTATTGATGAGTTCTGTTGGGTGTTGGTTTTTCTCATCCCAGTGCAATGCGACTTCATGTGGGATTTCTTTTTTTACGAAGTTACGAACTAAATCTCTGATTTCAAGTTGTTGCTCTGTGAATTGGCTATACATTCCGGGATGTTCCTTATGAGAATGGGGTATTTACTACCTTTTTTCGTACGACCCTTCCTGTGCCAAGGGTTTTTCTCTCTTTACAAGAAAGCAAATTCATTGTAAAATTTTCCATTTGTATGGCTAAATCGTGTTCTTTATTCCACAACCTTCGACAGCTGTCTGCTGTTTTCTTCATCACCGTTTCCCTCGTCCTAGTTTCCTGTGCGGGTCGTCCCAATTACGAACCAAAAGCAAACTTAAGTTATGCGAACTTTGAAGTTTACTTCCAAGAGAAGTTAGCCGAGAGTAAACGTAAAAACCATAGACCCGGAAACGAAGAACGTTATATCAGTTTTGGTAAAAAAACCCCACTCGCATTTTTATACATTCATGGGTTTGGTGCCTCCCGTGCGGAAGGCGAAGAGGTGATGGAAAAATTGGCTAAAAAATTTAAAGCTAATACTTACCTACTTCGTCTCCCAGGCCATGGAACGAACAAAGAAGACCAAAGAGACCAAAACTTTAACAACTATTTAGATGCATCTCGTGAAGCTTTGTACATGATGCAATCACAAGGGGATCGTGTGGTTGTGTTTGGAAGTTCTATGGGAGGACTGCTTGCCACTTGGCTTGCTTCCGAATATCCGGAAGAAGTGGATGGACTTGTTTTAGCGAATCCATTTTATGCACCTGTGGATGGGAGTTTGAATATACTCAACTATCCTGGTGGACTCACATTCATTCATTTACTCAAAGGAAAAGTCAGATCCTCTTCCCACAATAACAATCCCAAAGTGTTACCAGAGAGAAATAACTTTTGGTATCCGGAACAATATTTTTCGGCCCTTGTGGGTGTGAATGATTTAAAAAACTATGCTGCAGTTCCCGCTGTCTTTCGCAAGGTAACATCTCCCGCCTTACTTTTGTATTACTATAAAAATGAGAAAGAACAAGACCCAACTGCCAGTGTTCCAAAAATGTTAGAAGGTTATGCTAACTTTGGATTAGATAAAACTCCCAGTCCACTCAACCGAAAGGTAGTCGTGGAAAATGGAATGCATGTTCTCATGTCGAAGTGGGTGATCACAGACAAAGCTTTTATCGAAGCTCAAACGGAAAAATGGCTCACAGAACTTTCTAAGTCTAAGTAAAAACAGTCTATAGAAGAAAGGTAGATCAAAACTACCAAAGGAGATTTGATTCCATGAAAACATCCAAGGAACGCATTGCACTGGTCACAGGGGCCAACCGAGGGATTGGGAAACAAGTCTCCATTGATCTGGCTAAACAAGGAATCTACGTTCTCATCGGTGCAAGAAATCCAGGAGAGGCTGCTGATACCTTAGCAGCAGTTCAGGCCGTTGGCAAAGGGGAAATCCTTCCCCTCGATGTTTCCAAGGAACAAAGTATCAGCGAAGCACTCGATACAATCACAGGCAGTTTTGGTAAATTAGATATCCTTGTAAACAATGCAGGGATATTTGCCGATCCTGGCTCCTTCTTTGATACCACTAGTGAAGACCTACACCGAACTCTCCTCGTAAATTTATACGGTCCCCTTCGTTTGATCCAAACGTTTTTACCAATGATGATCCAAAATGATTTTGGTCGTATTGTGAATGTTAGTTCTGGTATGGGACAACTCTCTGATATGGGTGGCGGGTATCCAGCCTACCGCATTTCTAAAACTGCCATCAATGCCCTCACCAATGTCGCAAGTGCCGAGGGAGTTGGGAAAAATATTAAAATTAATTCGGTATGTCCTGGTTGGGTGAAAACGGATATGGGTGGTGCCAATGCCACAAGGCCAGTGGAACAAGGTGCAGAGACCATTGTTTGGGCTGCCACTCTACCAGACAATGGACCTACGGGGAAATTTTTTCGCGATAAAAAAGAGATTGGTTGGTAGGTCTACGTTGTCCAAGAAACAATGGTGTCAGCCGAAAGTGTGTAAACATCTACTGCTCCATTGATTCCTTTGAAATTTTCCGAACGCCGCCTAAGATGCGCGCGTTTTGATTTCAAAAAAGAATGTACAGAGTTGTCTTCTAAGATACGTTTCGTAAAACTAATTTCGTGGTCTTCTACCGATCCCTGTACTCTTGCCGCCAAATTTACTGAATTACCAAAGTAATCGACAGATCGATTGAGGTTCACAACAATCGCACTTCCCGAGTGGATTCCCATTTTAATTTTTAAATATCCAACTTGGCTTAATTGTTTAGATGCAAATTCACGATGTGCTTCTAAGGCAGCATTGAGTGAATCGATTGGTTTTAAGAAACTACCCATAACAGCATCACCAATGGTTTTCACAACGATTCCGTTATTACGCGCAATCGCTGCGAACAAAATTTTGAAGTGCTCCCTTACGATATCATAAGACTTAGCATCTCCCAAATCTGAATACATTTGTGTCGATCCTTTGATATCTGTGAAAAGAAAGGATACCGTTTCGACGGCTAGGCTTTCTTGGACAGAAAGTACTTGTTCACCAAAAAGTTCCCGAAAAGTTTCATTATTCAAACATTCGAGTCCTGAAACAAATTGGTCAGGCATTTTTAATCGTTTTTCACGAACTGCTGCCATCATACTTTCTTTGGCTTCTGAAAAAACGACTTCAGGTATTTCGATAAAGGAAGCGTGAGCAGTAAAAGTCACTTCAATGTTTTTGTCGAGGGTATTGCGAAAAGATACTTCACAAAGGGCACATTCCCCTTCTGATTTTAATTCGCTAAAATTATGTTTAAAGCCAGGAATCCCGTTACAATGTGTACAATGGTATTCCCATGACAAATTAAATATACCCAGATCAACAAGTTTCAAAAAAATAGTGAGTAAATCTTGGAATGGGACACCTGTTACTTCTGATAAGTTTTTCAAGTTAATCCTAAAAAAATCGCTTGGTTCTGAACTATCAAAAAAAGCGACAAGTGTCGTTGGCAAAGTTTCCAAACCAAGAAGATCTAAAATTTTTTCAGAATTTTTCATACTTTAATACTCTATTCCAACCAAGTCTTAGACAAGTTCCAAGCTAAAAAGTATGCGTACTTAAGAAATAATTTTATGAGTAGAAAGATAAAGGTTCAAATTCTATTTTAACTTAAATTCGAACCAAAGTTCCAACGAAAAAGTTCATTTGTTGTAGTGATTTTTAGTTGATCTGAGTTAACAACTTATCCAACTCCAAATAACACTCTGCCATTCCATCGGCTGCGCCAGATTCCACCATCATCTTACACACTTCAGGTGAAGCATATTTACAAACATGTGTCATGAGTGTCCTATTACCTTCCGTAGTAAAAGTACGTGATTCGAAAGTAGCGTTCGGATCTTCGGGGGCATTTGGATCAAATGCCGACAAGTCAAAAATGTAATTTTCGGTATTGGCTAATTTTTCAGGAACAATCACTTCCCGAAATGTTCCATATACACCGGATTTGTTTCCTTTTTGGTCTGCATAGAGATAGAGGTATTTGCCACCTACTTTTAGATCTTGTTCGCAAGTATCAAGGACCATACCTTCAGGACCAATCAGCCATCTTTTCATTAACTCAGGTTTGGTATGACAATCGAAAACCAATTCCCTTGGTGCAGCGAAGTAACGGGTAAACACAACTTCTGTTTCGCCTCGAAGTTTCATCTTCACTTCATTTTTATTTGTGTCCATTTTTTTTGTCTCCTTTGGTTTGTATGCTTTGTAATTCTATAAGTAGTCCATCTAATACCCGATAACGTGTTTCCCACATCTGACGGTATTTTTCGATCCAGTCGATGGCGGTTTTGAGTGGGGCTGTTTCCAATCGACGAGGTCTTTCTTGTGCACGAATCGTTGTGGAAACAAGTCCTGCTTCTTCCAATACTTTCAAGTGTTTAGAAACGGCGGGTTGGCTCATGTTGAAAGGTTTGGCCAACTCCATAACGGTTAAGTCACCTTTTGCAAGGCGCATTAGAATCGCCCTTCGAGTGGGGTCTGCAAGGGCTGAGAATGTGGCATCGAGAGTTTGCATAACTAATTGGTTATATAATCACTTAGATATATAACATGGGAATGTCAATCCAATTTTTGGAGAAATTTTGGTAGTTTGTTTTAACGGATAGATTTGGGATTTGTTTTCTTCCGTTTCCTTCCAAGAATTTCCATGAGAATGCAGATCCCAACCTGTCTAAAGAGAAACTTAAGGAAGAATGCCACTATAGTTTTAAAATGAAACTGACAGAATCACCAATGAATGTTCGTAAAATTAACAAAAATAATATAGATATCGCAGTAGTCGACTCAAACGAAACTCTGATCACAGACGGATCCTCTGCTCTGGATTTGTTTGCAACAATTCAATACGATTCTGGATGTGATCGTTTTATATTGAAACTATCTCATTTTGCGGAAGACTTCTTTGATTTAAAAACGGGACTTGCTGGAATCATATTACAAAAAATAATCAACTACCGGATGAAACTAGCAATCATCGGCGATTTTTCTATTTATTCCAGCAAAAGTCTAAATGATTTTATCTACGAAATGAACTCAGGGAAAGATGTTTTTTTTCTAAATTCAGAAGAAGAAGGAATTCTTCGTCTGAGTAAAGTTTAACAATCACACAATCACAAAGTTTTGTTGAGATAGTTTTTATCAAAACAAAAATGAAATGACTTGGATTCAAATCTAAAGAGTGGAAGATTCCTTTTCCAAAAATACAATTTTTGACAACAAATCAATATTATGTTTTTCGATCGTATTGGCAAGGCCAATCCCCATCAGTTCAAAAACTCTTTGGAACAATTCGATAGATTCTATTTTTTGATTTTTCAATCCATAAAAACCTAAAACACCTATGGTTTGGTTATGAACTTTAAGAGGAAATTCCATAAGGCAAGATACCCCTAAATCTAGTAAATGATCTCTCACACGATCCGTGGTAGCTGCGGAAATTTCGTTTATCAGATAAGCAGAACCAGATAAATTCTGGTGTGAGAATTTGGATTCTTCTTTCGAAAATCTTTGTCCCTCAAAAATCACATGTACATTCCCTTCGACAAGACTATATTCCCAGTTTTCGCCAACTTTGGAGGCAATTAGTCCTAAGGGTAAACCAAAAAGTTTAGTTCCTGTTTGTAAATAATTTCGGCAAGTTATAGTGAGGTCCGTCGACTTTGTAGAAAGAAGTCGGAACAATTCTGCGAGAGAATGTTTCACAAACGAAGCTGTGTTTAAAGTTTCTGCGATTAGATTTTCATTTTTGAATCGAATCAATTCTTGGCTAAGTTGGTCTGCAATCACATCGATGAGTTTTAAGTTTTTGAATTTATGTTTAAACTTATCTTCCACTATCATTCCAATCACTCCGATGACAGTCCCTATATCAGATCGAATCGGATATCCTAAATACATTGCGGAGGATTTGTCCGGAATGATTTCACTGAGAGAATGAAAGTAAGTTTCCTCACCAACCAAACTCATTTCAAAAATCATATTGGAATCAACTACATGGTGACAAGGAAGCGAATATTTAGAAACCGTTTTAGGAATTTGAAATGGAACACGATTATGAAGTGCCAACAAATGAAAGTTTTGCGATTCTGGAAGATATTCCAAAATCCAAGTCGCAATGATCTCAGGAATTCTTGCGATGGTCTCCACAGTTTTTTCCCAAACCTCTTCGGTAGGTTCCACAGAATGAAATGAATGTAAATCGTCGGCTAAATCCCGAGTCAGAGAAATTCCGGAAAAATAAAGGTTGGGAGCCAATTCAGAAAGCATAACAAACGACCTCTCCCGTCCATCCCACCAAGGCTCCCGGTACCGACGAGAATCAAAATCCGTTATATGGGATTTTTATTCAATATAACGATTAATATCTTTTCCAATTCGTGCAATCTCTTACAAAGAAAATTTTGTCATTTGAGAGGCTCAATTAAATGCCCATCCATCAAGCTACTTCTTTCCCTCGTGCTGCTTCTAAAATAGAAAACCACTCCACTCGATTGAGAGGAAAGGAAAAACATTCGGCCGCCGACTGGATGCGTCCTGGATCATTGGTTCCCAAAATGGGAACAAGTCCTGCCGGATGGTTTAGAAACCAAGAGTAAAGAACTTGGTCGATACTACACCCGTATCCGTTAGCAATTTCTTTTAGTTTGGAAACCGTGGCCACTTCTCTTTCCGACTTGGGTGAGAAGATCCGACCTCCTCCCGTAGGTGACCAAATCATAGGATGGTTTTTATGTTCTATCGCTTGGTCAAAAGTTCCATCAAACAAAGGTTCTGTGTGGAAGGGATGAAACTCCACTTGGTTTGTAAAAACTGGTTTCTTGTAAACCGACTGCAACATCGAAACTTGAGAAATTGTAAAATTAGAAACTCCAAAGTGGTTTACCTTACCTTCTCTTGTCAGAACTTCAAAGATTTCCGCCAACTCATAAGGATCCATCAGTGGATCTGGCCTATGGATGAGAACCACATCCAAATGATCCACCTGTAATTTACGTAACGAACGTTCCACGGAATAACGAATATGTTCTTTGGATGTATTGTAATGTTTTGTGGAGAACTTGGTTCCCGGAATTTGGATCCCACACTTCGTTATGATTTTGATTTTTGATTTTAAAGAAGGTAACTTGGCCAATGCCCGTCCGAATAGTTCTTCATTTTCAAAGTTTCCATATATGTCTGCATGGTCAAAGGTATCAATTCCCAAACCAAGACAGGTTTCTATTTTTTGAACGATTCTTTCAGGAGAAACTCCTTCTTTATCTTCGTGTAATCTCCAAATCCCATAAACAAGTCTTGAAATTGAAAATTTATGTTTAGGAAATTCAATTTGTGGAACTTTCATTTTCTTTCTCCCGTGGTGAGTGGAGTGACAGGAATCCCTTTTGGCTTTCGATTTTGCGCTTCTGCAAAGTTGATGGTTTGTAACATAGGAAGAACTGATTTTGCGAATAGTTTGGATTCTTCAATCAAAGGATAACCAGAGAAAATAAAAGCACGAATCCCCATTTTGATGTATCTTTGGATTTTTTCATAAACTTGTTCTGGAGTTCCGACAATGGCTGAACCACATCCAGAACGAGCAAGACCAATCCCCGACCAAACCATTGGTTCAATAAAAAGATCAGGATCTGCAGACTTTCTCAGCTCATCTTGGCGAAGGACTCCCGCAGAATTAGAATCCAATGCCCTGTGTTTGATATCATTTGCTCTTTCTATATCAATCTTTGATAACAATTGTTTTGCGGCGTCTCTTGCTTCATTTTCTGTATCCCTTACAATCAAATGGATACGAAGACCAAAATCGATTGTCCTTCCAAAGGAAGCCGAACGAAGACTTAAGTCCTTCATGGTGTCGGCAAGTCTTTCTTCTGTTTCTGGCCACATTAAAAATACATCACAAAATTCAGCACACAATGTCCTAGCGTCTGGAGAAATCCCACCAAAGTAAAGGAGAGGCCCTCCATTTTGTTGGTAAGATTTCACTGGATCTGAAGGTAAATCAAACTGATAGTGTTTTCCTTGGAACTTGATCTGGTCCCTAGTCCAACCTTGTTGTAATATCTGAATCACTTCTTTGGAGATTTCATATCTTGTTTTGGAATCTTTTTGAGTTCCTGGAAGGTCAGAGGATATGATATTGATATTCAGCCTTCCCTTTAACATATGATCCAAAGTCGAAAGAGTGCGGGCAAGCATAGGGGGATGGATTTCTCCACATCGAATCGCTGTTAGGAGAGATATCTGTTTTGTGAATTGAGATGCGGCTGCGGCAAAAGTTAAAGTATCTTGGCCTGTTTGGTAAGAAGAAGGAAGGAGAATGTTTTGGTATCCGAGTTCGTCCGCCACACGAATGATATCCGAACAATGTTCGAAACTAGAACGTAAGGAACCATCTGGCACTCCTAAGTATTCATAGTCTCCATTACAAAGGTCACAAAACCAGGACACTTCTACGGCGGGATTTTCGGATCGAATGGCGGGTGCTTTAGGGATCGGATTCATTGTTTTTCTACTGGAAGATAGGTCTCAGACAAAAACAAGAGAGAATTCCCTGAAATCTATCGCTTGCCAGAATTTTAGAAAATATCTAATATGGTGAATCAATTATCTGTTATGATAACAAGTATCGACTTTCTTTTTTTTGGACTCACCTTCCTCCTCGTTTTGTGCGTCGGAATGTACGCCGGTCGGAGAGAATCCTCCTCTTCTGATTACTTCCTCGGGGGCCGTAGCCTTCCTTGGTGGGGGATTGCTGGATCCTTATTTGGAACTAATATTTCAGCAAACCATTTGGTAGGAATGCTCGGAATTGGATTTTCTGTAGGTTTTGCGCAAAGCCACTACGAATTTGGATCAATACCCGCAATTGTTCTCTTAGCATTCGTTTTTTTACCGCTATTTCGACGTAAAAAATTCTATACTCTCTCTCAATTCCTCCAAAGCAAATTTGGAAACGGTGCAGGGAAAATCTATTCAGGAATTTCACTTATCTTAATCACCATCCAACTGACAGGGGCTTTGTACATTGGTGCCCGAAGTTTTCTTCCCTTTATCAAAGATACAGGAACCCAAATTACCTATACAGAAGTTGTCATTTGGATTGCATTTACATCAACCATCTACACATGGTTTGGTGGTTTGAAATCAGTAGTTTACACCGATGTCATCCAAACCTTTCTTATTTTAACGTCTGGATTACTCCTTGCCTACCTTTCCATCACTAGACCGGAAGTGGGTGGGATATTTGAACTTTTTGCTAAAGAAGGAAATCGCGTTGATGGCCTTAGTAAAATGGATTTATATCTCCCACCAAACCATCCCACACTTCCTTGGACCGGGGCCCTCAGCGGACTTTTTTTGTTACATATTTTTTATTGGAATACCAATCAATATGTCGTGCAGCGCACGCTAGGTGGAAAATCTCTAAGGGAAGCAAGACTCGGAATTTTAGTTGGAGGACTACTGAAGCTAACCGTTCCTTTTTTTTCCATCCTTACCGGGGTTGCCGCCTATCAAATTTGGACTTCTCTTGGTGAAACTGCAAACATCGCACCAGATGAAGCGTTTTCCAAGTTGCTTGTACTTGTAGTTCCATTTGGATATGGGCTGATCGGAGTGATCCTCGCAGGCCTTCTTGGAGCCATTTTTTCAAGCATAGACTCGATGTTACATTCAGCGGCCACACTCTTTACGATTGATTTTTATAAACCATTCCGAGAAAAACTAGGCGAAAAATTGATTGATGAAGAAGAGATGAAAGTTGGCCGAATCTTTCTTTTGGTTTTTTCGGCATTGGTCACAGTCCTTGCCATTCTCTTTGTGGATCCCAATTCTAAGAAAAATTTCTTTATCGAACTTTCCAACCAAAGTTCCCATTTCACCCCTGCTCTACTTGTTGTTTTTTTATTTGGAATCTTAAATATAAAAATCAGTAGTCGAATGATATGTATTACAATCCTTCTCACACCAATTTTTTCATTTCTAATTCCTGTGTTTTATTCTGAAATCGCACCAGAATCCATAAAACACTTATTTGGTGGAGAACTCAATTTTTTACATAGAGTTTTTTTTAGTTTTCATTTTGCTCTTGTTTTACTTGTTTCTACAGCTTTGGTTCAAAACAGGCAAAGGAAAAATTTGGAAGCTTTGCCAGAAAATGTAAGTTCCCTTCCAAAACAAAAACTATGGATGTCCCTGATCTTCCTAAGGCCAAATACTAAGAATTGGATTTTGTTTTTGATTTTATTTTTTACGCTCATTGCCTTCAGAATCAAAATACCGGAATATAAAATATATTTATCCATCTCCGGATTTTTTCTTTTTGTAATTTATTCTTTTTTTATAACTATCAAAAAAAGATCATCAAACCAATCCGCAGCAAATCTTTTTCGAAAACGAGATGAATGGCTCTATGGAATCCTCCTCGGATTTACTTTTTTGTTTTACCTTTGGTTTTAAATTCACTTTAAAATGCGGATAACATGATACAATTCAACCATGGCTCGAAAATTCAAGTTTAGCATTGCTATAGCGGTTGCCACTGCCCATGCCAAAACCCATACCAACTAACAATGTTTATATTCGAAAAAGCAAATCATAACTACCGAAAACCGATCCTAACCTTAGGATTTATTTTTTTATCGATGCTAACTTTGTTTTTTAATAATACAGAGTCATATGCGTTCACACCAAAAAAGGAATTTGGTTTCAGTATCGTTTCTTCCATCTTTTTTAATTCTTCTTTTACCGAATGGCTTACGAATGCAGTTTATTTATATATGTTCGCTGATAATATAGAAGCTGTAGTCGGGCATTTTAATTTTTTCATTTTAATTTTATTGTTTGGAATCTTAGCCAATCTAAAAAACAGTTCTTTGTCCTTCTTGTAGCAAACCAATCCCTGCCAAAAAATATGGAAGGTTTCATTGTTAGGCTTGTGATACAAATTTCTTTTTCGATCGTCATGGAAAGAAATTTCTATAACTTGACTAGGTCCTAAATCATTCTCTAAAATTCTTTTTAAAATTCATTTACTAGTTTAATTTCTCATCGACATTTCATTTCTCTTTTTTATAATCCTCCGTTACCTTAGTCTGGAGAACTTCAAATGAAAAGAATCTTGTTCCTTTTTCTTGTTTTAACCATCTGCATTCCGCCTGTTTTTGGAGAAGAAAAACCGAATGCTATCGATCTCCCCAAAGAAGGTTACTATATCATTACTTACAAAAACTACTCAGTCAATTTAGAGATCAACGTGAATGGATATGATGTTCGGGATGGGTCATCCAATGAAGATTCCTCAGGACAGGCAGATATCAATTACTGGATTACACCAGGAAAAAACAAAATTAAAATTCGACTCGCAGACAGAAAAGAAAAACAAAAGGATAATGAAGGTTTGTCAAAAGAAGCAGAAGTTAAACTTGTGTTAGGTCAAAAAGGGCAATTCCCAGATGAAGGAATTCCTCTAAAACACTTTCAATGGCCGAGCCAAACACAAACCAATTTAGGAGAATGGACCGAATTAGAATTTGAACCACCTTTTTCTCCGCCAAGTAAGTTATGGAAACAAGCAGAGCCTATCTCACTCACAAAAGAAAAAGAAAGCTCGGCAATTGAGTTTGCTGCAGAGTTTACCAAAACTTTAAACACGAAGGATCCTAAAAAAATACTATCGATGATCCAATTTCGTGCACAAGACACTTCAGAAGTTCGTTATTATCCGTATGTTGAAACGGATGAACTCAAATCTATAAATGATATGACAAAAGCAATTGGGTCGAGTTGGAAATTGGATACGAAGAACATTAAATTTGCCTTATTGTGTAACAACCAAATCCTAAGTATCACAGATCAAAAAGGAGAACCCATCATTAATTCCAAAAAAGGAGCTTCCATCCCTCTTTATTTAAGTTGGATAAATGGCAAATGGGTCATCGTTCGGTAAAGAAATTAATATAGAATTTCTTTACACTGTAAATTACTTGATTTCCCTTTATATATATATTCCATTGCATGAAGGGAATCCGGAAATCCGTTCCATCTGTTCGCATGGTTAAAAATCATCTCTCTCTCGTCATCCCTTGTTACCGTGAATCGGAGCGACTTCCAAAATTCTTAGAGTCTCTTTTAAAAACGTTTAAAGGTACTAAGTCTGTTGATTTTTTGGTAGTAGATGATGGAAGTCCAATTGCAGAATTCGAAATTTTAAAAGAGAAAATCAATCATCTACTTTCCAATCCTCAAATCCAATTATTAAGGTATAAAAACAATTTAGGAAAAGGAGGAGCCATCCAGTTTGGACTAAATGTCGCGAAAGGAAACTATTTCGGTTTTGTTGATGCCGATGGTGCTACTCCAGCCGAGGAAGTTTTTCGTTCTTGGAATCACATAAACAATCATCCTGAGATTGACTTACTTGCTGGCTCAAGAATTATCATGATGGGAAGAAACGTAAAAAAATCTTTTTACCGTCACCTTACCAATAGAATTTTTTCATTCTACTTTACACTTGTGTTTCGAATCCAAATGTATGATCCGCAGTGTGGCTGCAAAATATTCAAAAAAACTGCATATCAACAAACCATTCACAAAATTTCCGACTTACGTTGGTTATGGGATACACAATTATTAGTTTTATTAATAAGAAATGGCTTCAATATCGTTGAATTCCCTCTCGACTGGCAAGATATCCCAGGATCAAAATTTAGTTTTTTAAGGGATTCCATTCGAGTCGTCTACTCGGTGTGGAAATACAGAAATATTCATTAACCAAATACAAATTCAAATTTTATATTTTTTTCTTCATTCGTTCAGAAATGGCAAATATTTTTTTGGGAGAACTAATCCCTTTTAATTTATGTTCCCCAAGTTCTTCCCATCGAACAGGAATTTGTTCTGCCAAACTTTCCGAAGCCAATACTGCTTTTCCTAATTCCCCACACATACCTGCGATTCGGCTTGTTAAGTTGACTGCTTCCCCAATCACAGTGAAGTCGAGTCTCTCTGTTGAGCCAATGTTTCCATAAAAAATTTCACCTGAATGCAAACCAACACCATGATGGATGGGGAGTTTTTCTTCTAATGCTCTTGTTTGGTTATGTGAAAACAATCTTTCACCTAACTTTCTGACGGCGAGAAGGACTTTTTTACCAACAAATGTTTTATTGGATTCGGAATAAGGGAATACTGCTAAAATTCCATCACCCAATAGTTTGAGGACTTCTCCACCATGGGCTTCGATGAGTGGGATAGCTAGGCCAAAATAGTCATTTAACAACTGTATAATTTCAGAAGGAGACAATTTTTCACTCAAACCAGAATAATTACGAATGTCAGAAAACCAAATCACCGACTTGATTTTGTCAAGTTCCCCCAAATAAATTTTTCCTGAATACACAGTAGAACCAGTTCGTTTGCCCAAATAGATACTGAGTAGAGATTCAGTTAGTTCATTCTGAATAAAATTCATCCATTGTAAGGAAATGATTTTTAAAACCTGATGTAAAAAATTACATTCTTCAACTGACCAACCATTTGGTTTGTCCGTCACCAAACTTAAAAAAGCATAACTAGCCCCTTTTTGTAAAATGGGAACAGCTAAATAACCAGTTGCACCTAACGGAGCCAAATCATCGAGGATAGGATAAGGACGTGTTTCTCCTTTATGATCTACAAAACTAAAATAATACGGCTTCCTCGTAGACATTACATATTGAACAGGACTAACCACAAATTGAGAAGTCTGCAATGATCCCAATCGAAAGCGCACTTCACGAAGAAATCCATTTTCAGATTCTATGGTAGATCTTGAATGTAACAAAGGAGTTGTAGAATCATCAAAATATTCTAATTTTCCTTTAGGAACCCAAGTGTAGGACAAGGATTCCACCTGTGGATGAAGTGTCCGCGTTCCCATATTGACTCTTACAATCTGAAAACCTTGTCTTTGTAAATAACCGATCCCTTTATCAAAAAGATCTGCGGAAGATTTTACTTCCGACATTTCATTCGTATACCATTCTATAAAATCAGCGATCATTTTCTTATTTGACTTCCAAAGTTAACTTAAGTGAGTCACCTTCTGTTTAATTTTTACACTGAGCACATGAATCAAAACTTACCAAAAATTATATCTACAAAATTTTATTGCTCTCTTATTATATTATGCATTAAGGAGATTGAATATACGATCATCCGTACCATTTGCAAGGAAATATTTGATTCAGGAGAAAAGAGGAAAAAGAGAAGGGATTATAACGATAAACCTACCCTGCCAAAAGACAGGGTATGAAAGACTCCAAACTTATTTAAGTTTAGAATCCAATCGTTTTTGTACAGCTTCCATAAATTGGAAAGTATCCAATTCTTTTTTGGTAGCTGCTGTAGAAAGAGAAAGTAAGTCTTTTGTCATCTCACCACCTTCGATGGTTTCGATGATTGCTTCTTCCAATTTGAGTGCAAAGTTTACGAGTTCTGGTGTTCCATCCAGTTCCCCACGTTTCGCAAGAGCACCTGTCCAAGCAAAAATAGAAGCCACTGAGTTTGTAGAAGTGGTTTCTCTTTTTTGGTATTTACGGTAGTGGCGAGTCACAGTTCCATGCGCTGCTTCGTATTCATATTTTCCGTCTGGAGACACAAGAACAGAAGTCATAAGACCAAGGGAACCAAACCCAGAAGCAACCATATCACTCATAACGTCGCCGTCGTAGTTCATCATGGCCCAAAGTTGTCCACCTTCGTTTTTCATGATTTGCGCAACTGCATCATCAATGAGGTAGTAACTATAAGTAATACCTGCAGCTTTCATAGCTGCTTCTTGTTCTTTTGCCATATTATCAAAGATATCACGGAATCGAGCATGGTATTTTTTAGAGATGGTATCTTTCGTTGCAAACCAGATGCTGATTTTTTCAGACAATGCGTAAGTAAAACATGCCTTTGCAAACGATTTGATGGACTCATCTAAGTTATGCATTGCAAGAGCAACACCTGCACCTTTAAAGTCGTTTACAAGTAGTCTTTGTTTTTCTTTTCCAGAAGCATCTGTGTAAACGAGTTCCACTTTTCCTGGGCCATCAACAAGGATTTCCACATCACGGTAAATATCACCGTAAGCATGTCTTCCAATTGCGATTGGTTTTTTCCAAGAGTTTACCGCTGCTGGGATATTTTTGATAATAATTGGTTTACGGAAAACAGTTCCATCAAGGATGGCTCGAATGGTTCCGTTAGGTGATTTCCACTCTTGTTTTAAGTTATATTCTTTGACTCGGTCAGCGTTTGGAGTGATGGTTGCACATTTAACACCTACACCATGTTTTTTGATCGCGTTAGCAGAATCTACAGTGACTTGGTCATCTGTTTTGTCACGGTATTCTACACCTAAGTCATAATATTCTAGAGTGATGTCTAAATAAGGGTGAATGAAACGATCTTTAATTTCTTTCCAGATAATTCTTGTCATTTCATCGCCGTCTAACTCAACAAGCGGTGTTTTTACTTTAATTTTTCCCATTGATTTCTCCTAAACTCATTCAATTTTTGATTCGCATAAATACGTTTATGTGGAATTCACCATATGTAAATTCCAAAGGTAGTGACAAAACTCAGTAGAATTATTGATCGCTCCTGAAATGGTATGAATTCCCGTAAGGGATGTATATCTTTTTCTATAAGCATCTCGTTCAGAAATTCCGGAAAGTTTTGCTTCCAATTGGACAAGAACCTCTTTCCAAGATTCACATTGTCCTTTCACCACTGGATTGGTCGCTTTGATTTTTAGATCCGTTGCATTGGAAATCTGAATTTCCCAAAAATGAGGCGGAAATGCCGGGGGGGTATACCGATCCCTGATAGCTTCAAGATCCTTTTCAATGTCCTGATCCTTAAATGTTGTAAAAAAGAAAAATCCGCTGATTCGTAATGAGAGAGGAAGGAAAAAACTAAAATTGCGATCGTAAGAAATCATCTGCTGGAGAGTCCATTCAGCAGATTTTCCTCTGGTTCTTTTTTCTGCAAAGGCTTTGGCATCTAAAGGTGCCAATTCATCAAAACAATATTGGGCAAACCGGAGTTTCTCTTTCCAGAATATTTCTAATATCTCCGTGACCATGCCCGTTTCGTTCATCTTGGATAGGGGAAAGTATTTTTCAAGTGAGAATCCTTTTTTAAGAACCAAAGTCAAACTTCTTCCACCCCGATAGACATGAAAGAAACCGAAGTTCTCTGGCGTGAGCTTGTGACCAAAAAAGAAGAATTCTTACATATCTTACGAATTCTGAATCATTATTATGAAATGCGAGGTGAAACCAAATCCAAACAGTATGCCTTTCGTCGGCATTTGGTCGAATCCTCTCCTGAATCTGTACAAATCTTTTTCTCAAAACTGGGGCCTTTTGAATACCAAGTGGCGTGCAGAATTTTGCCAGAAGAGCAGGTTGAGACCTGGATTCATATCGATGGAATTGCAGAAGAAAGAGAAAGGTTAAAACAAATTGGCAATACTGAACATCCCGTCTTTTCGCTCGTTTGTTTGGGTGATTTGTTTGCTTTGACTCTTCCTAGCACCATTCGCATTTAAAGGAAATCCCCAAGAAAAACCTTGATTCTTTTACAAACTCCCGTTAGGATTTGCCGGTGTTTCGGCAATTCTTTCGACTGGCTTTGTTTGTCTATTTTGTGAGCTTGATACCAAGAGAAAATCTACTAGCACAAGATTTTAAAACCCAACACTTTCCCGATGAAGGTTACTTGCAAGCATGGAACTTTACCTTCCGGAATGAAAAATACAATCTCTTTGCTACTTTTCTTGTCAGCAATTTTGGACCTGGATCACATAACAATGGTATATCGCTTCTTTTAAAACCAAAAGACCAACCCGTTTTTTATTCCACTCGCGAATTTGATTCTGATGAATACGAATTTAGGAAAGGCCAGTTCTACCAAAGAAGTGGGGAAAACTGGATGGAATACAAAAAAGGAATTTATTCCTTCTATATGAACTACGGGGACTGGGAAATCAAATTGGATTACAAACCAAGACGTGGTTCTGTTCCGATCTCCAAAGGAAGGTTCCCATTGAAAGAGGAAGGTAAATTTGTGCAAGCCGATATTCCTTTTTCCTATTCACAAGTAACAGGTACAATTCGTTACAAAGAAACCACAGAAGAAATCAAAGGAGTTGGAGGTTTAGAACATATCCTCTCAAACGAACCGGTTTACCAATACTCTAAAAAGTGGGAGCTCGTCCGATCCATAACAAAAGATGGACATAGGATTTTTACCGGAGGGTTCATAGGGAATGCCGATTTTCCTGGTGCTTTTTTTCGCCGAGTGGCAGTATTAGATAATTCAGGTCATATAGTTTTAGAAGGGACGGTGGAACGGGCTGAGGTTTTGGATTGGGAAAAAGAACCTACCTCTGGTTATACGATTCCAAAAACTGAAGTTTTATATTTTAACGAAGGCAAATGTTCACTATTAGTCAAACGAACTCGCTCCATTGCAACCATGAGTGCCTTAGAGAATATTTCGTCATTTTTAAGATTTTTTATCCAGTTATTTTTTGCAAAACCATACCAAATCCATTGGTATGCAGATTTAAAATTAGATTGTCCCATTTGGTCTGGAGAAGCAAAAGGATACCATTCCAATTATTTGATCAATGAATAAATTTTAAATTTTCTTTAGATTGGTGATTGTATCTACACAAACGTTAATTGAGATTCGACTAACATTCTAAAGGATAAATTTTTGACCTTCATGGGCAATATGTATTTGCATACCACCAGGTTTTGCTAACCTGGCTTCATCTAAAATGATCCTTGCTACTTCATGATCTGTATGATCCGGTTCATGGTGTGTTAGGACAACAGAACGAATTTCCATCATTTCAGCAAACTCTACGGCTTTGCTTACTGCAGTGTGGCCCCAACCCAATTTTTTTTCTGCCTCTGCTGTACTATACTGAGCATCAATGATAATGAGATCGGCACCAGCAATCTGTGGTTTCATTTTGAGTAAATGCTCGCGATCTTCTTCGCGATATTCCACATCAGTACAAAATAAGAAAATTTTATTTCCTTCACGAATTCTGTATCCTGTACAAGATCCTGGGTGACGAAGTCCAAAAGGAATGATTTTCAGGCCACCTAACATATATGACTCGAACTCTTTCCAAAGGTGAAAATGTTTTTTAGATGCCATCTGCTGTAAGGTCACCGGAAAATTTTCAGGATGTTGTTGTCGAATGAGTCTTTCTTCTAAATTTTCTATGCATGAGTAAAAGTGAATATTACAAGTAGGTGAATAACCAGGTTTAAAAAAAGGCCAACCTTGGATATGGTCCCAATGTGTATGAGATACCAAGATATGAATGTCCATATCTTCCCCACTAAAAGCCTGTGGTGCCATTTGGTTGCCAAGAACTCGAAGCCCCGTCCCCATATCCAAAATGACTTTCTCACCACCATCCCCTTCTATGAAAACGCAAGTCGTGTTCCCTCCCAAATCTTGGGAAAGAGGGATCGGCAAATGATTCAAAAATTCCTCTTCCGAAAAAGAAGCAGGATCCTTTTGCCACTCTTCTTTGGCCATCTGAAGAATCTTTAGAGTTTTCTCCCGTTGTTCCGGTTTAGAAATCGGTGTGGGAAGCGAACCGCGAACACCAAAAAGAGTTATTTTCATCTAGTTCCTTTTAAAAATCCTGACAATACATCATCGGAAGGAATGCATTTGTTAGTTAGCCCAGAAATCCAAGAAAAACTTTGGAAGTTTACTACCAAAACTTCCTATCAATCAGACTACCTCCTGCAACCTAAAGAGCGGGGAAAAAAAATCGACCTAAAAAAATCTTTCCCGGAAGAGATCCAAAACTTTGTTTTGGAACTTGGATCGGGATGGGGTGAAGTTGCCATTGAATTGGCAAAGAATGACCGCCAAACAGGCTATCTGTTGATGGAAAAGAAGGTAAACCGAATCATCCACACCGAAAAACAACGGCAAACGCTGGGTCTTACGAATATCCGCTATATGACCGTCAACTTCCAGTGGTTTTTCGATGAATTGTTAGAGAAAGAAATTTTTGACGAGATCATCATCAACTTTCCCGATCCTTGGCCAAAGAAAAAACACCGTAAAAACAGACTTATGCAAGAGCACATGCTCGAACAAATTTATGATCTGTTAAAACCAGGTGGGAGATTGTTGTTTGCCACCGATTATGGCCCTTATGCGAGAAGAACCATATCTTTATTTAGAAAGTTTCCTAAATTTGTTTGGGACAAAAAAGAATACGAGTTTGAAAGACCAGGTTTCCCTGTTTCCTTTTTCGAGACAGAAAAAAGAAACGAAGGAAAACGAATCTACTATATAAATCGAACCAAAATTAAATGAAAATTCAAATGAAGAAAATTTCTCCTCTAATTATCTCCATCACAATCTAAGTAAGAACCAAATCCTCTTACTTAGAATCTAATTCGATTTTCATCAATTGTGTAGTATCAATACCTGTTTGAATTGCTATTAGTCCACAGTTACCGTACTGATACGAAGACCGTCTCGATCCCCTTTCCACGGAACTGGAGTTTTGTCTCTTCCTTTGATAAGGAGTAGTTCTTTCGACCTACCTTCTACCACAAGTCCATCTAGTGGATAATAAAAATCTCCCTGAATGGCATAAGAATCTTTCCACTTAGAACCACCTTTCCAGAGATAGGCGGTATCCTCCGTATTGACCAGCAAAGATTCTGGATTTTTCACAACAGAACGAATGGATTCCGTACTTCCGAGGGAATAAAGTTTTGCTTTTTCCGTTCCCTGATACATTTGGTTTCCTAATTGGATCAAACAGGAATCTTCGACACATCCAAGAATCTGTGCTGATTCTTTCGCGTCTTTTTTAAGAATAGGATTTGATACTTTCTTTTCCTTATCAGCAGGAGATCCTAAGGAAAATACTTGGATTTGAAATTCTTTTTTCAAATCACGAAGGACAAATAGTTTTCCTTCATCTGTGTATGAGAAACTCAAAAAATCATTTCCGTTCCATTCTTCTAATATTTCCAAATTTGGATTTGTTTTAACAATTTTTCGGTCGGTACCCTTTTCTTTTTCTAAAAGAAGAAAAAAACCATTCGCATCAGCAGTTCCTTGTTTGACTTTCCAGCCAGCTAACACCTGTTTTTTAAAAGTCATCTTTCCAGACTCAGGATAAATTTTGGTGGCAGTATCATTGGAAATTCCTACAAGTTCCTTACCAGCAACTAACAATTGAAATGGAGCGGATGTATATTGTTTCCAAACCAGTTCTTTTGTGATTCGATCATAACCAACAAGCGCCGTTCCATAATTGACAATGATTCTGTTTGGATAGACAATTGGCGTTGAAACAGGAGTTCCTGAAAGATTCAGATCGGTTACATGCAATGGTTCATCGTCCAATGCATCAGAAGGAAGTAATCTTGCGTATTTGGTTTCTCCATATTCACGTAAGATTTTCTCTTTTGCTTGGTTTCGTTTTGTTTTGATCTTATCAGATGGAGATTGTTTTTGTTTTGTATCTAATATTCGAAACTGTGCAAACAATGCCTCAGCAGAAGGTTCTTCTTTGAGAACATGTTCAATGATTTTTTCTGCTTCATCTAATTTATTTTCCTTATAATAGATATAGGCTAATTGGATCTCGCCGTCCATAAAATCTGGATCCGACTTACGAATTGATTCTAAAATGGACTTTGCTTCTTTGGTTAGGTCTTCATTGAAGTAAGCAATTGCCAAATTGTAAGATGAAAGTCCAAACTCAGAATCTTTCTCTCTAGCTTTTTCGAATTCCCGTTTTGCGTTTTCTAGTTGGTTTAATTTATAAAATGCCAAACCCTTAGCGACATTACTCGGTGCAAAATTAGGATTTACCAAAATAGAACGATCAAAATCACCGATGGCCGCTTCGTAGTTTTTGCGTTTCATTGTGACGAGTCCCAACATATAATAGGCGTAATAAGAATCTGGCTTTTCTTTTAGAATATCGTAAAAGCCGTCCTCTGCTCTTTTGAGTTCACCTTTTTTATAATAAAACGAGTAGATCCCTTCCTTAAAGGAAATTGCATTTTCTTTGTTCGTTCGAACTGCATTTTCCAAAATAGAAAGACCTTTTTCTTCCTCACCTTTTTCGATGTAACATTCCGCAATTTTTACAAGAAGAGAAGCTTTAGGAACTTTGTCGTAAGCCTTTTGATAAGGAGTGACTGCTTCCAAATATTTTTTACGGTTGAAGAAGGAATTTCCTTCTTTTACGTAGGGCAAAATCTCCGCAAAACGCGAGTTCTCTGCGACTGTTTTTTCGGTTTCAATTAATTCAGGAATGTCTTTTGTATATTTTTTTGATTTTTGAATGAACTCATTCGCACGAGTGTAGTTCTCTTTTGAGTTTTCTTCCACTGCACGTTTGTAATACAAACTTCCCAATCGATAGTCTACTGCATCATTGTTTGAGAATTTTTTCTTCAGTCCCATATAGATGGACTCAGCTTCATCCCATTTACTTGCATCCTCTGCAATCCGACCTAAAGTGATGGCACTAAACGGATCTGTTGCGGATAGGATTTCGAGTTTTTTGATGTATTCTTTTTCTTTTTTGGATTCCCCAGTTTTTGCATACACACGAGCGAGTCCCTGTAAGGCACCCGGGTTTGTCGAATCCATTCGGTAAGCTTCTAAATAGGAACTCTCCGATTTTTTATATTCTCCAAAAGCAAAATAAGCCCGACCAAATGCATTTTGCGCAGCAGGATTTTCTGGATTTACTCCCATTGCTTTTCCATAATCATCAAAGGCTTGTTTTCTTTTTCCTTGGCGAAGGAAAACATCTCCACTAGCAATGTATTTTTGAGATTCTGCTAAAACTTTTGCTTTGCGAATCTCTTCCTTTTTTGCTTTGGGATGAGACTCTGCTTTTTTTAAAACATCGAGTGCTTCTTCAAAACGACCAGAATCAATTAATACATACGCTAAATTGAGTTTAGGTTCAAAAAAATTAGGATCCCAAGAAGCAGCATCTTGGAAACTAAGAGTGGCTTTTTTGGTTTCTCCCCATTTCCACTCACATATCCCTTGTTTGTTGCGGATTTCGGCGTTTTTTGGAATTTTTATGCCAGCTTGTTTGGATGTTTTTAAACAATCAGAATAGTTATGAGTTTGGATATAAACATTACACAATCCTACATAGGCATTGGGATTTGTATCAGCGAGTGATATGGATTTTTTAAAACTCTCTTCACTTTCTTTGAGTTTGCCACCTAATAACTGCGCATTCCCAAGAAAAGACCATAAAGATCCATTTTGAGGTTGTAAGTCCGTGGCTTTTTTAAATTCGGTAGTAGCCTCAGTATAATTCTTTTTGGCTAAAAAATCATTACCACGTTGGATGAGAGAGGCAATCTTTGTAGAAAGTTTGGCATCTTTGGCAGTTTTTAATTCCGGATTGAGTTTTTCCGCCTTTGCAAAGTATGCTTCTGCTTCCTCATATCTTTTTAGTTCTAAACAAACATCACCCAATTGGTTTAGAAGTTCGATAGGATACGGGAACTCTGCTTTTGTTTCCAAGGATTTGAGAACCACAAGGCTCTCTTGGTAGCGACCTAAGTTTTTGAGAAGGATCCCTGTTTTGTATGTATAAATAGTTTCTTCTGGTTTTAGTTGACTTAAGGTTTGGTAGGTAGAAAGTGCATCCTCATTTTCCCCCAAAGTGGACTGGACTGTTCCAAGACCAATGAGAAGTTTTTCGTTTTTAGGGTCTATGTTTTTGCCTTTTTCAAAAGCAAGTTTTGCATTTTCATAATCACCTAACTGATAATAGGAGGAACCAAGTAAAGAATAACCATCAATGAGTTCAAATGTTTGAATAGAGGCCTTTGCTTTCTCTAAAGCAGAATCCATATTCCCTTTTTGGAATTCGTTACTTCCTTCTGCAACAAGTGCCCTTGCCTCTTCAATTTTTTGACGATCTGAGGCATCGGATTTTTCTACCACGGGATCTTTGACCGTAACTGGTTTAAAATCTCGTGACTGGCAACCAACAAACAGAACGAAGGTAAAGATTAAAAAACTAAGTTGTCTCATTTTTGGAGCCTTTCCTCAAACTTAACCATATCAGGATAACGTATTTTTACACCGCGAAGGGGTGTGCCCGTAATTGGAGCATTATGCGGTGTTAAAACGCCTATATTCCAAAACGTTTCAAAATTCCAAGGAAGTTCCTCTACCATTTTATTTCCTAACGACAACCGAATCAGTTTCTTTTCGATATCAGTGGAAAGTTTTACAGATCTTCCTTTGAGTTCATCTTCTTTGTCCCAGCGGTACGAAGAACGAACAGGAGCTTCCTTCTCTTCAGAAGAAAACTTAATAATATGGAAATCTGTTTTATCTACATAAACTAAAATTGTATTTTGATTGTGGTCAGTAAAAGACAGGCCAACGGCACCGTTTAGATCTTTTACAAGATCTAACACTAGTTCCGCTTCCAAATAATCGGGAATCAAGTCTTCGGAATATACTCCATACCAACCAGAAGGAAGTTCTTTGTTTTTCGCAAAGGTTAGTTTTCCAGGAAATGTAGCAGAAAAATTCGGAGACGCTGAGGTTAGGTTCCAAAACTCTTCTGATTCCCAACCCACACCATCTTCTAGAGAAATGGGCAATGCAATGGATGTGATTTGTTTGGGTCTTATTTTAATTCCCGCTTTCGCATATTCAAAATTGGAACCATTTTGTGTGCGGATGAATTGGATTGGATAACTTCCGTAAGGTACTCCCGATTCGGCATATTGTGTTTTTCCTTTTTTCTGACCATCCACAACAATATCGAGCCCTGGAGGGAAACTGGATATGACAATGGTTCCTTGGGAAATATCATCACTCCATTCTTGGAACACACGAGTTGTTTTGCCCGCACGAATCAAAATATTTCGTTTTACCGGATCTTTGCCGGGTTTTGCAAAGGAAAGAGAATGTTTACCGTTGATCAGTTGATAAGAAAGTAAGGGAGCCTTACCCACTTCAATTCCATCCAAATAAATGGTAGTTCCCGGAGAAGTTGAAAATACAGAAACATTTCCTCGTAGGGAAGAAGTAAAATAGGAACGAAGGTCATCATCCGAAGGAGAGGAAATTTCAGCAAAATAGGAAGGAACACTTCCCGTCAATGGTTGGAGTTGTCTTTTGCCATGGAATACATCAAATGTTTTTAAAGACTTAACAACCGGTTCTTTTTCCTCTTGGTAAACAAACATCGCCTTTCCATAGTTTTGTGAAAGAACTGGATCTTTGTATTGTACCTCTACAGAAAGTCTTTCCGCATTTTTTGTGAGTGTTAACTCCAATAACAAGTCCAAGTCGGAGGATTCGGAAAATTTAGGATCGGGATCTTTGGGAGCTTTTTTATACAACCCTAGTTTGTTGTGCGGGAAAAGAACCTTCTCTTCCAGTAACAATAAATCGGATTTAGGAAACCCCTCTGGAACTTGTTTCCAGAGGAGTGAAAAATGTGGAGTGGATTTATTTACCAGTCGTTCTTTGTAATCTCTACCCGAAGGAAGGGGTTCCGACTCACCCGGAAGAGGTGTGATGAACTTAGGTTTTGTAAAACTTCGATTTAGTGTTTCGATCTTTGTGACCGAAGAACAATAACCGACTAAAAAACAAAGGACCGGTAAATAAACATATCTCATTTCGTCTTATCAAAACTCTCTTTGGGAGCTAATTTTAGTGAATCTTTTTGAACATCTTTTTTAATGTATTTTGAATCTTCGATGGACTTAGCCGTTTTGATAACTTCATCAGATTTTGATTTTGTTATCTCACGAGTTCTGGCTGCTTTTTCCAACTCTTCTGCAGAAGATCCAATGTTTAATTTTTGAAGTTCTTCGTTGTTAGTTCGAAGTTCGTTAGCAAGAGACTCAAACTGTAACATCTTAGTGTTTTCAAAAGCCAACATTTCTTTCATCTCTGATAAAGATTGTTTGTCCATTGGTTTGATCATTTTATCAGAAAGTTTAGTATCGTTTCCAACTTCAGCTACTTTCTGTTTGTCGACAACGATTTCGTTTTCTGAGTTTGATTTGCGAATTGCAACTGCTCCATCAAGAACTGTATACTTAACAACACAGTTTCCAGAACCACAAGCTACGTTCCCACCTTTGGCAGATGGATTTTCAACATTGGTAAGAAAGATGGTTCCGCGAACACCCGCAATTGAGGTGGGAGTGACAATGCTGAAAGATTCTGTTTTTCTTTCTTTGCGTAAAACTGTCACAAGTTTTCCGTACTGCATGTTTACTTCTGTTTCGCGAGATCCGTCATTTGCTGCAAACGCTTGGCTTACGCTGAGGGATGTGTTTTTGTTTAACTTGAGAACTCCGTCCTCACCCACAAGGATTTCCACTGAACCGTTTTGACCTGTTACGATGGTATCTTTAGAAGTTAAAACATCACCTAAGTTTGGTTTTACTTGCCCGCTTTCTCGGATCACGACCACATCGCCTTTCACAAAGGCAACAACAACATTACTTACTTGTTCAGACTTATCTGTAACATTTGTTACAGATTCTTTAGAATCTTTTTGGCAGGCAGTTAAAAATATGGCAAAAACCGCCACAAATCCTAATGCCGACAACCGATTGATCATTGCACGTTTCATATTCCTTCCTCCGGAAATCTTCTTCTAAGAATAGATAACAACTGAGTGCTTGGCAACTCTTTTCCCTAATACCTTTTTGTAACAGCTTTTGTCCAATGGTCCCGCCTTGTCACACGATGCGGGTTTTCAAGGCTTTCGATCATGGATTCTAAGCTCTTTTTTCTAGTTTCATCCATGGATTCATTTAAGTGTTTTCGCATTGGACACTCAGAACCCAGTTCACAGCAATAAATTTCCTGACAGGTTTCTTTAATCTTGCGTAATTCGGGAAAACTTTCCCAAAGTTCAACAGGCGTCAGGTGTAAAATCCCCCATTCTTTGACCCCAGGGGAATCGATGAGAACCGTGTTTTCTTCCAAAAACAGGGCAAAAGAATTGGTTGTGGTATGTTTTCCTTTTTTGGTGGACCCGCTGACAAGATTGGTTCTCTGCACTGTTTTTTTATGGAGATGATTCATGAGAGTGGATTTCCCTACTCCAGAATTCCCGCAAAGGAAGGTTCGTTTTCCACGGATGCGTTCCCACAAAGGTTGGATGGATTCCTCTGAAAGAAGAGACACACTTAATACCTCATAACCTAACTCTCTATAGTAAACTTCCCTCTCTTCAATTTCTTCTTCCGAAATTAAATCTTTTTTTGTAAAAATGACCAGAGGAGGAATTCCTGTTTGATAAGAAGCGGCAAGCAATCGGTCAATGAATCCTGGTTTGGTTTCTGGGTCTTTACAGGAAGCAAGGATTGCCACTTGGTCTAAATTGGCACATAACACATGACTGTCGCCACGGTCACTTTTTCTAGAAAGGTAGTTCTTTCGCTCCAGTCTTTCCGATATGACCCACTCTTCCCCGGAAGATTTTTCAGCCAAAACTAAGTCTCCCACAACAAAGGGATGTCTTTCGTTTGAGTTCTTCAGTCGCAACTTTCCCTTAAGTACGGCGAGGGCATAGGTAGTTCCTTCAGAATAAATTTCATAATAAGCTCCGAAGATACGAGCGATTGTAAATAGTTCTTTACCCAAGTGGAATCTGCACCAAAATAATCTAGTTCTTACATTCTATACAGGTGACATGCAAACACAAGTTTTCTTTCCCTTCGGAATCATAATCCTTTCTGCATTTGGTTGGTTTGGATTTGCTTATGCTTTAAGCAGTATCAATTCCACAGAAACCTACTTCCTATTTGCCACTCTTTTTGGAATTCTGAATCTTTTGGTTTTGTATTTTTTACGCAAAAAACAGGCACCACAAGGAATGGAAAAACCAAAAAAACGTGATGAACTCGTCCAAAACCTATTTGCTTTAGAAAAATTCAAAGAAGAACTAATTTCCTTCAACGACCCAGACCAAATCAGCGAAACCATCAGTCAGTTCCTTGCCTCAAAAATCCCAGCGGAGTTTGTCCAAGTGTATACTTGGGATGAAAGGGAAGGCCAATTTCGTCCCAGACCTTTTTTAGAATCATTAGACCAAAAGTTTTCAAATTTACCTTCTCTTCCCGTCTTTAATCCTTTTTTACTATGGCTCTCCGAACGCGAAGGTATCCATATCAAAGAAAATTTCATCCAGTTTGCCTCTCCCAATCATGAAAAAATAGCCAAACAAGCATTAAACTTTTTTACAGAAACCAAATCAGAGTTAGTTGCTACTCTTTCAATCAAATCAAGTCTTGTTGGTTTTATCTTACTTGGAAAACACAAAGAAGGAAAAATTTATGATATAGAAGAAATTGAAATCATTTTGGAAATCCTTTCTGTTTCTCTGATGTCATTATCTAATTCAATGATTTACCAACAGTTATTGAACTTAACAGAAACTTTGGAAGCAAAGGTAAGAGAACGAACGAAAGAATTAGAAGAAACACAAGCTCACTTAGTCCAATCGGAAAAAATGGCTTCTCTGGGGGTGATGGTAGCGGGGATTGCTCATGAAATCAATACGCCTGCTGCTGTCATCAATGGATCAGCAGACAACCTTGATGCTAATTTAGTTTATGTATTATCGCATTTAGGAGACATCTCACAACTCATTCAGAATCCTGATTTTCGTTCCATCTATTTGGACATTCTATTTAGTTTCGTGAAAGAAGACCCAGCGGCAAAGATCGATCCTAAAGACAAATTCAAACTCAAAAAAGAAACAAAATTTCGATTTGTCCAAGATGGAATCAGTGAAAATGATGCAACGGATTTAGCAACCTTTATCATTGATCATCATCTTTTGCATATGCAAGAGGAACTCATTCGTATTTGGAAGGCCGGTGGAAAAGAAACCTTTGAGATGTTAAAGAATACTTTGAGCTTACAAAGAAATATCAAAAACATCAAATATGCAATTCGCAATATAGTGCGGATTGTCAAAGCCCTCAAATACTATTCCCATTTAGGACAAGCCTCTTATGCGGAGTCCGACCTTCACGAAGGGTTAGAAAACACTCTTGTGATCATGCAAAACCAAATCAAACATGGAGTGGAAATTGAAAGGGCGTATGGAAGTATCCCTCCAGTTAGGTGTAATATTGATGAACTAAACCAAGTTTGGACAAACCTTATCACCAATGCCATCCATGCGATGAAAAAAATAGAACATCCCAAACTCATCATTTCTTCGCAAATGATTGGAGCAGATTATGTATTGATTAGTTTTGAAGATAACGGTTCGGGAATTCCAGTCGAGATCAAAGACAAAATTTGGGATCCATTTTTTACAACGAAAGACCAAGGCGAAGGTACGGGGCTTGGGCTGGGAATAGTCAAAGGAATTATCGAAAAACACAAAGGAAGGATTGAAGTGGAGTCCTCTCCAGGAAAAACAAGGTTTATGGTTTATTTACCGTTAGTTGGCCCTGGAGATGTTCCGAGTATCCCGAAAGAAATCTTTCGGGAAATTCGCGGTTAAGAAAAAATCGGTTTTCCCGGTTGGTTTAGAAGTTTCTCCCAACTTTCTTTTGTTTGTTCAAATTTTTTGCGAAGAATCCCGACTTCTTTTTCGTTGGAAGATTGTTTTGCCTGTTTCCAAGTTTGGAATTCTTTGATCGCAGTTTCCCTAAGGCTAGTTAGTTGTTCTTCCCAATGGCGTAGTTTTGATTCTTCCAAATTCGCAAATTGGTTTAAAGTTTCTTTTTCTTTTAAATACATGGTCTTCTGCAGGATTTTTTCTTCAGAAACTTTTTTTAAGTTATATGTAAGACCTAAAAAAGAAAGACCTTTGATCATCCATTTAGATGGATCATAGTCAAACCAACGTATCCCATTTCGATAATCTGATTGAAACTCATGGTGGAAGTTATGAAACCCTTCACCAAATGTAAAGAAGGCGATGATCCAGTTATCTCTTGCTGTTTGTTCTTTAGAAAAAGTTCTTTCTCCCCAAACGTGACATGCACTATTGATAAAAAAAGTAAACTGGTGAACTACAAACAGTCTTAAAAAACCAGCAACAAACATTCCTTCTAAAAAACTACCCCATAACATAGAGATAAGACCTGGGAGGATAAAACACATAAAAATAGAAATAGAATAAAAATGTTTATGTTGCCACAGAACCAAAGGATCATTTACCAAATCCTGAACTCCTTGTTGGACATACTTACGTTTGCGAAATAACCAACCAATGTGAGCAAACCAAAATCCTTTTTTAATGGAATAAGGATCTTTGTCTGTATCGACAAAACGATGGTGGATGCGGTGGTCTTCACTCCATTCCAAGGCTGTTGATTGAAATGCTGCTGCTCCAAAAAGAAGTAACCAGAGTTTGACGGGTGTTTTTGCATCATAAGCTTTGTGAGAAAAAAGTCTATGATAACCTACTGTGATTCCCATTCCTGTAGCAAAAAAATAAAATACAAACAGAGCCCAAGTTCCAATATGAACTGAATCATAAAGATACAAATAGAGGGTTCCGAAAATCCCTACTAACGGATAGGTTATTAAAAAGATCGTAGTCACCCAATCAATGGGTGCTTTGGTTTTGATTTCAGCTTGTATCATCATCGAGAATTCCTGTTTCATGGAGTGGGAGTCCCAATCCAGGATTCTGGTTGCAAAAAAAAATGAGTACAGAACGTTACAAACCGGGATTTTTAGAACAATGGGGGCGTAAGGTTCTCATTTCGATCCATTCACATGCGAGAAAACCCGAAAATTCCGACAAAAGTTTTGCCTCCCAGTCCAAAAAACTTCTTCTTTGGGGCGTTTTTTTATCTTTTTGGATTGGGTTTTTACCATCGATCACCTTCGTTTTTCTTTCAACTTGTCTTCCTCCACTTGAGTTTTGGAGTTTGGAAACTCATTCAATCATCACTCTGACTGAGTTTGTTTTTCTTTTGGCTCTAGTCACTTTCATTGAATTTTATCTCCTCTTTCGATTGGGATTTCACCTTTCCTATCGAATGGCACAGTATGCAGACATTGAACTTGCAGAAGAGCCAGAGCTCATCACTCCCATTCCGGGCATGATGGCTAGGTTGGTTTTAGAAATTCCCGATCCTAGGATTCGATTGTATGGAATTGATCCTTATAAACATTTAAATGAACGGGCACTATTCTTTCGGACCGTTTTGTACAAAAGCAAAGTTTTTCTTTCCAATATATTCGCCAAACTTCTATTAAAGGTATTTTTGGGGAGGACAGGACTTCGATTTTTAATTGAATATGTTTCGGGTCCAATTACAGGAATCTGGGACAGTGTAACAACTTATTTGATTTTATTTGAGTTACGCAAACGAATCATCACAAGAAAGTTGTCGGATGCAATTTTACTCAAAATCCAATCGAAACAAGGTTCCGAAGTATTCATCGAAACCACACTGCGTGCTGTGGCAATATCCATTGTATACACAAAAACATTCCATCCTAACTTTGAATACTTACTCTTTGGATTGATACGACTTTTACCAAATAAAGACAAACTGACCGATTTAGATGATTGGAACGAGTTTGTACATTTATTCCCAAAACTGACAAAAGAAGAAAGGAATTGGCCGATTGCAATCTTTGCTTTGTGTTCTACATTTGATGGATCCTTAAATCGGGAAGAATTGAATGCGTTTCAAGAAATTACCGACCTTTCACCTTCGTGGCTTTTGGATCGAGTCCGTCATTTAAGTGAAACCATTCGGAAAGGCGAACTCTCGGAATCTTTGCTTTGGATGGAAAAAATCCTTCCCGAAGAATCCGCTCGATGAAAGACTAGATTAGTCTAAATACAAAGGAGATCAGCATGGCACAAGTAACACTCAAAGGAAATCCCGTTCCACTCGAAGGAAACCTTCCCAAACCGGGGGATAAAGCCCCAGACTTTCGAGTCGCCAAACAAGATTTAGGTGATTTGACTTTAAAAGATTTAGCAGGGAAGGTAAAAATCCTTGTGGCGGTTCCCAGTTTAGATACAGCTGTCTGTGCCCTTGAAACCAAAAAGTTTAACGAAAAAGTAGCGAAGGAAAATGGAATCACAACCTTAATCATTTCTGGAGACCTTCCTTTTGCGATGAAACGATTTTGTTCCACTGAAGGAATTAATTCAGAAAACTTAATTACCGGTTCGCAGTTCAAAGATTTTTCTTTTTCCAAAAATTATGGTACTCATATCGCTGGTGGCCCACTTGCGGGATTATCAGCACGAGCCGTATTTGTGGTGGATAAAGACGATATCATCCGTTATACGGAACTTGTACCCGAGATCGGTAGCGAACCAAATTACGATACAGTATTTTCTGAAGCTAAGAAACTCGTTTAGTTAATTCATGGATTTGGCAAGGGAGATTATATTCCTTTGCCAAAACGTTAATCTTTGAAACCAAATCCTCATCAAAACTAAAAAATACGACTTTCCATTCTTCTTCTGCATTGGCAATACATTGCAATGTGTAGGCAAGTGCAACATCTCTTCGACTAATATCCATATGTCGAAATGGCTCATCCAACAGAAGATAAGGTAAATTGAATTGTTTCCCAATGCGAAAAGCATATTCCAAACGCAGAACATAAGAAATTTGTTCTTTCGTTCCTGTGGATAAATTTGTAAAGACTTGGCTAGTTTTAGAGGAGTCGGAGGTGATCTGAATTTCATCAGAAAATCCATTCCATTGGATTTGTTTTGTTGGAAGAGAACCTTTTAGTGCATCCATTCTGTTTTGTAATGATTTAACAAGAGATGACATTTTATCTGTACTTTCAGATTGCATCTCAGTAAAAATTTCTGTTAACACTTCCAGAGCCTGAAAGTTCTTTTCCAATTCATTTGTCTTTTTTTCTTTTGTTTCTAAATCGCGTTTGTTTTGTTCCCATTCTTTTTGGGCAGGCACGATTCTGGACTCCAAAACAGCTTTACCCGTATCCAATTTTTTCTCTAACTCAACAAGGATTCTTTCAAGATCTCGAATTTTATTGGAAATTGTTTGGATTTCGTTTTCTAATTTTTGTTTGGCGGTCCGATCTTCCGAGGAATAGGTCTTTGAGATTCCTTTTTTTTCTAAATCCATTCGTTTTTCTTTTAATTGGAGTTTTAAATCTTCTAATTCATTAATTCCCCATTTTTTGGACTCAAGTTTTAAGGATTCTTCTAATGTTCGCAACTTTTCTTGTTTCAATCGAATTTGAACAAATAATTCAGTTTGTTCAGAAATTGAATTCACTCCAGATTCTCGCAAAATTGCCGTTAATTCTTTTTCTTTTTCAAAAAGAAGTTCCTTCCCTTTTTTTTCTTCAATGCGAAACTGATTGATTTCTTCTTCCAAACTAGTGATGGCCGTTTGAAAGTTATCTCCTTCCAGTTTATGTTTTGTGTATTCCCGATCAAATCGTTGGAACATTAAGGTAATAGATTCCATAGTCAGTGAATCAGGTTTCCATTCACCTAAAGTTTTGGTTTCCATTTCGGTAGCGATCCGACGAACCATTTCGTTCCACTTGGGTTCATCCCGTTCAAGTTTGATTTCTTTAGCACGAAAAACAAAAAATAAAGTCGCACCTAAAAAGAAAATTGGGAGAATATAAATCCAAACACCAAAATCTGTGAATAAGGAAAGGATCAAAGAAAAAATCCCAAAAACACCAAACCCGCCCGCCAAACTTCTATATAATGGATTCCAAGTGATTCTTTGGACCACTGGGGATTCTTCTTGAAATTTACGAATGGTATGCTTCCAAGTTTCAAAAAAATCAAAATAGGATTCCAATTTTTTGGATTTTTGTTCTGTTAATGTTTTTTGACTCAGAGAAGATTCTAATTTTTTTTCCAATTGTAGAAATCGTTCTTTTGAAAGAGATAATTTTTGTTCGATCGATTGGATTTCCCCATCAATTTCTTTTGATTTTTGATCCCCATTTGATTTTAGGATTCGTTCATCTGACTTCGATTGGGTTCGTAATGTTTCCCATTGTAACAATTGGCCATACACTCGGTCCGCTTCCGCGAATTGTTCAGTTTCCTTATATTCTTCTAAACGTTTTTGTAGTTTAATTTGTTCTTCTAAAGAAGAGGATAACTCTTCTTTTCGTTTTTGACGTTCGATCTCCCAGGTTGGTAAATCAGCAAATTGAGAAGAGATTTTATTTAAATTCAACTCTGACTCATTAAACCTTTGTTTGGCAGTCGTAAGTTCTAATAAAGTTTGATTCCATTCTTTAGCGGACTTTCTTGTTCCCGTTTTTGTTGCAAGTTGTTCTACCTGCTCTATGAGTTTAGCAGGATTATATCCACTATCAAATATGGTTTGTTCAATGGTGCTAATCAGTTCTTTTTCAGAACCTACATCCATATTTCCTTCCCTAATGACTAGTGAGTTCAAATATAAATTTTGGGAAAGAGAAAGTTTGGGTATCCCCAAATCAGAATTTCTTTCAGGTTTGTATCTTGCATTAAGAAGGGCACCATACTTTGTGCTTCCCACAACTTTCACGAGAGCCGAGACAAAGGCATCCAAGATAGTTGTTTTACCTGATTCGTTGGGACCCGTGAACACAGTCACTTTTTCAATGGGAAATTCATTTTTGGAAAAGATACCGAAGTTTTCTATTTTTAATATCATCGATTTTTCTTTCCTTCCAAAATCAATCGAATGCCTGTGACCCGAGTGTGTCTCCAAAGACTAGGATCCATTTGTCCTTTTCTTTCGTTCATCTTATCTAAAAACTGTTTTACGAATTCATTTTCAGAAAGGTGTTGGATGACGGTGATTTGTGATTCATCGGGATCAAACTCCAAAATTCGAAATTTGGATTTCCAATCGCGAAGAACTGTTTCTTGGAATTTTTGTTTTTCTGACATCGAATCAACGTACCCTGCAAATCGAAACACAATCCAATCGTTTGGATTTGTTTCCGCTAAATATGTTTCGATACTCTCCTCTGGTTTTCCCTC
The DNA here is from genome assembly GCF_004368965.1 of Leptospira meyeri. NCBI lineage: Bacteria > Pseudomonadati > Spirochaetota > Leptospiria > Leptospirales > Leptospiraceae > Leptospira > Leptospira meyeri. Next base: position 2,924,680 of record NZ_SORO01000001.1, on the reverse strand, counting down.
CGTATCCAAAGAAACGATAATTTCTTTATATTCACCTGCAGATTTCCAATTTACAGATTCCGTACGAATCGTACTACCTTCGACAAACAAAAAGATACCTCCTCTTTTTCCAGATTCTCCTTTTCTCCATACACGAGAAGATCCAGCATAACCAACATTACACTTTCCAACAGTCCCCATTCGAGCTTTATGGAGATGCCCAATGGCAAGATAATCCAAATCTAAATTTTGAATTAAATTGGGATCCAAATAAGAGCCGCCCTCTTCTTCTTCCTCACTAAGACCAGTAAAACTCATTCCTGAAACAGTTCCGTGAGCGAGTCCAATCCGAAGTTTTGTTTGTTTTGTTGGTGGAGGTGCAAGTAACAATTCCGAATAATTTTCCTGGTGTGGGATTGCTAAAAATTCAATCCCATTGTCTTCAAATAAAAAATAAGGAGTTTTATCTAAAACCTTTACTTTAGAAGACCAATCATAGCTCGCATAATGGTTGCTATTTCTTTTTTCTAAAATTTCATGATTCCCTGGCAGAAAATAAATGATTCCTGAATAAGAGGATACTTCTTTTAGAAAATCTGAACGTAATCCTTCTAAATCGGGAAATGTATTAAAAAGATCCCCACAAAAAAGAATACGATCGCAATTCGTCGACTCTGCCGTTTGTAAAATTTCTCGTAATACGGAAAGGGAATAAATCTTTTCCTCGGGGGAAATTTGGGAAAGGTGAAGGTCGGATACTTGTAATAACTTCATAGAGTAGGTTTAGGGAAGAGTGTACCTCCCCCCTGGGACAAAATAAAGAAATTACTAAAAAAAAGCAAGGGAGCTGTTAGATCACTCGGTCTTTTTTAAACTCCGCAATTTTATCTTTGGAAAACCCCAATCCACCCAAAATCTCGTCCGTATGTTCCCCATGTTCTGGTGGGTCGTTTCTATAAACAAAAGGTGTCTCTGAAAAATGAAACGGTGACCCAAATTGTAGAATTGGTCCATATTTTGGATGGTTTCTTTCGATCACCATACCTCGTTCTTTCAAATGTGAATCTTCTGAAACTTCCTTCATATTGAGAATAGGAGAAAGACAAGCGTCTGTATTGTCAAAGATTGGTTGTAAATCGGAATAAGTTTTGGATTTAAAATAATCAGTTAACTTTTGTTTAATGAGAGGAATGTTTTCTTCATTCATAGGATGATCTTTCGTTAAGTTTTCCATTCCTGCGGCCCGTAAAAAAGTTTGGAAAAACATATCTTCTAAGGCACCAAGGGCTACATATCTTCCTTCTTTTGTTTCATAAACATTATAGTTTGGCAATTTACCAGAAAGAATATCGTTCCCTGCTTCTGGCGATTTTTCTGATGAAGATAAAATTCCACCGTATAACGAAAGAAATTGGAGGGAAGCATCTGTCATCGAAATGTCAATCCGTTGTCCTTTGCCAGTTTTTTCTCTAAAATAAAGAGCAGCAAGGATTGCAGATAGAGCCGTCAGAGTTCCTCCTCCCACATCTGCCAATTGAAAACCAGCAGGCCTTGGGGGATTTCCTGTTTGGTCAAGGACTCCAGAGACCGCTAAGTAATTCAAATCATGTCCGGCAAAGTCTACGTATTTTCCCGAGATTCCGTAGCCAGAAATTCCACAGTAAATCAAACGAGGAAATTTTTCTTTTAAGACATCATAACCGATTCCCATCTTATCCATTCCATCGGGACGAAATCCTTCGAGTAAAATGTCTGCATCTTCTAAAAGTTTAAAAAGAATTTCTTTGGCTTGGTCTCGTTTAAGATTCAATGTAATCGCTTTTTTATTTCGATTCAACATCATGTATAAAGCAGGATAACCAGTTTTGCCTTTAAACATCGCACGAGATCCATCATAGGCTCTGGGATTTTCAATTTTGATTACTTCTGCACCCATATCTGCTAAATGTTGCGAACACAAGGGGCCTGGAAGGAGTAAAGAAAGGTCCACAACTTTGACACCAGCAAGTGGCCCTTGGGATAATTGGTTTTGATTTTGGCTCATTTGATTTTATTGCAATTCCTGGAATTTTTTTTCTAATTTAAGCTATTTTTCTCGTAATATATAGAGGGAGAACCCTAAATGGGTGCGATACGAGGACAAAAGGAAATCATGTTCAGAGTTTGTATTTCCATCATGATCCTCCTCTCCTCCACCTTTACCATTTCTTGCCAGTCCATCACACCGCTGAATTTGCAGATGTTATTCGGTTCTTTCTTTGTTTCCACAACCGGGCAAGGTTCTGTCATTTACGAAGCTCCAAATTTTTTATTCACGAGTGAAAATGGAAGACAAGCAGAATTCACAGTTCGTTTGAACATAGAGCCAAACAGTTCAGTAAGAATTGGCCCAATCACTGTCTCTGATCCCACTGAGGGTGTACTTTTGTCGCAAACTTTTCTAGATTTTACAGAAGACAATTGGGATATACCACAGAGCATTCGTTTGGCGGGTATAGATGATTTAATTGCTGATGGAAATCAAAACTATAGAGTCCAATTAGGGACCACATTAACTTCCGATATCAGATTTTCTGCACAAGGACTTCCTGTTTTACTCGTTGTTAATACTGACGATGAATCTTCCGGTGTGGCAGCAAGCCCAGCTTTTGGACTCATCACTTCGGAAACAGGAGAAACCGGTACTATTGCTTATGTATTACAAACAAGACCAATGCAAGATGTAACCATCAGAAATTTTGTTTCTAATGATACAACAGAAGCAACTGTCGCTGCAGTAGAACTTGTATTTACACCTAACAATTGGAATGTGCCACAAACTGTGACCGTTACGGGTGTGGATGATTTTAGTGTAGATGATAGTACGTTTCAAATCTCTGCCGATCCCACAGTTTCGAATGACCCAGCTTATATGGGTAAGCCAATCCCTATCATTACAGGAACCAATGTCGATGATGATGTAGCTGGGTTTACTGTTATCAATTTGTCAGGACTGACAACGACAGAAGCTGGGGGCGCTGTGAGTTTTGGGATTGTGATGAATACATTACCGACAAATTCTGTTACAATTCCTTCTATTGTTGCCACCCCTAGTTCGGAAGGTACAGCTTCTCCATCTTCACTAACCTTTGCACCGAGTGAATGGTTTACACCGAAAATAGTCACTGTCACTGGGGTAAACGAATTTATCGTAGATGGTCCAAAAACTGTATCGATAGTTGCTGGGGCAGCCACTTCTGCCGACACAGATTACAATGGTTTGGCGGGTCCAGTTTTTCCTTCTGTAACCAATACCGATGATGATATTCCTGGATTTGTTCTGACATCCCCTGGTAGTTTGACCATTTCTGAAAATGGAGGTAACCTTTCTTTTGCCATCCATCTTTTGTCCCAACCTCCTCCAGGGTTTACCGTAACACTCACAGGAATATCTGAAAACAATGCCATCACTAATAGCAGTACTACCAACTTAGTTTTTACAAATGCAAATTGGAATGTAGACCAGTATGTCAACATTACCACTAATAACAATGCCATTGATGAGGACACAAGGACTGTCACATTGCAGTTTGGATCAGTTGATACGGGTGGGTCTGCCGATCCTGTTTATAATTCAGTATCGCCTCCATCATCTGTGACTATTTTAGTAACAGATGATGACACAGCAGGATTTACTGTCACTCCTGTAGGGGGTCTCGTGGTCCATGAAAATGGAACTCCTTCGACAGAAACCTTTACAGTAGTATTGAATTCTCAACCAACAAACACAGTGAGTATTCCAAGCATCACATCCAGTAATACTTCCGAAATAACTGTGTCTCCGGCTTCTTTGAGTTTTACTGCAGGGAATTGGAACACCCCGCAAACCGTCACCATCACTTCTGTGTTAGATGGAGTTGATGATGGAGATCAAAATGTAAATATCTCTTTTGGAAATTCAACATCGGCCGATACAAAGTACAATTCGACCGCAATCCCTGCTGTGACTGCCATTAATACGGATAGCAATGAACCTTTGGTTCGTATCCAAAACTTATCCGCATCTTCAATGTTAGAAAATGGAACTTCTACCATCACATTCGAAATCAGACTTTCTTTAAAGCCGAATGCCAATGTGACGATTGGGCCAATCACTTCTTCTGATGGAACTGAAGCGGTTTTACTCAATAGTTCTTCTGGTGTTGCTGCATCCAGAACTCTTACCTTTACCCCCACAAACGGACAACCTGCTAATTATTCCGGGAACACCAGTGATAGTGGTTGGGATGTAGTCCAAGTGGTCACAGTTCGTTCTGTTTCAGACTCCTTTGATGATGGAAATATTCCAGTCACCATTCATATCCCACAAGCGAGTGGCTCTTACTTCACCGGACTTTTTCCCACAGGAACTCTTCCAGGTTATACAGAAGCTAGCGGTGATTTGGTGATCACCATCACCGATAATGATACAGCTGGTTTTACAATTTCATCCAACACACTAAATCTTACGGAAGGCGGAAGTGATGGAACCTTTACAGTTCGTTTGAATTCAGCACCCTGCGACACTCCCGGTAATTTAGCTGCTTGTGCCTCAGGTTCCGTTACCATCCCCATCTCGGGCGAAACTTTTAACTTACCAGACACAGTACAATACACGTTTTCTCCTGCTAGTTTGACTTTCACACATACAAACTTTTCAACAACCCAAACAGTAACTGTCATTGTTGCAAATGATTCCATCAATGAAATAAACACAAGGACTCATACGCTTACGTTAGGTGCAATATCAGGGTCGGGAACAGACTATGAAGGGATGAATCCTTCTGATATCACGATTAACATTACAGACGATGACAACCCGTCCCCAAATATTTTATTCACTTTGGACTCTGGACAACCTTACTTCACAACAGAGTCGGGCCAATCGGCGATGTATAGCCTGAGGTTAGGAAGTCGCCCCATTCCGGGAAACCAAGTCACTGTAACTATCGCCACCTCCGATGCAACAGAAGGAATGATCAATGATGGAGGAACGCCCGTTAGCTCCAAACAATATATCTTTGATGAAACCAACTGGAGCACCTCGGTTCCTGTGGAAATTCAAGGAGTCTCCGATGTTTTGAGTGATGGAAATATAAGTTATTCGGTAACAGTAAATGGAACAGAGACTGGTTCAATGCCGTCATGGTATGTTAGTTTTGTAGGAAGCACTGGGGACACGGTTACACTTGTCAACTACAGCACATCAGAAAACCCAGTAACTGTTGTCACTCCCACGAATATGACTCGGGCTGAAAATTCTGCGACCTTTCCCATTTATGTACTTCTCAGCCAAGCGCCAACAGATGATGTCACAGTTCCCGTTTCGGTAACGACAACTTTTCCTTGCCAGTTGATTGTCGCACCAAGTGTCCCTCAATTTTCTATTTCAACAAGTTCCCTCACTATCACCAGCGCCAATTGGAATACTATCGGGCCACACAACACAGTCTTGGTGACGCCAAATGATGATGCAGTCGATGATGGAAATGTATCATGTCCGATTGTTGTGGGTGTCCTTTCTTCTACCGATGGCTTTTATAATGGTGTAAATCCTTACCCATCATCGAATTACCCTATGCTCACTTTGAATGATAATGACAGTGCTGGAATCACAACCTCTGGATTTACACCTGCCACAGTGATCACTTCACAATCAGGTGCATCCTCTGAATTTTACATCCATTTGGACTCACAACCCACAACGAACATCACAGTGAACTTTAACACAACTCCTGGCGGACTCGTAAGTTTCCCTACGGGAACTCTCACCTTCACACCAAGTAATTTTGGTTCAGGCCAACTGGTCACTGTGACGGGACTTGATACGGCCGCTACTGGTGACGTAAGTTATACCATTGCCTCTGCAGTGACCTCAGGAGAAACAGGCACCGGCTTTACACCTTCTGCTATTTATACTGCCCTCACCCCTCTTTCCATCTCCGCCACTCATATCAACTATATCTACGATATTGTTCCTTGTATAGATCCAAATCCTATGAATGCCTGCGGAACTTCAGCCAATAGTTCAGGGGGACTTGTCACTTCACCTAACTTAATCACTACAGAATTTGGTGGCCAATCTAGATTCCAAGTGCGTTTGCGTGCAAGACCTATCTCTAATGTTACCATACCCGTCTCTAGTTCGAATGTTGCGGAAGGGACAAGTTCTGTTTCTAGTTTAGTGTTTACATCCAGTGATTGGAATACATACCAAAATGTTGTTCTATCAGGAGTCGATGATTTTCTGACCGACGGAAATTTAGTGTATTCAATTTTATTTGGGTCCCTTAGTGGTGGAGGGAGTGGGTTTAATGGGGAAACTTTGCCGAATGTATCTGTTACGAATCAGGACAACGATTAATTCAAATCACAATCAACTATTGTACGTATCCTTGTTTCTTTAAAATCTCTAAAGCATCGGTTCCTAATTCTTGTTTCGAAGAATAAGATTTTTTTTGTCCACCCTCTTTCCAAAAATAAACTTTTGCTTTGGGAGTGATGACTGGTCTTTTCGGTCCGGTTTCATATAACAAATCACAGTTGGACCTACAAGATGCTAAACTCACTCCGAAGTAACCCGTAAAAATGTCCGATTTTGGAATTTGTTGTTTAGAAAACCAGACTGTAATTTCAGGTGAACTCACATCTGGATACACCTCAAAACTGATTTCAAAGGGATCCATTCGTTTGGTTTGGATTTGTACCAACTTTCCTTTTTCTTCCAAAAGAACATCCTCGGGGTAGGATGCCATACGTATGGTTCCACTGGGTATCCGAATTTGAATTTCTGTATCCTTTGATTCTGGATGGATGGAAAGATGATATAACGGTAGTTTGGGTTCCATTGATCGAATTTGTTTCCAAAACCGAATGATTTTCTTTTCCAGATCCGGCTGTAGTTTCATACCTTTGATCGTAGCTATATTCGCAATTCTTAATGGATTTTCCTGATTGGGATCTTTTTTTGAATCCAAATATAAATAGAATTCACTCCCTACAGATCCTTGCCAAAATTTTCCAAGCTCATGAAACCGGTAGGACCTTTGCAATAGAAACTCGGATCCTTCCCCATACCCTTGCGTAAATCTGGTCTCTCCATAATACGTCCGTTTGGTGGTTTCTTTATTTTCAATCAAGGATCTAAGTGATTTACCTTGTACAGATTTAGGAACTGTCAATCCAATATAATCCAAAATCGTTGGATATAAATCAATCGACCTTGTCATTGCACTTATAGATTGTTTTTTGGTTTCGTTTGGTAACTTAACTAGAAGCGGAACATGGATATTTTCCAAAAACAAATCCTGGCCATGCCCATAATATGTATTGGTTCCAGTAAACGGAGAAATTGCATGAGCAGAATGCATCACCTCACCGTGGTCAGCCGTGATGAGAATCATCGTGTTATCCCAAAGATTTTTATCTTTTAACTCATCAAAGACTTTTCCAAGTTCCTCATCGACAAAGGCTACTTCTCCAAGATAGTTTGTTTTCTTTTCATCTAAAACTTCTTTCGTTTGAATACGAGCTGTGAATCCCGGAGGTGGAGTGTATGGTTTGTGCGGATCGTTATAATTTAAAAACAGGAAAAAAGGTTTTTTATCGGATGAAATTTCTTTCAATACTTCAAAAGTTTTTTTTGTAATTTTTTTTGTATCTTCGTTATAATTGGAAAAATCGTATAACAAATCAAAGCCGACATCTACCCCAAGTCCAAATTTATCTGTTAAAAAAGGGTTGTTCCCGACCATATATGTACCAAAGGAATTTTCTTTGAGTAGTTTAGGCAATGGGTATTTTTCAGTCCGATAAAATGCTTCTACTTCTGACCTGGTAGTTGGATAGTCCCAAAAATTAACAGGGTTGGCAGAAGCATACTTACCAGTGAAAAATACTAATGTCGATGGTCTTGTCCAAGCTGCGTTTACTAAATGGTATTGGAAGGTAATGGCATTTTCTTTGAACAAATCTAAGTTAGGTGTAACGCCATAGCGACCAATGATATCTCCCCGAAGGGAATCAATCACAATCCAAAGAACATTGGGACGAGGTTTTAAAGCAATAGAGTCAGACCCCGAACCAAGTCCCGGATCCGATTTTTTACAAAGAAAAATGAAAAGAAAGGGAAAGAAAAATAGTAAAAATATTCGTTTGTTAGAATTGGATTTAGGTTTCAAGATTTAACATCAAACATCTGCAAGGCGGTAAGCCAAACACCGATCAATATAAATGCAATCCCCAACCATTGTGTCAGATTCAACCGCTCTTTAAAAAAAAGAGAAGAGGCAATGAGGACAATGATAAAACCACTGGAAGTGAATACTGGATAAGCAAGTGAGAGTTTCAACCCCTTCCCCAAAACATATCGATACCCAAGTAAGGCTAAACCAAAACTGGCGAGTCCACCGATAAAATAAGGATTAAACACCGTAAAGATTGTTTCCCAAAGACCACCTGACAATGTTTTTGTTTGGTCTTGTAAGGATGAGGATTTGATTAAAATATTAGCCAATGCATTAAAGAATACGGCTATACAGAAGAAGAGGATGACCTGGAATTGCATGGGATAGAGACAAAATCCGATCTAAATCGGGAAGGGTCAAATAGAAAAATGAAACAAAAATCCTTTCGGTTCAGAAACTGGGAATGTGCCTACTTAGATTCGGAAACTCCGGGTCCCGTTCTCGTTTTCTGTCATGCCAATGGTTATAGTGCCGGATGTTACCAGTATTATTTTAATTTATTATCAAAACATTACAGAGTCATTGCTCCTGACTTTTTGGGTCATGGACGTTCTGAGTTTAGTTTAAAATTTAATAATTGGAATGTGTTTCGAGATCAAATCCTTGCACTTCTCAATTTTGAATCCATTAACAAAACAAGTATCATCGGACACTCTTTAGGTGGAGCCTCATCTCTTTTAGCGGCAGCCAAAGAACCTTCCCGTTTTGAAAAAGTATTAGTCATGGACCCCGTCATCTTAGGTTGGAAACTCATCCTCCTTTCTAAATTTTTAGAAAACCCTTTGGCAAAGGGTGCAAAAAAAAGAAGAACTCATTTTAAATCCATAGAGCTTGTTAGGCGGTCTTTTCGAAAATTTCCGGCCTTTGCCAACTTTGAACCTTCTATCTTCGAAGATTATCTCAACTCATGTTTTGTAAATACTGGCCATGAAGCAGAAGTCAAACTTTGTTGTGATCCAAGAGTGGAAGCAAGGATCTTTGGCCACGCACACTTTCACGTTTTCAAAAACTTTTACGGTATCAAAACAGAAAACCATATCGCCATTCCAGAAAAATTCGAAGTCTGTAGCCCTAAGTATGCCAACCTTCTCGCAAAAGTAAATCCCAAGTCCGATGTTACAATCTTTCCAGGATTTACACATTTTTTTCCATTTGAAAGGCCGAAAGAAACTTGGAATTGGATGAAAAGATGTTTGGAGATAAAAGAAAATTGAGATAGGTTTCAAAGAGAGAAGCGATGGGCGCATCGAATTGGTTAGGTGACAAAACTCCTAAGTGAAACCGACCGCGCTATACGCTCCAATCTTTCGCTCCTGCGAAAGGATTTCCGCTACTATCGCTGGCGCTGGGGATTCTGGTTAGACTGCTGTTATGTGTATTACCTATGATCCAAAGAAAAAACTAACTTGATCCCGTCTTCTACTTTCTTCATATTCTTGTTTTTGATTTCTGATGCCTTATGGATGCATCTTTCTCTATCTAGAGTTACAATTTGAAAAACATATACAATTGAGTCTTTAGAAAGATTTGTATTTTTTTGCAGAGCTTTTCCAATTTTATTTCAACATTTACGTGTTCCCAAGCAAATGTTGAGAACTGTAAGAACGTTTGAACAAGCAAGAGGAGTGGCGCACAAAACAGAACAATTAGTTTAATTCTCAAATATTATGTATATTACAATGCAGATTAAGAATTGTCTGATATTAGATTTTTCAGTTTTTCGAGTTCTTCACTCAAATCACTATCCTTCGAAATGCGAATAAATTTTTGCTCCAAATTATTTATTTTAATACGAAAGAACTCAGTGTAATCGCGCCAGTCGTCATTAAAAATTTCTATGGTGTCATTACCTTTGAAGACTATTTTGAATACCCAACTTCTATCATCAGATAGTTTTAATTTATTATTGTCATAAATAATTTTGTATCCGAATGAAAGTAAATCTTTTGCCAATTTCTTACGAATTAATTTCTGGAATTCAATTTCTTTTGGTCTAGAATTTACATATCTCATTTAATTAAAATGAATCTCATCTAACAATTTGATTATAAGGATTAGAATGATTGATTTTGTATTTTCCTTTCCATTACCTTTGAAAATTCGATACATTTCGAAAGAACTTCATCGTAACCTTCTCCATAGCAAGAAACTTCATTTCCTGAATTTCGTAATCCCAAAAAGTGATAAATGCCATTTGAAGTTTCCTTATAATAGAATTTCCAATTTGATAATTCAGAAACTCCTATACAGGATTTATATTGCTTCATCAATCACAGTAACCTTTCCCATAATGAACTATATTTTCTTTCCCTCTATATATTAATCGCCTCTCCTAATACCGCCGCCGCACTTTCCATAATTCCTTCTGACAAAGTAGGATGGGCATGAATGGTGTTTGCAAGCTCCCGAACAGTAATTTCCATATTGGCACCTAGCGTTAATTCTGCGATCATTTCTGTTGCTCCATTCCCAATGATATGCGCACCCAAAATTTCCCCATGTTTTTTATCAGAAACAATTTTAACCATTCCCGTTGTGTCCCCTTGGGCTTGGGCACGACCACTGGCAGTGAACGGAAATTTTCCAACAGTGACTTCATAACCTTGTGCTTTGGCTTTTTCTTCTGTAAGTCCAACACTTGCTACTTCTGGGTGGCAATAGGTACATCCAGGTATGTAGGAATAATTGAGTCTTGAAATTTGTAAATGGTGTGGGTTCCCTAGTCGCACAGAAATATCCTCTGCCGCACGGATTCCTTCGGCACTGGCCACATGGGCAAGAGCTGGTGTAACAATACAATCCCCAATGGCATAGATATGATCCACAGTCGAACGGTAGTTTCCAACAAAATCCACAAATCCATTTTTTAATTTGATTCCAATTTCATCTAAACCAATATTGTTAGTGTTAGGTGTAATTCCCACCCCAACAATCACCTTATCAAAGTTCAATTTTTCTTTTTTTGCCGATTTACGATCTTGTAAGGTAAGTTCTACTCCCGCATCAGTAACGGATGCACTTTCCACACCAAAACTCAAATACTGCTCTATCCCGCGCTTTTTAAAACTTCTTTCCAAAACTCCCGAAATTTCCAAATCTTCATTGGGAAGTAAATGGTCTTGAAATTCAATGATTGTGACCTTAGATCCCATAATTGCATAAAAATCGGCAAACTCCACGCCAATCGCACCAGCCCCAATGATGGCAAGGTTTGTAATGACTTTCGGTTCGATCATTGCATCCCTAGCAGATAACACGCGTTTTCCGTCAAAAGGTAAAAATGGGAGAGCTTTGTTTTTTGCACCCACCGCTAATATAAAAAAATCGGCAGTAAAAGTGGAAGGTTCTCCTGCACTCGGCCTAACCTGGATGGTTTTGGAATTTTGGAAACTTGCCTCACCATTCACCACGGTAATTTTGTTTTTCTTCATGAGAAACTCAACACCTTTGGCCATTTGGTCTGCCACAGAACGAGAACGTTTGATCACAGCATCAAAATCTGCCTTGATATTTTCACAAGACAAACCGAAACTGGCTGCATGTTTTAAATGTTCCAAAACATGAGCACTTTCTAACAAAGCTTTGGTGGGAATACAACCCCAGTTCAAACAAACTCCGCCGAGTTTTTCACGTTCCACAATACAAGTTTGTAATCCTAATTGTGCAGCACGGATGGCAGCGACATAACCGCCGGGCCCTCCTCCAATAACGATGACTTGGAAATGGTTTGGACTAGACATAGGTTCTCCCAATAGATTGGGATACCGTACGAAAAAAGGAAAGTCAAGACCTCTTTTTGGCTACGATGAGCATCCTTGCGCCGGTTTTTATATATTTTTCACCGTCGTAGTTGCTATAAACATGTAGAACATCAAACTTATTATCGTCTAAGAAATTTCGAACTTGCGGAAAATGAAAGACACGCATTGTATGTTTGTCTTTTAAATCCTTCTGATTTAGATTATACACATAATTCACTTCTACAATGGCAACATCATCTGCTCTTGTTAATCGAAAACCTCGATTCCTACGAATGGATGTCGCCCCTTGGCGCACGTTACTCACTGTTGTGATGGGTTTTCTTTTGATCCGATGGATGGGATCGGCATTCCAAATTTCCAAAACCAACAGCCCAGCCTGTTTCAAATTTTTATAACAATTACGTAGGAAATTTTGAACCAAATCATCGTTAATGAGATAATTGAAGGTTCCATACAAACAAATCACTGCATCTACAGGTTGTTTTGCGACATAGGCTTCCATTTTTCCAAGTTCAAATTGGCAATGGGGAAACCGAGCCTTGGCAATCTCCAACATCCTTGGAGAACCGTCCACTCCGAGTGGTTTGAAACCCATTCCTTGGAGTTCCTTGATATGTTCCCCTGTCCCACAACCGATATCCAAAACAGTATGTATTTTATGTCGCTTAAATGTATCTCGTAGGAAAAGGATTTCTTCCGAAAACTTACGGCTAGCTTCTTCAATGGTAAAATAGTATTCGGCCAATTCGGAATAGAGTTTCATTTGCCCCTAGCGGAAAGGGAAAATCAGTACAGCGAATCCCCATTTTACCCGTTATATTGAGTAACGGCTAAGTAACGATGAAACGATATACAATTCCCACAATTTTTTTTATCATTGGTGTCATCCTTCAATATACTTTTTATTTCTCCTGGGTGAGTTTCACCCTGCTCACCGTTTCCTGTTTACTACTCACACTCTTTCTATATAGTTTGGATTTCCAAAAACAGGATTCCTATTCTGATTTATCTCATTCCAATGCAGATGCAAGTGTGCTATTAGAAACAAAAACAAAACCAGATATTGTTTTTGATACCGAATCTGCTTTGCCAATCGAACCCTCTAACGCGGAACCAAAACCAAAAGATATTCTTTGGAAAAAAGATCCTGTTTTACTTGCAAGAGAATCAATTCATTCAGAAACAAGGGCCGTATTTTCGGAAACGGTAAAAGACTTTCCTTTTCCGTTTTTTACGGAGAAACTTACCTCAATCCAATATTTTTATTATGATGAAAAAGAGTTTAAGGAATGTTATTGGCAAAAAACGGGGATGATGGTGGAAACCGATGACAATCCTGTAGAATGGGAAGAATATGAAGAAGGAAGAATCAAAGACTTACTTCCTGCTATTTCTTTCGACAAACGGAAGTTATACATTCCTCTTACAATGAATGCACATTTATTTGGTTTTTTATGTTTTTCTACAAAAGAATCTTGGAACGAATCGGATATACAATCCTTTTGGGAAAAGTCAAACATCATATCTGAAAAGATAATGACCAAAAGAGAATATACAAAAGTAACCAAACATCCTATCACAAAACTATTTAATGTATCTCACTTTTATCAAATGGCAAAGTCAGCATACGAATCTAAAGAAAAGGTAACTTTAATACTTTTTAAATTCATTGATACGAACTTCCAATCAGAAATTGCCATTGGATTGAACATTCTCGGAAAACAGAATGCGGTCCTTGGTTTAGGTTTGTATCAATTGGAAGACCATTTATATGCAAGTATCATTTCCAATGACAAACTCGATGATTTTTCTGAATTTTTTAAACAGTTCATCGAAGAACTTGATATTCTAGGGTATCCATCAGAAGTAGCTCTCGGTTTCTCGAAACAATCCACTCCTGAAATCAAATTTGATACTTGGATCAAGGCTGCTTACAAATCTTTGGAAGAAAGTATCCTCTACCACGCTGCTTAAATGGATCCACTCATAGATGAGAAGTTTATCCTGACTGTTTCGCAAGTATTACCGGAACATTTTCAAAAGTCTCTATTAGTTTATGCAGAAAGAGAAGCATATGGTCCTTCCAAAAATGAAGGCCTTTGTTTTGAAAATTGTACGTTAGTTGAATTTGTAGGTGATATCAATGGAAAAGTATATCTTGCATTAGATGGATATACAAAACTAAAACTCCTCCCAAAAATTGCCAAAGCCTTTCAAATTGATCCTACTTCTCGCTCTCATTCGGCTTCCATTATGATGGAATTTGCAAACCAGATCGCTGGAAAACTAATTACAGAAATGAGACTAGGACGTTACGATATTGATATATTACCACCAGAAAACCTGAACCATAAACTGGTTCCAATTTCTTTAGAACATTTCCGCCAGTATATTCTTATCTTTAATCTCAAAGATAGAAGAGGTGAGGAGTATATGGGTAGGTTATATTTGATTTTATTGTTGGAAAAATTTCCTACTCCAAAAAAGTAAAGTCGAATGAAACCTTATGTTTTGGCAATCCCACTCGTTTTGAGTTATGCTGGATTGAAACAAAAAAAATCTTTAGAACGTAAAGAACTCCGGTTTCCAGACACAGGCAGAAGGGCTTTTCACTTTTATCCAACGGGAAAAAATCCAGAATCTCTACCGGGTGTTTATATCCAACATGGAATGAGTGCCATGGGAATTGACGACCCCAGGATCTTAGAACTTGCAGAAAACATTGCCAGTTCCAATCATAGTGTCATTTTACCTGAACTTCCCGAAGTAAAGGGATTAAAAATCGAAGAAAAGACAATTTCCAATATCCAAAACTTAATGCTGGAAATTTACTCCAACAAACATTTGTTTAATGGAAGCCAGTTAGGATATTTATCCGCCAGTTTTTCCGCCGGGATGGGACTCATTGCTGCTTCCAAATCCAATACAAGAGAAAAAATCAAGTCTTCCATGGCCATCGGTGCCTATTGTGATTTTTTAGATACCGTACCATTTGTATTTTCAAATTACCAAATCGATCCGTACGCTGTGTACGTAATACTTTACAACTTTATTCATCGTTTCGAACCATCACTGGCAGAAGAATTAGAATCTGTGTATTACGAAGCCGCCCTCGACAATGGACTCAAACGAATGGGGAATGAGGCGCTTGCGAAATCTTTGCTTCATCGAACTTCTACCAGAGCCAAAGACTTTTTTTCCCAAGTGGGAAGAGATGGAAATTTCCGCAAGGAGCTGGCCGGACGAGTCCTGGACACTGTTCCTAAAAACCTTCCCGAAAATCTTTCTCCCTTTTACCAATTAGAAACTTTGGCAGGCCCTGTCTCCCTCCTCCATGGAAAAACAGATCCGGTGATTTCACCGGATGAATCGGAAAAACTCACCCTTCTCTTTCAGAAAAAACAGATTCCTTATGTCTACCGCACCTCCACAGCCCTTACTCATGGAGACAGCCTCCCTCTCCATTCCCAAATTTTTGGGGTTCCGGCCCTGCTCCAGACCTTCGGAAGTTTTCTATATTGGCTCGACCGATAGAAATTCTCGTTTCTCCTAAAAAATATGCCGATACTTTTAACAGAATGGAAGTTAAAAATGCACCGGACTTCAATCCGGAACGGGGACTGAAAATCCAAATCTCCGAGGATCGACTTACTGCAACTTTGGTCGCAAAACCAATTTGGTTGTTAGGTGGTTCTATGAGCAATATATTGATTTATGAAGCTCTAGACAATGCATCCATTCACCGGGATCGGATTTTGATGAAAGAGGTAGATAAAGCCGCCATCGAAATCGATAAAATTCTCAAGGATCCCACAAAAGTAAAAGAAGATTTCAATTTTATCGTGGCCCAAGGAAACCCCGCCAAACAAGGAGAAAGTGGCTGGATTAAGTTTTATTTTCCAAGAGCCCAACGTGTTGTTCTAAAAGACGATGGATCAGCTGATTTTAGAAATATAAATAAATATGTTCACGTAAAAGAAGGCGAAAGACTTGCAACACTGTTTGAAGGAATTGCCGGCGAACAAGGGATTGATGTTTTAGGAAATCCAATTTATCCAAATCCTATTGATAGACCAAGACTCACCTTAGGGAAAAATGTCCTCCCTAAAACAATAGAAGATCCGGAAAAACCCGGAAGACAACTCAAAGAATATTTTGCATCCCTTAGTGGAGTTGTTTTTTCCACAGACACTTCTCTCACTGTTTCTCCTGAATTAAACATTGAAAGTAATATTGGATTAGGGACTGGAAACATCAACTTCGAAGGAACCATTCGAGTGAAAGGAACCATTGAAGAAGGTGCTATCGTCAATTGCCAAGGTTCTTTGTATTTAGATGGAAACGTAGAATCTTCCGATGTTGTAGTCGGTGAAGACCTAGAAGTCAAAGGTGGAGTGAAAGCCAAAGGGAAAGGTGTCATTCGCATCAAAGGTGACTTACGTACAAAGTTTATTGAAAATGGAAATCTTGAAATTGATGGCGATTGTATCGTTGAAAATTTTATTTTAGGAAGTAAAATCCTTTGTTTAGGAAACGTAATCCTTACGGGAGAATCCTCATCAATCATTGGATCTGATATTACTTCTTACCAAGGAATCACTGTTTCTTCATTGGGGTCTACTGCACAAATGGATACAGTCGTCGAAGTTGGATTTCATTATAGAAATGATAGACTCTTTATAGAAGGTAGTTCAAGACTCGCAGAGTTCGAAAGAGAATTAGAGGCATTGGTGCCTGAAATTCAAAAAATCAAAGAAGTAGTACAAAGATCTCGTGGTAAACTTGATGATGCACGAAAAGAAAAATTCAAAGAAATCTTTGATGCTTACCAGAAAAAAAGCAAAACCGTTGAATTATTAAAATCTAAAATTGAAGAGCTTAAAGGTGCACGTTATAACCAAGACAATGTGAAAGTTGTTGTTCGGAATACGGCTCACCCAGGCGCGGTAATCAAATACAGAAGACAGGTAGAAAAAATTACCAAAGCACAAACAGCTTTTGTAATGAATTTTTTCCCAAACCAAGAAAAAGCTTTGTTAACAGCTTTCAAAGGGAAATAGCCTTACAACGATTATAGTTTTAAACCCAATTTTTTTAACTTGGGAAATATTACATAATGGCAGTATGGGTTCTGGGGATTCAGTGTAAAATAGTTTTGGTGATAATCCTCTGCAGGATAAAACTCAGGCGCCGGTGCAATTTCCGTTACGATTGGATCAGGAAAAAGAAATGCATGTTTTCGTTTGGACTCAACTGCTAATTCTTTTTGATTTTCATTCAAATAAAATATAACTGAACGATATTGTGTACCAACATCATTTCCTTGTCGGTTAAGTGTTGTGGGATCATGTGAAGCCCAAAAAACTTCTAAAATTTTTGAATAAGAAATAATCTCAGGATCAAATTCGATTTCGATGACTTCTGCGTGACCCGTTGTGCCAGTACAGATTTCTTTATAAGTTGGATTAGGAGTAGCTCCCCCTGCATATCCAGATCTTACAGAAAGTATTCCGGGAATCCTTAGGTATACAGCTTCTGTACACCAAAAACACCCACCACCTAAAATTACTTTTTCCGTCATACGTTCTTTAGACGAACCGAAATCTCCTCTGGTACAAAACAACCAAATTCTGTAATGAAGTTTTTAATTAAGTGAGCTTTGGTTACATCAAAAGAAGGATTGAGGGCCCTTGCACCAATCGGCGAGGTTTTTCCTTCAGGAAATAAAAACTTTCCATCTTCAGTTTTTAAAAAATCAAATTGTGTCACCTCTGATTCTTTTCGCATCTCGATAGGAATTTCATCCCCGGTTTTCAAATTCAAATCAAAACTGTCTTTTGTGGCACAGACATAAAATGGAACTCCATGTTCTTTTGCGACTATCCCTAAATTGTAAGTTCCAATTTTATTTGCAGTGTCTCCATTGGCAGCCACACGGTCACATCCAACTAACACAGCATCAATCTTACGATGGTTCATAAGCCATCCACTCATCCCGTCGGTGATAATATAACATTCGATTCCCTCTTCCATCATTTCAAATGCAGTGAGCCTAGATCCTTGTAAAAAAGGTCTAGTCTCGTCAGCGTACACTATGACTTTTTTACCTGCGTCCCGTAAACTTCTGATGACCCCGAGAGCTGTTCCATGTCCGGCCGTAGCCAAAGCACCCGTATTACAATGCGTAATGATATGATATTCCGATTGGTCTTTTGGGAATAAGGAAAGACCATTTTCACCTAACGCTCTATTGGCGGACAAGTCCAACTTTACCATCTCTTTACCATAAGATTCCCAAACTTCTGTGATCAAACTCCAATCGGTAATACCTTGGATACGGTTTTTAGCTTCGCGTATAGCGTAACTCAAATTAACGGCAGTAGGTCGAGATTCCAAAACGGAAGTAAGTAGAGAGTCAATATCCTTTGAAGATGCAACCCCAACCCTTGATTTTGCACCCAACGTAAGACCGAAAACTCCAGTGATTGCAATGGCAGGAGCTCCCCTAACAGCCATTTCTCGGATTGCTAAAATAGTTTCTTCAACAGACACAATTTTTAAAAATTCTTTTTTTCCAGGCAAAATTCGTTGGTCGAGAAGTTCCAAATGTGTGGATTTCCATTGGATGGGTAAAAATTCCGGGTGGGTCATCGATCCACTTTTTTGGTGCGATGCAGAAAAAAAATACAAAAACGGGTTGACAAATCCCTGTGCGGCGCACAAAAAGGAGTGGTGCAATGCACAAAACAATATCGAAAAAAGGAAAATGAAAATGGAACAACAAGTAAAAGACGGATTAAACTTCATTCTAGGTGCAGTGAACACAGCAAAAGTTGAAGCTGAAAAAGCTTTCTCTAACATCAACACTGGATTTCAGTCTTTAGCTGCAAAAGGTGCGCAAGACCAAAGTGAAGTTTCTGTAAACCTTAGAAAATACCTTCAAGAAGGAATTTCTCAAGTTGAAACAATCATCGGAAAAGCAAACACTGTGGTTGCTGAAACAAAAGCGAAAGTAGCAACTGTTACTTCTAAAGCTTAATTAAATTTATTTTAATCAAAGCCCGGATACCTTACCTCTATCCGGGATTTTTTTATAAAGTTCTTCTCTCCAATCTTTCCAGTAAGCACCCACTTCTGTCGTAAAATAAACTTCCAAAGCACTCAAATCAGAAAAACTTTCATAATTGATTTCAAACGAAGTGAAATTTTTTTCCGCTGAAGTCAAAAGCCTCGCTCGGTATAAATCCATAAGTTCCAGTCTGAATTCTTGAAACATTCGATCCATACTGATCCCAAAAAAGGAAAAAAGTTTTTCTATAGCATTTGCAAAGATATGATCTGCAGCTAAAAATGAGAACTCCACGGAATCTTTTGCGATCTCCACAAAGAGAGACTCCCAAAAATCAGCTAACATACTTTCTTTATTTTTACAATCATAAGCCTGACAAATGGAGGCTCCATAGAACGAAAAGTTTTGGCTTTTCGGATCCCCAGTGAAAATTGGGTGGATCATACAACCAATACGATTTTTGGATTGATCCACATATCCCAAAAATGGACAATTATAAGTCATCTCATCTTTTTTGGGAATCCCGGCCTCCTTTGTTTCTCTATCTTTACGAAAGATAGGAAAACTATGCCTAACCTCAAAATTGACAGTCGATTGAAACTCAGAAGTTCGCTCAGATAATAATGTTTTAAATTCTTTTGGAGATAATTTTAAATTAAATAATCCGCAGCAGGCACCGCATGATACGTTACCAACATCCGGATGGCATAAACTCAACTCTGTTTAGCTCCTGGAGCAAAAGGAGTAAGACCATTAAACACAAGTTCTAAATCTCCCGTTTCTTTGCGTTCCTTAAAATAAGTTGGGAATGGAATCACAATCTTTCGATTTTCATGAACCAATACAAGATTTCCTTTGTGTTTTGATAGTTGTTCTTGTAATTTATCTTTTGTGCCAGGAGAGGATGGATATAAATAAGCAGGTTTGATCCCTTTAAAATAAAAATGTGGATTATGATTTTCTGATACTAGAAGAACACTGACTTTCTCCAATTCCGAAAACTCAAGTAACATGTTCTCCAAAAAGAACTGCATAATGATTTGATAGGATTCTATTTCTTCTTCTTTGATCTCATCTTGTTCCCAAGACTCCATCCATCCAACGATTTTAAAAATAGTCTCTTTCTGTTCGTGTAAAACAGGTAAGGCCGCTTCTAAAATACTAGAAATCTTTAGTTTTTGGAAATCCCAAACACAACCATACACAAGTTCCCACCACTTTCGAAGCGATACCGCATCATCAGGGTTATTCGGGATTGATTTGTTCATTGCATGAGCAGCGTGGTCACTAAAAACCATCATTCCAACAACTTGGCTGATTGCTTCAAACAACTTAACCAAATTGGCTAGATTACTTTTATCGATGGATTTTGCTTTATTGGAGTTGATTAACTTTGAGTAGGCAACGGCAATTGGAGTCGGATAAAATTCGATTACAGATGTTGGATTTAAGATTTTTGCCGAGTGAAAGTTCCTTCTATCTTTTACGAATAAAGAAAAATCAGGATTCCCATACAAAGCATAATTTGCCCAAGTTAAGTCGTTTGCGTGATAATTTCGTCTTGCATACTCTTTGGATAAATACAAGGACTCACCCACAGATTTATCAGAAAACAAAAAAGTATAAAACCTGACGGTAAAATCAATGGTTCGTTCGTTATCTAAAATTTCCCAATTGGTTCCAACAAAGGTTTTGATTCCTGCCGTTAAAAAAGCACCTGCATACTGATTTAAAATATTTGGATTTAACTTTTTGCTAGCCGACTTTGCTGACATACAAGAGTTAGAAAATACTAAATCAGTATCAATTCCTGTTGATTTGATTTCACGAGCTTTTAAAACTTTTCCGTCTGACAACAACCAACCATTTTCTAATGAATCATCAGAAAAATGAAGGTGTCCCGAATAATGAATGATATGTTTGTCTTTAATAAGAGAGAGTAACTTTAATTTGGTGACTTGTTTTCCACCTATGAACTCAAGCTCCAACAAATGAGTAGGAACCTTTTGGCTAAGAACAGAAAACAATACCTCGCCTTCTTTTTGTGCATGGGGAAGATCCTCTGTTGGATCTGCAATGATGAGCATCTTAATCTTTCGATTTTCATGGTGGGTCGGGCGATGCAATCCACCGCGAATTGTTTTTCCAATTCTAAATTTGTCAGAAAGAAAACTGGCACCGTCATGCAAAAGTTCCCATGGAATGAGAGCAAGGGCGGGATCTATATTAAAATGAATGCTGTGTTTGGTTGTGTTTTTTAATTTTTCAATGATAGATGCAGGAAAAAACTGTTGGTAAAAAGTTTCGCCAAGTACTTTTAAATCTTGAAGGATATCAGCATTAAGGATTTGGTTTGGATTGGAAAGTACCGATTGAGAAACATGAACCAGTCTCTCTACTTCCCCCAAGTATTCAAAGATTAGATCATCATCTAACGTGGATTGGATATGCGATTCTTCTACTGGAAGATTATCTTCTAAAACATTGAAGATATTAACGTTACCAACTCTGTCGATGATTAAGGAGAGCATGCTCCCATGAAGTTATCCAACGAGGATAGACAAGTCAAACGATTTTGATTGGCCTGGACCTACAAACTCTATGGTGTAACCACCTGGGACTAACCCGGAAAAGCTGGCACTGCCTTCTAAATTAATTTTGCTAGAAAGTATGAACCGCCCTTCTCGACGTAAGTTGACTTGTTGGAAAGCCGGAGTTCCCTCTGCTTTGACAGAAAGATACACCTCGCCTTGGTTTTCTTTTACAATTTGATAATAGAACTTCTGATTTTGGCTAGTGGTTTCCTCAAAGATCACAGAGTTTGCTTCTCCGGACCGAACCTCTGCCGAAGCAGAACGCATCGAAGGGGCAAACTCAAAACTCTCTTTGATCTGCAAACTTTCCACAAGACTATCAATCACACGAACTCCTGTTTGTGTGAGTCTTACAATGAGGCTGTCTTTTTTTTCTGGAAGGGCTAAATTCTTTCGGGTGTATTCTTTTAAAAATTCAGGGAGAGGGTGAGGAGATTTTCCCATTGTCAGTTCCGCTTTGGCAAGGTCCCAAGACTCAGCAAAAGGATGATTTTCCACTAGTTCTTGGCGCATACTGGCAAAGAAAGCTTCTTCACAGAACCAGAATGCCTCCAGTAAGTCAGGATGATTTTGCAACTCACCCTCACTCGGAAACTCACCTCGGGCAAACAACCCCCTAGCTAGTTCCAATACTTCTGCGTTAAAACCCTGATCTTCCATGTCAAACTCCACTCTCTTAAAGTATGACGAAGGAAATTAGCCCTCTCCAGCCATCGAATGCATTTTTTTTTGCATTTTTTCGAGAACTCTTAGCAAGGTCACACTGACTCCACCTTCGGAAATCCCTAAGATTCTGGCAATCTCTCTGTACGGGGTCCGGACGAGAAAATGGCCTTTTTGCTTTTTCTCGATTAACTTCTTCCTCTGTTCGTACTTCTTCGAAAGCGCGTGGTCCAAACGTTCTTTATAATATTGTGCTTCGACAGAATCCCCTTGTGCCTTGGATTTTTTCTGTTCCTTCAAATCCAGAATATTCAAATACAGGGATGTAATTTTATCTTCCATTTTTAAGTTTTCTTCTTCGCGGCCTGAAAGTTCTTCACGAAGACGTAAAACCTCAACTCTGATTTCTTCTTCGGAACGATTTGTTTTTTCAGCAATGAAGCGAACTTCTTCTGGATCCAGATGGAGGTAATAAACAAAAGACAATTTGAAGACCACTCGGTTTTCAATTTTGATTGTGGATAGTACGGAATGAAATTGATCCGATACATCGATTGCCAGGGCCAAAGCTTCTGATCTTTTGTCAGGCTCATCTTCGATGGTACTATATTCCTTTCCTTCCTTATTGACTTTGGAAATCGTTTGGGTTTTGACTTCTCGTTTGGTGCGCTGCCAATCAATGAGTAAATTTCGAAGGACTGAGAAAAACCAGGTTTTAAAGCTGGATTTTCCCACAAAACTTTTGAAACGTTTCCCGGTTTTTAACCTTTCAAATGCATAGATATAGTAATCGGAAGCATCGTCTTCACTTAGGTGGAAAACACGAATGGGAAAATTGTAAATATCTTGCGAATAAATGTCAAAAAAAGTTTGGAGAGATTTTTCGTCTCCACCGCCACAAGCTTTGACAATCTCTAAAATTTCTTCGTTGGTATAAGAAGTCTGTTTCATTATCTACTTTCCTAAAAAGGAACCTGCCAGGAGACTTCTCTAAACATGAGAAGTATTGTTGTAGTATTGAGTCTCTTGGCAAGTTTTATTTTCGCAGAGGAACCCATCTCGGATATAAAACCCGAGTTTGTCTGGCCCATCCAGGGTTTGGAATTACCTGCTCTCATTACGAGCACCTTTGGTGAATCCAGAAAAGACCATTTTCACAATGGATTAGACATTTCGTCAGTTTTACAACCAGTCAAAAGCATGAGCCAGGGATTCATCCTATACTCCCGTTATGCGGAGGATGACCCATTTGAGGACGAACGTGGGTCTGGAAATATTGTCTGGATTGCACATAAAAACGGTTATGTGAGTGGATACTACCATCTAGGTGGGACAAGAAATGAAACGGTTCGAACGGGAAAACAGGTTTCTGCCGGTGATACCATTGGAATCTCAGGAAACACCGGACATTCTACCGGAGGCCACCTACACTTTGTTTTGGGAAAGGACTATGGAAAAACTCTGCTCGATCCGCTAGCCTACCTACCGCCTGTAGAAGACACAATGCCACCACAGATTGCCAATCTCTTCATCCATGTAGGGGAAAACTACACCAATCTCAATGATGGTGACAATATTAATGTGTCTAAAGCTTTTCCGCTTACCGTCAGTATACTAGATGGGGGAATCAAAAATAGCCAGAGAAGAGGAATCAAAGAAGTAAAATTTCTTTTTAATGGCGAGGCTTATAAACAAGCCAACTTCGAATCCTTACGATTTGAAGAAGGAAAGTGGAAAACCAAAGAGGGACATAATTTTGATGATTTATTTTTTAAAGATCGTTATTTGATAGGTGTTCTCAATCTAAAAGCAGGAGAAAATACCATCAAAGTCCAAACGAAAGATTTTAGCGGACAAAACTCTGAACGAAGTTTCAGCATTAACATAACGAGGATTAGTGGAGGAAATTAAACCCTCCACTAAAAATTATCGAACAACTAAATTTTCTTTATTTTAATTATTCGAATACAAAGTTGAAATCTCTGCTTTGTATTTATCCGTGATCACATGTCTTTTTAAAGAAAGTTTGGCAGTAAGTTCGTCGCCGACTTCAAAAGGTTTTGGTAAAACAACAAGCCCCACAACTCTTTCGAAAGATTTGAATCCAGTTTGTGCATTTACTTTTGCTTTGATTTCTGTTTCTATTTTCTGAATGACTTCTTTTTGTTTCCAAAATTCCCCCTCAATTGGCTCTTCAAATCGCGAAAGATTTGGGTATACAAGAACACTCAAATACTTTTGGTCTTGTCCTACAACCATACACTGATCAATCCATTCCGATTCTAAAATTTTTGACTCAATAGGGACAGGCTCCACATTCTCACCACCTAACAAAACTATGGTTTCCTTAGAACGTCCGACAATTCTTAAGTTATGATTTGCTGTAAAAATTCCCAAGTCACCTGTATTCAACCATCCATCAACCAAAACCCTATTTGTAGCATCAGGATTTTTATAATAACCTGCCATCACTTGTTTGCCCTTTACATGGATTTCACCTTTTCTTCCAAATACAAATTTTCCAACTTCAGTATCTAAAAAAACTTCACCCGTATGAAGATCCACAAGCCTTAATTTAGTTTTAGGAAAGATCTTTCCAACTGAACCTGGAATGATTTCTTCAAACGTTCGCATTGCAAGAACAGGTGCCGTTTCTGTCATTCCATATCCTTCTAAAACAGGGATTCCAATTGTATTAAAAAATTCATCCACATGATATGGCAACGCACCCCCACCAGAACAAGACCCACGAAGTTCCCCACCCGTTGCTTTTCTAATTTTTGATAAAACTAAAAAATCAAAAACGAGATGAGGTATACTCACTAAAAAAAATCGATACAAGTGATAAACAAAACGAATGGATTGTTTCCAAAACACAACAGGATGAATGTCTAAAACATTGCCTGTGATGACTTGCCTTGAAATAAAAAACCTTTTGGCAAAAAACATTGCGAGTTGGAACATCTTTTGTTTTACCGGTGAAGATTTGGCAAGTGTCCCGAGGATTCCTGAATAAATACTTTCCCAAAGCCTTGGAGCCGAAGCCATAAAATGAGGTTTTACAAATCGTAAGTCTTCCTTTAATGTACGAACGCTACTATAATAAGTACAAGCTCCGTAATACAAACTAAAGATTTCAAAAATTCTTTCGAAGATATGCCAGATTGGTAAAATCGATAGAGTGCGATCCCCTTTTTGCAAACGAATCGGAAGATTCTGTAATTGGAAGAGAATATTTCCTTGGGTCAACATGACTCCTTTGGGAGTACCAGTTGTTCCCGAAGTATAAATCATTGTAAACAGATCGGATTCTTTTATGGTGTTGTTTAAAAAAACTGTGTCCGTTGAATCAACTTTACGAAGTTCTTTTCCTTTGGCAACTAGCTCCTGCAAGGTGGATATTCTGATTTTCCTCGAACTGATTTCTTTATTCCCATCTTTAGGAGGATAAATGATTACAATTTCCTTTAAAAATTCCAATTCAGATTCTAGGCGAATTACTTTTTTAAATAGGACTTCATTTTCCACAAAAAGTATCTTGGACTCTGAATGATTTAGAATGTACAATATATCATGTTCAGTAACATCAGATGCCCTGGGAACATCTACAGCTCCGAGTAGTGTAACTGCAATGCTTGTTTGTATCCACTCATACGCATTGTCCGCAAATATAGCCACTTTTTCTCTTTCGGACAAACTACCTTTTAGCCCAAATGCCAAATCCTTTGCATCGGAAAGTAAGTTATCATAAGTTTTAAACTGATAAACACCGGCTCCCATCCGAGTCGCAAAGGCATTTTTGTTACCGAATTTTGCCGGAAGGTTTAAATAAAAATCAATCATGGTTCGCATTGAATTTCCTCTTTACGGAACCATTCTAATTTAGATTTTTTTTACTGTCGTCTTGGGGAATTCTTTGAGACTTAGAAATGGAACGGACTTACGTTAGTTTTGATTGTTTTCGAAACTCGGAAGGGGTCGAACCAACAGTTTCCAAAAAAACTCGATTGAAAGTGGATTTAGAATTAAAACCAACTGAATCGGCAATAGAAAGAATCGACCTTTCCTCGGATTCCAATAACAAACGTTTTGCCTCATCGATCCTGTATTGGTTGATGTATTGGTAAAATCCAAAACCATAACGTTTATGAAAGTATTCAGAAAGTTGACCAGGTTTGACTTCTGCCATCTCGGCTAACTTGGAAAGACTCAAATCTTCATCACAAAACACCTTTTCTCTCATCAATTCATACAATCTTTGGTCGATGACCTCCAACTGAACAGATACCAATTTAGATTTTTCATATTTATTTCTTTGAATGCTATCACGAACATCCGAAACAAATGGTGCCCACAGTTCGCGAGTAAAATAATAAAAGTACATGAGAACCGGTAAAAGATAAGCACTCAGTTTACGAAAAAAAGGAATTTGAAATGTAAATCCTATGCTTCCCAATAACAAATCGATCCAGATCAAAAGAATGAAAACAAGAGAATAGATTGCTTTTTTTGTAAAAAAAACAGACAACCGAACATTCGGAATCCATTCTTTCAGAAGAAATAATCCAACTGAAAATAAGATAGATAGTTTAATTCCAAAGTTTAAGCCAACTACCACCGATCCATATTCCGTTTTGGTCATTTGTTCCAAAACATCTAACTGTTCCGAATCTGATCCGAAATAAAAAGGAACCAAAAGAAGAACAGAAACAAAAGCAGGAAAAAAATGATAGGATTTGATTTGGATCGGTTTTTCCAAAAACAAAAATTCTAAATAAAAATAAAGTAAAGTTGAGGAAAGGAATACAAATGGGATATGAATGAGCGCAATGATTGGAAGGTATTTGTAAAACCCGGTGAACATAAAAGCACCGGTGAGTAACCAAAGTCCTGTAGAAAATAAAATAAAAGACCAAACCAATCCGGAAACATTTCTGTTTCTAACTAAATTGGATAGAGACCAGATCAAACAAAATACGGACCCAGATCCCATCCAAAGAAACTCAATTAATAGGTTTAAGGATACAGACCCAGTCTCCACAAAATTTTATCCGTATACTCGCACTTCTTCGCCAACTGTATAACGAACGGTTCCCTTCCCCAATATATCCGTTAACATTTTCATTAGGTCAGGAGTGATATCAATGGAGAAATGATCATGGGCGCGAATAACTTTTTTTTCATCTCCATTGCCGATTAAATGAAAGAACACGGAAGAGGCTCCACGATGGACCGAAAGAACATCTTGCAATTTCAAAATCACATCTCTATTTTTTTCTTCCATCATATTGATTGTTAGATGGAGAGTTTTCTCCATTTTCTTTTCGATAGTAACTGAATTTAGTTCTTCGAGTTTATTGACGATTATTTGACCTTTTAACTCTGATTCGTCGGCATCGAGTCGTTCCAAAATTCCGCGAATAAAGACAGTATTATCTTCCGTAAATAGGTGTTTGAATTCTGCATATGTTTTGGGGAATGCAACACATTCTATTTCACCTGTTTGGTCCTCCAACATAAAGTTTACAAACTCTTCTTTTTTCTTTGTGAGTTTCACAACTTTTTTGGAAAGAACTCCCGCAATTTCTACCTTTGATTTGGGTCGAACCTCTTCTAAGTTTTCGATGGTTGTTGGTTTTAAAGTTTTTAATTGTTCTGTAAATTTATCAAGAGGGTGCCCAGAAAGGTAAAGACCTGTAGTTTCTTTTTCTCTCTTTAGCAATTCATCCCCGTTCCACTCAATCCCATCTTTTGGTAAATTGAGATTTTCTTCCCCACCACCATTTACGCCACCGAACAAAGAAAATTGACCTTCTCTCTCTTCCGCCTGCTTTTTGTTAGCGTAAGTTAGGATCATATCAGTGGATTCAAAAATTGTTTTTCTTGTATATCCAAAAGAATCAAATGCGCCACCTTGTGCAAGAGACTCTAATACCTTTTTATTAGCAAGCCTTGTATCTAATTTCTTTGTGAAGTCACCAAGCTGTTTATATCCACCGATGGAATTTCGATTTGAAATGATATTTTCCGCAGCAAGTTCTCCCACACCTTTGATAGAGGACAAACCAAATCTTACAGTTTTATCGTCAGTAATTTCAAAAGAAATTCCTGATTCTTTGACATCAGGGCCTAAAATACGAATCCCCATCTCTTTTGCATTGTTGATGTATTTCACAACATCGGTGATTTTCGAGTGATCTCCGGATAACAGAGCGGTTAAGTATTCAATGGAATAGTTAGCTTTTAAATATGCAGTTTGATAGGTGACAAAAGCATAAGCAACTGAGTGCGATTTATTAAATCCATACTCACCGAATTTTTCCAACTGTTCAAATAGTTCCGTCGCAAGTTTTTCGTTGATCTTTTTTTCGATCGCACCTTTTACAAACTTCTCTTTCAATGCAGGAAGTTTTGATTTGTCCTTTTTGGCCATCGCCTTACGAAGAACATCCGAATCTCCGACAGAGTATCCACCCATAATTCGCGAAATACCCATCACCTGTTCTTGGTAGACAACAACCCCGTAAGTTTCACCTAAAACTTCAGCCAAACTTTCATGTGGGAAAACAACCTTCTTTTTTCCGTTTTTACGATCTAAATAGTCATCCAACATCCCCGATCCCATTGGACCAGGACGATATAACGCAAGCAATGCGGCGATCTCTTCAAATTTTTGCACTTGTGCTTTGGCAAAAAGATCGCGAATCCCGGAAGAAGAATCTAACTGGAATATTCCAAGGACATTGGCCTTACGTAACAAACTAAATGTAGCCGGATCATCCAAAGGAATTTTATCTAAATCAAGTAAAATCCCGTGGCGTTTTTCAATGAGTTTTGTAGCATGATGGATGGTGGTTAAGTTTTTTAAACCTAAAATATCCATCTTAATCAGTCCCACTTGTTCCGACATATTTTTGTCGTACTGAGTCACAATGGAACGCCCATCTCGACCAGGTTCACTGACAGTGGACAATGGAACGATTTCTTCTAATGCAGTTGGTGCAATGACAACACCTGCAGCATGCCTTCCCACCTGACGGTAGTTACCTTCCAATTTCTGAGCAATGTAAAAAACTTTTTTGTTTAGATCGGATTTTTCTGCAATATCACGTAAGTCTTTAGATGTATCAACAGCTTCTTGGATGGTAATTCCCAATTTTTTGGGAAAAAGTTTACTCATCTCGTTTACTTCTGAAAATGGAACATTGAATACACGCGCAACGTCTTTGATGGCAGCTTTTGCAGCAAGAGACCCAAAGGTGATGATTTGTCCCACGCGGTTCTCACCATATCGGTGTTTGATGTAATTAATGACTTCTTCTCGTCTTTCTACACAAAAATCAGTATCAATATCCGGCATATCTTTTCTGTCGGGATTAAGAAACCTTTCAAAAAGTAAATTATAACGAATGGGGTCTACGTTCGTAATTCCAAGTGCATAAGCAATGATCGAACCTGCTGCGGAACCTCGCCCTGGCCCTACTGGAATTCCTGCTCTTCTGGCAAAGTTAATATAATCCTGAACAATCAGAAAGTATCCAGCAAAATGCATATTTCGAATCGTCTGCATCTCATACTCTGTTCTATCTCTTACAATAGGAGTAATCTCTTGGTATTTTTCTTTGATTCCTTCCCAAACCAATTTTTCTAAATAGCTATCGGTATCAAAACCAGCAGGCACTTCGAAAGGAGGAAGTAATGGATTACCAAATTGGAAGTTAAGAGAACATTTATCTCTGATGGCTAAGGTATTATAAAATGCATCAGTGTGATCGGGAAAAAGACCCATCATTTCAGCGGGAGATTTTACATAAAAATTATCATTAAATCCAAACCGCATTTCATCATCGATATTTTTACGCATACCGATACGAAGTAAAATGTCTTGGGCTTCTCTATCATCTTTTGTTAAAAAGTGAGAGTCATTCGTAAGAACAAGTGGAATACCCGTGCGTTTGGAAAATCCCATAACCGCTTCTGCAACAGTTCTTTGTTCTGGAATACCATGGTCTTGAATTTCTAAATAAAAATCTTCTTTGCGAAAAATTTCATGCAAACGACCAGCTAACGCATACGCCTTATCTTCTTTACCTTCTAAGATCTTTCGATTGACTTCTCCTGCAAGACAAGCAGTTAAACATACCAATCCTTCACTATGTCGTTCTAATAAATCGTAATCAATCCTTGGTTTGCGATAAAAACCTTCCGTAAATGAACGACTTGCAAGTTTGATGATATTTCTGTAACCTGTTTCATTTTTACAAAGTAAAATGATATGGTAAGCTCCACCGTCTGCAATTTCATCTAACTCTGTCTCGGCACTCCGAGAAGGTGTTACATAAAACTCACACCCAATGATGGGTTTGACATCGTGTTTGACAGCCTCTTTGTAAAATTCAATGGCCCCATACATGTTTCCGTGGTCTGTGATGGCGACAGAACTCATTCCAAGTTCCTTCACACGTTTCATGAGATCGCTGATCCGTATGGCTCCATCCAACATGGAATAGGTAGTATGCAAGTGGAGGTGGGCGAAATCTTCCATGGCTTGGTGACATAGTAACTCTGACGGCTTCCTACGTAAAGCGCCCCAAGGGCTAAATTTCGGATTTTTTTCGGCCCAAATAGCCAATTCCTAAACCTCCCTGTCCCGTCCAAGCCCAAAAACGATGGAAGCCGATACTGGCCCTTTTAGACTGGTTTTGTTTATGTCACCATTTTCCCTACCCTCCATTTCTCCCTTAACTGATGTTTTGCGAACTTCCATTCGTAGTAAAATAGACAACAAAACCAAACCTCTGGGTTCCCTTGGTGATTTGGAGACTCTGGCCACACAACTGGCGGAAATCCAAAATACTTTATCCCCTGAGTTGAAAAATCCGAAACTCATTCTGTTTGCTGCTGATCATGGGATTACGGAAGAACCAGTTTCTTTGTATCCCAAAGATGTCACATGGCAGATGGTTCTAAATTTTTTATCTGGTGGGGCTTGTGCCAACGTCTTTGCAAAACACAGTCATATTGACGTGGAGGTGGTCGATGCAGGAGTTGACCATGATTGGGATAACATTACTCCAAAACTCATCCAAAAAAAAATCAGAAAAGGGACTTCGAATTTTTTAAAACAAAAAGCCATGTCAATAGATGAAGCAAAAGAAACTATCTTAAGCGGAATCGAACTTCTCTCTGAAAAAAAATATGAATCTACAAATATATTTTTATTCGGTGAAATGGGTATTGGGAATACATCAGCTGCATCTATAATTTTATCTCATCTAACAGAGATTCCTCTTCGAAAACTTGTTGGAAGGGGAACAGGTCTCAACAATAGCGGAAAAGAAAATAAATTCAAAATCCTAACGGAAGCGTATGAAAGAACAGGAAAACTAAAAGATCCGATCGAAGTACTTTCTGAATTTGGTGGATTCGAAATTGGAATGATGGCTGGTGCGATGATTGGAGTTGCCGCACAAAGAAAAACATTTGTAGTGGATGGATTCATTGCTACTGCTGCCTTTGCAATCGCCTTTGCACTCAACCCGACTGTAAAATCTTATGCAATTTTTTCACATTTGTCAGAAGAAGAAGGGCATACCATTGTTTTAGAACATTGGAAAATAAAACCACTTCTTCGACTCAACCTTCGCTTAGGAGAAGGAAGTGGTGCATTAGCAGCCTATCCACTGATTGAACTGAGTGTCAAATTTTTGAATGAAATGGCATCTTTTGCAGATGCTGGCGTAAGCAATACGGATTCTATATAAAAGTAATATGAATTGGATTGTTACAGAGATTCGCCTATTCTTTGTTTGTCTATCTTTTCTTTCAAGGATTCCCGCACCTCGTTGGATTGGATTCAAAGAAGAATGGTTACACAAATCGATTAAATATTCTCCTTTAGTTGGAATCCTACTCGGGTCCTTACAGTGGATGATCTTTATCATTTTTCAAATGTTTTTAGGACCTGGGATCGCATTTGTAATTTCGGTTGGATTTTTGTTAATCTTAACTGGGGCGTTTCATGAAGATGGATTTTCTGATTTCTGTGATGGAATCGGAGGCGGTTGGAAACGAGAAGACATCCTGAGGATCATGAAGGATAGCCGTGTGGGGAGTTTTGGTGCTGCCGGAATTTCACTTCTGCTTTTACTTAAAATCTTAGGTGCTTTCGAATCACTTAAAACGACAGGATTTGATTGGAGCCATTTTCCGTCTGAAAGTACCAACCAACTGATACCCGTTTGGTTGTATTTTCTTTCAGCACATAGCTTAAGTCGTTTTTTTTCAGTTTTGATGATGAAACTACTGCCGTATGCCAAAGAAGAAGGGTATGCAAAACCGATGGCTAAGGAAATTACTTGGCCTCAAACTTTTTTTGCAAGTCTTGCAGGAGTTTTGCCATTTGTTTTTCTGATTCACCTTCATCCCAAGTTTTCACTGAGTTTGGTTTTAATCCTTCCTAGTTTGTATTACATGTATTCACTAATGAAACGTTGGATAGGTGGATTTACCGGAGATTGTTTAGGAGCAGTCCAACAAGTAGTAGAAACTTGTCTTTGGATTTCAGGAGTTTTTATATGGACCTCTATTTAATTCGCCATCCAGAAACAATCGCTCCAAAAGGCACTTGTTATGGTCGCACCGACTTCCCTCTCAAATACCCAGTGGAAGACACAGCGAATTCCACTTTTCCACATTTACCACCTAGCTTTGATTTATTTCTTTCGAGTCCTGCACCAAGAGCACTAAAACTTTCCTCTGCTTTATTAACCAAATACAATCTATCACCTGTGGAACATTCTCAAATACCAACTGACGAACGTTTGTGGGAAATGAACTTCGGAGACTGGGATGGAAAACTTTGGGAAGAAATCCCAAGAAAAGAAACCATTCCTTGGATGAAAGACTTCGTAAATGCGAAAACCCCTGGTGGAGAAGCCTTTACCGATCTCATCTTTCGAATGGATTCTTTTATCAGTGATTGGAAAGAAGGTGGAAATTTAAGGATCCATTGGGAAAAAACAAACAACAAACCTTTAGATTCACTGATAGTTGTTTGCCACTCAGGGACGATCCGAGCGGCTCTTTGCAAACAATTCGGAACCCCTTATGAAGAAGCTTTCAAATCACCTGTGGACTTTGGGTCTGTCCACAAACTAGAATTTGATTAAACCTTTTTCTTTTCACCAAGAGGCCCTAGTTTTGCAAGAATTAGTTCATTCACAAGTTTAGGATCAGCCTTACCTTTCGTTTCTTTCATCACACCGCCAACGATAGCACCGAGAACGCGATCTTTACCGTTTTTCCAACCTTCGACGGATTCCGGTTGTGATTCAATCACACGATTAACAATTTCTTCCAAAGCTTTGTCGTCACGAACTACCTTCAAACCTTTTGCTTCTACAATGGCTTCTGGTTGGTCTTTAGAAGTTAACATATCTTCAAAGATGGTCTTAGCAATTTTTCCTGTGATCTCACCAGAGTTGATGAGTTTTACCAGTTTACCGATACGCAATGGATCGATCGCAAATTCTTGGATGGAAATATTTTCTTTGTTTACGATTCCCAAAATCTCATCTTTAACCCAGTTGGATGTTTTTTTTGCATCTCCAGAAACTTGGAGAGCTTCTTCAAAGTATTCAGCTATCTCTCGTTCACTGGTAAGTACTTCTGCGTCGTAATCAGGAAGACCAAGTTCTGTTTTGTATCTTTCTTTTTTTTGTCTAGGAAGTTCTGGTAACGATTTACGAATGTCTTCAATAAAGGAATCTGCAATTTGAATGGTTGGAAGGTCTGGTTCTGGGAAGTAACGATAATCATGACTCATTTCTTTAGAACGCATAGGAATTGTTTTGAGTAAGGTGGCATCCCAAAGTTTTGTCATTTGGCGAAATGTTTCCCCACGAGAATACATATCCTTTTGCCATTCAACTTCGTAGTCTATCGCTTGTTTTACGGCCTTAAAAGAGTTTAGATTTTTAATTTCAACACGAGTACGAAATCCATTTTCTCCCTTAGGACGAATGGAAACGTTAGCATCACAACGAAGAGAGCCTTCTTCCATATTACAATCAGAAACTTGAATGTATCGTAAGATTGTTTTGAGTTCATTTAAATAAACATATGCTTCATCAGAAGAACGTAGATCCGGTTCTGATACAATTTCGATCAGAGGGGTTCCTGCACGGTTGTAATCCACATAAGAACGATTGATCGATGGATCATGGGAGTGGATTAGTTTTCCAGCATCTTCTTCCATGTGAATCCTTGTGAGAGGAATGAATTTTTCTTCTGTTTCCCCTTTTAATTTGATATGGATTCCCCCTTGGGTGGCATAGGGTTTATCAAACTGAGAAATTTGGTAACCCTTTGGTAAATCAGGGTAAAAATAATTTTTACGATCAAATTTTGTGAACCGTGTGATTTCACATCCAAGTGCCACGCCAGCACGAACCGCCTTTTCCAAAACGACTTCGTTTAACACTGGCAATGTGCCAGGTAAGGCCACACATAGTGTGGAGATATGAGTGTTTGGGCTTCCGCCAAATTCGTTTGTAGCTGTGGAAAATATTTTTGATAGAGTATTGAGCTGGACGTGGACTTCCAGACCGATGATGACTTCGTATTCCATGGGTTTGGAAACAGGATTTTCCCGGAAAATCAGACTGGCAATTCAATTTCCGGGAGAAATCAATCCAGAGGGTCGGGGGCCGATTGCATCACCAGTTTATATAGGTTTTTTTGTTCCCTAGAGATGCTAATTTCCCCAGTTTGGTGCAGTTTTTTTGTAAACTCGGAAAGTTCTCGCACCCGAGATTCAAAAGCGATCCCAATTTTTTTATCCTCAAGGGCAATATGAGACAAAAGCCAATTTCTAAGGTCTTGGACCAAATGAAGTCCAGCACGAGGATGTCCTAACTTAAATTCATCGTTTCTTGTTTTGATAAAGTCAATGAAACGTTTGTGCTGATTCATATGTTGGACCACATCCGTATATCGAAAGTATCTCATAATTTTATCTTCCACACCAAAGTGATCTTTTGTGTATTCAATTGCGGAAGTTATGACTCTTTGAAACGTTTCACTCGAACCATCACCTAACTTCAAAGAATTGTCTAATTCAACAATCATCTTCAATAGCCAAATGTGTTGTAAATCGATAATAGGAATTCCAGTGGCAAGATTATATGTTTTCCAGATATTTCGAATTTCTTGGATAATATCAATGGATTGTTCATGAAGTGTGATATGAGTTGTATCTACTTGCACAATATTTTGATAAATTAAAAGTTGTTCTTTCGAAATTGGATATTTGCCTGATTTTAAAATTTCATTACAATAGGATTTTAAATCTACAGCACTCGCTTTGAAAAAATCTGCGTAATCGGTATCATCATGCAAGATATGCTGAAACAGCCATTTTTTCAAAATTTGTAAAATACCTAAAGCTGCCATTTGGCTATTTTTTGCTTCATAGTATTTTTCAGTTAACCGTTCTACAAATTTTCGATGGCTATTGACGTGTTCAGAAAATTCTGGATAGTTAAAATGTTCGAGAATATCTTCTTCTAAAGCAAAATGTTCTGAAACATAATCCAAGGCTTTTCGAAACGAAGAGTGAACATCCACTTCAGATCCATCTTTTTCAGATTCAACAATGGTTTCTTCTAACTCTAAGATAATATGAACCAACCACACATGCTGTAGATCAATGATAGGAATTCCAAGATGGAAAGGTTCACTTAACCAAGTGATTCTTAAGGAATCGAGATGCGCGGAAAAATCCTTCTGCATAGTTCCACAAAAATATTCACACAATAGGTGTCACGGATTTAGAATCATTTGAGGAATTGATATTTATCAGTAGTTTCGAAAAAACGTGTATATCGATCATTCGCTGTAAACAGTGATCAATTTTGTAGCGAATTCAATCGATACACTCCCGAACTTATCCCAGGAGCGTATCTTCATTAAGTGAAATTAGGCTAAACGAAAAATTTTGTCGTTAACTTCACCATTAATCTCACAAAACCAGAATAAGGTGGATACATCAGTTTCGCAATGGATGCCTTAGGAGTTTGTAAAACAGATCTTTCATGAGAAAAAGTTTTAAACCCAAAAAGTCCATGGTAACTACCATGTCCAGAATGATTCACACCACCAAATGGAAGATTAGAATTCACAAGATGAAGGATCACATCGTTGATCACTGCCCCACCTGAACTTGTTCTTTTCAGAACATACTTGGAAGTACTTCTTTTTTTAGTAAAAATATACAAAGCAAGCGGTTTTGGTCTTTCATTGATGATTTGGATGGCTTCATCCAAAGTTTTATAAGTGATGATGGGTAAAAGTGGCCCAAAAATTTCATCTTCCATGATACGAGCATCTAAAGAGACATTTGTTAGGATGGTTGGTGAAATAAAATTATCCGAACTTCTAACTTCTCCGCCATAGGCAATTTTTGCACCTTTTTTGACTGCATCATCCATATAAGATGATACTCTTCCAAAGTTTTTTGCATTCACGATACGGCAAAAGTCGGGACTTGCAGTAAAATTTTCTGGTTTAGATTTAAAGAAACTTTCAGTGGTTTCTTTTGCATTTTTAACAAATTCTTCCACTTTCGATTCAGGAATCAAAAGGTAATCAGGAGCCACACAAGTTTGTCCTGCGTTTAAAAATTTTCCCCACATAATCCTTTCTGCTGCAACTTTTAAATCAGCATCTTCTGCTACAATCGAAGGTGACTTACCACCTAACTCAAGTGTTACGCTGGTTAAGTGTTTTGCAGCTGCTGCCATTACGATTTTACCAACTGGTGTGGAACCAGTAAAAAAAATATGATCAAAAGGCACTTCCAGTAAAGCAGTTGCCACAGCAACATCACCTTCAAAAACTGCAATTTCATCTTCTGCAAAAATTTCACTTAACATCGCTTTGATGACATCAGCAGTGTGCGGTGTAAATTCAGAAGGTTTCAACATGATTGTATTTCCCGCTGCGATCGCGGCTGCAAGTGGTGCTATCGCAAGGTGGAATGGATAATTCCAAGGAGCAATGATAAGACAAACACCTTTTGGTTCGTAAACAATTCGACTTGTGGCACCAAGTAAAGTTGGTGGAGTCATTACGTTTTTTGGGCGCATCCAATGTTTTACGTGGCGAATGGCATCATTGATTTCGGCAATGGTTGGCAGAATTTCCGTGATGTCCACTTCCCCGGCAGATTTTTTAAAATCGGAATGGAGAGCGATTTGGATTTCTTTTTGGTATTTTAGAACTGCGTTTTTTAGTTTTTTTAATTTAAGAATCCGAGTTTTGAAATTTGATAAACGAAGTTCCAATGCTTTTTTCTTTTGTGCTTGGAAAATACGATCAATGTCAGAAGGAGTAAAACTTTTTGTTTGGATCACAGCCTTTCCAGAATTTGAGGTTTGTGTGAGAGTGGCTTGGGTCATGGGAATCTCCGTATTACTGACTCTCGTTCATTTAGAGAGGAAGTTCAAGAACTTTTTCGGAAATCGGGGCGAATCTATGTCTTTTTTATGCCAAAAATCCTTTTCCAAACCCCGGAGGTGGGCCGTTTTGTGCGTAGATTTCTGTTTTTTCTAAGTATAATTTGGCCGCTTTGTCTGTAGGATCGATTGCACAAACTTCCCGAAATCCTTTCTCGGCTTTTTCAAATTCCCCATCCCAAAACAAATTAACACTGTCCTCAAACTGATCTTTTGTTTTTAACTTCAAATCAAAAGATTCTTCCACACCTTCTACCAACACTTGCGCAATACCAATTAACTTCTGTTTGGCTGGTATTTCAAGAAAATCCAATAATCTGTGCGGATAGGAATCGGGATGTTCCAATTCAAGAAGTGCATCCAAACTAATTATGATTTTTGCCCCATATTTTTTGGTCATTGATTCCAAAGAATTGGCAACACCCATAGAGTCAGATAATACGGCAGACTCTATTCTTTGTTCTTCCCCAATGATACCGAGCATCAATTCACCAAAATGTATCCCTACTCCAATTTGAATTCCAGTAACACGATGAGAAATTGTTTCGTTATTCCACCTAGCAACTGCTTTGTGCATTTCGATTGCCGCAGACAATGCATCTTCTGGTTTTCTTTCAAACAAAGCAAAAATGGCATCCCCAACATATTTTTCGATAAACCCGTTATGGGATCGAATGGTTGGTCCTACTTGTCTCAAATAATCGTTAAGAAATAAAAATGTTTCTTCTGGACTTAAAGTTTCAGATATTGCAGTAAAATTCCGAATGTCAGACGATAATACTGACATCTGTTTTACGATAAAATCCCCACGTTTGACTCTTGACCTGGAAACCATTGAAAATAATTGAATGAGTCGTAACGGAACGAATTTCGCATAAACTTCGTTAGATGCTTCTAAGCGATTGTTTACCTCGATCAATTCCGTTGTCAAAGTATCCATTGAAGAATAAAAGCGAGCATTTCTTCTAGCAAGTAAAATGCTTTGAAACAAAAAGAAAACAAACAATGAAAATGGCATCAATGGTTGAGACTGAAACCAATAGTTTCCTGCCATCAAATCATGTGTTGACCCAATCATAAGTAGTAAGGATCCATAGAACACCAAACTACTATCTCTTTTTTTCTGTTTATAAATCTTCAAAATCACATAAAAAGAACAAACACTAAAAAATAGGATTAATACTTGAGAAAAGATATTGGTCTTTGTGAATAGTTTTGCATCCGTTAACACAACGAAGGAAACAAAACAGGCAGTGATACTCCAACAAGAATACAACATCCACTTAGGCACTTCAGATTTTCCGGGAAACAAACTCTTTAGATAACCTAAGAAAAAACATACAAGAAGGGGAGCAGAAGTGTAATCCAGAACCTGCATCCAATGCCAAGAAAAATCAGGAATTGCGTAAACGATATAATAGTTATCAAGGACAACCAATCGAAGCCCAGTAAACAAACAAAACAATGCAAAAAAAAGTGAACTTTTTTCCTCTCTTCTAAAGAAAAAAACTGTTAGCTGGTATAATGCCATTGTTAACATCGCACCAAAAACAAATACTTCTCCTGCAGAATAAATAAGCGACTGATTCTGAATGACTTCCTTTGTTCCAATTTCAATTGGTTTTCTATACCCACCTCGTGCATGATGAAAATTACTCACTACATAAAGTATTTCTTGTTCGAAACCTTCCGGTTGGAATGAAACATATTGAATTTGGTATTTTGGAACTGCACTTAACTCGTCAGTTCCCACCTTTCCGGAACTTGCAATTTTTTGTCGATTGACATATAACTCATAAGAACTTGTCGCAGGTTGTACTCGTAAGTAATATCGAATATTGGGATCGGGAACTTTCAACGTTAGGCGAAACACTGCAAAACCGTCTCCGCCCTCCCCTTCTGGTCTATAGGAATTCCAAGAAGAGGGTACTTTCACATATGTTTTGTTAGTTTCTTTGATTTTTTCAAACAAACTTTCTCCAAAAACTTCTCCCCAATAGAATTCCCACTCACCACCAGTCGAAAGTTTTTGATTGTTTTTTACTGCTTCAAGAGGAAGTTCCAAATATCCTTTTAGCGCTTCCTGTGAAGTTCCAAAATGGCAAGAGGAGAGTAAAAAAACAGGTATAAAAAATACAAAAAAGATTTGGATGTGTTTTTTTATTTTTCCCATTCGGAAATCCCTTCCCAATCTTCACTGACACCTGCTGCTTGATAATACTCACATCTTTCAATATAAATCTGTGCTGCTAAATCTTCTGGATTGTTTGCAAATACCTCACGAAATCCTTCTAGGGCCGAAACAAAATCAGCCCGTTCATAATCAAAAATTGCAGCTTCAAATCTTTCTTTATT
Organism: Leptospira meyeri; assembly: GCF_004368965.1. Taxonomy (NCBI): domain Bacteria; kingdom Pseudomonadati; phylum Spirochaetota; class Leptospiria; order Leptospirales; family Leptospiraceae; genus Leptospira; species Leptospira meyeri. Next base: position 2,884,477 of record NZ_SORO01000001.1, on the reverse strand, counting down.
TTTAATTTTTTTATTGGAGATATCATCGATGCCGGATATGAGAATTTCTGCAATCATTACTGATTCTTGTTTTCCTTTGACCCGAACAAAATCCAAAATTCGATAATGAATTGTATCCAAATCTTCTGCCAACATAAGCGATGTTAAACTAACGAGAATCCGTGCACCGTATTTTTTGGTTAACCCTTGGATGCGACTGGCAAGATTGACTGTGTCAGAAATAACGGTCGACTCAAATCTTGCCTCTTCTCCCAAAATTCCTAGCATGGTGTCACCAGAATGAATTCCGATTCCTGCATGCAGTGGTAAATACCCAAATGTTCTCCTACGTTCATTGTATTTTTCTAATTCCCATTGGATGTCTTCTGCTGCTTTGATGGAATTTCCAATCCCTCCATCAAATAGTGCCATAATTGCACTTCCAATGTATTTATCGATGAAACCGTTGTTTTTGCGAACACAAGGTCCAATCCTTCCTAAATAAGAATTGGTAAATAACATTCGATTTTCAAGAGAAATAGAATAAATGATATCCCAAAACTCCCAAATGTCAGCGAACAAAATCGTCATTTCTCTTTCGCTACTATCACCTAACCGAACTTCCTCGATACTTTCCTTACCTAAATGGATCAAAAAGTCGCGAGGAATAAATTTTGCATAAAGTCGATTTGTTAAAATAAAGTGTTCATTGATAGTCTCAAACTCTTCTTTTAATAAAACTTTTTTATGGAAGTTTCTTGCCGTACGAAGTGTAACAATTGTTGATTGAACACCAAAAAACAAAAATACAGCAATTTGAGATAAAGTTGATTCTCCTTCCCCACGATAAGCAAGAAAGACATCATAAACAAACCCAATAAAAAGTATTAAATATCCTAAAAAGAAAATTCCAGAATCGGGCAACCCTCTAACCATCATTTGGTATAATCGAATTCCCAAAAACAGAGCATAAACAACACCCAATAGTTGGAAAACTACTTCAAACTGAGTATAAACTTCCGGTTTAATGATTAAACCATAAACTAATATAAACTGCACATAAGCGCTGAAATAAAGAATCAGCTTCGTATCTATAAATCGAGGGAAAAGTCCATCAACAAACCATAAAAACAAAATTCCCAAAACAAATACAGATGCATACTCAACATAAATCACTAGCTCCCAAGGAATATTTGGGAATACGGCATAGATTGTTTTGCTACCGATAAACGGAATTCTTGCAGCAAATACTAAGCAGAAAAAACCAAAGTAAAATGCTTCTCTTTGTTTGTTTCGATAGAAAAACAAAATAAAATGATACAAACCGAACATAAATATAGCGCCAGTTAAAGCTAAGTCGATCGTACTTTGCGCCAGGATATAATTCTGAACACTTTCAGCAAGACCAAAGATAGGTGCATTCGGGAGTCCACCTTCTTTGTGATGAAAATTACTAACTTCAATACGAATTTGAAGATGATCTTCTGCTACAATTGTAAAACTTTGCCCTTGTGCACTTGGGATAGTTGTTTCTTTCGTTTTGCCAGGATTCCCCGAGACCAAACTTCTGTTACCTGCCAGAAGTCGAAATGAAGTGCGAACCTCAGGCAAATAAACCGAATAAATTTGATTTTCTTTTGGAAGTTGAATGTCCAATACATAGGTACCATAACCCTTCCCATCCTTGATCCCTGAATGTAAAGGAACCTGATTCCAAAGAGCCGGAACTGGAAGATAAATAGCGGAGGGCGCACCTTCTTCAGGAACATTAAATTGTCCCGGAAAAAATTTCCAATCTCCGTGAAGAGCCATGGCGGCTCCTGATTCAAATGAAAAATTTCTTAAATCCAATTCACCCGATTGAATTTTCGGTGAGGGTGCCACCATACGACAGGTCGTAGACAAAAGTGCAATGGAAAGATAGATTATTGTCTGGCGGGTCATCCCTAACCTTCAGAGACTTGGAGGACAGGAATTTGGAAAGGAAGTTTTCGAATTAAAAAAAATAATATTTTTTGGTTTGTACGACTGTCCTATTCAGTTATTATGTCACCTAAATGAAAACTCCGTCCGGAACCAACAAGGCCGCCCTTGCCTACCAAATCCTTGGCCGCTATTTACCGGATGAAGTGTTCGCACATTTGAGTGATGATGAAATTGAATCACTCCTTTTGAAAGTAGAATCCAATCCCTCGCCAACCAAAGGGCAGGAAAAAGACATCCTACTATCCTTCACAAAATTCCTCCAAAAAAAAGGATCCCAGGCAAACTCTAGAATTCCGAAACCTTCTGTTGGTGGCAACGGCGGTATTACCAATTCGGTAACAGGACTGGACGAATATACGAATAATGCATATCCTCCCAAAAAAGGACGAAAAAACGAGGCTTCGTTCGGAAAATCATCGATCGAGGGTGGTTATGCGAATGACGAAGATCATACGCGAAATCTCGGTGGATCGAACGGGAAATATACGAATGACGAAGATCGAAAATCAAATGAATTGTATTCGCTCATCCAAGAAATCCTAAAGGAAGAAGAATCCAAGTCGAACTCACTCCTTTGGCCGGAACTTCCCAAATATTCTCTGGAAATGCTCCGTCACTTGACCATGGACGAATCATCGGAGGTCGTCGCAAGAATTCTTAGTTTTTCGGACCCAGAGACAGCCTCAGAGGTTCTAGCCGAATACCCTGAAAACCATCGAGAGGACGTCATTTTGGCTCTTTCCGAAATTGACTACCATTCGGATAGAGAAAGGGATCAATTAGAGCGATTTCTGCGGTTTAAATTGGAATTGATCGAGAAAAAAATGCCGGTTTCGAAAATTCGCAGTCGGAAGGCAAAAACTGCCGGCGAAATTCTGACCAGGCTTCCTTTTTTGCCTTCTCAAAATTTAATTGAACGAATTCAGAAAAAAAGCCCAGAATATGCCGAAACTATAGTAGAACACTACTTTCGTTTGGAAGACCTCCTTCATTTAGGAAGGACGAGCCTCACTCGGTTCTTTTCTGAAATCCATCCTCTTGTCATTGCCTGTGCTTTGAAAGGAGTTGAGACGGATTTTCGCGACCAAGTATATTCCAATTTGGAATCTTGGCTTGTGAAAGAAATAAAGATCGAATGGGATTCGTTAGGTCCTGTCTCTTTAGCAGAAATCGAAGAAGCCCAAAAGGGAATCTTAGATAGATTGCGTGAGGCGATGGATGAAGGCAAAGTGAAACTCTGGAGATTAAAGTAAGTATATGGCAAAACTCGTCTTTAAACCCATCCAAATTGCCGACTTACAAGAAGAAGTTGAAATTCAACTTCCTGATAAGTACAAAAAATTTCATAAAACCGACGAACAAGAAGACTTCGAGATAGACCAAGAAGGGAATATCATCGAACAATACCAAGGTCCATCGATCGAAGAAATCGAAGCGGAACTCCAAAGGTATCGCCAAGAAACCGAAGAACAAGTTCGCCAATTATTAGAGGACGCAAAAAAACAAGCCAAGGCCATTGAAGAAGAAGGTAGAACCAAAGCCTTCCAAATGGTTCAGGACTCCAAAGAAAAAATCAAATTAGAAGAAGACTCCGGTCGTGCCAAGGCAGAACAAATCTTAGATCGTGCGAAGATGGAAGTCGAACGTATGATCAAAGAAGCCGAAATGAAGCAGGCGGAGATCGAACACGAAGCTTACCAAAAAGGTTATGATGCTGGACGAGAAGTTGGATTCAAAAAAGGCCAAGGAGAAGTTAGGCGACTCATTGACCGACTAGGAACTATCATTGGTAAGGCGATTGATATTCGTGAAGAAATGATTGCTGCGTCAGAAAAACAAATGGTGGAAATGATTCTTGTCATTGCACGAAAAGTAATCAAAGACGAAATCATTGAACGTAAAGAAATCGTACTCAACAATATCCGCGAAGCAATGAAACGAATCAAAGACCGCGACAGGATTGATATTCGTGTTAACTTTGCTGACTTGGAACTTACAACAGCACACAAAGACGAACTCATCAAACTTATGGAATCTCTTCGCAAAGTTAATATCTACGAGGATTCTCGAGTGGATCGTGGTGGTGTTATCATCGAAACAGATGTGGTAGCGATCGACGCAAGGATTTCTACTCAGCTCAAAGAAATCGAAGAGGCAATTCGAAACGTCGAACCGATATGATTTCGAAAACCCGTATCTACCAACTCGTATTCGGGTTCTCATTTGTTCTTTTTCCAACTATTTTTAGTTTGGCGGCAGAACCATGTGGAACCATGATCACTTCCTTCGAAAGACCAGTAGTTTTAAAAACTGACTGGTTATTTCGCAAAGGAGACAACCTAGATTGGCGAGATGAAACAGTTGAGGAATCTTTTTGGGTCAAACGATCTGTTCCCGATTATGGTATTTCAAAAACGGAAAACCTAACAGGATATCACTGGTATCGTTGTTCCTTTTACTTACCTGAGAATTATACAACACCCGTTGAACCCATCGCTATCCAACTTGGTCGCATTCGAGACATTGATGAGTTTTATTTGAACGGTACTCTGATCGATAAAACAGGAACTGTACTTCCTAAACTAGAAGTTGACTTCCAAAAAATTAGAATTTATTCCCTACCAACACATCTACTCAAACCGGGTCTCAACATTATGGCGATCCGGATCTATGCAGCAACAAACCTAAATGGACTCAAAGAGGCTCCGACAATTGCAAAAGAACGTCTGTTACGCGAAACAGTCTTTTCGAAAGAAGCATTTGCAATGGTTTGCGGTTATGTATTTATATTTATGGGAATTTACTTTTTAGTAGGTTCCATAGTTCGCGGACGAGCTGGCGAAAACTTTTTCTTTGCCCTATTTTCCATTTTCATGGGGATTTATGTTTTGATTCGAACTCAACATAGAGACATTTTATTTGAAAGTTTTACTTGGTCTTATGTGGCAGAATTATTAGTCCTCATTTGTTTGCCTGTATTTTTTATCAACTTCATGCACCAGTATTTAAAAATGAAACGTAACATAGTTTTATTGGTATACGAAGTATTCCTATTTGCCTTATTCGTAATTACGCTTTTTTTTAGAACACCAAAAACATGGATTTTGGTCATTGCACTCTTCAACTATGCATTGCCAGTGGCAATGGGTCTTGTAATTTATTTATTTGTAAAGAATGGAAAAGCAAACATTGCAAAAGTAAAATACATCCTCATTGGAATTGCTTGTATATTACCTACTATTCTGATCGATAGCCTCTCTGCATTAGAAATCATTTCGATGCCTGGAACTTTGTATTTAGGATTTTTAATCTTTTTAGTAATGATATCCATCCAACTTTCCAATGATATTGTTTTAGGTTTAGAGAACTTTATCGAACAAGAAAAAGAACTCATCCAAATGGAAAGAGTCAAAACTGGTTTTTTAATAAATTTATCTTCTGAATTCAAATCAGGAATGGAAAAAATTAAAAGAGCCATAGAAAATATCTCTGCAAGTCATGGCAAAATTACCACAAAAGAACCGAAAAAAGTATCGCAAAAACAAGCCGCAAAAAAGAAAACAAAGAACAAAACTGGACCAAAACAAGAACTAGATCCAATTAAACAAGCAGAAGATCATATTTCTTACATGAGTTATATGGTAGAAGAGGCAATGCTTCTACGAAAATTAGAGGAAAAAACATACATTCCTTTTTATGAAACTTTCTCAGTCGCAGAGTTAATTCGAAGCTGTGTCTCTAGTGTTGAGAACCATTTAGAACAATCCAGAAAAACAACTTCGATTGAAGTAAAACCCAATGATTTAGAAATATATTTTCCGAAGGAATTGTTATTCTGTATATTGAGAAATCTAGTAGAAAACGCATATCAATATACAGATCACAAAACGGACATTAGTATTGAATTTTTTAATCGCGATGGTTACCATCAACTAATCGTTATGGATGAAGGGATGGGCCTTAGCCAATTAGAAATGGAAACCATATTTCAAAAATTTGTTCGCGGTTACCGTGATAAAAAAAATGAAATCCCCGGCGCTGGGATTGGTTTAACTCTTGTAGAAGCCACAACAAAATTTCTAGGTGGAACCGTAAGTCTAAAGTCAAGCGAAGGAATGGGAGCCAAATTTACAATTCGGATTCCGGAGAAACCTAAAAAATGAAATCTTTAATTTTATATAGAATTCTAATTCTAAGTTTCTTATTATTTGTTTCGAACTGTGCACGTCCCACTGAAGAAAACACAGTTGTATTAAGATTGGACGGTGATGACTGGGGAATTTATTTTAACGAAAACCCAGATATTCTTAACAGTGAATTTAACGCCAACAATTTAGATATCACAACCGTTCCAAGCAATTTCCGTAACATAAACAAAAGTTACCGGGGTTCCATTTGGGTTAGAAAAAACTTTGAAATCACTACAGAACAACACCAAAAATCTTTAGCTTTACAACTTGGGAAGATTTATCAATCGGATGAAGTATTTATTAATGGAGTCCTTATTGGTAAAAATAATTCTGCATTCGGGAAGGATCCAGATGAGTTTGCTTTTGGCAGACCACGAATCTATCCGATTCCCCATGATTTATTGTTAGAAGGTGAAAATGTTCTCATTGTAAAAATTGATTCTTCTCTTTCAACATCAGCCGGTATCATCACAGGCCCAATTCGAATCGTAACTTATGAGGAAGCCTTAAATGGTAATCTTTATGATTCGCTAGTGGAATTGATCTTTGTTGGATTTTATCTTTTTATAGCATTATTTTTCTTTATTAACTTCTTTAATCTTCGAGACAAAAAAGAATACCTTAGTTTTAGTATTTTAGCGCTCATTTTTTCTGGTTATGAATTATCGAAAAACGAAGTTCGATTTTTCCTAATCAATCAGTTTGCTATTTTAAAATTTATTGAGTATTCTTTTCTTCTCATCCTTCCATATGGATTTATTAAATTCATTCAAGATTTCTTTGAACTTAAACCTTTTAAATACCAAAGATTATACCTCTTAGCGCAGTTTTTCTTTATCGCTGTTTTTGCAGTAATCCATAATCCAGTATTTTGGTATAACTTCATAGGATATTGGGATATTCACTTACTTGCTGTTATTGGGTATGCAATTTATGTAACTTTTTTAAAGTTTCGCGATCAAGCACGGGGATCAACTATTCACCTACTTGCCCTCATTTATTTATTATATTCAATTCTAAAAGAAATTCTAATTGAGAGAGGTTATCTAAATTCTCCTTCCTCACTTGAAACTAGTTTTTTAGTTTATCTTGTTCTGATGACGCTAGCTCTGCGATTTCAATTTTTAATGATGAAACGCAAATTACAGAACAGATATGAAAGATTAAAAGAAGCAGACTCTTTACGAGAAAAGATATTTTATTATATGGATGCTATGATTTCAGGTCCGCTGAAATCGATGAAAGAAAAACTTATTTCTTTTCGTGAATCTACTCAGAAAGCCAAGGATAAAAATCTAGTAAAAGAAGTAATAGATGTCCAAGCTTCTATAGATAATGTAATGGATGATATTATTGAACTTTCGCGTTTGGAAGTTTTAAAGGAAGTTCCTTTTAAGGAACAGGTCAATTTTATTTCCTTTATCAACGAAGTGATTCCAGAAGATGACATCACCTATTCAATTAAGGTAAACCCGGAAACAGAAATACATAACAGTTTGGATTTAATCAATTCCGTTGTAGTCAGATTGGTTGATTTTCCTCCTTTTAAAGAATTTAATCATAACGATTTAATCATCACTCAGGATTTAAAAGGAAATGTTCACTTTCGCTTTTTATTGTTTCATAGCAATCCGAAGGTTTCTCAGAGACTATTTAGTGATCTAGTAGAAAACTATAACACCCTCACTCCTGTAAAAGTCAAATGGGCCATTATTCTAGAGATTGTTCGTTTATTAGGTGCTAAGATTGATTTCAAAATCATCAAAAAGAAATATTTAAAAATCGATTTAGGTATTGCTGCGATTGTTCCTATCTCAGAACTACAACCAATCAAAGAATCAAAAACCTCTACTCCATCAGCTTCAACCAAAACAGAAAAAGAAGATTGGAAAGTGACTTTAAAAAGATTTTGGAAATTTTTAAAAGAAACCGAAATAAAGATTCCAAACTTTAAAAAGAAGAAGTAGAAGATACATTTCATGATAATAAAGTATCTAACACAACCAAATCCGGATTCATTAAGGAAAGCCTTTGAAGGTTGTCAGGAACTCACATTCTCAAAAGACGAATTTTTATTTCATGGTGGTGATCCAGTTGCTTACATGGATCTACTCGTTTCAGGTGATCTCCAAGTATTCAAATACGATGGAAACATGAATGAAGTAACCTTAACATTCTTTCGGCCAGTCAGTATCATTGCCGAGTGGGCAGTCATCCAAGGTATTCCTTATCCTGCATCTGGCAGATTCACGAAAAGTAGCACAATCTTGAGAATGCCGCTTTCGGAAGTACAAACACGCATTCACAAGAATATCGAATTAAATCATATTCTAATGCACTCATTGATGAATAAAATTGATACATTAAATTTAGCAATCAATCGTGGACTAACGATGGATGCAATGCAAAGGGTGGCGCATTTTTTATTTTATGGAACGCCAGATTCTCTGGCATTAAAACAAACACAAATGGCATCTCTTCTCTACTTAAGACCAGAAACATTTTCCAGAATTCTAAAACAATTAAAAGAACAAGGCCTTATCGATAACCAAAAAGGCGAAATTTCCATTTTGGACAAAGAAGGTTTACTTAAAATTTTGGCTTAGTTCTTGATTTGAATCAATGAAATGATTCTAATTTCCATTAGGATCGAATCATGAAGATTTCTTTTTTTCAGTGGAGTTTATGGAATACTGCCTTCCGACCTTTTTTTTGGTTCGGTTCGGTTTATGGTATTGTAGTGATCGCACTTTGGTTATTAATACTTTCAAATACGATAAACAATCCGATTCAAATTAACTCCATTCATTGGCATTCTTATGAAATGGTCTTTGGATTTTCCAAAGCAATTGTCCTTGGATTCCTTTTTACTGCAGTTCAAAATTGGACAAACTCTAGCATCTTAAAAGGAAAAAACCTATTTTACTTCCTTCTTTTTTGGACTTTAGGTAGATTTTCGATGTATCCTCTGGGTTTTGTATCCTATTTATCATTCGGTTTAGACATCAGTTCCGATTTGATGGTCATTCTTTTGCTCTATCCCAAATTAATCGTTCCAACCCAGAAACACAACCGTCCTATTTTATATCATTATGGACTATTCACCGTATTTCATTTGTTAGCAGGGTTTTCGGCAAGATCGGTGCTGGATTCAGAAAAAACTTTATTATACATTCATTTAAGTATTTTTGTGATCCTATTCCTAATCTTCATCATTGGAGGACGCGTAGTCCCCTTTTTCTCCGGAGTAGTCATTCCTGGATATTCGTTCAAAAGAATGCCTAAATTAGAAACGATTATCTTATACTTGCCATTTGTATTTTATGTTTCTCAAATGGCACAAGGTTATTTAGTAAATTTTGAATCATTTAACATTGATATTACGAAAATCAATTATGGTAGTGCGATACTTTTCTTCACTTTTTTAGTAAGTTTTTCTTTGTTTGTTACCAATCTGATCCGTTACCTTTCATGGAAACCTTGGAAATCCTATAAAAAACCCATCCTTTGGATTTTGTATACTGGTTACTTCTGGGTTTGTTTAGGATTTTTATTGTATAGCCTTGTTTCTTTGGGATACTTTCCTGTTTCTTCCGCAGTCCACAGTTTGACAGTTGGTGGGATAGGAGTTTTTATCTATGGAATGATCACACGTGTGAGTTTAGGCCATACAGGAAGAAGTATTGTGGCATCTCCACTCACCGTATTTGCATATCTCATCCTAAATTTTGCAGTAGTTGTTAGAGTATTTCTCCCTCTCATTGGAAAATACAATTTGGCTTACCACCTTTCCGGTATCGCTTGGATTTTTTCTTTTGTATTGTTTATCATCCAATACACAAAAATACTGTTTTGTCCAAGACCAGACGGAAAACCATCTTAAAGGTTTTGGTTATACTTTTATGGCTCTTCGAAAAAACTCTTGGAGAGAATCGAGGAGCCTTTCCGGGTGGAATAACATTTGGTAGCTGGCATTTCTCATCATCGCAGGAATCGTTGGCTTTTCTTCAGTTCCGATTGCTAATGTGTAGACCTGAACTCCATTTAACAAACATTCACCGACTGCTTTATTGACATCCTCAATGCCATATTTTCCTTCATATTGATCATAATCATTAGGCCGTGCGTCTGTGATGAGGATGATCCACTTCTGTTTATAAGAAGTATCCTTTAGAATAGAATTAACATGACGAAGAGAAGGACCTACTCGAGTGTACCCAATGGGAGAAAGAGGACCTAAACGATCGCGTGCACTTAGCCAAGGTTCGGAAAGTTGTTTCAAATGAATCAATTGATTAAAATTGCGAGTCCTAGAATAAAAACCAGCAATTCCAAATGGAATTTTTAAATCCTCTAAACATTCAGAAAACAGAAGTAAACTTTCTCTTTCTACATCTAATACACGTTTTTCTTGGATCCAAGAATCAGTGGATAAACTCAAATCAACTAAAAAATACAAAGCCAAATCAGATACATCCCGAATGGGATTCATATAAATAGATTCCGATGGGCTAATCTTAGCCTTGATATCCGCATAACGATCCACAAGTGCATCCAAATCAATATCTTCTCCCGAAACCAATCGTTTTTTGATTCTTGTTTGGTTTAGAAGTGCCATCATTTTCTTTTTAAGATGAATCAAAGTAGAATTTTGTTTTTCTAATACATGTTTTGTGTAGGAAACGTCTTTTTCATTTGGAAATTCTTCAATGACATTACAATAATTTGGTTTATAGTTTTTTAATTTATAATCCCATTCAGGATAGGAAAAACGGTTTCCCAGGTAAGTTTCATCTAAGATTTCAAGTGTCGTTCCGGCCCCAGATTCACTTCTTCGAGTGGTATGCACGGGGTCTTCTGTGCGAATGATATGTTTTAAGTTTAGCTCTTGTAAGGCTTCTTCTTCCTCCATATCTTCTTCCCCATCTATATCACGCCACTGCCCATCAAACTCTTCGACCGTTTCTATTTTTTCAAAATTATGACCTAATGTATATTCCTCGATTTTTTTCTCATCCACTTCCAAAACTTCGGCATCACTCGGATCCAATTTTTGTTTTGATTCTTTCGACTTAATTTTTTGTTTATCAGTTTGTGATATAAAATCTTTTCCTATTGGAAACTCATGTTTCAGATCGGAAACAGAGGAAGACGATTGAATTAAAAGTGAAGTGATTTTTTTGTATTGGATTGGATCTTTTTTTCGAATCTCAATTCTTTCCTTTTTAATTTCTTTCCAATCAGTTTGAATACCAGGAAATACTTTTAAGAACCTTCGAAACTGATAGAAAAAATTTTCTTCTGTTAGCGATATTTCCTCATTTATTTTTTGATGATTCTCTTTCTTTCTTTTTTTTACTTCTTTATCATTCGAAAGAAAAGAAAGATACGCTAAGTAGATACGAACAAATTTTTTAGAACTGGTTTCAGATAAGAACCAATATACTTCTTCAGGAAATTTTAAATAATTTTGGCCAAGAGAAATTGTTTCACCACCAAGAATCAAAGTGGTAGGTTCTTTTTTTAAGGTTTGCAAATAACGAAGGATTCGAATTTCCTCCAAACCCATTTGATACGCATAATACGGATTTGGTGGAGTTAGCTTATTACGAATTTTTTTCCAAAGTTTATGGCCTTGGTAGAATACAAATTGGTCCCATTCCAATGAATTGTCCTAAAAAATTAGATCAAAACTATCTTGTAAAGCTGCGACAGTATCCGAATCGTCCGAGAGTGGCAAAATAATTGCAGTTCTTCCTGCCAAACGCGCTGGCAGACCTTTTGCCATCAACTTAGCACAAGAAACAAGTAATCTTGTCGATACCGTTTCTGCCAAACCTAACTCCGATTTGTTTCTAACCAAACCTGCAAATTGGACTAGTTTTTTCGATATAGAATCACTAATTCCAGTTTCTCCCACGATGATTTTTTCTTCTACAGAAGCTTTCGGATAAGGAAAGTCCATTCCAAGAAACCGTTGTTTGGTGGAAGGTTTTAATTCTTTAAATCCTCTTTGGTATCCTGGATTATAGGAAGCTACAAGTAAAAAGTCAGGATGCGCTTGGATCTCTTCATTTTTCCTTTCTAAAAATAAAGTACGACGATGGTCTGTTAAGGAGTGAATGGTTACAAGAGTGTCTGGTCTTGCCTCTGCAACCTCATCTAAATAGACAATGGCTCCTTCTTTGACTCCTGTTGTCAAAGGCCCATCCACCCAAATGGTATCTGCCCCTTTCACTAAAAATCTTCCCACTAAATCAACAGAAGATGTTTCGTCGTTACAAAGAATGGTGATGAGTCTTCGGCCTAACGTATGAGCCATATACTCTAAAAATCGTGACTTACCAGATCCAGTAGGACCTTTCAATAAAAGCGGCAGAGAATTCTCTGCCGCCATTTGAAAGATTTCTATTTCCTTACCGATTGGTTCGTAATAGGGTGCTTTCTTCGTTAACATAAATTAATCGAGATCACCGACGTTTTTCCCAACAGCTTCGTCTGACGGAAGGCCATGTCGAATGAAATCCACGATAAAGTAAGTGATCCCAACTGTAAATAATGTGGCAGCAAGTAACATTCCAATAAAATGGAAAACAATTTCTTTCTGAACCACAAGAAAATCCATACCCAATTTACGCTCAAGATACACTTGTGTGATTCCGGCAACAGCGAGAGCTCCAGTCATTCCCAACATTCCTATGTTCGAAGCCCAAAATGCTAGATATCCAGACATTCCTGTAAACAATTTTCTTCCTGTCAGATTTGGCATTGCGTAGGATATTACGGCTAACACTAACATAGCGTAGGCTCCCCAGAAGGCAAGGTGTCCATGCATTGCAGTGATGAGTGTTCCGTGAGTCCATTGGTTGACGGCAGGCCATGTATGAGCAAAACCAAGGAATCCCGCACCGATAAAAGACATCATTGCACTCCCCAAAGTCCAATAGAGAGCAATTTTGTTAGGATGGTTTTTTCCTTTTTTACGATACATATTGAGGGCCCAAATCGCCATTCCAAGAAAAGCAAGTGGTTCCAAAGCAGAAAAAATTCCACCAACCATAAGCCAGTATTTAGGAGTTCCGATCCAGTAGTAGTGGTGTCCAGTCCCAAGAATTCCCGAAAGGAATGTTAAACCGACAACCACGTAGAGCCATTTTTCAATGACTTCCCTGTCCACTCCGGTAAGTTTGATGAGTAAAAAAGCAAGGATACCACCCATAATGAGTTCCCAAACTCCTTCCACCCAAAGATGCACTACCCACCAACGAAAGTAGGAATCGAGTGTTTGGTTGTCGAAGTAGATCATTCCTGGCAAATAAAGCAGAGCCGCACATAACAGACCAAAGAAAAGAACAAGTTGCGTTGTGCTTCTTTTTTTAGCCTCCCAGATGGTCATGGCGATGTTGAACAAAAATGTTAAAACATTCACAACAACCAAGTAATCAAGTGGCCTTGGAATTTCTAAGAACTTACGACCTTCCCACCAATTGAAGTGAAATCCAATGATGGCAATCACTCCAACAACAACCCAAGAAAGAAGTTGGATGTAAGCAAGTTTAACACTGTACAACTCTCTATCAGATTCTTCTGGAATGATATAGTAAGCAGCTCCCATAAAGCCAGTTAACAACCATACTACGAGCAAATTTGTATGTGTGGCACGAGCGGTATTAAATGGAATATAATCATGTAATCCATCAAAGCCAATACGAGCAAAACCCATAATAAAGCCATAAACGATTTGTAAAGATAAGAGTAACATACAAGTTGCAAAGAACCAATATGCGACCTTTTGTGATTGGAATCTCATTGTTTCTCCTTATTTCAACGCCGAAAGATAAGTAACGATGTCTTTTCTTTCTGGATCAGTTAACGGTAACTTCGGCATATTTGTTCCCGGTTTGATGGCTTGTGGATCTGATAACCAACGATTGAGATAATCAGAATCGAACTTAGAACCTACATGATCAAGTGCAGGTCCAACGTTTCCACCCTTCCCACCTACAGCGTGACAAGCGACACAAAGTTGAGAAAACTTTTCGGGTTGAGGCATAGCAACTGCATTCGATTTTGTCTGAGGGACTTGCGGCGTGGCAATGGAATCGATGGGAATATTTGGTTTTGGAGGCCATCCATTGGCATCAATTTTACCTACCCAATCAAGAAAGGCAATGACTTGCCCCTTTTCTTCCTTAGTGAAGTTGTATTTCACCATCTTACGTTCTCCAGGAAACATTGCTTGTGGATCGTCTAAAAACACATCGATCCAAGTGGCCCCTCTTCTTTCGACAACCTTTGTCAAATCAGGAGCGTAATAAGCACCTTCACCTAACAAAGTATGGCAACCCATACAATTGTTTTTTTCCCAAATTTCCTTCCCCTTCAAAACATCCGATGTCATGTTTTGTACATTGGTTCGGGAATCGTTTTGTCGCAAGGTATCCACAGTGAGAAACACAAAGATAGCACTGAACAAAAAGGTGCCTCCCAAAAAGAACGCCCTGGCTTGCGATTTAGATAGCATCCTTGCCTCCTAATTTCAATTTTTTGAATTGTAGGTGCAGATTTTAGTTTCCGCATTGATTTATATCAAGTACGAATTTGAATTTTTCTAATAACATAATGAATGTATATAAGAACAGCGGTTAATTGAAACCTGAAATCAATTGAAGCAATCAGGAACTATGTTCAAATACAATCGGCAGGTACAAATTGTTCACTTCCAAGGGAAAACCCTAAGATACTCTTAAAGCTAGAATAGAATACATAAAATTAAAGAAATTGAATATTCAATTATTTACAAATACAATTTAAAAAAGGAGATTTTGATGCACGAAAACAACATAAAAACAAACCAATCGTTATGGTATCCACCTGGTGGAATTTTAATTTGGATGATTGTCCTTGTTGAAGTTTTGACATTCTGTTTAGGAATCGGCTCTCTTGTATATGATAAGTCAAAGGATCTCACTGCTTTTACTTATATGCAGTCACATTTAAACAAATCTTTTGCTTTCTGGAATACTGTATTTTTACTCACCAGCGGGTTTTGTATCGCAACCGCAGTGTATTACAGAGAAAGGAACAATTTTAAGTTTTTTACACTTTTGTTATTTGTTTCTATCTTTTTTGGATTTGCCTTTCTTTTTCTTAAATTCTATGAGTTTCGTGAAAAGTGGTTACTCGGATTTGGTCTCGAATCAAGCCAGTTTTTTAGTTATTATTGGTTACTCACTGGATTTCATTATCTACATGTGGTAGTCGGGGTCATCATTCTATTTATAATCTATATTAGCCGAAAAACAATTTCATTCGAAAATTTAGAAGCCGGAGCCGTATTTTGGCATATGTGTGATTTGATTTGGTTATTATTATATCCGGCTTTGTATTTAATTCTTTAGGAGTTTGTTGATGAAATCAATTCTACTTACTTACGTTATTCTTTTGGGTATTGTTTATTATTCTTTTTATGGAATGGGTTCCCTGTTACCAACCACTTGGAATTTGATTCTAATGAGTGCGATCAAGTTTCTATTAATTTGTTTTGTATTTATGAATTTGAGAACGGCTCACCCGTTTTGGAAGGTGGCCTTTCCGGTTCTTATTGGAATTTATTCCATTAGTATTTGGTTTTTGACTTAAAGATGGTCCCAGATAGGAAAGGAATGTGGTTTTTGCGGTATATTTCCTGGCCGATTTAAAATCACCACATCCATTCCGATCGCATGCGCTGCTTCTGCTTCTTCTACAATATCAGTAAAAAAACGAATTTGGTTGGGAGAAGCCTTTAGTTCACGAGCGATATTTTCGTAACTTGTTTTTTCTCTTTTTCCACCAACAGCTGTATCAAAATAAGATACAAAATAGTTTCGAAGATCACCTAACTCCGAATATTGATAAATCAAAATTTGTGCTTCCACAGATCCCGATGAATAAACATGATTTTGGATTCCTGACTCTTGGGCTTTTTTTAAGAATTCAGGTACATCTGGATAAACCGTACTTTTGATTTCTCCTGATTCATATCCCTCTTTCCAAATTTTACCTTGGATTTCTTTCAATGGACCAAACTTCCGATCCTTCTCAATTAAATATTCGAAGTAAGAAGGAATAAGATCTGAGGAAAAAACAATCGGTTCCATTTTTGTCAGAGAATTTGGTTTGCAAAAACGAGATAAAAAACCTTCCTCTCGGAGATTCCTATCTTTTTCAAATTCCGATTGGATTTCCTTCCACCGGACTTCCGAAAATTGGAAGTCCTTTAGAAAACGTGTTATATGTTTTTTAGCATAAGGAAAAAGGATCTGATGGACAAAAGCAATTGGTGCTGTTGTCCCTTCAATATCGAGTAAGTTGTGTTTGATATTCATCTAAACTAAAAATGATAAAAATTTACGCATTTGAAACATTTTGTTTCATCAACTGGACCATTCTATCTTCATCTTTTTCATAATTAAATAAAATTAGTAACCATGCCAATGCACAAGGAATCCAAAAAAGAATCGAAATGGACAATGCAAGCCCGCGGTCAGGAGTTAATCCTAAAATCACTGCTGACATCACAGGACCAAGTCCTTTCCCTAAATCATCAGTTAAGTTGTAAATTGAGAAAATAGCACTTCGAGATTTTGGTTCGTTCACATTGAGTAACACCGCACGTACGTTAGGTCCTGTGATCGAAATCATAATACCTGTAAAAATATTCAATGCAATGAAAAGACCCATATAAGGAACGATATCGAATGAATAAAGAAGTAATATCGCAGGAAATACTCCAAAGAAAGTGGTTCCAATACAAAGTAATGGTTGGTATGTTTTTTTGATATTATACAAAATTTGTCCAAGCACTCCACCAAAAAAGGTACCAATAAAAATTCCTACGGCTGCAAAAGTAATCATACCTGCTGAAATTTCTTTGGAAAGATGGTATGTGTGTTCGTAATAATCTGCTAAATAAACAAAGAACACTCCCCAAGGAATACAACCTGGTAGGCCTTGTAAAAAGGCTCCTAAGTTGGTTTTACTTTCAAAAAGTAATTTAAAATCTTTTAAACTGATTTTATGTGATAACTCATCACCAACAATTCCTTCCGCACCACCACGTTTTGGTTCCTTACAAAAGAATAAATAAACTGCAGCGAATAGAAAAGAAGGAGCAGACATATAAATAAAGGAAGCACGCCATCCGTTGATGGGATCTGCACCACCTAAAATTCCACCGAGAAGTTGCCCAACCCCTACCCCAAGTCCCATCGCCAAAGACACGTAACCCGTTGCTATGGCTCTCGATTGGCTTGAAAAATAATCTCCGATCAAACTAAAGAGGAGTGGAAAAATTCCACCCAGACCAAAGCCACAAAGTGTTCTAAGAATCAAAAACTGATCATAAGTCTCTACATACGCCGTCAAAAAACATGGAATTTCACCAAGAAGGACAGTGGCGAGGAGTAAGTTCTTTCGAGAGAAAGTTTGTGAGAGGTATCCCATAGACAAGGACACAACCCCACCCAAAATAAAAAACAAAACGGGAATGATACCACCTAACTTCCAATCAACTTCATTTGGATCTGTGATCCCCAAAGAAGCACCGATATTTTTCATATTGGGAGCAATTAGGTTCTGGTCGCCAAACAAAAAGAAGGCCATTCCTAGGATGACCCAAAATGCTAAAATTCCTCTGGCGCCATGATCTGCAAGTTCGGCGAGGCCAAAAAATCGCAGATAGGTTGTTTCTCGTTTTGTTTGTTTTTGGTTCATGGATTGTTTTTCCTTTCTCTTTGTTTTCGATAGACAAAAATAAATGAGAGCGTAAATAAAAATCCAAGAAACCCAATCACTGCAAAAAGGGATAGGTCCCAACTGGTAAGGATCGAACCATTCCAGATTTCGGGATTTGAATTGTTAGAAATTGTGGGAAGTGGTTTTCCACCAGAGAAAGTAAACTCAACAGTGGTTCCAAAGTCCAAAGAACTCAAAACATAAGCACTAAGCCCTGGTGGAACATCTTTGTCTAGTTTGGTGACAGGAGTTTTTTCTCCCGTTTTAATTTCCATATCTTGTGGTTTAACAAAGATAGGAAATTTTCCATTCTCTGACTCAATTAACATACGTTCGCTGAAAGTTTCTTGGTTGTTTGGAATAAAATAAGAAATTTGCATTTCCGAAACACCCGGAAGAATGGCACGGTCTAGTAACCTTCCTCCATTTGGCCCTTCTGGGATTCCCAAAGGGATGGCCATCTTACTTCCTGGTTGCTGGATTTGAGCCAAAATTTCTGTCGCTCCCGTTGCTACAGAGTATTCCAAAGGAGATGACTTTGAATCATAAGATTTCGGAGGTTTACTTGAATTATCGATCAAAAATAATTTAAAAACACGGAGACCTTTTTTCTCTCGCATAACTTGCATTAAGCTTTTCACTGCAAGTTGATTCCGATTTGCCCCTGTGTCATAAACCAAAACATCTTGCGGAGATGTACGAAACTTGGTTGTTGGCGGAATCATTTTATTATAATTTACGCCTTGGTATTGGATTTGTAAAAGTATGGGTGCTCCTTCCGGTAAATCCGTTTCCGGAAAACGAAATTTACCAGACTGTGGACCAATGTCTGCCAAAGGAACCATAGCTCCTTGTAAAGCCAGCATTCGAATGGAATCAGCTTTGCCTGGTCCACCAGTGGTTCCATTTTGTATCGTTCCAAAAATGGAAAGTTTTTCCGCATAACTTGCGCTTGAGAGAAAAAAGAGAATCAGTACTAGAAAAAGATGGCTACGAAACATTTTGATACTTTTTCTCTTTCTTTCGATTCCAATCCAAGTGAAAAAACGGAAGTTTTTAAAAATTTAGAGGCGACAATAGAGGGTACTGGACATAATGTTTTAGATAGGAAAGGAAAGCCCGGCTACATGAAGCAATTGAGCGAAATCGTTCACAATTCCTCAAAAGATGAGAGGGATATACTACTAGAATACCAAAATATCGATGTTTCCAAGTTAGAAACTCTAAATGTTTTGGGAATTCCCATCGACAACGTCACGACCGACGAAGCCATTGCCAAACTCTTTCGCGTGCTTGAGAAAAAAGAAGGCATGCACCATGTTTTATTTTTAGATCCCATTAAACTCATGAGGATGCGCCCGAAAAAGTCCCTCCACCGCATTGCAGAAAAAGCAGGAACCATTCTCGTGGAAGGGGCAGGAATTGGTTGGATGACCTCGGGAAGACTTAAAGAGAGAGTCACTCCAATTGCAGTGATGATGGATCTCATTCGTTTGGCCGAACTCAAAGAATTCACAGCATTTATCTTTGGGGCCAAAGACGAAATTGTAGAACGAATTTATTTTAATCTCACTAGACATTTTCCAAAAGTTAGAATTGTCGGAAGGCATGCGGGACATCTCGATAGACAAAGAGAAATGCGAGTCAAAGAAGCCATTCGTAAAACAGGCCCGGATATCATTTTTCTTGCGATGGATTTTCCAGACCAAGAAATTTGGATCGAAAACAACACAGGTTATTTTGGCAAAGCAGTTGTGATAGGTGTAGGTGGCGCCTTAGATATGTTATCTGGTGCTGACAAAAAAGCACCTGAATGGTTTAAGGAAAGAGGACTCATTTGGCTTTGGAGGATCATCGCAAGACCATACCGAATCCAAAGGATGTGGGAAACATTTTACTTCTTTCTATTAGGAATCCGCGAACGTTTCCGAAAACATTAATTTAAGACGGGATCTGTAATAAAACAATTTTGGAGGATAGAAATCATCTGCCCTCCACGCCCGACTTTCTTTCCTAAACCTAAAGTCAACTTTACAAAATCTATTTTTTAATCTGATCCAATCGGTCAAGCGTTGGCGCCAACCAATCTTCAAGAAGTGGCTCTCGATCCAGTTTTGCTCTGGCAAACACCAAATCTTTGTTGGAGTTTGCAATTTCGCTCACAGACCCAATCTTTCTAGCGGTTTCCATTGCTTTCCAATAGTATTTGAGTGCATTGATGGTATCTTGTTTTTTCTCATACACAGCACCAATATTATTATAAAGGGCAGTGAGAGTTTCATACACTTCTCTATGATCTGAATTTTCTGTATCGATTCGACCCAAACTTTGTTCTTTCAGTTCAAAATCATCCTTTAACTTCAGATAGTTGCCAAGGGCTGCATTGTATTGTCTTGTATAATAGAACGCATTTCCTTTTCCAAAAAGTAAGGTTGCATTGTTATAGATATCTTCTTCTGGAAGTTCTGCCCAAAAATCCAAACTTTGTGCAAAGTCTCCATGGTTATAATCAATCCAACCCAAATAATAATAACATTCTCTGACGATTTTTGGATCTTTCGAAATATCACGATCGAGGGCCGCAAGAAAAGATTCACGAGCCATAAAGAGTCCGTTTCTTCTTTCTTTTTCTTCATAAGACAAAGTACCAATACTACGTTCTGGATAGATTTTTTTACCAGGAAATTCTCGTGTATTGTCTGTTACATTAATCCCGGCAGCTTCCAAAAATTGGATTTTACCTAAGTTAAACGAAATCCTTCCAGGGCTTCCTTCGAGTAAGGTTTCATCCTCATCTCTTTCCCCGAGTCGGTCTCTATAATTTTGGTAACGATCATCGGCTTCTCTAAGTAACTTTACGGCTTCATCATAATTTTCTGTTTGGATATAATATTCTGCCATCAAAAGAACTGCTAAGTAATGGCGAATGTCATACGTAGATGCAAGTTCCAATTGTTTGAGGCCCCGAGCTGCCTCTTCTTTTTTGAAATAGAACCTAGCACGTTGGTAATATCCTTCTGCAAATTTAGATCCACCTTCTTTGCCATAGGCAATGTTCAGAAGGTATTCCACATTATCATCAATTTCCATCCCTGTGACTTGGTCTTCTGGGTTGATATTGTATTTGATCCTAACTTCTTCAGAATCCAAATCGATATAGAAGGATGCAAGTTTCGCTAATACAAATAGAGATAATTCATCTTCAATGTTAAGAGCATTACGAACTTGTCTGTGGTGGTTGAGAACATATTGTGGATTTTTATCTCGTTTCCACATTTCGATATATGTTGATAGAATTCCACCATGCCCAATGGCATTTTTGGGATACTTTTCAATGATATCGTTATAATATTTAACAGCTGTTCCAAACTCTTGTTTGTTATAAAAAATCTTAGCAATCCCGGCAATGGCATCAACATTATCAGGATCTCCTCCATCAGTAAACACTCGTTTGAAGTATTCAATGGCAAGATGGTCGTTTTTATATTTTTTACGATTACTACCAGGTGGAACTTCGATAAAATCCTTTCTATGGAATGAGTGAAAAGTCCCGAGTGCAATGTAAGTATCAATATCATGAATATTGTATTTGAGACGAGAGGCAATGTATGCGCCCGCTTTTAAAACCTTTCTTGGAACTTTGTCTTGTGAAGTTAAGTAAAAAGCAAGTTCCGGTAATGGTCTACGTCCCGCCGTTTCAACACCTGCATCGTTCCATTCTGTTTTTTTCGCAAAACTAATGTTTGGTACTTCTTTTCTGTTTTCCCATGCTCTTTTATGTTCCTTATCTTCTGGTTCATAACCGAAATCAGGTTCTACTTTGCCAAAACATTTTTCAAAAGCCCTTTCATACTGCCCTGCTTTGGTGTAGGCAATACAGTATTTATTCAAAAACTCTAAGTTATGCGGGAAAATTTCTTCCCCTTTGATAAAATAATTTTCTGCATCAGCCAGAAGTTTTTTCTTTTCCAATGCATCCGTTTCATAACTGAATTCTTCAATTTTCTCGAGGCCGAGAGCGTACTGTGCTTTGGCACGATAAGGAACTATGACATATTTCCAAAGAGTGACAATCCCAAATACAAGGAAAACTGCGGCTGCAGAAGACAAAATGGTTCTACGAACTAACTCTCGTTTGCGGGCAGCACCTTCTTTGGTGTAAGCATCCCGACTGGCAATGATTGGAACACCATCGGCAGCAAACTTTCCAGTAGAGTCGCTAAGTTCAACTCGTTCTCCCAGAAGACCACTTAAATAACTGGCGATGTCTTCTGGTTTTTGTTGGGCCTTAATGAGTTCAATGATTTCTTTTTGATTACGAACCGGTATTCTTTGGTTCACAATCGTATCAATGATAGTTCGTCTGAGTTTCGGCGGATACCTGAGTAATTCGGCTTGGATGACTGCTAGTTCTTCATCGGTTAGGTTTGCCTCGAGCGACTCTTCTGGTTCTTCTTCTTTACCGAGAGACATGAGGTCTTCCTCAAATCCACCTGGCCCATCGGAACCAAAGTCATCCATCGTAGAGACAGGCATATCATCAATGGATGGTGCCAAATCATCAAAAGAAGGAGCCCCTAAGTCATCATCTAAACTTGGTGGTTCCATACCCACACCCAAGTCTCCAAATGGATCATCAAACCCACCACCCATGTCGGCCAGTTCGTTGTCTCTCGATGGAGTAGAAGGACTGTCTTCTCCACCTAAACTAGCAAAAGGATCATCTCCAAAACTTTCTGTGGCTTGGGGTGTGGAGCCCATATCCGCAAAGGGATCATCGCCGAAAGAAGTATCTCCACCACTTGGAGTAGAAAGATCACCAAACGGATCATCGGCGGAACCAACATCGGAAGCAGGAGTATCATCCCCACCTAAACTAGCAAAAGGATCATCTCCAAAACTTTCTGTGGCTTGGGGTGTGGAACCCATATCCGCAAATGGATCATCGCCGCCAGCGGATGGAGTGTCCGCTTCTGCCCCAAAATCAAAATCATCCCTCGAAGGAGTGGTTTCTTCTGATCCACTTTCAAATCCAGCAAACAGGTCTTCGTCGGTCGTTTGTGGACTGTCTTCTTCACCTAAATTGGCAAAAGGGTCATCACCGATGACAGGGGCTGGTTTGTCCTCAATGGGAGCTTCATCGATCGCATCTAAATTAGCAAAAGGGTCATCACCAAAACTTTCCGATTGGGCAGGGGTCGATCCCATATCGGCAAACGGATCTGCTTCTTCCGCTTGGCCCGCATCGGAAGCAAAAGGATCCGTATCGTCGGGAGATGACAAAGGGGCATCAAAGTCAAAATCGTCCGTAGCAGTTGGTGTTTCGGCAGGGGTGGGTTTTGGACCGTCCTCACCTAAAAGTTCATCTAAATCAATTCCATCGTCTTCTTCAGCTTCACGGTTTGGGAGTTTCGGAGGACCAAAGTCATCGTCCTCATCGAGACCAGAAAAAGGGTCTCCTGCTTCGGAATCGCTTGCCCCTTCATTATCAAAATCATCAAAGGCAGAACCTGATTCTTCTTCTGTATCGGTTTCTGGTTCTTGGGGCGCGATGGGATTTGTGTATCCTAGTTTCTCACGCAAAACCTTCGCCATCGGATTCAATTCTTCCGATGAAAGCGGATTTTTATTGAGAGCCGAAAACATCGTCTCGATTTGTTTGATTTCTTCCGGACTCAATTTGTCTATCGGCTCAGCCATTTGAAGGTCTATTCCTAATGAATTATCGGCCCCTTCTGAAAATGACAGAATATTTTTTTTATTATGTCAGATGGTTCCTTTGGAAAAAAACCTTTCACTCTCTTTTTTCATTTCTGCCGAAAATTATCTAAAAGGATCCCTTACGAACACGACCATGATGAAATTCAAATCCATCCGTATCGCCATCATTTTACTCTTTTTTACCGGAATCGGAATCTTCGCTGAGGATGGAATGGATTGGATTGGAAGTTTTTCCGCAGGGGAACTCGAGATGTCAGATGAAACAGAGGACCAAAATACAGTCTATTATCTCTGGCAACTGGAAAGTCTCAAAAAGAATATTGCTCCACGTTACATTCGTTATCTCGATGTGGAATCTTACGTATCCTCCGGAAAACTAATACACCGAGGGATTCTTTTTACATACAACGGTTTACGTGATGAATCTGTGGAAATCTGCGGAAGTTTTAACAATTGGGAATGTTCCGATATGAAGCGGAACCAATATGGAATTTATTATACGGTGATCGAACCCACACAAATCACTGATACCTATGAAGAAGACCCAGTTTACGAGTATAAGTTCCGCGTGAATGGTCTTCTCACTTACGATCCTGAAAATTTTGATAAATTGGAAGACGGGTCCGGTTCTTATTACTCACGATTTGTTTTAGAAGGAAAGGATACAGACCGCCAAACGAAAACGATCGTTTTAGAAGATTCCGCAAACGAAGAACGCGACTTACGAACCGTCAAGTTTCAAATTTACTTACCCGATGCGGAAGTAGTGAGAGTGGTTGGAAATTTTAATGATTGGAACCCCGAACATGATTTTTTGAAGAAAGACAGGAAAGGTGTATTTACTCTCGAAAAGAAATTGTTACCGGGAGAATACCACTACCAATTCATTGTGGACGGGGAGTATATGTTGGATACTTACAATCCCACAACGAACATCAAAGTGGATACCAATGAATCCGTTTCATCGTTGTTAGTTCCAGAACGAAATTATGCCTTAGAACGTAAGATGTAAATTATTTCTCAAGGGTCGCCGTCATAGAACCTTTGGATGTACCCATCCTAGGGTCGGGGCCATAATTCAAAATCCGTTCGTGAACAAACTCTGCATGTTCCAATTCACCAAAAAAGACAATGGTTTTTTTTCGGGTGTCCACTTCCACAGCATGTTGAAAGGCTTTTTCCCAAGGCATTTGGCAAACATCCATTAACATCTCAATGACATACTCATAAGTATGAAAGTCATCATCCCAAAGTACAACCTTCCAAGGCCCATCGCTAAGACGGGGCTTTCGTTCGGTTTCTTCTAAAATGGAAGGTTGGGATGCTCCAGAGCTGGTCATAACCCAACCATAACCTTATTTTTTCTTTTTGGAAATTGCGATTTCTGCGTGAGAAACTACGTCTTTTGCGCGGAGGCCGAAATAGTCGAGTAAACCACTCCAAGTTCCTGATTTTCCGAAAGTATCTTTCATTCCTACTTTGATCACAGGAACAGGATATTCTTCAGAAAGAAGTTCCGAAACAGCAGATCCGAGTCCACCCACCACATTGTGTTCTTCACAAGTGACAATGGCACCGCATTCTTTTGCTTTGGCGATGATGGCCTCTTTGTCCAAAGGTTTGATAGTAGCCATATTGAGAAGGCTTGCATGAATTCCTTTTTCTTTGAGTAGTCCCACAGCCGTCATGGCTTCGTTCACCATCACACCGTTTGCAATGATACAAACATCTTTTCCTTCAGAAATGAGTTCTGCTTTTCCAATTTGGAATTTATAGTTTTCTCTTTCGATGACAGGAATGGCTGGTCGTCCAACCCTAACGTAAACCGGGCCTTTATAATCAGCGATAGCATGGATGACTTGTTTTGTTTCGTTAAAATCAGAAGGACAAATCACAGTCATTTCAGGAATGACACGCATGATGGCAAAATCTTCGATACACTGATGAGAAGCTCCATCTTCCCCCACAGTGATTCCACCATGAGAAGCAACGAGTTTTACGTTTAACTTTGGGTAAACGACACTGTTCCGAACCACTTCCCAAGCTCTACCAGATAAAAACATAGCAAAACTAGAAGCAAAAGGCACAAACCCAGAAAGTGCAAGACCTGCAGCATGACCAACTAAGTTTTGTTCAGCGACTCCTACGTTAAAAAACCGTTCAGGAAATTTTTTCTTAAAATCTGCAGTTTTAGTGGAACCGGAAAGGTCCGCATCTAAAACTACAACATCTTGTCTAGATGCACCTAACTCAACTAAGGCTTCGCCGTAGGCATCTCTTGTTGCTTTTTTATCTGCTGTGGATTGGCTAGGTGCTCCCATACTTATCCCTTTTTTAAAGCTTCTGCTTTATCAGTTTTTTCCCAAGTAAATGTGTTACCTGTTCTACCAAAGTGACCATAAGCCGCAGTTTCTTGGTATTTTCTTCCTTTTCCAAGAAGATCAAGACCATCTACGATTCCTTTTGGAGTGAGTTTGAAATTTGCTAAAACTCGTTTTGCAATTTCTTCATCAGAGATAGTTCCTGTTCCAAAGGTATCCACAAGTACCGATACTGGTTCCGCAACACCAATTGCATAAGCAAGTTGTACTTCGCATTTATGAGCAAGACCAGCAGCCACTACGTTTTTCGCAATATAACGGCCGATATATGCTGCAGAACGATCTACTTTTGAAGGATCTTTTCCAGAGAACGCTCCACCACCATGACGACCCATTCCACCGTAAGTATCTACGATGATCTTACGTCCAGTAAGACCTGTATCACCATGTGGCCCACCAATTTCAAATTTACCAGTTGGATTAATGAAGTAGCGTGTATTCGTTAAAAGTTCTTTTGGAATGATTTTTTTGATACATTCTTCAATCACAGCTTCTTCGATTTGTTTATGAGTGACACCTGGTTTGTGTTGCGTGGAGATCACAACAGTATCCACTTTCTTTGGTTTTCCATCTTCATATTGAATGGTGACTTGTGATTTTGCATCAGGACGCAACCAGTCAATTTTTCCAGTGTGACGAAGATCAGACAAATGTTCTAAAAGTTTGTGTGAGTAGTATAGAGGAGCAGGCATAAGCTCTGGTGTTTCAGCAATCGCAAAACCAAACATAAGACCTTGGTCACCAGCACCTTGTTCCGTATGAAGTCCCTCTCCTTCGTTTACCCCTTGGGCAATGTCTGGAGACTGAGCATGTACATGGGAAGCAACAACTGCAAAGTCAGCATCAAAGTACATATTGATATCGTTATAACCGATTTTACGGATCACATCACGGGCCACTTCTTGAGTGTCCACTTTTCCTTTACTGGTGATCTCGCCGGCGATGACTACGAGATTTGTCGTCACAAGAGTTTCACAAGCAACACGGGATTTTGGATCTTGGGCTAAATACGCATCGAGAATGGCATCGGAAATTTGGTCGCAGACTTTGTCTGGGTGTCCTTCAGATACGGACTCGGAAGTGAAGATATAGTTTTTGAGAGATGACATTTTTTTACCTTACTTGGTTAAAATTTAGAGTTTAGGCGGTACGTCAATAGAATTGTATGGGAAGAGCCCTCGCACATAAGATTCCAGAGATTCCGCATTTTTTCCCATGGCAATTTCCAATTTTTTGGCATATTCATCCATTTGGCTCTCCGAAAGACCTTTGGGAACAAAGAAAGGTTCCCCGTATTGGATGAATAACCTCGCTCCGAATTTTGGAAAAAAATGCCTATCCCAACTTTTAAAAGTATAGGCTCTATCATAACAAGAATGCAAATACAAGATGGGAAACCCAGTCAGAGATGCCGTCACGATGACTCCAGGTTTTACCTCACGTCTTGGGCCTTTGGGACCATCGACAGTAAAAATGGGAACTGCACCTTGTTTCATCTCTTTTAAAATATTACGAAAGGCACCCGTTCCTCCTCTTGTGGATGATCCCCGAACTGAACGGAGTCCTGACCGAGCAAAGGTTTGGTGGATGATTTCTCCATCTTTGGATTGAGAAACAAGGGCGACCATATCTGCTTTTTTTTTGCGTTTCAAATATTGAGTCGCATGCCGGTAAAGAGACAATGTAGTTTCATGAAAAACTGCAATGATATAACCAGAGCCTTTTTCAATCACCTTGGCACTCTCATCTGGAATGATAAACTTTTGGTTTCGAACAAATAGATACCAAACTCTCACGATCAAGTGAACCACCCAACTAAGGATGATGTATTTGGTTTTAGAATAGGGTTTTTGTTTGTTATCTGGAATCAAAAAGAATGGTCCTTACCGATCTCCCAAAGGACATCGTTTTCATAAACTTTTACTTGTGGAGTTGATCCTTCTTCCGGTTTGTCATGTAACAAGGAATAAATCATAGATTTAGCAACATATTCGCCAGGAATTGGTTTGAATTTTTTGAGTCCGAGAAGACCAAAAGGAATGAGGTTTCCAAGAAACTCTCCGATTTTTTCCCCCACTCGGATTTCTTCTCTTTCTCCGATGAGAAGCGATGGTCTAAAAATCCCAAGGAAGGGAAATTGTAACTTACGGAGTTCTGTTTCTATCTCCCCCTTCACGCGGTTATAAAAAATAGTTGAGTTAGCATCTGATCCCATGGCGGTGATGATATAAAATCCGGGAACATGTTTTTCTTTGGCCTGTTTAGCCGCAAGGAGTGGGTATTCGTAATCAACTTCTTTGAACTTTTCTTGGCTACCTGCTTTCCCGATGGTTGTACCCAAACAACAAAATACTGCATCCAAACCATCTGGAAGCGAAACTTTTCCAGATCGAAAATCATCCCAACTAACTTTGACTACTTCGATAGGAACGTTGGGGTTTGATGCGGATTGCGAGTTTCTCGCCCAAACAATCACCTTTTTGATTTGTGGATAAAAGACAAGAGATATTAACACTTGTTTGCCGATTAGGCCAGTTCCACCAAGAAGTAAAATTTTCATTTGATCTCCAAACTACGTGCAAGCATGGAATCAGTAAGATTGAGCCTTTCCTGAAACTGGATTCCCGCAATATAATAAACGACATTTTTAATTTTGGAAGTTTGGGTCCACATCACTGTACCTTCAAAGAACATCCGTTTGGTGCCTTTTGCCCAAACTATACTTCCCAAAACTTGGGATTCGATTTCGTCACTGAGTAAGTCATCCTCACCCAAAAAACAAAGGCCCTCTTCCGAAATATTCCCTAACTTTCCGAAAAGTGTGATTCCTTCCAAATCCAATTGGACCTGAAACTCGGAAAAGTCTCCTGGAGATATTCTTGGAAGCCTTCGTTCACTTTCCATAGCAACAAGGTACAAGGATTCCCATTATTGGAAACGAAAAAAGCAAATTAGAACTGAAAGTAAATGAACGGAACGGAATTTTCTGGTGTAGCTAAATTTAAGACAAGGAAAAGAATTGGATACAGGGCAAACTCCAAACTGGCCGGGATTTGTTTGCCTTTTCCCCTTTCAAAGATAAAATACCCAATGATATGGCCCAAATACAAAAAGCCCATGATCCAAAGGAAATCCTTCCACATATAAGGACGAATTTGTCCGGCCTGGAATGTAAATATTCCCCGAATGTGAATCCAAGCATTTTCCCAAGTAAGAGAACGAAAGAAAACTGCCCCCAAAAAGAAAATGGAGCTATTGAGAATATTCTGAAAGAGCCAAATAGGAACATCATACCAATGTTTGGTCTCTGGATCGTTCTTTTTGTCCGGGAACCATTCCTTCCAAACCTCTTCCAAAACATAAAAAACACCGTTTAGTGAACCCCAAAATACAAAAGTCCATTGGGCTCCGTGCCAAACGCCACTCACAAACATTGTAAACCAAAGGTTGAATTTTCGTCTTACGGACGTTACTCTGCTACCGCCCATTGGAATATATATATAATCACGTAACCAGGAATTTAAGGTCATATGCCAACGGCGCCAAAATCCAGAGACAGATGTAGCGAGAAAAGGTAAATTGAAGTTTGTGGGAAGTTTGTAACCGAGTAACATGGCACTCCCAATCGCCATATCAGAATAACCACTAAAATCTAAATATACTTGGATTCCACCAAGAGCAGCGGCAATTAACAATGCATAGGCGTGGTGTCCGGCTGGGTCTGCATAAATGGCATCAATGGTTGGAGCTACCATATCGGAAAGAACAGCCTTTTTAAAATAACCCAACATAAAAAAACGAATCGCAACACGAAACTCGATATCTTCCAGTTTTTTGGGACTATATAATTGGGGCATAAAGGTTCTTGCTGTCACAATCGGGCCTGCGACCAACTGAGGGAAAAAACTCACAAACAAGGCAAAACGAATGAAATCCTTTTCGGCAGGAATTTCTTTTCTGTAAACATCAATGGTGTAAGACAAAGATTGGAACGTAAAAAAAGAAATCCCTGCAGGAAGGATAATTTTTAATACAGGCAGAACATCAGCACCAAACATGGGATTGGTGACAGAGTTAATAGAATTCACAACAAAATTATAGTATTTAAAAAATCCTAAAATAAAAACTAAGTTTGTAATCAAACTGAAAAGCAAAAGATAGTATCTTATTTTTTCTCTCGATTCGGATGCAAGCTTCAGACCTACATAATAATCAATAGCTGTGGAAAGCAAAATGAGAGCACCAAAACGATAGTCCCAAGACATGTAAAAGAAATAACTACTAATGAGTAGGAAAACATGTAAGATTCTTGTTTCTCTAGATTGATTCGAAAAAATAGCGGGGAATACGTACCAAACCGTAAAAAAAACGAAGAGAAAGAAGACAAAGTATTCAAAATCAGAAAAGATCAATGGGGTTTGCCTTCTATTCCGACCAGGCTCTTTGAAAAAATATGCCTGTCAATCATTTCGGCTTGCAGAGGATAAGAGAATCCCCTATGATATATCTCTAGTTTTTTCACAAAAACGAAGAGGTAAAAAATGAAAAAAATATTAAAAACGACTCTCGTTGGACTTTTGTCTTTCGGTTTGTTGTCGAATTGTTTTGGAAAATTTGGAGCAGTAAAAGCAGTTTATTCTTTTAATGGAAACATCCAAATTGGAACGGGGAAACTTGCTGGTTTCTTTCGATCCCTTTTAATGATTTTCCCACTTTATTTCGCTTATGGAATCGGAAGTTTTTTAGACATCGTAATCTTCAACTTGATTGAGTTTTGGACAGACAGAAATCCAATTGCAATGGCTGAATATGACTTCGACGGAAAACTTGTAAAAGAATACTCTCAAGATGGACAAACCATCACTCTTACATATACTGAATGGGGTAAAGTTTTGAAAATGGAAGCTCCTACTCAAAAAGGAACTGAAGCTGTGTATTTCCTAAAAGAAAAACCAGAAAAAGCATTCCGTTTGATCAATGGAAAGTATGTAGAAATCCTACAAACTAGCGGACCGATCCTCCCTCCTGCTGGCGTAAAACTCATCTAACTTCCGCATTGCCCCTAATTTTAGGGGCAATCTTTGTCCGATACTAACAGTATATGAACCGCTTGTTTTTCTTATCCTTTCTTCTACTCCTATTATTGGGATGCGAAACTCCGCAACAGGTCATTACCCCTACATTCCCCACACATTCGGAACAAATCAATTTAAACCGAATTAAGATGATTACCAAATCCGAAGCGGTACATTCAGAATCCAAAGAAGAAAAAAAACCTTTGGTCAAGGAACCCGGGGTCAGCGTGGAATATTCGGAAAACAAAATCCCCTTCATTCAATTGGATTTATTTTTTGAAGATGCTGGGATTAGCATCATAGAAGAAATCATTGCCGGTACCATCTTAGATCACCATATCATCGTATTGAACCAAAAAGGTGAAATCATCGCCAAACAACCAGTCAACTTTCAAGCCTACGAAATTCTTGAAACTAAAACTGAGGTGATGCGAAACAAGGTCATCGTTGGAGAATCAAAAAAACCCGTTAAAGTAAATAGCACAACTCCTGAAACAAAAATCTCACGTGAGGCAATCGAAAGACAGTACACTGATCGAGATACTGTTCCACAGGTTTTAGAAATTTTAGATGGTAAAGTACCGAACCCAGGCGAATACATTAGCATCTATTTAGAATTAACCTTTGTCAATCCTCACTTAGAACCGAACTGTGAATCCTATTTTGGAAATTGTTATGGTGCCAAACAAAAATTTTTTGAAGATGTAACTTTGCGAAATCGTAGAGAATTAGATATTCTACGAAATCGTTATGTCGAAGGAGAAGTGGCTCAATTTCCTAATCTTACCCCTGCAGAACAATCAGAGTTTAAAACAAACATCAAATCCAAAATCGAATCCACCAACGGAGTATTTGGTCCGAAACATGGATTTACGAAATTCTATTTTAGAGAATGGAATTTAGTTTCTTCGCCTAGATATTTTCGAATTTTATCCATAAATAAAAATGGGAAACAATTATCCTTAGAAGAACGAAATGAAGAAAAAAGACAAATAGATGAATCCAATGAAAATTCAAAATCAGAAAACGATTCTCATTCTATTTTTGATTCGCCAACCCATTCAAAACATAAAAAAAGATCCATCCCAACCCCCTAACAAGAAATAACGGGTGAAGGCAATCCTTTCACCCGCCATATCTTCCTTAAGCGACCTTCTCTTCTTTTTTTCTCATACTGTCAAAGCGGACAGTAGAAGCAATGACTCGAAACTTAGATTTGTTTTCTCCATCAGAAGTTTTCCAACGGTTTTGTTTCAAATTTCCCATCACAGTGACCTTACTTCCTTTCCTTAGGTATTCAACGCAGTTTTCCCCAAGTTTTTCCCAGGCTTCTACCTCAAAGAAAGAAACATCTTCCTTATCTTTTCCTTCTTGGTTATTAGAAGTGTGATTGACAGCAACTGTGAAATTGGCCAAAGACTTACCTCCTGCAATAGTTTTCTCCTCTGGATCAGCGGTGAGATTTCCGTCCAGAATGATGTACGATAGATTTTTCATTTGATTATCCTTAATTCAATTTTGATGGCCATCGGTAGGATGGGTTCTTTTTTGGTGAGATTGGTTTAAAAAAAAGGATCAAACGAAATTAATAAAATCCATTTGTCCGCCTACATTTCGGATGGACAATCAAAAGGAACCAGAAAAGAATTTGTTTGTGGGACTGCCCGATTCCGAAATACTCCACCTTTTAACGGCAATTAGCCGTGAATTGGTGTGTTTGCATGAGCCCGACGGAACATATATTTATGTAAGTCCCAATTCAGAAAAAATTATTGGATACAAATCAGAAGAACTTATCGGCAAAAATCCTTATGATTTTTTTCACCCCGATGAAAAAAGATTCATCCAAGAAAGGTTTCATCAACCCCTGCTCCGAGGCGAAGAAAACATCCACTCTACGTTTCGTTTTTTGCACAAAGATGGACGTTTTATTTGGCTACAATCTGACAATCGTTTAACGATCCATCCAACTACGGGAAACAAATACCTACATACATCCTCCAGAGATATTTCGGAAAAAATAGATACCGAAGCAAACCTAGCGCTTGCAGAAAGAAGATTCAAAACACTTTTTCATGATTCACCCATAGGTTTGGTCCTCACGGGTGGACATGGTTATATTGATGAAACAAACGAAGCCTTTGCGCGTTTTTTAGGTTACCAAAGTTATGAAGTGGTTGGGAAACATTTTACCGAAATTAGTTCGGATGACGGACTAGAAGAAAATTTAAAGTACAGAGATGAAGTCCAAAAAGGAATCATCGATAACTATTCCATCGAAAAACAATACATTCATAAATCGGGAAAAAAAGTTTGGGCCTATCTCACTGTCACAGTGCTACGTGACGATTCGGGACACCCGATTCATTTCCTGGCACAGATCATTGATATCAATGAAAGAAAAAAAAATGAAACTCTGCTCCGAGAAAACAATGATCGGTTACGAGCCATAACCAATTCCCTTCTAACACAAAATAAACAACTACAAGCATATAACCAAATCATTTCACATCATTTGCGTGCACCCGTCAGTAACTTAAGAAGCCTTCTTGATTTGATGAAAGAAACAGACCAACTAAAAGATGTTAAAGAAATCGAATCCCATTTAGAAAATGTAACTGGGACTTTAGAAACAGTCCTTTCCGAACTCATTACTACTTTAAAAATCCAAAATTCAGACCAGTTCAAACCAGAACCTGTTAACATTGACCAATCATTTACTAATGTGATCCGATTGATGAATGGGGAAATCAGTAGCAAACAAGCGGAAATTCAATCCAATTTTTCAGGTGGGAACACTGTATACTTTTCCAAAGAATTTTTAGAAACCATTTTCCTCCACCTCCTCAGTAACTCCCTCCGTTACGCCGACCCGAACCGAAGGCTGCGGATTTCAGTCGAATCCTTTCAAATTGGCTCCCAAACCACAATTTCTTTTTCGGACAATGGGATTGGGATCGATTTAGAGCGGTATGGAGATCAAATTTTTCAGCTTAGGAAGACTTTTCATCGTCATATCAGTGGGAAAGGGCTGGGGTTGTTTTTGATCAAATACAAAATGGAATCGGTCGGGGGAAGGATTGAGGTGCTTTCCAAACCTGGAGAAGGTGCTACCTTTCTTATGTACTTTCCAGAAAGGAGTGATGCAGAATGACTCCTAAAATTTGCGTGATTGATGATGATACGATTTATCAGTTCACAACAAAAAAGATCATTTCCAACGCCGGAATCAAAGAAGATGTTTTATTATTTTCAGATGCGGAAAACGCACTGGAGTTTTTCCATAAGGAATCGCAAAACAAGGACAAACTCCCTGACATCATTTTTCTCGATATCAATATGCCCTTTATGGATGGTTGGCAATTTTTAGATGCCTTTGGAAAGATTTCACCAACATTTCCCAAACCTATCACCATCTTTCTAGTTAGTTCCTCCGTTGATGAAGCCGACACAGATCGGGCTGCCAAAATTCCCATGATTTCTGGATATATCTTCAAACCATTTACAAAAGAAAAACTTTTAGATTCTTTGACCCACCTCCAATCTTAGCTTGTCATCTTTTTATTTTTGATATAGAAATGGACGCACCCCTTATGGATCAGATACTTACTTGGATTGAAACCCATCCCCTCTCCTCCACTCTGATTGGATTGTTCGTATTTCTAGTACTTGTCTTCCTCCGAGACATCACTCAAAAAACGCACACGATTCAGCGGAACTTTCCCATTGTTGGTCGTCTCCGATATTTTTTAGAAATGATCGGTCCAGAACTCAGACAGTACTGGGTGGCTCACGATAAAGAAGAAAGGCCCTTCGATCGTACAGAAAGAAGTTGGATATATGCCACAGCCAAAGGACAAAACAATAATTTCGGATTTGGAACAACAGAAATCCAATACGAACCGGGATACCCCATTATCAAACACAAAGCCTTCCCTTTTCCAGAAGCCAAGGCATATATCCACAACCAAGACCCAAGTTGTATTCCTTGTTTAAAGATCATTGGTCCTAAACGTAAATTTCCTTATAGACCATATTCGATTGTTAATATATCAGCAATGTCTTTTGGTTCTCTTGGTAAAAACGCAGTGATGGCACTGAACAGAGGAGCAAGAGATTCCGGCGCCTATCAGAACACAGGCGAAGGTGGTCTAAGCCAATACCATATGCAAGGTGCTGATATGGTTTGGCAAATTGGAACGGGATACTTTGGCGCAAGAGACCATTCTGGAAAATTTAGTTTGGATGTTTTGAAAGAAAAGGTCGGCAAAAATCCTTG
Source organism: Leptospira meyeri (assembly GCF_004368965.1). Classification (NCBI taxonomy): domain Bacteria; kingdom Pseudomonadati; phylum Spirochaetota; class Leptospiria; order Leptospirales; family Leptospiraceae; genus Leptospira; species Leptospira meyeri. Next base: position 2,849,088 of record NZ_SORO01000001.1, on the reverse strand, counting down.
TATTAAAATGATCGAAATCAAATTATCTCAAGGCGCCAAACCAGGGAAAGGTGGAATTCTACCAGCAAAAAAAGTAAACGCTGAAATTGCTGCGATTCGTCATGTGGAAGAAGGAAAAGATTGTATATCACCTAACTCACATAATGAATTTACAAATGTAAAAGAACTAGTCCAGTTTATCGAAAAAATCGCATCCGGTACGGGACTTCCTGTTGGAATCAAAAGTGCTGTCGGAGAAATTGAATTCTGGGAGGAACTTGCAAATGAAATGAAACAAAGTTCCCAAGGGCCCGACTTTATCACCATTGATGGCGGGGAAGGCGGAACAGGAGCCGCCCCCCTTACTTATGCCGATCACGTATCTCTACCTTTTAAAATTGGGTTCCAAAGAGTGTATACCCTCTTCCAAAAAGAGGGATTGTCCGAACAAATTGTTTGGATTGGATCGGGAAAACTCGGTTTCCCTGACCGAGCTGTGGTTGCGATTGCCATGGGTTGTGATCTCATCAATGTGGCAAGAGAAGCCATGTTATCCATTGGTTGCATCCAAGCACAAAAATGCCATACGGACCATTGTCCTGCCGGTGTCGCTACCCAAAACTGGTGGTTACAACGCGGAGTGGACCCAGAGATCAAAGGAAAACGTGCGGCCAAATACATCCAAGGATTTCGAAAAGAACTTCTAAGTTTGGCTCATTCTTGTGGGTACGAACACCCTGGACAATTTACAGGCCAAGACATAGAAATCAGTATGGGTATGAATCGATACCAAACCCTAGAAGGACTACTCGGTTACAAACGCGATGAAGTGAAGTTTACAAAACTTCAGGACTATACTGTATTTCCGAAACGACAAGCTTAAATGAAGAAACTCTTTCTTTTTCTTATTTTATTCCAACTCGGTTGTCTTTCAGAGGAAAGGAACGTAAAAGCAGAAGCAGAGAAAGGGTATTTAGACCTAAGCCAACATTCCTTTGTGAACGAACCCTTTGTTGTTTTAAATGGGGAATGGAAATTTTTTTGGAATACGGCCCCTTCACAAATAATAGAAACTGATTCCGATTTATTCCTGAGCCTTCCAAAACATTGGAACGGATACAAAATGAATTATGGTTCCCTTGGCGGATTTGGACATGCAAGTTTTAGGATCAAATTAAAACTCGCAGACAACCAACAAGAAACTATGGCCTTGACTGTCCCTGAACAGGACACTTCTTACGCTATTTATGCCAATGGAAAGTACCTAGGTGGATCTGGAAAACCTGGACCCAATCCGAACGAGTACATTCCACAAGTTAAATCGACTGTGGTTGTATTACCACAAAGTTCAGAAATCATCATCGATCTCTATATTGCAAATTATGTACATAGAAAAGGAGGGATTTGGAACGATATTGTCATTTCCACCTACAATAAAGCAGAAAGTCGTCTCACCAAACGAAAGATCAACGAAACCATGTTGTCATCAATTCTTGCATTTGTTGGTTTTTTCTTTTTAATCATGTATTTCTACAATCGTGATGGGAAACACACAATAGGTATCTTTTTGTTTTCCTTGGCAGTTTTACTAAGGACCATTTCGACTGGAGAACGAATTCTGTTAGAATTTATCGATGTTCCCTATTGGTTTTTATTGCGATTAGAATATCTTTCATGGTATTGGTCTGCGCCTCTTTTATTTCATTATTTTTATACAATTTTCCCGGAAGACTTTTCGAAACGAATGGGAGTTTTCTTTTATACCCTGTCCTCCATTTTAACCATTGGTCTTTTGTTACCGCCAGTGTATTTTACTGAAACTGCATCCATCTATCCCATAGCATTTGTTGCAAATGGAATTATTATATTTATTTATCTGTATCAAGCTTATATAAAAAAACGAATGGAATCCAAACCATTGTTATTCGGAATGCTTTTGGTTCTTGCTGCAGCTACAAATGATGTGCTACATGCCGAATCATATATCCATACGATGTATGTTGCCCCAGCAAGTGTTGTGATATTTGTCTTTTTGCAAGTCATTACGTTTGGACGGATTGTTCGACAAACCATGACAAAAACATTAGAATTTGCGCAAGAGCAGAAACAACTTAGCAATTCCTTCAGTCGTTTTGTCCCAACAGAATTTTTATATCATCTAGGCAAATCAGATATCCGGTATGTGGACTTAGGTGACCAGGTACAAAAACGAATGACCATTCTGTTTGCCGATATTAGGTCTTTTACAGAATTTTCAGAAACACTTACACCCAAAGAAAACTTTGACTTTTTAAATAGTTACCTACAAAGAGTTGGACCTATCATTCGACACAACAACGGTTTTATTGATAAATTTATTGGTGATGCAGTGATGGCACTTTTTCCGTATGACATAAATGATGCGGTAAAAGCGGCTGTCGAAATGCAAGATGCCATTCGTATTTATAACGGACATAGAGCCAATTGTGGATACATTCCCATCGAAGTAGGAATTGGAATCCACACAGGAAATCTCACCTTGGGAATATTAGGTGAACACAAAAGAATGGAAGGAACCGTTATCTCTGATGCTGTAAACCTTGCGTCACGGATTGAAGGAATTACAAAACTCTTTTCTTCTCGTATCGTGATCAGTGCTGATACATTTATCGAAGCATCGGAAAGACTTGGATACCATTACCGATTACTTGACAGAGTGGCAATCAAAGGAAAAACAGAATCCGTTTTCGTAGTAGAAGTTTTAGATGGATATGAACCAGAAAAAGCATCAAGACTCATGGCAATCAAAGATGAATACACCTTAGCCTTGGATGCTTTCCGCAGAGATGATTTTGAAGAAGCCATCGAAGGGTTTTCAAAACTATTAGATAAAAACCCCGATGATTCGGTATCGAGACTATTTTTAGAACGTTGTCACGATGCCAAAGAAAGAACAAAGATGGAATTTGGATCTTAGTTCCTTTTTTGTTTCCAGAAATACCCAAACCCTAACAAAAAGCCGAAAAAAATAACTCCGATCGCCAAATAAGGTTCTGCGAATGAAACAGATCCACAAGCCACAATTCCCAATATGAGTGCAACCCCAGGCAATACAGGATAAAACGGAGCTTTGTAAGGCCGTGGCATCAAAGGTTCTTTTTTTCTTAACACAAAATAGGAGATTAGGCTAAAAAGATACATCCCACAAGCACCTAATGCAGAAATGGTGATGAGTTCTGCCGTGTCTAAAAAACTCATACAAAAAATCCCAAGTACCCCGCCACTTAAAACAGCATTTTGTGGAACATGGGAACCTTTACTCAATTTTGAAAGATAATTGGGTAAATATCCTTCTTTGGCCATCGCATAAATCAATCGAGAGTTTCCAAGGATGATTCCAAATAAAGAAGCTACCAAACCAAACAATCCAATAAAGGTAAACACAAAAGGCCAAATTTGATTTTTTCCATATAACTTTTGTAATACATAAGACAAGGGATAATCTAATTCAGAGATTTCTTTTGTATCAACAACTGCCGCTGTAAATACGAAAATAAACCCCGCCAAACATAGTAGAGTGAAGATTCCAGCAGTATATCCAATGGGTATATCTCTAGCGGGATTTCGCACCTCTTCGGCCGCCAAAGCCACTCCTTCCACAGCCAGAAAAAACCAAATGGCAAATGGAATAGAAAGAAAAACCGAACTCCAAACAATAGAATGAACGTTTGGTAGATTGGGTAGTTTTTCAAATGATACATGTGGCGTTAAAAATACCAAATACAACAAAAGTCCGAATACTGCGACAAGAGTCACTAGAAGTTCAAATCGAGCTGTTTGTTTGATTCCAGTTAAATTGATTAATAACAACAAACAGAACATGACAATACCTGCACCAAACGCAGGTATAATGGGAAATAGAAAATGAATGTATCCCCCGAGAGCCGAAGCAATGGCAGGTGGTGCTAACAAAAATTCGACAAGAACTAAATAACCAGTGACCAGTCCAAATAAATCCCCTAATGCCCGTTTTGCATAAGCAGATGGGCCACCTGATTGTGGAATGCTTGCTGCAAGTTCGGTAAAACATAGTGCAAAGAGTACGTAAAAAGTAGCCACAAGTATAACAGCAAAACCGAATTCCCAGAAACTCGCTTTGGACCATCCAAAGTTCCAACCAAAATAATCACCAGATATGACAAGTCCTACAGCAATGCCCCATAAATGAACAGAATGTAGAACTTTATGCATTTTTTGATCTTCTTTCATCTCACCTGCTTGCTCCCAAGTCCTTCTTTAGTAAAAGGAAACATGATAGAGCCTAATTCACAATTAAACAAAGCAAGATACTATTTGATGAGCCGAACCTGAGGCAAGTTCTTTCAATCTCCGAATGGGGAATGTTTGGTGGCTTTTCAAATCCTGTCAAATCGCTCTGGATTTCTCGAAGTATTTCTGCTAAACGGGAAAATTCTGTATTGCAAATGATTCTAAATCCTAATAATATAGGGAAAATACTAGAACGGACCATCTCTATGCGAAACAAACATTTAGCTCTCATTGTACTTATTTTTTGTATCATTTCCCCATTGGCCGCTGTACAAACCATTCTGTTAAAACAAGGAAAGTCCATCAAAGGTGTGATCACCAATCAAAATGTGGATAGTGTGGAAGTAGATGCACAAAACGGAAAACACATGGTGATTTCCAAAAAAACCGTTTTAAAAATTATCTACAAAGACATTGCTGAATCTGAAGAAGAAATCATCCGTAGAGAAGAAGAAGAAAAAAGAAAATCCGAAAAAGAAAAGGCCATCGCTGCCAAACAAGAAGAGATTCGTAAACGCAGAGAAGAATTGATGCGACAAGAATCAGAAAGAAAAACCAACCAAGAAGGTGGTGAAGTGATCACTCATAGCCTACGTGATTCCTTTGTGCTTGGTTCTGTGGCCGATGGAAATATGATCACACTTGCACCCGATTCAGCAAAATGCCAAATTTTTCAATCTTATCCAGAATACTTTTGGTTGTTTGGTGCACTTCGTTTCAAAGAACCAAATTGGGATGTATTACTTCCAAAAGACAATCGTCCCGTTCGCATCAAACAAACATCCACTTGGGGGGATATGGCAATTACACTCCTTGGCGGATTTCTGATCACGATCACACGTAAAACCATTGTCGTTGATGTGTGCGAAGGGAACGGCTATCGTATGGTTTCTGATTCGGAAATCAAACGTATCAAAGATGAAGCTGTAGAACAAATCAGGACAGAACAAGAACTCAAAGAAGCAGAAGAAAAATATGAGCTGGAACAACTAGAAAAAGATTTAGAAACTCTGAAGAAGAGAAAATAATCGAATCGGTCGACTAAAAATGAAATCTATTTACCTTCGAGGAATACCGACGATGCAATTTAAAATGTCGATTGGATTATTACTTCTAATGTTTTCGTTCTTTCAGAATTGTTATTTCAATCCGGTTGTGAACGGAATATTAAATCCTGTAGAAAAGAAAGAGGATAGTTCATTTCTTAGTCTTCTTGGAATCGGGGCCGAAACATCAAACCTACTCATCACTGGCCAAATTAGGGATCAAAATGGTTCGGGATTGACAGGCCTTGTTTTTGTTCCTTCTCCACCATCGTTTCAATCTAAAGCGTCTTTGCCAACTTACACAACGGATTCAAGCGGAAGATTTTATTTACCGTTTCAAACTGGTTCAACGAGTTATGAAGTATTACAAAACGGCACTCCATTTTTTACTTTGATCTTAATTGTAGTAAGCCCAACAGAAATCGGTGTGGGAACAAACGGTGCTCCTTCAGGACTTGAAATTTCCGATTTGACTTCAATTAGTGCCAGTGAACCACCTAACTTTTTTGACTTGGTGCGAGTGTTCTATTTAGAAGGTGGTGTTACTGAAATTAACATACATAATGCGAACCTGGGAAAAACTCCAAACCCTTTGGTTTTAGAATTTAGCGAACCTCCTGCATCCGTTGACCCAGAAGATGTTAGTTGGATGCCAAATTCGATGATGATTATCCCTGCCCCAAGCGTAGGGTATCTGTCTCCCAGTGTTTCCGGCAATCAGCTCATATTTTCGGGAGCAGAAGGATTGATGCCTGACACTGAATATTTTATTGCATTTACATCTAATATCAAATCTGCAACGGGAAAATTGTTATCTCCACGTTTTGTTAGATTTTGTTATTCACCATCAGTTGCTTGTGTATTTTATTAAAAGTTTTAGAGTTGAGTCATAGGGAGTTTCGAACCATATCGGGACTAAACTTTATTAAGAAATATCTTGCCAAACATTCAGCATTTCTATAGAATCAATCTCTTGGGTTCTAAGGCCTAAAAGAAATTTCTTTTTCCGAAACAATCCTTTATTTTCTGGAGAAATGATATGAAACCACATCCTAGGTTATTAACTTTTTCGGTGATTTTAGGTCTATGGATGGTCATTGGAAATTGTTATTTCAATCCGGCCGTACAGATGGTTGTAAATCCAGAAATCTCGGAAGAGACCAACCCTGCAGCTATTCTAGGGGTAGCTTCCTTACTTGCTACACCGAGAACCGTTCAAATCACGGGCCAAATCGTTGATGCCAATGGTGTTGCCGTTGTCGGTGGAACTTTGACTGTCCTCAGCCGTACTAACCAATTAGAAGGTCTTACAAATTCAATTTTATTAAATGAAGGTGGAAGGTTCTATTTGATTGCAAGTACAGGAGAAACAACGATTCGAGTAGACCAATCAGGAAGTGAGTTGTTTACTTTTACCATTTCGATTCCATTTCCTGGAGCTTCGATGATCACAAATAAATCGTTAAGTGGCCCAGATGTATTAAATGTAGAATTTTATGAAACTGGGATCACACCAGCCTATTTGGATATGATCTATTCAACCCCATACGATAAAGCAATCTTTACCTCCTGGCCAACATTGGTAATTATCACTTTCTCTGAAAATTTGGAAATACCTTCTGATATGCAAACCTTTTTAAATTCGAATGTCATAACATACCCACCGATTTCTCTAGATGGATCTAGTTCCTTTGTATCGAATAATGTTCTCCAAATCTATAACTCTTCCAGTTTTTCCTTGGGAACCAATACATACACATTTGGACCTGGTATCAAATCTGCGACAGGGAAAAGCCTTTCTCCTAAAACGATTACATATATTTGTAACTTTCCTTGTACTGGTTCTTGAGCGAAAAAAATAATTGCGTTGCATACAATTCTATTCTAACACTCCTAACTCATACTTGACAACTCTTCAGGCTTCGTTTAATTTCTTTAGATCGTGAATTTTCCACTTCGATCAAAAACCAATTTCATTCCTAATTTCATTCTATCGTTACTCATTACTTTTCTTTTGCCAGTTCTTTGGCAATGTTCGCCAACAAATGAAGAACCCATCGACACTCTTGTTGCCAAGGTCCCAAACCCCAAGACACTAAGAAACAGCTGGGTGGAAGACAGTGCCGGAGTTTTGACAGACACGGCATCCATTGACCAAATGATCAATGCCGCAGAGGCAGAGTCAGGATTAGAAATTGTCGTAGTGACGTTGCCAACGATCGGAAGTTATGTCCCAAAAGACTTTGCCGTTGCTCTCTTCAACCATTGGAAGATTGGGAAAAAAGGCAAAGACAATGGAATTCTCATTTTACATGTGATCGATCAAAGAAGAGTGGAAATTGAAACTGGATACGGACTAGAAGGTGACCTTCCGGATGTCACTGTCAAACGAATCATTGATACATATACCATTCCTTCATTCAAAGAAGATAACTTTCAAAAGGGACATTCGGACACTGTGTCCGCCATCATTAATAAATTAAACCATCCTGAGATGGCTGTAGAAGATTTGGTTTCGAATACCACCGGCACCAACGATGCGACAGATGCAAGTGCCTATCCTTCAAATGGCGAAACATCAAATGAATCCAAAAGAACGGATGAATATGATTACCAAGGGAAATCTTATTCACAACTAACAGAGGAAGAAAAACGAATTTTAGAAGAAACCGTTGATCGATACAATACCACTGGAAATTATTTTCTAAATGATGAAGAATCTAGACTTTTAAATGAAAAATTTACGGAACTAGAAAGAATCGAAAAAGAAGAGTCTCTACGTAATAAAAAGTATTTTATATTTGGATATCTTGCTCTTTTTGTATTTTTAAATTTACTCCAAAGGATCGTTGTTTGGCTCACACCTTCCCCTACTGCCAAATACCATATTGTCCACAAAACCGATTTCATTTTGTTTTATGGTCTTTTCATTAGTCCTGTTGTGATCGCAATCACTCTCCTTTCTTTGGTTTTGGACGATGCATTGTTTCCTGTGTCAATATTTCTTATTATCGCAAGTATCATTATATTTTTTATTTTTTGGGGAGACTTACGAATGCGTAAGTTAATGGAACGTTTGCAAGCCATTCGGAATATTCCAAGAAAATGTAAAAAATGTGGGACTATGATGACGAAACTCTCCGAAGAGGGAGATAACAAACATTTGTCGGAAGGACAGGTATCAGAAGAAATCGTCAATTCAATTGATTATGATGTTTGGGTATGCCCAAGCTGCCATTCCAATTCAATTTTAAAATTTCCGAACATCAATCCGGAATACATATACAAAGGTACCTCTTTTCCAAAAATTAAATCTTGTCCAGAATGTAAGTTTGAAACTTTTGTTTGTAAATCCAGTCGTATCCTTTCGGAAGCAACCTATAGCAGCTCTGGAAAAGTTGAAGTTAGACGAACCTGTGCCCATTGCAAACACAGTGCCACAGAATACGAAACCATTCCCAAAAAACAAAAGAGTAGCTCCGGCGGCTCCTCTGGAGGGGGTGGTGGAGGCGGTGGAGGAAGTTTTGGTGGAGGTTCCTCTGGCGGAGGTGGTAGCGGGGGTAGCTACTAAAAAAACTGCCCTTTTCCGAAACCAAACATACATTCGCCTATTCTATTTTGATACCAATTTAGAAAATGGCGTTATGTATAATTTGTATGCCCGTAGAATCAAACAACCGTTTGCTTCTATAACACATAAATCTTTAGCTTTATTCTTATTTCTTTTGTTTTCTCCCTTCATCTGGGCCAATGAAAATGAGGTTACGTCCACCATTCACGATAAAAAAGGACGTTGGAATATCCAATGGGGTTATAACCGAGATTATTATACTCAAAGTGATATCAATTTTCGTGGCCCTGGTTACAACTATACATTGAAAGCAGTAGATGCCAGGGACAAACCGGAATCCTTTCGAGCAGATGTTTATCTAAATCCATCAAAATTTGAAATCCCCCAGTACAATCTAAAATTCAGTTATTTTTTTACGGACCGATTTTTCTTATCCTTTGGTGAGGACCATATGAAGTATGTAGTAACACCAGGACAACCAGTCAAATATTCCGGTTACATTGACCCAGGTGTGATTGCAAAAAACCAGATGGCCTTATCCACCGAAGCGGCTCTCTTTATCTACCTCTTTCCTGGGCACGTGCAGGAAATGGCCGGGTATCATGGTGGAGAACAAACCATTGCGTTAACACCCGATATTTTAAAGTACGAACATACCGATGGATTAAATTATCTATTTTTAGATTTTGGATGGATCACCCCCCTTTATACTTCTTCAGATGGACTCAGTGGACTTAGTTTGGTGTCCTCCATTGGTGGTGGCCCAGTGGTTTGTCGAAGCGACGTACGCGTGTTAGGTAAAGGACAAAACAATAACTTCCATGTTTCTGGGTATGGAGTTTCGGGCTACGTTGCCACTCGGTATGAATTTTCACGCACTTACTTTCTAGAATTTGGTGGCAAAGGCGGATACATTGACCTCACTGATGTATTGACTAGTGGTGGTTCCAACCGTGCTTCCCAAAATTTTGGATTTTTAGAACTCATTGTTTCAGGTGGAATTGCTATTTAGATCTGTGATTTAATGGATTGATTTTGTTTGTCCCTCAATTCGAGTAGAACTATGAATGAATCCATTTTTTATGAAATCTCCGTCCAATCTTTTAAAAAAGGACTAGGGAATTTAATCAAAATTTTAGAAAAGGCAGAAATCCATTCTGAAACCAAGAAGTTCCCTTTTGAGAATTTGTTGAACTCACGACTCTTTCCTGATCAATTCCAGTTAACCAAACAAATCCAAATCGCTTGCGACACTGCCAAACTTTGTGTCGCTCGTATCACAGGGAAAGAAGCTCCTGTTCATGAAGATTCAGAAAAAAACCTAAATGAACTCAAACTAAGAATCCAATCTGTGATCCAATACTTGGAAACTTATAGAGAAGAAGATTTTAAATCAGTAAAAGAAATAAAAGTTTCGCAACCAAGGTGGGAGGGAAAATATTTAACAGGGTTTGAATACCTCACGCAACATGCGATTCCTAATTTTTACTTTCATATAACAACTGCTTATGCAATTCTACGACACAACGGAATTGAAATTGGCAAAAAAGATTATTTGGGTGAAATGCCGTTTAAAAAGTAAATAATCCTCGTAGGACTAATTGATTCAATTGGAACCGGTTGTTTTATACTGACCGGATCCAAATACTTTTTCCAAGATTGGAAATTCGAACAGAAGCAGATCATAAAACAAAAAATTCAGATATTTCACTTTGAATCTGAATTATAACTTCATTTCTATAGCTTTTTTATAAACAAAATCGTATTCTAATTTTCTTTTTTCCCAACTCCAATCTAAGTTCATCATGTTTTTCACTAAGATTTCTCTATCGGAAGAAAGATAAAGGTCACTGGCTCTTTCTAAAGCATATCCCAACGAACTAGCGTCATTCGGTTCAAAGACAATCCCTGTTTTGTAAGGCAAAAAATTGGATTCGTCCACAGTATCCCGTAATCCACCGACTCTGGAAACAATCGGAATGGTTCCATAAACATGGCTGTACATTTGATTCAGACCACATGGTTCAAAAAGGGACGGCATTAGAAAAAAGTCACTAGCAGCCTCAATTTTGTGAGCCAAACTTTCATTATAACCTTTGTAAAAATAAAAAAAATCGGGCAATGTATCAGATAAATGAAAAAAAGCTTTTTCTGTATCTGGATCTCCCGAGCCAAGAACCACATAACGATGTGGAAGGTGACGCCTTTCTAAGAATGCTTGTAAAAAGCTAGGAAATCCTTTTTGATATGTAAGTCTTCCTATCAGTCCAATCAAAGGTACATCTGTTGGAAGAAAAGGCCTTCCTATTTCTTTATATAACCCTTCTTTGTTTTTTAATTTCCCGACTTTCCAATCTTTTAATGAATATGTTTTGAAAATTCTTTTGTCTTTATCTGGATTCCATTCATCCGAATCAATTCCATTCAAAATTCCTGTATAGTCGCTTGCTCTTTGTCTCAAACAATAACTGAGGCCAAATCCATTTGGTTCCGCCATTGTTTCTTCTCTATATCCAGGACTCACTGTAGTGATTTTTCCTGCGGATAAAATTCCGGCCTTCATATAATTACATTTATCATTGTGTTCAAAAGGACTTGTGATCAGACAAAATGGTTCCTCTTTTAAAAAACCCGTCATCCAATAGGGATGATCTCCTTGGTAAGCCAAGTTATGGATGGTAAAAACACTTGGAACTTGTTTTACGGAATCCTTTTGTAAGGCAAGTGAGAGTGCTGTATGCCAATCGTGGGCATGGAAAACATCCACATTTAGAATTTGACTTAAGGCATAACAAGCGTAAGAGAACATAGCAAATCGAAAGTGTTCTTCAGCATGACCATAAATGGAGTCTAACGGTTGGAATAATTCTGATTCAAAAAAATATAACTTCACTCCTCTTTCTTCTGCTTCTAAAAACCGAGAGGCTTTTAGAACCGAAACTACCAAGGAGTCTGTATGCCCATCCTTTGGAAGAAGGGCTGGGAACTCTTTTCCGGTAAATTGGGGTGGCTTTCCCAATTTGCCAATGAGAGGTAATGCGACATAAACTTCTTCCGACTTCGCCTGTTCTTTGGTGAGGGAAGCAAGCATGTCGGCAAGCCCACCCATCTTGATGTAAGGAAAATATTCTGCAGATGCGTGGAGAATCTTCATTTTCTGTTATTGACACCGACTCGCAAAATAAGAAGCTAGAAAAACACAAAGTGAAATCGAGGAGAAATCCATGTCAGTATCTACTAATCTGCGCGGCCTTGCTGAATTAGGCCTTAAACCATCCGAAGTCTTCCATAACTTATCTTACGAAGAAATTTACCAGCACGAATTGAACAACAAAGAAGGCGTAACTTCCGATAACGGAACAATGATGGTAGATACCGGAATTCTTACGGGTCGCTCTCCAAAGGACAAGTACTTTGTCGATGAACCTTCTTCTACCAACAACATTTGGTGGGGTCCGGTCAACACAAAGGTTTCTGAAGCCATTTTCAATGAACTTTACGCAGAAGTAACCAAATTCCTCGATAACAAAAAACTTTATGTTTTTGATGGCCATGCAGGAACCAACAACGACACACGTATCTCTCTCCGTGTGGTTACGGAAAGAGCTTGGCAACACCATTTTTGCACAAACATGTTCCTTCGCCCAACGAAAGAAGAACTCGAAAAACTAAATCCAGAATTTACCATCATCAACGCATCTGGTTACAAAAACACAAAATACAAAGAACACGGCCTTAACTCCGATGTATTTGTAATCTTCCACTTAGCAAAAAAAATCTGTATCATTGGTGGAACCGAATACGGTGGGGAAATGAAAAAAGGGATTTTCTCTGTCATGAACTACTACTTACCGCTTAAAAACGTGCTTACTATGCATTGTTCTGCTAACGTTGGTAAGGATGGAGACAGTGCTCTTTTCTTTGGTCTTTCTGGAACAGGAAAAACAACTCTTTCCACAGACCCACACCGCAAACTCATCGGTGATGACGAACACGGTTGGGATGACAATGGAATCTTCAACATTGAAGGTGGATGTTACGCAAAAACCATCAATCTAGATCCAAAAACAGAACCAGAAATTTATGCAGCCATTCGTCGTGATGCTCTCCTTGAAAACGTAGTTTTTGATGCGGGAACTAAAAAAGTAGATTACTCTTCTGCTGCGAAAACAGAAAACACACGAGTCTCTTACCCAATCTTCCACATCGATAACATCCAACCAGGATCCAAAGCAGGTCACCCAAACACTGTGATCTTCCTTACTTACGATGCTTACGGTGTTCTTCCTGCGGTTTCTAAACTTTCTATCGAACAAGCGATGTATCACTTCCTTTCTGGTTACACAGCTAAGGTTGCGGGAACTGAGCGCGGTGTGAAAGAACCACAAGCAACTTTCTCTGCTTGTTTTGGTCAGGCGTTTATGACTCTCCACCCAACATACTATGCAAAGTTACTTGGTGAAAAAATGAAAAAACACAAAGTAAATGCATACCTAATCAATACAGGTCTTGTTGGTGGAAAGTATGGAGTGGGAAAACGTATGAACCTTCCTGCAACTCGCCAAATCATCAATGAAATCCTTAACGGAAACATTGAAAAATCCGAGTTCGAAAAACACCCAGTATTCCAAGTATCTTTCCCAAAAACAATCGAAGGTGTGGATGCACATATCCTCAACCCACGTAACGCTTGGGAAAACAAAGAAGAATACGACAAAACAGCTACTGACCTTGCAAAACAATTCATTGAGAACTACAAGAAATACCTTACTGGTTCCAAAGAATTTGACTACAGCCAGTATGGCCCTGTAGCGTAAATTGTAGTTTAGTTTTCGTTCCGGTATTTGCTTTACCAACTTACAATAGTAAGCTGGTAAAGTTCAGAGGATCAAACAAAAAAAACCACTCTAACGAAAACGAAGAGTGGTTTTTTTATATTCTGAAGGTTTTCTCAGAAATTTTGAACCAAAATCATAGCAGCAACATTGATTCCCACAAGGTGATAAACACTCGAAATGACACCATATAGAATGGGCCTCGGAATGTTTGGATTGATCGCAATATTAAAGGTATTGGCAGATAGATATCCTATCCCAACAAAAGTTCCCCAAAGGAGCGCATCGGCCGTTTGGTTGATTTGCAAAACAGAAAACAAAATGGCTGTCGTGACTAAATTGAATAGAGTACAAATTGCTGGTCCAATGATAAATATTGGCGCAGGTGGGCCTTGTGTTTCGTTTTCTTTTCCGAGAGAAATTCTATATGGTTTTGTAAACAGTATTGTAAACCAAATATAACCTAGAAAAAAATAAATAAGGAATGCAAATCCTATCCCGATCCAATTCAAATTTAATAAAATTTGTAACATAAACAATCTTCCTGTGTTAAATTAGTAATGAATGTTTATAACGAATTTTTGTAAGGAAGGATTGTAAAAAATCAGGATGAAATTTTTTTTTAAGCCAAAAATTCTGTAGGTGTTTTGCCCGTGAAAGATTTGAATTCTCTTATGAAATGCGATTGGTCAAAATATCCAAAATCATAAGCAAGTCTTGTGAAAGAACGATACTTTGGAATTTCTCGAATTACCGAATTCATTCTTATGATCGATGAAACTTGTTTGGGAGTGCCTCCTGTAATTTCTCGAAATTTTTTTTCAAAGGTATCCATACTTAAATTTACAATAGAGGCAATCTCATTGATTTTGATTTTTCCCTGCGACAGGTTCATTTGCGAAATCGCTTCTAAAATACGTTTATCAATGGTTTGTTTTTGAATCGTTTTTAATAAAAATTTCTCAACATGATCTATCTTAGAATGATTGTCCTTTGTTTCCAACAATTGTGCATACATCTCATTCAATTCAGATTGATTCCATAAGTCATATCCAGAAATCCCAACCTCATTCAATTCCTTCATAGACATATTGAAAAATGAAAATGCTCCCCATGGTTGGAACTTAACAATCAAAATTTCCGTTCCTTTCGAAAGTGTATTTTGTTTCACCGTTTTGCGAAGTCCAGACAAAGAAATTGTAGGTAAACTCTTAGAATCCGAATGGATTTGGTAGCGATGATTTCCTTTGATTTTGATGGTCAAAACAAACGAATGGTGCGGAATGACAGACTTACTAAAACTTTCATCACATTGGATGAGGAGATAACTTTCCACAAAACGACTGAGTTCTAGTCTAGGTTTGTATTCAATTACAGTTGGCACCATAAGACGTGATTCCAATGAAATCTCATTTTAATTCATTGTAAAGGATTTTCCTGCTATTACTTGGGACAATGCTTAGGCTTTAAGAACTTTGAGCGCCTCGCATTGGTTAGATGATCTTTAAATAACCAATCAACGACCGGGCTCACTCCGGGGTGCGCTTTCGCTCCCGTCTCACCTATACTAGGTGAGACCAAGCCCTTCGGATCCCTGGCGCGGGAGACTTCACCAGATAAAAAGGGAGGGTTTACGCGAATTTGCACCATTTTGTGTAACCACAAATAATTTGCCGGTATATTGGTTGATCAAAACAACAGGAAAGGTTCCCGAATACATGCCTTGCCCTGCCGAAATATCTTTATAAGAACAATTTGTTCCTGCTAAATCACATCGAATCAATTTTGGCTTATACGAATTTTGTAAATCGTTTATCGCAACTAAGACTTTACCGTTATTCATATCTAAGGTAGAGCCAATATATCGGTAACTTTGGTTTAAATTCGGTGTGGCTGCAATGTCCGTGTTTGAGCAATTTGTACCGTCCAAATTGCAGCGAATCAAAGAAGGAGCGCCTCCAGTTGTAGATCCCCGCTGAGTCGCAACAATCAACTTCATATTCGTATAATCAATATTGGGACTTGGAAAATAACCTACATAGCCAGAAGAAATATCTATATGTATACAATTACTTCCATCAAGATTACACCTGTAAAGACTCGTTTTACCACCATTCGCTTCATTGGTAGTAAAGCTCAAAAGTTTTCTATTGGTTTGATCAATTAATAAATTTAGAAATTTTCCTGAATTTGCACCTTGACCGGCAGAAATATCTGTGTGAGAACAATTTGACCCATCAAATTCACATCTAAATAAACTTAGCTTTCCACTATTGGCATCATTTGCACTTACTACTAACAATTTTTGATTAAAATTATCGATTACAATTTTTGGACCAGTTGTATGTTGTATTGCCTCACCGGCTGAGTATGTACCTTGTCCTGCAGAAATATCCGAATGCGTACAGCTTGTCCCATCCAAGTTGCAACGAAATAAACTTGGTTTACTATTATTTGAAACATTTCTAGTTACCACTAGTAATTTTTGATTTGAGTAATCAATTACAGCATTTGGATATCTGCCTGAATTACTTCCCTGTCCAGCTGATAAATCAGTATGAGAACAATTCGAACCATCAAAATCACATCGAAACAATCCAGGTTTACCGTCGTTTGCATCATTCGTAGTAACTACCAAAATTTTCTGATTAATTGAATCAATATTGAATGATTGCACTGCACCTGAAATAGAACTATTTCCTGCTGCACTTAATCCTTGTCCCGCCGATATATCTACATGTGTCCCCGAGACATTTGTTCCAGGCGCAGTAACTGTTGTCAAAGCCATCGCTTCAAACAAAGAAACCGCACTACTGCCTAACGCATTGTTCACTACCACTCTAAAGTAATACAATGTCCCACTAGTAAGTCCCGTAATCGTAACATAAGGATCGGTCACTGGCCCAAAACTACTGGATGCTGTTGTTACCCCAGGACTTGTGCTATAGTACACTGTGTACGATGTGGCTCCAGTGACTGGCCACCATTGAACAATCGCACTTGATTCCCCAGCTTGCGCTTCCACAAAAGCAGGAGCATTCGGTGGACCTACATGGAAACTTTGGTTCCCAGCAGTGCTTAAGTTTCCTGCCAAATCTCGAGCCAAGTATTTGACTTGGTTGCTACCATTAGCAAGAGCTACCGGGGATGAATAAACAGTTCCATTGGTGACGGCACCACTTCCATCAAACGTAGGTTCTGTGCCATTCAAAGTATAAATCATTTTATCACAACCAGATCCGCCCGTATCGGAACAACTGAGTTGGAGTTGGGTTCCTGATACAAACGGGCCAGAGCCAGAAGGAGAGGCCATCGTTACCACAGGAGCCGTTGTGTCTTTATTCGAATTTCGGGTTGTAGATCCAAAACCACCAATTAAATTTGCGACACAAATGCGGATGGTATTATCTCCTTCAGTAAAATAGGAGTTGGCGATCGTGGAAGTGATGTCTGTTGTTGTAGCAGCATTTCCCGAAACATTGGCATTGTTGCCTGTATTGGTAAGAGCGGTTCCATTGGCACAACTAGATCCACCCAAACGGATTTGGTAGGAACCAGCCTTGCTACTTTGCCAACTAATGGATACGTTTGATGAACCATTTATTGCAGCTGTATGAGAATTCACCGTGATGGTGGCCACTTGAGTGTCCACAGTATAATTTGCCGTATTCACACCAGAAACATTGCCCGCTTTGTCACGAGCCACAAACTTCGTATAGGTGACGGCGCCATCAGTCATAGAAATGGCACTTGTGTATAAAGTCCCACTACTAACGGTTCCTGTCGTTCCCTGGATAGCAGGGTTTGAAGGTGCAGAACCAGCTTGTACCGCATAGGCGATCTGATCACAACCAGCACCACCGGTATCAGAACAAGAAAGAGAAACAGAGGTTGCTACACCATAGTTTCCTGCTCCAGGATCAGCGGTCACAACCGGTGCAGTATCATCTCTTTGCAAACTCACAGAAACAAATCCAATCAATCCATTGGATCCAGTTACGCAAATACGATATGTCTTTGTACCTTCCCCTGTAAAATGTGTATGAGAACGAACAAACCCTTGGTCTACGTTTGCCGTGACAGAACCTGTTGTGGCAATGGTACCTGAATCACAGGAACTACCTTCTCTCACTGTAAAAGATCCAGAGCGATCTGATCTCCAAGTGGCTGTGGAACTGCTAATGGCTCCTGCGGATGCACTGATGGCTGTTGCCGATTGACTGACAAGGGTCAGTGCCGGAATTTTAGTATCGATCGTATAAACGATGCTAATGGGTGTAGAAACATTTCCTGCTAAGTCACGACAGATAGCTTGAAGGGTATGGGTTCCTTCTGAAGATAAAGAAATAGCTTTTGAAGAAGAAACAATGATAGTCCCATGTTTTGGTGAAAAACTAGGAGTCGATGCATCTAAGGTATAAACAATCGACCCTGGTGCTTTGTTATCTGAACAAGTGAGAGTTGTCGTTTGTGTTGTGGAGAACGTTCCAGTTAACAAGGAACTGGTGATAGTCGGAGATGTTGTATCACCGAGGATAGTAACGATAGCGGTATCATTAGGAGTTCCATCCCCATCGGTATCAAAACCAATCGGATTTCCACTTCCATCCACAATGATGACAACAGGATTTCCTGTTCCTCCAGGGCCAGTGGTAAGAAAACCGGGAGGGTTTGGGCTAATATAATAATCTGGTAATCCATCCCCGTTGCTATCGACAGCATCGGGAATCCCATCTCCATTGGTATCGATGAGGATTAGGTTCGGAGTGGTTCCACCGGTTAGATTGATTCCATCGGATACACCATCTCCATCAGAATCCACTAAGGTTCCGTCTTTTTTTCCATCACCTGACAGATCAATTGTTGCACCTGGTGTTAAATTTTGGGAAGAAGTGGGAGATCCACCGACCAAGCCAAATAGAAAGGCAAATAAACTAAAGTCTGTTTGGTTATTTCCGTTGGGAAAAAAAAGAAGACAATTGTTAGTGAATAGAAAGAGAAAAGAAAGATGGTAAATTTGTTTTGGAATTCGCATTAAAAAATTAACCTAGAAGTTTAGAGATACATTAACAGATTTTAATGTATTAATTTTTTTATGTTCGCAGACAGCTAATTTTCATTAGCTTGTTCAAAAAGTTTAAAATTTACGTTAAAAACGGTCGAAAAAAGAGGTTTGCACCAGTTTTAGCGGTTTGGTAGGTTTCAATATTCAAGATACTGGTAACGGGAGAACAGTATCTGTAAAAAACTTCTGTCATTTTCCGGCAACAAATGGTGGTTTAGAATTCTCGACCAAACTTCCAACGAAAACAACCTGGATCCATGCGGCATTTCGCTACAGACAACAAGGACTAATACCAAAAGCTTTTCTCGAAAAAACTTCATATTCAATATATAAAAACAATAGAATATTCTAATTTTTGCAAATACATCCAATACCAAAAGAACAATTCAGGAAAACGTTTCCGAAAAGGATAGGTTTTTTTAGGGATTTCGACAAAGGGCTTGAGAAATTTGCGACTTCCTGTGAAATGACCAAAAAAACAGAAAACGTTCCCGACTGATGGGAAATTTAGTTTGGCAATGAAACAACTTAGAAATTTAAAATGGAAGTTCTTTATACTTCTGTCTTTTACCACTACCGTATTGCAGCTTAACAACTGCAAGTTGGACTTAAACAATCCCAAAGACCCAATGTCCAAAAGTTTTACGGAAACTTGGCTTTGGGAAGAATACCTACGCAGTTTATGTAATCCCAACGCAAAAGCGACTCTCCGATTAGGAACTGGAACTTACAAAACCTATCCTTACAAATTACTCAAACTCAAAAATGGAAACTTTTTAGTCACTGCAGGAGTTTTTGAAGAAGTAGTTTGGAATGGAAAAACCACTGGGAAAAATTTTTCTTTTACAGGTACACCTGGAACCGATCTGAATGTGATTGTATTTTTAGTCAATGGAAGGACATTCCAAATTGAATGGTTGGATTATATGGGCCAACTCGTTTCTTCTTCGGATAAAAAAGAATCAGCACCGATCACCGAATTATCTAATGGGGATGTGGTAGCCACTGCATATATCAAAAGTGCAGAACAAGGAAATCCTCTTTCCCCCAAATCTAATGCCAATTCATTGTTTCTTGTTCGTTACAATGCAAGTGGAAGTCGTGTATGGAGTACTTACTTAGATAAAACGGATAATTCGATCGTTGAAAATCGATTTGCACTGGTAACAGATGCAATGGACAACATACATTTATTTTTCAATGGACGTGGAATTTCTGCGACTCCCGATACTTTTGGATTTGGCGAGTTCCCAACGATGGAAGTAGCTTCCTATGCAAGTAATACTGGTGTAGAGGAAATCGGATGGGGAATGATTTCTTCTCAAGGACAACCCATCAGACAAAGATATTTACCATCTTATGGAAGGGTTTTTGTCTTAAATGCCGCCTACGGTCCAGACCACTCTATCCTTCTTTTTGGAGCTGCTGATGACAATTATGTTGGATCCACCGGGCATCCATTGCCTTCTTACTATTACCAAAGGCCAATGGTGACAAAACTTTCAATTGCAGATTTTTCTATAACGAATAAAACTTATCTCGGATCCATCGGTGCAAGTTTTACGATTGGTGTCATCTATGGAATTGCACCAGCACAAGATGGAGTATACACCACAGGGATCAATGCTGGAGACTTCGGAACCTCTTTTCATTCTTACCAACTATATCCTACATCAACTAATTTTCGAAATAATATTTTTTCTAAATTTGATTGGAACGGAAATTTGATTTGGAACCAATTTCTTGGTTCAACTACAATCGATACTTTAGAAATTCCAACTATCATTGGTTATGTTTCAGAAACAAATACAATAAAATCATTTGGTTTTTCGTTAGAAGATGGAAGCCATTATACTGGGTTTACTATTCCAACAACGGGAAATGGATCTAATCCGTACCAGCGAACAACTTTAAATATAGCTGGGGATACCGGACGATACCAATCCATTCATTATGAAACTAGCTTTTACAATTATCCCGCAACAACAGAACCCCTGCAATATACAATTGCAGCAACGGAAGCCTGTGGGGGAAGGATGGTTCGATTGAAAAATGTTTTAGACCTAAGTACCGAATTGGGAGTATTGGAATTGACGACAAGGCCCATGAATGAAGAACCATAAGTTTATCCCTTTTCCACTCCTTAGAATCTTAAGAACGATCTGAATTTCAATGGAAAAGGCAGACGGAGTCCCTTTATTGGATCACGTTTTTTTTATTTTTTTCTTCCCAATCTGTCACAAAAGGTAAGATCAATTGTCCCAATAGAAAAACTGTTCTTTAGGAGAATTCGATGAAACTCACTTCCTTCATTCTAACTGCATTTGTTGCAGTAGAACACGTGTTCATTTTGGTATTGGAAATGTTCCTTTGGAAAACCGATCTAGGGATGAAAATTTTTCAGTTAACACCGGAAACAGCAGAAATTACGGCAAAACTTGCAAAAAACCAAGGCCTCTATAATGGCTTTTTGGCGGCTGGACTTTTTTGGGCTTTATTCTTTATCAAAGACCAAAGCCAAAAATTCCAAACCATCTTGTTTTTTCTCATTTGTGTGGTTGTGGCTGGAATTTACGGTTCAGCAACTGCCAAATTTTCAATTTTGTTTTCGCAAGGGTTGCCTGCATTCCTCGCTCTCGTACTACATTACCTAACAAACAAAAATCAATGATAGACGATCCGCATCTTTTATTATTAGAAAGTTCACTTGCTGGAAAAACAAAAGCATTGGAAGAATTAATTCAAATCTTCCAACCAAAATTATTTTCCTTGGCGTTGAAGTTTTTATGGAATCCAGAAGATGCGGAAGACGCCACTCAAGAAATTTTGGTGAAAGTGATTACGAACTTAAGTAGTTTCCGGAAAGAAAGCAAACTTTCTACCTGGATCTATCAAATCGCTAGTAACCATTTGATCAATGTACAAAAATCAAAAATGGAACGAAGGAAAATTCACCTACGTGCCATCCGTGAAGAATTACACCGAACGCAAAAGTCTTACTACTCTCCATCAGAATTTCCAACCATTACACTAGAAGAAGAATCATCTCCCAATGTTTCTGAACTTGTTTTACATGTTCAGGTGGCTTGCACCTATTCTATGTTACAAGGTCTATCAAGGCCATATCGAATGGCTTATCTTTTAGGAGAAGTATTTCAAACTTCCAGTGAAGAAGGTGCTTCCGTTATGGGAATTCGTCCAGAAGCGTTCCGCCAAAAGTTATCCAGATCCAGAAAACAAATGGAAACATTTCTTGGGAAAGAATGTGGACTCACAAAAGCTGAGAACCCTTGCCATTGTCCCAATCGAATTGGGTATGCGACAAGAGCCGGAAGAATAAAATCCTATCTCAAACTATCGGAACAAATGAAACTAGATGGTAGATGGAAAGAAACAAAACCAATGATGGTAAATACTTCAAAAATCCGAAAAGCAGCAGAAGTGTTTCGCAATCATCCAGAATTTTTACCCAAAAAAAACCAATTAGAAAATATTAAATCGTTATTAAACAACTCGTTTCCACTCACGGCTCGGTGAATTTCCATAAATTCGTTTATAAGCTTTCGAAAAAGAAAAAGCGGATGCGTAACCAACATTTTGTGCAACTTCTTCCAATCCAATATTTCCTTTTTGGAATAATTCTTTTGCCTTTTCCATTCTAAGTTTTGTCAGATATTCCATTGGAGGAATACCTAAAACATCTCGAAATCGGTTTGCAAGATTTGCTCGAGAAACTCCAGTTTCCTTAGCTAAGGATTCAATCGTCCACTCTTTGCTATATCCATTATGCAATTTTTCCAATGCATACAAAACCAATGTGTCATGGAATGCCTTAATCCATCCGACCTGTGAATTAACATGATTGTTTAACCACATCCTTAACAAATAATATAATAAAATGTCTGTTAATCTTTGGACGATCAAATCAGTTCCTAAATTCAATTCTAATTCTCTGGAAAGGATTTGAATAATGTCTCCGAGTGCATGATGAGCTTGAATCGTTTCATAAGGAATATGTATATATTCAGGTAATTCCAAAAACAATGGGTGGACAGGTCCTGGTGGAACTTCGTATCTCACAGAAACAAAAGTCGTAACTGGTTTTTCATTTTTTATCTGTGTTTTCTTTTCACCTAAAAAACGTTCAATGGTGACTACTTTTGCTTTTGGATCGGACAATAATTCATGATTGGTTCCCCTGGTAATGAATATCAAATCCCCTTTATGCAAGGGAATCATCGTATTTCCCATTCTCGCATAACAACTACCTTGTGTTACAACATGGAACCCCCCACTCTTTTCACAGGGGAAATGAAATCCAAAACTTTGGTATATTTGGCCTTTGGAGAGCAGGTCATTTGTCCAACCGGCAGAGGAGAGAATATCCGATAGTAGATCCATACCCCCATTTTTCCAAATCCACCCAAAGGTCTACTATTTTATACGATTGGATATATTTTTAATATTTTATGACATAGACAGTATAGAAAATCTTCGGTATCATAGAGGAACAATAAAGGATTTAAATCCAAAATCAAGGATATCGTATGAAAGTATTTGTTTATGGTGGTTCAGGACTTGTTGGGGGCCATCTCGTTGCCGAATTACAAAAACAGGGGCATGAAGTCTGGGCAGGATCCAGAAAACCAGAAGCCCAAAAAAACAGCGCCAATTTGCATTGGGTATTTGCTGATTCATCCAACCTTACAAAAGGATTAGAAGTTTTGGAACAAGTGGACGCAGCTTATTTTTTAAGTCCTCCGGGCCAAACCAACCAATTTGAAATCCTTTCTCCATGGATTGAAAAAGCAAAACAAGTCCGTTTAAAAAAATTAGTTCTTATGACGGCAATGGGTGTGGACCATGCGCCACCAGAAGCGCCCTTTCGCAAAACAGAGATTTTGTTAGAAGGAGCAGGGATTCCATGGAATATCATTCGTCCTAACTGGTTTATGCAAAACTTCCATACCTTCTGGATTGCCGGTATCAAACAAGACCAAAAAATTTACTTTCCTGGTGGAAATGCAAAAACAAGTTTTATCGATGCAAGAGACATTGCCTCTGTTGCTGCAGTACTTCTTACAACGACAAAATACGACAACCAAGCCTTCACCTTGACTGGCCCAGAGTCCATCGATCATAATGAAGTTGCAAAACACTTAACAAGTGTAAGTGGAAAAAATATTGAATATGTTGATGTTGATCCAAAAGTCTTTGAATCCTCACTTGTTTCAGCAGGGCTATCGAAAGATTATGCTGCTTTTCTTGTGATGATTGCTGGTGCACTGAAAGAAGGATTTTCTGCTCCAATTCTTGACACTGTCAAAACCCTAACAGGAAAAAACCCGATTTCTTTCGCAGAATACGCAAAAGATTTTGCAAGTTCTTGGAAATAGATCCGAATCAGATTTTTGGAGAAACTTAGATGTGGTTGGCGGCACCGTCAGCCACATCTTCAAAATTATTGAACCCAAAATTTCTTACCATGATTGCAGCTAAGAGTTTTCTATTTTGTATGGCAGAATACACTACAAGATTGATTTTTTTTTACAGCCCTTGTTTACAATTTTTTTCCAAAAACCAAAACTATTTAAGAAATAATTGAAAAAGTAAATTCAATTACAAAAACAAATCGTCACCTAACCCCTAAAAAGATGATATGGTTATATCCTTTTCTGGATTATCTATATGTTGCGTATCATTTCTACTTTTGCCCTTTTAATCTTAGTATTCTCCTGTAAATTAAACCTGAACAACCCTAATGATCCTGCTACGAATGATTTTTGGTTACGAAACCTAATCCAATCATCCCTTTTGAACAACGGTTGTGCCAACTTTTCGCAGTGGAACAGACGTTATGGTTCCGGTACTTATTCTACTTATGGTACAGATTTTCAATTTTTGCCAAATGGAGATATCATTGTAGTCGGAATTACTGAAGATCCGATCGTATCTGGAATGCCGATGGGAGTGACTGGATCTTTTGAGGGAACACCCGGAGTGACTAAGAATTTTTTTATATTGCGCCTTTCAAGAAACAACGGTGACATACAATGGGTTGATTATTTAGGAGAGTCATATAGCTCCCTTACATTTAACCCAAAACTGCATTTATACTCTAATGGCGATTTAGCGGTCAGTTTTCTTGCAATGGGTATAGGACAATCCGTTCCATCCAATCTTTCACCAAAAGCAGATGAAGGAA
Source organism: Leptospira meyeri (assembly GCF_004368965.1). Lineage (NCBI taxonomy): Bacteria > Pseudomonadati > Spirochaetota > Leptospiria > Leptospirales > Leptospiraceae > Leptospira > Leptospira meyeri. Next base: position 2,824,079 of record NZ_SORO01000001.1, on the reverse strand, counting down.
TGTCTGTTTACCTGGGAAGGCACAGAGGTGATGGAAGTCGTGTTTGGTATACTTATTTGGATACAGTGGCTTTAGGACTTTACTTGGTCACAACTGTCGACAATTTTGACAGATTCCATTTTTTTGCATCTAACGAAGGTTCTTCTGGACACACACCATTTTCGGAACTTCCGCCAGTTCAAAATGTATCTTTGGGTGGTGAAAGTGATACAGACATATTATATGGAAGTGTCGATCCTTACGGAAATGGACTGTTTCAAAAATACATTACAAGTTCAGGGAATGACTTTGGATTTAATGTATCTTACTCAAATGGATACATATATTTAGCAGGAACGACCGACGGAAGTGTGGAAGGAACCACTCACCCTAATCCTGGCACACAGCTACCGTATATAACGAAGTTTAACATCTTGAGTGGTACCCGAGATATGTTTGTATATAATGGTTACACAAGTGCAACTTACGGAGATAGTAGACAAATCGTAATCTCAGGAACATCAATTTTACAACTTTTAACAACGAATTTATCATGGAGTTCAGTGATAAAAGAACCAATCCAAAGTGACACCCAACATTATGCTTTTGCTCAGTACAATTTGAACGGTAGTTTAGAATGGATATCCTTTTTAGGCTCTTCTAGTGGTGACGTCCCTAACTTTGAGGAACCACCAACCTTACTAGATTCTACCGGGTTTTGGCGAAACAGATCTCGAGTCCCGAATACTATTGATCGTTATAGTTCTGGTGGCAGCGTCGCAACGGGAACAGGATCCGGTAATTATCAAATTGCCGATGTTTGGATACGTCCCGATGGCATCTTTGATAGAATTCGTTATTCTTCTAACTTAGGTGGAACAGAATCCAAACGTACAGACCAGATGAAAGAACTATGCACTGGGAAAATAGGATTTATGGACAAAGTGTTCACAACAGAAAGCGACTCACCGTCACAGTTAGGATTTCAAACTTCAGAAGAATAAACTGTGTAGTTTTATTCAAAATGGAAGAGATAAAAATCTCCATTTTATTATAAACAGGACTCAATTTTCTTTAATTCTGCAGATAACCAGTCTGCTGATTTGATTTCTTTTCCATCTGCAAATTTAATTTGGTAAGGAGTCCCCGAAAGAAACGATTTAGAAGCAATTTTTTCGATGAATAATTTGGCAGTCCATTCCTTTGGGTCAGGTGCAAAGAAAGAATTTTTCGCTTCTTTCAATTTGTATCTAAGGTGTTTCTCTGCTTCTTCTGCTGTATGTGATTCTCCATTTCGAATGAAACTCCCTTGGAGCACTCCGACTTTTTTTAATAGTTTTTCTATTTTTTCTTCCTCTGTAAGAGGTAAACAAACATTGGATTTTCCTGAAACATTCGAAACCTCGATCACAAATAACAAAACAAATGCAATAAAATAGCATATGAAACCACGAAGCGTCATAAACTCTCCCTCATCTCTATCACTTCAATCTTCTCGCTGACTTTAAGTCAAATATAAATGACTGATGGTTGTTTTGAATTGACCTCTAGTCAATAAGCCGTTTTTTTCTAGCATATTTTTTCGGATTCTTCTACTCTGGAGGTATGAGTCGCCTGTCGGTTGCGGAACGTTCGCCCAAAAAAAGAGCAGTATTGGAAAAAGATAAACTTTCCAAACGAACATCTATTCTTCAATCAGCAGCCTTCCTTTTGCAAAAAAAAGACTGGTCCGAACTTTCAATGGATGAAGTTGCGAAACGAGCCAAAATAGCAAAAGGAACATTGTATTTATACTTCCCTACCAAAGAAGATCTCTGTCTTCGCGTACACATAGCAGATTATGAAGCATGGTTCTTAGATATGGAATTGTTTCTTACTGAAACAAAGAACATAGACGCCGAAGGATTTTCAAAATGGTTTGTTGAATCTATGGATCGACATATTCGTTTTTTAAAACTCCTTCCCATTGTTCCAACGATATTAGAAAAAAATGCAAGTGTTGAAACCATTCGAGAATTCAAACTTAGTTTAAAAGTACAAATCTTTAAAATTCTTCCACTCCTTATCCAAACTTTTCCATTTCTAAATGAAAAATCAGGTTTTATATTTTTGATGCAATGTCATGCCTTGGCCGTTGGATCTTGGTCTCACGGTTTTCCCTCCAATCAATTTCGAGAAGCAGTAAAGGACGATGGATTAGATATGTTTGTCCTAGACTTCAAAAGTTTTATTAGCACCTCTATTTTGACACTTCTTAATGGAATTAAATCCTCTTAATACATGCCCGAATGGATTTGATTTTTTATTTTTTGTTTCAATCTTAAATCAGTGATAGGAACTCTCTGTTTTTCTGACCAGTCCATTTGAATTAATCGATCTCGATCACTATGATAAATATATTTTTTATCTTTAATGATCCAAGATTTTTGAATTTCCGAATTCCAAGTTTTCAAAAATAAATTCGGTTGGTAATTGGGATCAAAAAAATCTGTTTCTAAATTGTTTTTTGTTTTCCCATCATTTGTATTTAATAAGTGTAAAATGGTATCTTTAAAATTGACTGAAGTTCCAAGTTTTGGAAGGTAAATTTGGCCAGACTTTATAAAATACAACAAAAAAGGAACATCCGTTTCCTGATTGTACAACGAATAATTGTGGGCATGTGCTCCCTCTTCTCCAAAAGATTCACCATGGTCTGCCGATATGATCAAAACAGTGTCTCTAGGTGAATTATCCTTCCAATAGGAAATAATTGAATCAATTACAGTAAGCTCTTCTCTTAAAGAAGCTTCATAACGAATCAACGGCGAGTGCCATTGAGTCTGAGAATCTTCATTTGCAACAAAATAAGGACTATGCGTTTGACTGAGACCTATCAAAACAAATAAAGGTTTTTTATCTGATCCAAACACCTGTTTCATTGCAGAAAGAACCACTCGGTCATCCATTCCCCAACTAAACGAGGGATAGAGTTTTCCATACTTTTCTTCCAAATAAGATTTATCCCAAACAGTCTGAAAAATTTTTGGGAAAAAACGATCCATTCCTTCAAAGTAAATGGACTGAGTATAAATCAAGAAGGTTTGATAGCCGTATAAATTCTCTAATTGTTTGGGAAGATTCAAATGCAAAAGAGAATCATTAAATGACAAACGAGTAGAATTCAATTGTGAATCTCCCGTTAACCAAGTAAAAATACTTTTAGAAGTATGTGGCATAGGAATCCAAAAATGAGAATCTTTAAGAACTGAAAAATCAATATAATTTGATTTAGTCTTTACTAGGTGTTTTCTTCCGACTCCTTCTAACATAACCAAAACAAGATTTGGTCGCCCAGGGATTGACTCTAAAAAGTTTTTTCCTTTCAAATTTTTATGACTAGTATTTGGGTTGGAATGATTCAATATTTTTCTTCGTTCAGAATCAAAACGAAGGACTAATACAAAAAAAACACCAAATAACAATACATAGGTGATTATTTTTCGATTTCGGAATAGTAAAACATAAAATCCCATTCCGAATGTTATCCATTGCGCAACTTGCCATTGGTAGAAAAAGTAAATGACATCTGAATACAAATAATGGATATGATTCAAAAAATAGAAAACAATTTCAAATGTTAACGCAGTTTGGTAAACTTCTTGGTATCCGAGAACAACCAAAAATAGAAACCACAAAAACAACCTAGTCACAATTTTTAAACGGAACTTATCTTTTGGATGATGATTTAGATAAAAATCCAAACACAAAGTTACCCCTGCTAATAAAGTCACACATAGCCCATGAAAATAAATCCAAACACCAAAAGAAAATATAATAGGACCTTGAAAAAAATATAAGAGTAGGTATAAAAGGGTCATCGGTGAATTTTTACTTTGAAAGAACAATTTCCAATTTATTAATTTATAATTATCTAACTTCAAAATCAACAGATGCCTTTTTCTCTTCTCCATCATATAACACCAAAGATTGTTTTCCCCTTATGATAGGTAATCTTAAATCTCCATTTAAAGAAGGTTTAAATTCGGTTTTCCCATTCCAAATTAATTTTGGCTCTTTTAAAGTATTAATTTCGCGAACTTTTACTGGAATACTCTGTGTTTCTTTTTCATAAGATGGATGATATAAATATATCTGCCCCATAGAAGGATAAACAAATCCAACTCCGAGTACAGACACATTCGTTTCTTCCTTGTGTTTATCGCAAAATTCCGATGAACCTTTTTTATTCCTTACTTTTAACGCAATAGATGGACACTGAGCCAAAGCCAATTTACCTGTTAGGCGACAAAAGTTTTTTGTTTCCGTGAACTTTGCCGTATAATCCGTTTTTGGACGATCTTTCATTAAATTCCTAAATATATTTTGTACAATTCTTCCTGCACCGAAAGAACCTGATACGTCCATCGTTCGTTCTCCAGAAAAATTTCCAACCCAAGCACCGACCACATAATAGTCATTAAATGCGACAGTCCAAGAGTTTCTATAATCCTTTGAAGTTCCCGTTTTGACTGAGACGGGAAAAGGAAAATCTAAATAACTCCTACGACCAAAGGCCCTTTGTCTAAGTTTTGGATCTTTTAAAACAAACTTAATTTCTTCAGCAGTTTCTTCAGAAAATAAACGGGTCGACGAACCAAAGTAAAAAGGATTTTTATCAATTTTCCCTAATCGAATTTTAGGCAATCTACCTCCCAAAAGGAAAGTTCCATATACACGTGTTAGCTGGAGAAGACTAGTTCCTCCAGATCCGAGCGCAAGTCCTGGCCCATAAAACTGAGGAGATTGTTTTAGGTGGGTATAACCTGCTGATTGTAGAAACCGATAAAAAGTGGTTACACCCATTTGATTGATTGTAGTCACAGCAGGTATATTTCTTGAATTTCCAAGTGCTTCTGCCAGTGTTATATCCCCCCAATACCGAAGGTCAGCATTTCTAGGTAGATAATTTCCACCTTGTCCCAAAGAATATGAATATTTTTCATCGGAAAAAATAGAATTAACACTATAAAAACCTTTTTCGATAGCAATCGCATATAACAGCGGTTTTAATGTACTTCCAGCATCTCTGTATGCCAAAGTACCGTTTACCATACCATTCCCGTCTTCAAAGAAATTTTTAGAACCAATCATTGCTTTAAGTTCTAGTTCATCCTCCTTACCAGGAACTCTTTCCAAAACGATTGCTGATGCGTTTGATACATTCCATCTCTCTAATCCTTTTAATTCGGAATTAACGATAGAGTTTAATTCAAAATTCAACTCAGAGGATATGGAAGAAACAAACTCCTCCGAAGGAATCAAAATCAACATTCGAATCCAATTGAGAAAGTGTTGATTTTCCCCTTTCCATTGGTCTGCATAATCCAATTTAACCTTAGAATGATGGTGAATCGTAAGTTCATTTGGGTCTTTGAGTATCGGAATTTCATAGGGAATTTTTTTTCTCAAATTGAGATACCGTAATGATAATTCCTCAAATTTTGTTTGGTTTTTTCGGATTAAAACAGTTAAATACAATGTTTCTTCAATCGACAAAAAACGAACATGCTTTCCAAATAACTCTAGTGATGCGGAAGGAAATCCAACAATATTTGAGTGAATGGAAACTGAATTTAAATAAGCTTCTAAAATCTCTGATTTAGTAAGCCATAACTCATATCGAAATGCCTCGATCACTTCCAAGCCCTTTCGCAGTAAAAAAGAATAATTCCGAATTTCAGGATTTTGAATTCGTACCAGTTGCATCGTAAGAGTAGAAGCTCCTCCCCTTTTTCCCTTGGAAAAAAAATAGGAGTAAAGAGAATTGAATCCCGCCAAAATATCAACACCATGGTGGACATCAAAACGTTTATCTTCAGCAATCTTTAAAATCTCAGGTACGAAACTAGGATACTCTTCAACATTTTCCCAATCTTGTTTTGTTTGATTTTGATTCTTTCCTCTCCCAATCAAGGTACCTTCTTTAGATAGGATACGAATTGTTATTTGATTTCGTAATGAATCAAAAGATATAGGTCGTAGCAAAAAACCTGCTAGCAGAAATGTAGTTCCTCCTACTAACAGGGTATAAATAATGAACTTTTTTTTAGAGATCAATCCACTTTCACTCGAATCGTATTGGTATTTCCATAAAACTGTGGATGATACATCAAAAATGTTTTTGATGCAGGCATGATTGAATTCCCTTTGGCAACAGGTCTCAAAATATAATTAAACTCCGTTTCTCCTCTTTCAATTCGGTCTTCTGAAAAAATCACTCGGTCATCACGATATTCTTTATAACTACCATAATAATTATCTGTAACTTCGGTGTCTTCGGCATCGGAATTTTTTTCAGTCAGAAAGGAAGTATTTACAATTTCTGTGTTACTAGGGATTGGATCGATGATCATTCCAAAGGCTTGATCCGAGTTACTTAACACTTTTAATTTCACAAGATAGGTAGATCCTCTTTGCAAGTTTGTTACCTCTTTCAATATGGGATCACCATTCGAGTCTCTTCCATCAATTCGGAATATTGTTTTTCTAATTTCCAGACCATTAAACTTTTGTGTGGTGGTGTCTTTTACAGGAATGTACATCAATCTAGATTGAAAGTAGAGTCTTCCTTCTGTACTTGTACGTTTAAAAAGTAAAGGACGGCTGGTGGGATCTTTTCCTTCAAAGAGACGGTCGAAGGTGATTTCTTCCTTATAAATAGAATCTGATGAAGGAGAAAAGGATTCATCAATCAAAGTTTTTTCACCAAAGATAGCCTGTCCTTCTGTTTCAGACGATGTCGACTCAAATCGATTTCTATATTCAGAAAGTGCTAAAGCAATGGTTCCTACGCTATGACTGTCCCCCCAGAAATGATTTTGTCGATCCATCATAATCGATTTTACTAAATCGACAATTCTAGGATTTTTTGAATCAACTCTGAGCAACAATCTTAAATAGTTTCCGAGGACAGTTGGAGAACTATAGTAAGAATAATAATAATATTCATCATTTTTTTGTTTAATCGGTTTTAGAGTGAATAATTCTTTTTCATATGAAATGTACTTAGTATATTCTAGAAATAACTTTTTAAAAACAGGATCTGATTCATAAGATTCAAGTTTGTGGGTTTCTGCATAAGCTGTTAAAAAAATACCACGTGATTTTAAATTTAGTTCTTCGAAATTATCTACCAATGTTTTCTCTAAGGAGTGGACATCCTTCTTGTCTTTCGAAAGAACCGAGTAAATTAAACTAAGAGTTTGATAGGAATTTGTCGAAGTTTCTGTTGGATTTTTGAAATAGTTTTGTAAGTATTGAATCGCAGTTTGGTACGCTTGCTGATTAGATCTTTTTCCTTTTTCTTTTGCTATCTGCATTACCGAAACAATGTAAGCAGTTAAGTATGGGTAACCTGTTCTTCCATGTCCTTTCCATACTTTAAAACTTCCATCGGCAGCTTGAAATTCAGACATCTCATCCAAAAACAACTTTTCGATTTGGGTAAAATCATAAGAATCTTTTGACGGTGCTTTGTACTGAAATTCTTTTAGCAACTCACCAGCACTCAAAGAAAGTAAATAAGCGGACGTTCTTTGTTCCATACAAAAATAAGGGTTTGATTCATAAAAATCAAAGGCTGATTTTAAGGCAGTAAGAGCAGTTCCCGACAAACGGATGTCTAACGATCCCTTATTGAGTAAAATAGAATCTTTTTTTGGAAAAGCGATTAAAGTTTTATGTTCCGAATCAGTATAACCCGAAAATTGCACGGAAGTTACTGGATCAAATTCTTTGATAGGAATCGTAACTGCCAAAACATCAGAAAGATCCGATTTTTTCATATCAGCAAACTCGGTGCCATTTTCCGGTTCCACTGAAATTTGATAAGCTAATTGAATCTCATCTTTTGGATGGTCCAGTTTTAATTTGATATACTGTGCTTCCGAGATTTGAAATGTTTTTAGCACTTCTTTCGTTTGGCCGGCAGCGAGTTCGATGGAAGACCAACCTTTGTCCTGTGAAAGAAATTTTGAATCGATTTTATATTTAAATTTTCCTTTTTTCTTCGTATTGTTTGTGATACTTCCACCTAACTCTAAACTATCGCCTACGCGAATGAATCGCGCAACAGTCTTCTGTAAAACTAAATTCTTTTTGACAATGAATTCAGAATTGGATGCTCCATATTTTCCATTAGAAGAAGAAACAACCATAACTCGAAATGTTGTTAAATTATCTGGTAACGTAAAACTTAAATCGGCATTGCCACTACTATCGGCTGTGACAACCGGGTTCCAATAAGCAGTGTAACGAAAATCCTTTCTTGCACCTGATTCTGATTCAGCAGAAAATCCTCCTCCTGAATCTTCACCATAGTCCCCTCCAGGGCTATCTCCTTTATTTTCGTATATATAATGTTTGATGATCATGCTACGAAGTTCAAAGGTTTTTACGATACTATACCAATATTGATAGAACATTTGCACTGGACTTTGAAAAGAGTACCCAACCAAATCCAATACCCCTCGATCTGCTACCGATACAGTGAGTTCGGCCCCAGGATTGGTTTGGATCGAAAGTTTAACTTGTTCTCTCGGTTGGTATTCGGCTTTATCCGTTTTGATAACTACCGGTGCAGTTCGAGAAGCTAAATTGACTTTTAAGGTGACGGAGCCTGTTTTGGCTTTTGGAGCACCTAAATCTTGTTCATTGAACTCTTTAATATCATCTGCAGAAAGTCCGTCAGGAACAGGCAATCTCCCGGACAACATAACAACATTTACATCTACGTTAGGAAGATAAGATTCTTCAATTGGAATTTCAAGAGGAGAACTGTTTCCTTTCATTAAGAAAGATTTTTTAAAATAAACAGAATCCCTTTCCACTGTGACAATCACCCGAGCATTCTGCAGAGGAGATTTGATTAAGATTTTTGCCTTATCGCCAATTTTGTATTCATTTTTATCCGAACGTAACTCGATGGAATCGTCACCACGAAAGTCCCAAGTGTAGTAAGATTCTTTTTCATAAGCGTAAAAATCCACTCGAGAAAATACTTTGTCCCGGTTTAAAACGAGAACAGTATAACTTCCGGAATCCTTCGCCCTGTATTCAAAAGAATTTCCATCTGCTTTCGAAGTGAGGTTTTTCACCTCTACAATTTTTTTTGTTAGTTGGTTGCTACGAAAAAAGAACTTTCCTAGACCTTTGGAAAGAACTGAAGTCCAATCATTATAGATGATATACGCTTTTAAATCAGCACCTGCTACTGCTTTACCTTGTACATTGACAGCCATTGCGCTAAATTGGAACGGTTTATCCATTGATTGGTATCGATCATTACATTTTAAGCCAACATAGGTTTCAGATGGATTGTAAGGTAAACTGGAAGACTTAGTGACAGATTTTCCATCTACATCAAAAACAGAAGATTCCACAATCAAGTTATATGAATCTGCAATTTCGATATTTTCTCCATCAGTGACAAACTTACTTGTTAAATCGCTAATCGGAATGTCCAAATTAAAAATACCTTTATTATCCAATACACCTTCAGATCCAGTTACATAATCAGAATTACCACTCGAATATTCGTCCTCGTAATCATTCCAAGTATCTGAAAAATCATAATTAGGAAAAGTATCAAAAGATATATACCTTTTCCTTTTTAGAACCGAATAACTAATCTTAGCTCCTGCCATCGGAGCCCCAAACATATATTTTCCCTCTACCGATCCTTTTAAATTTTGATTTTTATTTACATTATTTGCCAAATTTACGTTCACCATAAAATTAACAGGGCGGAATTCTTCTACTTGGAAGGTATCGTAAGTAACCGAGTATTCTTTTCCTGAAACATAAACTGATACAGAATAATGCCCAAGAGGAGCATCAGAAGGAATCAAGTAACTTGTGAAAACACCACCTTGTGATGTAGAAGTTAAATTTACATTTGATATATCCTTTCCTCTCGAATCTCGAATTTGTATATTTACTACTTTCGAAGAATAAGGAACCAAAACACCGTTTTTTCTATCAGCAAGGACAGTTTTCACCTCAACTCGATCTCCAGGTCGATATAGTTTCCGATCAAAGTAAATTTTTCCTTTTACATGGTTTTCTGTGTAATAGTCACTATAACCTTCAATATGTGTTTCATTAAAATGTAAAAATGCTTTATCACCAGAAGGATCTTCCGCAATTAACACAGATTTGCCGAATGCTTTAGTATCACTTATAGAAGGCGTCGTACAATAACCATCTTTATCCGTTTTACAAGTTCCACGCAGACTACCTTTTTCATACAAACTAATATCCGTATTCGCAACTGGTTCTGCTTTAGATAAACTATGAACCCAAACATGGATTGTATTTGGGTCTAATTTTGTCGTGATTCCTAAATTGGTAGATTGTAAAAAAATAGATTCTTTTTTGTACTCTTCTTTATTATTATCACCAATGACATTGGCACCTAACTGAAATGCTATCCAGGACTTTGTGTTTGGTTTGGGTCCAAAATATTGGTCAATATCCATTCCTTGATTTCCAAAAGAATTCACCTTGATGCCAGATTTCCAAACCGTCTTTTTCCAATTTAGTTGGTTTTCAAATTCATAATATTTATCGCCCAATGTTGCCACTGCATTTACAAGAACAGGAACTGACAATTCAGCAGAACGAATTTGGAATTCAGGCACATTTGAAATTGAAATAGGAAGTACTTTGTTTAAATTGGATTCAAATATATTTTCCCTGGATAAATAGAAAGATGGTTTTCTTTGCATTACCGGGAGTTTAAAGCTAACAGGTGTTTCTAAAAAACAATCATTCTCTGCATAAAACTTTTCGATTATGATTTCATAAGCAACACCTGGATCAAAATTCCAAGTATCGAGAGAAAACTCTCGACTTACATAATCAGAAAATTCGAATTTAGGATTGGATGGTTTTGGAGAAATTTGAACAGCGGATGTGAACTCTAACAAATTGGTATCTTCTGTAACGGTAAATCGATAATCCCAAAGATCCTCTAAATATTTTAAATCTGTAGTGTCGAGCTTCACCTCGATACGACAACTACTTGGAAAAATAGTGCGTTTAATGGAACGAAAAAAACCCGAAATGGAATGGCAAGAACTAAGAAAAAACAACAAACCAAAAGTAAGGACTAACTTACGCATATGGACTCCGAAATTCGAATGTCCCCTGTTCTACGATTGGCATTTCCCGTTGCCAACTCTTTCCTGAATGAAATGGAATTTCTTTCTATATTTTTTTATTCAGATCGGATTTTTCGCTATGCTTTTGTCATTTTGGAATTTGTTTAATGACGATGTCCCTATCTCAATTCAAAAAACAGTTTTTGGAATTAAAAGCGCCGAACTCCTTTCCTATTGGAAATTACCAAGCCGATTGGCTAGGTCCCCGATGGTTCCAATCTGGTGCCCGTCTCAGTTTGAATTTTATGTCTTTTCGTCATTGGTGGGGCAAATCGTTCGATGGATCGGAGATTGCTTATAATCTCTTTTTACCACCCAAAGCAACAGAGTTTCAAATGCGCCATCCCATGAAGCTGTCAATTGGAAAGTCAAGGCTTGATGGAAACCCAAGTTTGATCCTTGAGTACACAAAAGAAGCACCTTTTCCTTGGCCCTATTTCGTAGATGAATTTCGGATTTTGAACGATCAGGAACTTTTGGGAATGAATTACAGTCGATTCACCCCTCAACTAGCCCTACCCTTTCTTATTAGAAAATCCTAATTTAGCATGTTAAAAATTTCGGAAAAATACGTCCAATCACTGGTATGGACTTGCCTCCGCCATCTCTGGAAAAACAAATTCTCTCCGCAATGGAGGAGGTTGTTTTTTCGGCAAATTTTCCAGAATTAGAAATTCTGTATATTAGCCCATCGGCAGAAACTCTCACCGAATACCCTAGAGAATATTTTACAGACGCGCACGATAATTGGAAAAATTTAATCCTCGAGGAAGATCGTGCTATTGTCGAGGCTGCGTTAACATCACTTAATGCTGGTGATAAAATTCAAGTTCGTTATCGAATTCAAACCAAAAGTAAAAAAATCAAGTTTGTACAATGCCAAGGAAGGCTGATTCGAAATGAAAATGGAGAAATCTTACGATTCGATGGAATTCTTGCCGATATCTCAGAATTACTTTCCCTCCAAGATATCATCAAAAACGAACCCAGCGAAATAAAACAGTTGTTACTCGAAAACAATATTTTGTTTAATGGAAGCCAAGATTCAATGTTTCTTGTGGAGGTAATGGATGATGGTAACTTTATCATCCGTCGCATCAATTTAGCTTATGAAAGATCAACAGGTATCACTCAATCTTTCATCCAAGGCAAAACACCGGTCGAGTTACTTGGTGAAGAGTTGGGACAACCAGTCATTAAAAATTACAAAAATGTTTTAAATGCAAAAACAACCATTTCATATGAAGAAAGTATTCCAATGCCTGCGGGAACAAAAATTTGGACAACTGCTCTCACTCCCATTGAAGTAGAAGGAAAATTTAAATTCATTGTCGGGGCAAGCAAAGATATTACAGAGCAAAAACGTGCAGAAACAGCATTAAGAGAATCTAACGAACGCTATGCTTTAATTTTGGAAGTTAGTTCGGATGGTTGGTTTGATTGGGATTTAGTAAACGACACAGTTATCTACTCTCGCAGGTGGTGGTTAGAATTTGGGAATGATGATAAGGCAGACAATGTCCCAATCGGTTATTGGAAAAGTTTGATTCATCCAGATGATTTAGATTGGGTTTCAGAATTTTTAGAAAACATCATGCTCTCACAGAGAGAAACTTTTGAATTCAGTTTTCAGATGAAAAAAAGAAAAGGTAATTATGCCCATGTTTTATCAAGATGTTATATCCAAAGAGATTCTTATGGAAACAAAATCAGAATGGTTGGTTCCAATACCGATCTAACAGAAACTAAAAAAATAGAATATACACTTCGAAAAGCTAAAGAAATGGCTGAAGCGGCAAATATGGCAAAAGGAAATTTTTTGGCCAATATGAGCCATGAAATTAGAACTCCACTCAATGGAATCATCGGATTCACAGAACTCTTGTTACACTCCTCACTTTCGGACGAACAAAAAGAGTATTTGAGAAGTATTTTCCTTTCTGGAAAGAGTTTATTATCTTTAGTAAACCAAATTCTTGATTTTTCAAAAATTGATTCAGGGAAGATGGATCTAGAATTTATTAGTACAGATTTAATAGATTTAGTTCAGTCAACTGTTGACCTTTTCCAAATTTCAGCTGCATCCAAAGCGATTCCTCTAAACCTACATTTGGATTCCCACTTACCAAAATTTGTTTCTTTAGATCCTTTACGACTCAGACAAGTGCTTTCCAATCTTATTGGAAATGCAATTAAATTCACTCACGAAGGAAAGGTTGATGTATCCGTTAAACCACTTAAACAAGTCGGAGATATCATTGATATCGAGTTTGCTGTTTCTGATACAGGAATAGGTATTGATCCAAATTCAAAACTAAAATTGTTTGATTCCTTTTCGCAAGCTGATACATCCATCACCCGTAAGTACGGTGGGACAGGACTTGGTCTTTCTATCACAAACCAACTCATACAAAAAATGAACTCACAACTAAAAATTGATAGTGAACTTGGAAATGGAAGTAGGTTTAGTTTTATTTTGTCCTTAGAGGTCAATGCAACAGGATCTGTCTCTTCTAATTTATTTGAAGAAAAACTAACGGCGCCTGAAGAAACCGTTATTGTTGAAAACAAACAAATTCGAAATGATATTTTGATAGTAGAAGACAATGATTTAAACAAAAAACTTTTATCAAAAATGTTACTAAAAAGATACCCTCATATACAACTAAGATTTGCAACCGACGGAGCCGACGCCGTTAAACAGTTCCAACAAAAAGCACCTGATTTAATTTTTATGGATCTACAGATGCCGGTGATGGATGGTTATACGGCTACAATCGAAATTAGAAAACTGGAAAAAGGATCAATCAATAGAACTCCCATCATTGCTTTAACTGCAGGAGCGTTTTTTTCTGTTAAAGATACGGCGATAGAGTCTGGGATGAATGATTTTCTCACCAAACCAATCTCCTCCGCCGATCTTTATTCTGCTCTTGAAAGATGGTTATTATCAAGCAGCGTGTAGAAGATACTCAAACGCACTAATTGCAGCTTTTGCTCCCTCCCCCATTGCAATGATGATCTGTTTGTAAGGTGTGTTCGTCACATCACCACAAGCAAAAATTCCTTCCACGCTTGTTTTACATTTCTCATCAACCAAAATTTCCCCAAATCGATTAGTTGCCACTAAATCCTTCACAAAACTGCTATTTGGTACAAGTCCTATCTGTACAAATACTCCATCCAAGGGAATGGTTTCCGACTCTTCTGAAGTTCTGTTCTTATAAGTAAGTCCAGTAACTTTTTCCGAATTAGTTTGGATTTCCATGGTTTGGGCTTTTACGAGGGTTTTAATATTGGGAGATAAAGCGACCTTATCTAACAACACTTTGTCTGCATTGAGTTTGTCACCAAACTCGATCAATGTGACTGATTTTACAATTCCACTTAAATCCAAAGCTGCTTCGACTCCAGAATTTCCTCCACCGACAACAGCAACATCTTTGTCTTTAAAAAATGGACCATCACAGTGAGGGCAATAAGCAACACCTTTTCCAACAAATTCTCTTTCACCAGGAACGTTGAGTTCACGCCATTTTGCGCCCGTTGAGAGTATCACAGTTTTAGTGAGAATTTGTTCACCCGTATTCAAATGAATGGTTTTTAAATTTCCAGATTCAATCTTTAACACACGGACATTTTCTTTCTTTTTAATTTGGTTTTTATCAAGTTGTTCAGATAATACATGAGTCAACTCAGGACCAGTTGTATAGGGTAAAGATATGATGTTCTCGATGCCTAAAGTATCTTTTACTTGTCCACCTAACCGATCTGCAATGACTAGGGTTTTTAATCCTTTTCTAGCAGAATACACCGCCGCTGTCACACCAGAAGGTCCTCCACCAATGACAGTGACATCATAAATTTCAGATGAATTAGAAAGTTCCGTAGATACTTCGTTCGACTCGGGAACCGAATATAATTCTAATAATTTATCAAAGATTACGGATGCTTCTGCCTTTCCAGAAAGAAAACGTTTGCCATTTAAAAAAACAGCAGGAACACCCTGGATATTTTTTTCCTTCACAAGATCTGGATACATAGCTCCATCAATCATATTATGAGATATGGATGGGTTGATTAGTGCAAAACTATTTAGAGTTTGTACCACTTCCGGACAGTTATGACAATCAAGTGAGATAAACGTTTCAAAATTCAAATTTTCTTTTAATTTTGAAACTGCAGAAAGAATTCCCTCTTCTAATTTGATTGGATTCCCACCGGATTGTAAAATCGCCAAAATAAAAGAAGTAAATTCATGACCCATTGGGATTCCAGAAAATTCAATTCCCGTATGTTTATTTTCTGAAAAAATCGCAAAACGAAGACCATCATTTTTTTCTTTAGAATGTTCCAATGAAATTTGAAAAGAAAGAGAAACAATATCATCTAAAAATGCAACTAACTCTTCTCTTTTTTCATGAACTCCTGAATACAATCTTATCTTTACAGGATTTTTGATTCTTCCAAAGTATTGTTTTACTTGTTCTTTTGTTGATTCATCTAACATAATAACCTCCCGATTTAGGCGGGCTTTGCCCGCCTAATTAAGTTTAAATTTTTCCGACCAAGTCAAGGCCTGGTTTCAATGTTGTGTTACCTGGTTTCCATTTTGCTGGACATACTTCGCCATCGTTGTTTGCAACATATTGCGCAGCTTGCACTTTGCGAACGAGTTCATCTGCAGAGCGACCAATTCCAAGATCATGGATCTCAGCAGTTTTAATCACACCTTCCGGATTCACTACAAATGTTCCTCTAAGTGCTTGACCATCATCTTCAATCATAATTCCAAATCCTCTAGTGATCTTTCCCGAAGCATCACCTAACATTGGGAATTTGATTTTTTTAATGGTATCACTTGCTTCATGCCAAGCTTTGTGAACAAAGTGAGTGTCAGTAGAAACAGAATAAACTTCGACTCCCATTTTTTGGAGTTCTTCATAATGATCTGCTACATCGCCTAGTTCGGTTGGACAAACAAATGTAAAATCCGCAGGATAAAAAACAAAAACGGACCATTTTCCAAGTACGTCTTTTTTGCTAATTTTTTTAAAAGCCCCATTATGGAAAGCTTCCGTAGTAAAGTCTGGAATTTGAGTGTTGATATTGGACATTGAATATCCTCCTTTGTAGTTAAGAAGAATATACCCGGAAATAGGTCATTTGTAAAATAAATACTATAAATGACAAGATTTATGAAAACTATTTCGCTGGTTTAGTCCTGGTTCAGAGACACCCCGATGATTTTAAATTTTTCTTTTGAATGGTATTCCTTTGGAATCACATCGAGAATCAAACTGGTAAGTTTTTTTAATATTTTAGTTTTATAAAAACCTTTTTTATAAACCAAACTAATTTCACGAGCAGGTTCGGGCGATTGAAACGGTACCACTCGTTCCGATGATTTTCCGACAGCTAATTTGGGCAATAAGGTCACTCCTATACCCATATCCACCATTCTTTTCAAAGTTTCCACACTTCCACTTTCAATTTTTGCAAGCGCATTTCGGTTGCATATTTTCAAAGACTGGTGCCTGAAGCAATGCTCTTCTCCAAGTACAAGCAAAGGATATTTCTCGATATGTTTCATTGAAACAGATGTAGATTTTTCTTTTGCATCTTTGGGATAATAAACAACGAACGGTTCATAATAAAGTGGATGTTCTACGATATTTGGAATCTTAAGCGGAGTGGCAAGAATCCCCAAATCGATTTCCTCTGATTCTAATTTTTCTAAAATAGTTAGGGTAGGAAGTTCTGAAATTCGGAAATTGACCTTGGAAAATTCTTTTTGCAAACTTAAATATATAGAAGGAATCAAATAATTACTTACAGTAGGAATGATTCCAATCGATATACTCCCGGCTGGTTCGTCCTTCCATTGACCCGCAATTTCAAAGAGTTTGTCCGCCTCTTTTAATGTATTTTTAGCTTGGTCAACCACAGCTTTGCCCAATTTGGTGGTAATGACTGGATTTTTTTTCCGATCAAATAATTCAAACCCAAGCTCTTGCTCAACTTTTTGGATTTGTAAACTCAAAGTTGGCTGAGCAACTAAACAATGTTCGGCGGCTTTTGCAAAACTCTTTAATTGATCCAAAGCAACGATATATCGAAGTTGAGTGATTGTCATTTAGATTTTCTCCAAAAAATAAACTAAACCAAACAAGAGATTGAAAATCAACTTGCTTTCTTGTTGTACACAACTAACTTTATCCGATAGTGATGAGAATCCTCTCATTTATTTTCCCCATTGTCCTTACTGCGGTCATTTCGCTTTCCTCGGAACCACTTAAAGTAAGTTCAAAGTACCTTACGAAGATTCCGGAAGGTTGGACCTTTACGTCCCAAGGAAAAACAATCCCCATCCAAGTGGGGAAAGGGCTTTCTTTACAAGGGTTGAACCCGCCTGTCCATGGAAGTTATAAAACTAGCTTCTACTACGAACCAGACAACAAACCCCTTGGTATCTATTTAGACAGGGTTCAAGAGGTGGACAAACTTTTTATCAACGGTGTATTGTTAGGAGAGACTGGCCAAATTTCAAAGGAAGGTTTGTATTTGCCAAACTGGTATTACAAACGTTTATATTTTATTCCAAGCTCAGTTCTCAAAGAAAATCAAATAAACCAATTAGAAATCGAAATCCATTTTCGTAACAAAACCTTTCAAGGAGGATTATTTAGAAAAATTCCAGTAATGGGAAATTACGAACAACTCCAAGAATTTATCATCAGAGAAGATGGACGTGATTTTTGTTTTATCATGTTGTTTTTTGGAATTGGTGCTTACCAAATTTTTTCAATAATCCTCAAAAGACAGGCAAAATCGAATTTTTACCTTCTCTTGTCTACGCTAATTTTTGTTATGTGGAGACTCCCTCTGCTAAACATTAGTTACACATATACAAACCTTTCTTTTTTCTTTTGGTTAAAAGTATTTTTTACAGCTCAAACTTTACTTCCAGTTTCTATCTTTTTATTTAGTTATTCTTTATTTCAAACCAAACTTAAACTCAATGAGCGATTGTTAATTTTTTTCCTTCTTTGCCTTGCTTTTTTGCAAACTTGGGAACTTGAAATTCCGACAAGAATTTTGTTACTACGGATCTGGGAGTTCTCATTAATCATAGTTGTGTTTTTCATTATAAGAGGAGTTATTCGAGCTGCCAAAGCAAAAAAAGCAGAAGCATATTTCCTTACCATCGGTTTCATCTGTATCTGCATTGGCACAACAATAGATATTATAATAGATGTGACTTCAGGAAAAAATATATACTTAACACAATACGGTTTTTTAATTCTTATGATTTTATCAGGTGTCGCAATATCTTATCGACATGCAAAAAATGAAAAGGAACTATCCATTCTCACAAAAGATTTAGAAATTCGTGTCCGTGAAAGAACCATCGAACTAAGAGAAAAAAACCAAGACCTCGAACAGGATTTATTTTTTGCATCCCAACTCCAAAGTTATCTTTTGCCAAAGGAACATCCAAACACTATCGGGATTAGAATTCATACAACTTACTTACCGATGAAACAAGTAGGTGGTGATTTATATGACTGGGTGGAATTAGATGAAAATCGTTTGCTTTTGTTAATTGCAGATGTTGCTGGACACGGTGTTCCTGCAGCTTTTGTATCTTCAATGGTAAAAGTTCAATTTAGAGAATCTACCAAAAACATCAACTCACCGAAAGATGTTTTAGAGCATATGAACCAAGCATTGACCTCACTTGTTAGCAGATATTTTATCACTGCTTGTTGCGCATTAATTGATTCAGACAAAAAAACCATTACCTTTTCTACAGCAGGTCATCCCAATCCACTCATATACAATCGATCCAATGGTAAATTCGAATTTATGAATATCAAAGGTCCCATCATTGGCTGGAGAGAGTCATTTACTTACGGAGAATGGACCCATCAAATGAAAACTGGTGATCGTTACTTTTTTTTCACCGATGGTGTCACGGAAGCGCGTGCTGAAAATAAATTATTTGGTGAAAGCAAAATACTTGATCTACTGGAAAGAGGAAAAGACAAGGATATAAAAACATTATCTCAAGAAATTATAGTGCAAATTTCCAAGTTTTCGGAAGAAGAACTAAAAGATGATGTTACCTTTTTCTTTATTGATGTAACTTAAAATCATGGAATCATCCACCTATTCAGTATTAATCATAGAAGATGAATATCCTGCCAGGATGCTCATGATGGATTATATTATGAACTGCTCGGAGTTAAAACTTTCCGGGATTGCAGAAAGTGGAGATAAGGCATTAAATCTACTACAAGAAAAACAGTTTGATTTGGTTTTTATGGATATCAACCTTCCAGCCGTCAATGGGATGGATATTTTACGAAAGGAACATAACAAAAGTACATTTTTCATCATTACCACTGCCTACAGTGAGCATGCAGTTGAGGCTTTTGATTTGGATGCTACAGATTATTTGTTAAAACCATTTTCATTCGAAAGATTTCGCAAATCAGTAGATAAAGCCTTACGTTTTTTACAAGAATCAAAACAAACTAAAATCCAACCTACAAACAATAACACAAATCTAAAAATCCAATCCGATTCTGCCGTATTTCTTTTACCGTTTCAAGACATTCAGTTTATTTCTGCAAATAACAAAAGTTGCGTGATACATACCTCGCAAAAGGATTACGAAACGGCAAAATTACTCAAAGAAATTGAGGAAAAATTGCCTTCAAAACACTTCATTCGCATACACAAAGGTTTTTTGGTTAATTTGGATTATGTGGCAAGCCTACGATATGACAAGGGTGGATCTTATACAATTCAACTAAAAAATGAGGATGAAACAACCTTGCCAGTCGGCCGTTCCTTTGCTCAAAATCTAAAAGAAGCACTCAAATTATAACAATTTTTTATTTCACTCCGAAATATGTAGCGTTCATTCCGAGTTAAGTAGTTAATCATCGTTAGTGTAAATATTCCGTTGACCAATCTCATAAAAATGGGATTTGGACAGAGACGGAGTCTTTTATGAAACATTTTATCACTATAACTAGTGTCTTATTTTTATCCCTTATTATCAATAATTGTGCGTCCTCATCAGTTGGAATAGCGACTAGCAACAAACCAATCCCTAACACTCCTTACGAAACTGTTAAAACTGTAGAGAAAACCTTTACGTGGTATGCATTGGATTTCATCATCTTCGGTTTACCGTTCACTGAACCTCCTGTCACCGATTTGTATGAAAAAGTTATGGAGGAAGATTCAGGTGATGCCCTCGTTAACATTCGTTACTGGAATGACAAATCAATTTTCGGACCTTTAACTCGTTACCGTTTTACCATCAAAGGTGATTTAGTGCGTTTTCCATCACAAACAACTACTAAAAACAAAAAATAATACCACAAATGAAAACTTCCATTTTCAATTTTTTTATCAGTTTCCTATCTGCGTCAATCATGGCTATGGGTTGCATTGGATCTCATGTTTCAAAAGATATTTATTTATTTGACTCAGCGACCGTTGTTCGTTCCACAGATTACAAGATCCTTGGCAAAGGAAAGGGACAAGATTCAGCTTTTTATCTATTAGGAATGTTTCCAGTAACAAAAGCACCTAATGTAGAGCTTGCGATGAGTCAAATTCTGGAGAAATATCCGACAGGAAAAACTCTTATCAATATCAAAATCCAAAGAGAAGATAAAGCATACTTTCCATTAGGTCTTGTAACAGTAGTCAACGTAACGGCAGATGTAGTTGGTCAACAAGAAGAAACTGAAAACCCAAATGCAAAAGGTAACAAATGAAAACGCTGATTGGTTTCTCAATTGTTATCGCAGCAATCATTGTAAACTGTGGACCTGGTGTCGATCGTGTAGATACCAATGATGCACAAAGCCAAGTATATGCCGCAGCAAAATTTGCTTCCGAAAAATGCGGGAATCCAATTCCCAATCCGCCACTGGTGATTGTAAATAAACCAATCCAAAGAAATTTGGATTTGTGTACAATTGCCATTACTCGTACGGAATGTCCGTTTCTTGGATATCCCCTACCCTGCACTCTCATTTACCTCGAAAAAGAAACGGGAGATATCCCTTGGTATTTAAACTTCAATGAACTCAGCAAAATTCAAATTAAATAAACCTTTTATATTTGGGATTTTCCTTTTTTGTTTCGGATCCCCGCTATTTGCGGTAAGCATTCGTGCGAAACTAATAAATCCTAAAAAGGAAATTGCAGAAAAGAATTTATCTGTTTTGATTTTCGAAACAAAAAAATTTGCACAAACAGATGCAGAAGGAAATGTCACTCTTGAATTTCCATCTCCCGGTGAATACACATTACGATTATTACGTGACACAGGAATCCAAGAAATTAAAATTTCAATTGGATCTGAAGATGAGTCGAGAACCATTTACACGGAAAAAAAAGCAAGTGCCCCAAAAACGGGTATCGTCGTGGAAGGAGAAAGAGAAAAAACTGTAGCTTCTCGAACTAAAGTTCGATACGAAGAGATCAAACGAATGCCTGGAACTTTTGGAGAAGCTCTTCGTGCTTTGGAAACCCTTCCCGGAGTCATTCCCAATATTGGATTTGGTGGTGGAGCCAACGGAATTATCGTACGCGGTGCCAACCCAAATGCGAATACCTATCTGTACGATGACCTTCCAATATTATATCCGTTCCACTTAGATGGATTAACATCTGTCATTCACAATGACTTAATTAAATCTATTGATTTATATTCAGGTGCTTATCCAGCAAACTTTAACAATGCGACTGGTGGTATAATTGAAATTGAAACTGTTGACTCTGTGCAAAAGACAAAAGGTGCTTTTCAAGTTTCCTTATGGAACACAACTGCTTATGCGGCAACACCCACTTCAGGTGGTAAAGGATATCTGGCGATTGCTGGTAAACTTGGATATTTGGATAAATCGTTAGGTGCCACTGGGTTATTGCCAGAAGGGATTCGTCTTCCGAGATATAACGACTCTCAAATCAAGTACGTCCATAATTTCACACCCGAACACCAAATATCTTTTTATAATTTAACGGCACAGGACAATTTTGCCATTAACGTTCCAAACAAACCCGCAAATGATCCAACAACTTCTGCATTTGCACTTCTTAGTGGTGCCAAAGCAAGTTTTGGACAAAGTTTTCGAACAACTGCACTTAGATATACCTGGATTCCTGGTGATAAATTTCAAAACCGAATAACTTTGATTAACTTTGACCCAATTGGAGAGTACAACGTTGGATTTGGAACCATCCAAGGAAAACAATACCAAAGAGGAAGTTATGTCGGTGTTCGTCAAGATGCTTACTGGACTGCAACCAAGTTTCTAAAAATTGATTTTGGAACAGAGGTCAGAAAGTTTTCTTTTAGAGATTATGGAACAGAAGTGGCTCTCCGTGATCCAACCAATCCATCACCTAACCCATACAATTCGGCAAATCCAGACTTTGTGGGTCGACCGATTAGCATTCAAGGAAATTCACCATATTATAATGCATACACGACTCTTCATTTTAAATTTGGAAATTTTCTATTTGAGCCAGGCGCACGTTACGACTATGTCCAAGTCACTGGTAATGGTGCATTAACGCCAAGGGCCACAGCTTCTTACACATTCCCGGATGTTGGGAAAGGAATGACTATTTATGGAAGTGGAGGTGATGTCTCTAGATTTCCATTAACCACAAACTTCAACTCTGAAACAGGAAACCCTGATTTACGTTTTGAAAGAGCACGTAAAGTAAGTGCAGGGATTGATCAAAAAATCGATCAAGTTTGGCAAGTAAAGATGGAAGTCTTTAAAAATCAATTTACTGATACGATCATCGACGATCCGTATGTATCCACTCCAGTCGGTTTAAATCCAGACAAAGGTCAATGGCTAACACAACCTATCGTCGCCAATCGCCCGTTAAATTATTCCAACAGAGCCTCTGGATGGTCCCATGGATACGAACTTTTAATCCGTAAAAATGCACGTCCTGGTACAAGAGATTGGTTTGGTTGGATTTCCTATACTTGGTCTCAATCATTCCAAAACACAAACTTATACCAAGTTTACGAAGGAGACAACACGCAAGTAGGTGGTATTGAAAGGAAAATTCTTGCTGCATACTTTCCAAACTCTGTCGAACAATTAGCACCTTGGGATAGAACGCATGTTGCTAATTTTATTTATGGTTGGAGAATGAATGAAAAATTCCAGATTGGGGGAAGATGGAGTTACTTAACTGCTATTCCGACTCGACCCGTTGTGGGAGATGATGGTGGTAAATTTTCGAATCCACTCAATGGACTAACCTATTGGAATCCGCAATATTCAAATAATCCATATTCATCGCAATATGGTTATGTTAAACGTGGAACCGACTTTCATAGATTCGATATTCGATTTGATATCTTTGAAAATTATTCATGGGGATATCTAAACTGGTATTTAGAAATCGTAAACGTTTATATGAGAAAGAATAAAAATGGATATGATTTCGACAACTCCCGACCATTTTCTGCAACAAACCCAAAAGAAAATGACACCTTTGGAACCTTAGAACTTCCAGGTGGAACAGTGATTCCATTCTTTAACGTTGGTATGGAGGTACATTTCTAATGAAATATTCTATTCTATTTTTTGGAATTGTGATGGTGTTCTCTTGTACTGAATCAAAAAAATTTGAAGATTCCTATAAAGAAACAGTTTTATTACAATACCTAGCTACACCAAACGCTCCGCAAGAAACATGTGAATCCATGATTACCAATAAAGATTTATGTTTCAAAGCGTATGCTACAGCGGTCGGTGGAAGTTTCACAGATACTCCATCCGCTACCAAAACAACAACATGCCAAGGACTGATTAGCTCAACATATAAAAATATGTCAGGGATAGCACAAACTTGTTCTTTCAATTGCCAAGTGACTGATTGGAAATCAAAAACATCCTCTGGATTTTGTGCACAGTCAACAATCCCAGCTTTGATTGAATCAAGTCTAACTTCAGGTTCAGTAATATCTTGTTTACGATCTTGTTTTGCATCAACAAACAATCAAATTAGTAACGATCAAATACCATTATATTTATTATTTAATAACATTCAAAACGGAGGATAATATGCAAGAGTATGTAGAATTAGGGGAAGAATTAGTCTTTATAGCAATGGCGGTGGCGAGTGTAATCGCTTTGGCAGTATTTGCTGAAAGGTTGATTTATTATAAAAAATCTCTGGGCAAAAAAAACGAAGACTACTTAACAGAAGTTAGAACTTCATTACAAGAAGAACCAGAAATTCATTGGAAAACTGATGCTGGTGAAGAGTCAATTTACACCCGATTCATTCAATTTGCTTTAAATCAATTGAAATTGGGCCGCAAAGGACTGGATGAAAGTTTAGATGGTCAAATATTATCTGAAAAATTAGAATTGGAGAAACGTTTACCAATCTTAAATACTTTGGGAAATAATGCTCCGTTTATTGGATTACTCGGAACCGTTCTTGGTGTTATCAAAGCATTTTATGGTTTGGGAACCTTGGGAAGTTCTGGTGCGGAAGTTGTGATGCGGTCTATTTCGACAGCCCTACTCGCAACGGCCGCCGGTCTTGCAGTAGCAATTCCTGTGGTAATGGCTAACAATTATTTTTCTAGAAAATCTAAAGTCATTTTACAGAATTTGGAAATTTTGAAAAAAGAACTACTCTCTTATCAAATGAATAAGACAAAGGTATAATTATGGCTGGTGCATCAGGTTCTCAAGACGAAGAAATCGGAAGTATTAACATCACACCCATGGTGGATGTGATTTTAGTACTTCTTGTTATTTTTATGGTAACAGCAAACTTTCTAAAAAAAGAAAGTTTGAATATCAATTTACCGAAAGTACAAGCGGCTGATCCAAACGTTGCGGAATCGGTCCAAGTAGCGCTAACGAAAACGGGCGCAATTCTTTTGGAAGGAAAAGACACAGACATTTCTGGTTTAGTAAGAAATCTTGAAAGAGAAGCAAAAATTAGACCTAATATGCGTTTAACTCTATCTGCAGATGAAAGCCTTCCTTATGGAAAAATTACGGAGCTGATGGGAATCATCCGAAAAGCGGGTGTGACTAAAATTGCCCTCAGTGTAAAAAAATGAATCGTTACGCGGAATTATTGGATTCATTCAAACAATCCATCAAACAAAATAAAGAACGTATATTCCACCTTTGTCTGATTGGAAGTTTGTTTCTCCATACCGCAACTTATGCTGGTTATAAGATTAGTCAATTACGTGGCGATGAAGTGGTTGAAGAGTCTAACTTTGAAGATGTTGATGTAAGTTTCGAAGAAATTCCACCTGAACTCATTGGTGGCACTTCCTCTCCAGCACCAATCGAAAAACAAGAATGGGTAGAAGGTAGTAACAAAGACAAAGCCGATGAACCAGATAATTCTGACATCAACCCAAACCAACTTTCTGGCAATGGAACAGATAAAGATGGATACTTGTTCTCCTTTAATGGAGACAAAATGCCGACTGCTATCATTGACTTTGATCTAAAGGAATACTTTCCACCACAAGCCAAAGCCGCAAATATTGTAGAGAAACAAGTTGTACTTCTTGTACAAGTAAATGAGGATGGCAGTCTTCAGTCAGCAAAAATTGTATCGGGTAGAGCTGGATACGGATTTGAAGAAGCCGCTATGAAACTCATCAAACGTGTGCGCTTTAGCCCTGGTTATGTGCAAGGGCAACCTAAAAAAATGGCACATAGACTTCCAATTTTGTTTTCATTAGAAGATTAACGCTAGTTATATGGAGAATTTTTGGGGCAGATTTTTAGAAAAACCAACTCTATCAATCTGCCTCCTAACTCTCGTCATCACCGTTAGCTTAACTTCTTTTGCTTATTCTTTATTAAAACCAACCGATAGTTCTTTAGCCGAATATTACCTAGCGGAAAATACGGAATACTTTGTCGGTGATATACCAGCTGATGACAATGGCACTATTGATTTTCAAAAAATGCACAAAGTGTATTGGGAATCGATCTTCGGTTGGATCAATGATTCTGAACTCCAACGAATTACAGACTCAGAATTTATTTGGTTACGCTCCAAAGCATTTCCAAATCACAGAGAGAAAGAAGAACTTTTTTTATTATTAGAACATGGTGGATTAAATATAGAGATTTTTAATGAATACGGAGATTCCATATTTAGATATGGAAATTTCTCTGAACAAGAAAGACTCCCCAATATTTTCCAATCAAAATTTGATTGGGTCAAGGTCCCAAATGATGATTCAAAATATTACTATTTAAGATTGTATCATAAAAAAGGGATTCTCTTTCTCATCTCTATCGTTGAAAACTTAGTAGGCAAACAAACTGCTCTCTACAGAGAAATTGCTTTAAAGAACTTAACACCGATTTTCTTTCATTCCTTTTTTTTGATGATTGGAATTATCTGCGCACTCGTCTATTTCATTGAATACAAAAAACAATACAACATACTCCTTGATTTTTCTGCATTTTCATTATGTTTTGGATTACTTGGACTCACATCCAATGTACTCATTCGATATCTCTTTACAAATTCAGAAACGTTATTCATTCTCACAACTATATCTTCCAATTTTGTTTTTATTCCAATGTTATCAGGAGTACGTCGTCTTTTCGGTAGCGGAAGTTTTCGCATTCTTGATATTTTAATTTATATAGATGTATTCATTTGTTCCTTAACCACTATATTAGTTTTCTCTCTCCCTTTCTTTGATTTATCACATACATTGCTTATTAGCAGCAGAACTTTTTTTATTTTATTCAATCTTTTGAATATTCTAGGACCAATTTTCATTACTTTTGAATCTTGGAAAAAAGGAAATCCAGAAGCCTTTGGACATTTTATCGGATTTAGCGTTACGCTTCTCCTTGTTATCTTAGAAATTTTCTTAGCTATCAAAGCGAATGATAACTCTACGAACAAAGTTGTTCTTTGGGGTGTTCTCTTTGGTGTAATCTCTCAAGGTTTTGCCTTAGAACGAACCATTTTTGCAAACAGACAAAAAGCTCAAACTTATAAAGAAGATCTGTTAAAAGCAGAAAAGTCACTAAAAGAAAGTCAACTGAAAACTCTACAAACAAAAATGAGTCCACATTATTTGTTCAATTCTTTGAATACAATCCATGCCCTTCATAAAATAAAACCAGAGTTAATTGGAGATGCAATTTTAAGTTTAGCAAATAATTATCGATTCATATCCGATCGAACGGATCGGGATTGGATTCCTTTTGAAGAAGAATGGAATTTTTTAGAAGACTACTTACACCTTCAAAAATTAAGATTTTATGATACCGTACAAATTGATTTCAAAAAATCCGGAGATTTTTCTGCTGTTGTCCTTCCCCCATTGTTACTCCAACCAATCATTGAAAATTCTTTCAAACATGGTTTCCGTGGATCAGCTGATGAACAATTTCAATTATTCATTCATGCAAAAATGATAAGAGATTCAGTTTTTAGTTTTGTGGTATATGACAATGGAATAGGAATTCGTGAGGACCTACTGACCGATAAAACAAAACTTTTAGCCAGGTCTCTTGGAAATATCAAGGAACGATTAAGAAATATTTATTCAGAATTTAATTTCGAAGTTACTAGAAATTTCCCGGAAGGTGCTCGAACAGAAATTGAAATTATCCTTAATTCTCGGGTCCAGCAAGTTCTCTAAGTTTTGTAGCAAGTGCATTTGCTGAAACTCCACCTGGAAAATTGGCAAGTGTGTTCAAATCCTCATCTAACACATAAATAAAATTGGAATGATCGATTCGGTAATTCTTTCCATCTCCGACTTTTTCACGAACAATTCCAAATAAATCTGTCAGTTTTGTTAACGATTCCGCATTAGGAGAAAGAGCTGTTAAATTTTTTCCAGGGAAATTTTGAATGTAATTTTTAAGAGTCGCAGGAGAATCTCTCTCGGGATCAAGAGTTACAAAAATAAAACGAAACCGATTGGATTTTTCACCTAATATGAGTGAAGCCCTTCCAAAGTTTGTCAGAGCGAGTGGACACATATCGGGGCAATGTGAAAACCCAAAATACAAAACCGATTTTTTTTCAGACCAAAATTTTGGCTCCAATAAACTTCCATCCGGTTTAACAAAAGATAGGTGTTTCCATTCTTCTTTGATGTGATCTTCTTTGGATTTGCAAAAAAAACTGAAGGTAAGAACTAATAAAATAAATACTGTTTTTATACGGCAACGATCCAACCCATTCCTCCATTCTCCGCCATATGTGTTTGGTGTGGATGAAACATATATCTACCTTTTTTATTAAGGACAAATTCGATTACCACTCTTTCTGTTTGACCAAGGGACACAACATCAGAATGACCATCTGGAACAGTTGAACCTAAACTACGAATGATATCAAAAGTTTGCGCATGTAAATGAAAGGTGATGATTGGTTCTCTCTCCATCATATTTTGAATGTAGAAGCGAACTCGTTCACCCACAGGAACTTTCATAGGATATCTATCATAAATACCTGAAATTCCATTCCATGTATAATAATCGTTCCGACCCTTACCTTTGGTATCCCAACCAGAAAATGTTAAAACAAATTCATGAGCTGGTTTCCGTTTGACCGGAGGATCCACAAGCAATGCACCATACAAACCTTTGGCGGTATGTAACATAAGTGGAGGTACATGACAATGATAAGGATGAAGGCCAACGGGTCCAGCTTCAATTTGATAAGTCCTTTCCCCGAAAGGAGCAATGGGTTCCCATCCATCTTCTAAGGGATCATGAGTTCCATGAAAATGTAAGGAATGAGGATCTGGACTTGAATTTTTGACGTGGATACGAAGGGTATCACCTAAATTTGCTCTAAGGACTGGACCTGGAACAAGTCCATCAAAAGTCCAAGCTGGATAATTAATATTATGAGCAATATTCATACTCAAAGGAAAAAGATTCAAACTAAAATCTTTTACCTTACTTTTCGTATTCGAATAGTTAGGTGGATAGTAGAAGCGCTCTGTATACTCTTCTTTGATAAAAAAAGGAGGATGAGCCATACTTCCATATGTATTCGTGGCTCTTAAACTTCCGCCTACCCCGATTGAGTTTTGGTAGTTATCACTTACGGTTGGTGTTGTGACAATTCCAAAGTTTGCGGCAGTGGAAGAACTATTTGGATCAGAAGGTCCACAGATTTCTTCAGAATTTCGAGCGTTATTTCTCATGGAACCAAACAAAGATCCCACAAAGCCCATCACCCCAAATCCCAGTGTCGTTAAAAAACTCTTCCGATCCATAAATAAACTCTCTTTTTCTTTTGTCTTAAATGTGAGAAATTAAACTCAAAACCCAAACAAGAACAAATACTCCAAACCCACCACCAACAGCGATTTGTTTGAATTTTTTTTCATATTCCTTGTCGACTAACAAAAGATATAGTGCAGGGCCAAGAACTGGTACAACCAAAATCACAAGTGACCAAATGATCTGTTTTGTTGTGTCCATATCTTTTTGTTTAGATAAACCAAACAATGCTAAAGGTGCCCATACCATCGTTAAAACGAAAGGAAGGTAATACGCATAGGATCCGATAAAATAAGTCCAAAAACCTGGGTTTGCAAAAGTAGTTTCCATAAATAATCTCCTAAATTATTATACAGACGGTTCCGTTACCGCTGTCATCGCATAACCGGCATAAGCCAGAATTGTAAAGAAAAGTAAAATACCACCGAAAACAACGGTATTTCGAACAACTCGTGAAACCTTAGATTCTTTTGAATACAAATAAACTAAAGAACCGATAAAAGGAACGAGTAAAATCAACCAGAAATAAAAATCTAGTTTTGCACCTTTCACAGAGAATCGATCCAAGATGGAGAGTCCAGTCCACGCCGCAAAAATGGCAAATGGCAATAAATAACCCATCAAATGGAAATACCAAGTTTTTAAAGTGCCAGGAAAATGAACTCTCCATCCGGAAGTATACATTTTGTTTGTGGCAACATCAAATTCCGCTTGGCTAAGTTTTGGTAACTCCGCTGTTTCAATCAAACCTTTGTTTGTTTCAAAAACGTCGTGCGCAGGAATCACATTCGCCAAACTTTCTTTAGGCATGTTCATTTGAGCCTCAGGGATTGGTTGGTTTTTATAAGAACCTAACACAAATTCACGTAGGTTTGCTTGAACAAATAAAGCAAGTAATCCTATACTCGAAGACATATCTCCCGTATGCGGGTATCGAAGTCCTGAACATGATTGAAGGGATTCTAAAAATGGTGGACTTGATACACCGTATGAGTTTCCTTCAAAACAATTTCCAACGTTGACCGGACCACTCAGAGCAATGTCCCCTCGACCGGAATGATACACTTTGTTGTTGCGAATGACGTTATTATTGGAGATCCAAATATTTTCGTCAATATTCATAGTCACTAAAATTCCATAGTTGTTATGGTTGAAAACTAAATTGTCTTCTACTAAGTTTTCGAGTGCACCAAGGAGTGCGATCCCATTTCCAATGGATGGATATTCCAACTTTTTGGAAGGAGCATTGGTATTGTTATTGTCATACACAATATTTTTTTTCACCACAATTTGTTTTTGTGGAGGAAGTAACTCACGATCCAATGTATTAGGCCCAATGCCCAATTGATTTTTTCTCCAAATGGAAGACAAAAGATATAAGTTACCACTCGAATTCGTTCCAGAATAACCAAGTGCATTATTTTCTGAAATTACGTCATTGATTATCGCATTACATGGATTACACTGTCCAATATAGAACCCAGAATCAGGAGATCCAGATGCATAGGAATGCTCCATAAGACCGTCTACCGAATCAAATGCATAAATTCCATAATCGCCGTTATTATATGCAGTTAAATAAGACCCGCGGTATCCTTTAACACCTGTCCAATACACACCATTAAGAGTTGCATTTCTCGTTGTTAGGTTTTCGACAGCCACACCATCAGCACCAACAACCATAATTCCGTTTCCACGTAAAAATTCTCCATCAATGATGGTTTCATTACGATCTTCACCGCGAATCACAATGGAAGGAGTGGTCACTGTCACTTCTTCTTTATAGATACCTTTTGCAACAAGAACTAAGTCTCCAGGTGAAGCAGCATCGACAGCGTTCTGAATAGTTTTATATTGGGAAGGGACTTTGCGAGTCACACCTGTCCATTTTTTCGAAATCTTCGACTTTGCAATGTTCGTCTGTGGATTGTAAGCGGCATCACCAATCACTGCAACTCCAGTCATTCCAATTTTACCATCAGGGGAAGCATGGAAGGAACAGAAATAAGGGAACACACCTTCTTCTGGGAAGAACACATCGGTATGCGCACCACGAAACATTGCCAAATTCCCAAATGTCTTCTCTGTGGACCAATCTTTGGTAATCGAGATGGCATTGTGAGGGTTGTTTCCTTCATTCACAAATCGAATTTTACCGCCTTTGAATGTCCGAATGACTGGCGGGTGGAAGGCATTGTCCATCATCGTAACATGGACGAAGGCCGAATTGGCGGGGTCTTCCGAACTACAATGATTCATACCGAACGTTATGAATACTGCAATGAAGATTCCCAATAAATATTTTTTGGTCTGTTTCATAGTTCTTTCCCAGAACATGAGGATTTCCTCACATTTTGAGAATTTTACAACTGTGTTAAAACTTTGTCAATGTTAAATCAAAGGAAGGAGGAAAAATATACAAATAAGAGATTTTGTAGTTCAGAGAGGACTGCCTTTTTTTCAGCCGGTTTTCCCTTTCTTTGCGCAATTTTAACTACAGAATCGACAGTTTCCACGATCATTAGAGAACTATAGTAAGCCCTTTTTTTATCCACCTTGGGAAACAAATAAAGAATTACTTTTTCCGCTAAGGATTTTGCAAAGCGTTCATTACTTTCAATGTCTAGTTTTAACAACGCTTGGTTTGTATAAAGAATTGAATTGATCAAACGATAACCTTTTACCTCATTTAACGTCCGTTCAAAGGAGTGTAGGGTAAAATCAATGAATTCAGGTGTGAATTTTTTTCTTTTTTTAAGTTCTTCATCAAGAAGTTTGAAAAAAAAGTCATGAAGCACCAAATAGCAAGATTCCGCATGGGAATAAATAATGGATTCTTTGTTTGGAAAAAATTGGTAAATAGAACCGACAGGTATCCCACTTCTTTCTGCAATTAAATCCGTTGTTAAATCATCATACCCAACCTCACCTAACAACTCTATCGTTGTATCAACAATTTTTTGGTACCTTTCCTTCGATCGTTTTTGTTGGGGAATTTTCCTTGGATTTAGTTTTATATTCATTCTGATCTTAGGGCCACAATCGGACTCAATTTTGCTGCGTATTCAGAAGGCCACCAGCCGAAAAGAATTCCAATCGATATAGAAAATATGAAAGCAAATCCAATAGAAGGAAAGGATAAAACAATACTCCAACCAAAGTATTCTTGCAAAAACAAAACAGAAAAAATTCCAAAAACAAGTCCAACAATTCCCCCTGTCAAACTTGTCAAAGTGGATTCAATTAAAAACTGCATACGAATATCAGACTCTCTTGCACCAAGAGCCTTCCGGAGACCAATTTCTTTTGTTCGTTCCTTCACAGAAACCAACATAATGTTCATAATTCCAATCCCACCGACAACAAGAGAAACGGTTGCCAATGCAATGAGTAAGGTTGTCATCGTTTGGTTTGTTTCTGAGACTGCTGTTTGGATATCGGCCATGTTCATCACTTGGTATATATTACCCATTGATTCGCTCGTTCCATGTCTTTCATGTAAAAAACGTTTTAAGGAAGATGTGAATTCTTCTGAAGATTCCGTTTTTTCTAATTCCATTTCTAAACTGTCGACAGCATCTTTGTTTAACAATCTTCGCATTGCTGTATTCAAGGGCATAAGAATTACATCGTCTTGGTCACGAAATCCAGCACTTCCTTTTTCAGGTAAAAGGCCAATCACACGAAATAGAATTCGATTTACTTTTAAATAAGTTCCTACAGGATTTTTTCCTTCATACAATTCTTTAACTACTGTATTTCCTACAAGACAAACTAAAGCTCTTTTTTGGTTTTCTTCTTCTGTGAAAAACCTTCCTTCCAATGGTTCTAAATTTCGAAGAGATTCATAATTGGGACTGGCACCAGTGATGTAACTATTCCAATTTCGATTACCAAAAACAAGTTGTCCTCTTCCGTTTACAACAGCGGAGATTTGTTTTACTTCAGGAAATTTTTTTGACACAGCTCCTACATCAAATACATCCAATCGATTGACAGTACCGGCTTCTAGAGAAACTCCTCCGCTACGCATTCCACCAGTTCTTACGATGACTAAATTAGCACCTAACGAAGAAAACTGTTCCTCTACTGATTTTTTTGCCCCTTCCCCAAGTGCCATCACCGAGATAACACAGACAACACCAAAAAGAATTCCAAGAGCCGACAAAAATGTCCGCAAACGATTCGAGGATAAGGAAAACAAAGATTGTAAAAAAATTCCTTGGAAAAGAGGCCACCCCGTTTTCCGTTTCAAATTTGTTTTGGGAAATGAAACTAAATCTTTTTTTCTCTTTTTCCCTTCATCCGATACAATCTTACCGTCACTGACATGAATGATACGATCGCAAAACTCCGCCATTTCTGGTTCATGTGTTACCATCACAATGGTTTTCCCTTCTTTATGAAGGCGTTGTAATTCCAACATGATTTCGATTTTGCTTTTTGAATCTAAGTTTCCAGTGGGTTCGTCGGCAAATATAATTGGTGGATCGACAAGAAGAGCTCGAGCGATGGCTACCCTTTGTTGTTGGCCACCAGAAAGTTCATTAGGAGTATGAAACATTCTACTTTCCAAACCTACTTTTCTCAGTTGTTCTTCGGCTTTTTTTTCTGTATGATCCACATTTGTATACAAAGAAGGGAGACTTACGTTTTGGGATGCATTTGATTTTGCTAACAAATGAAATTGTTGGAATACAAACCCAATCATACTTCCTCGAACATCGGACAATACATCAGAAGATTCTCCACTGACTTCTCGACCAAACAAACGATAGGTGCCCGAATCAACATGATCGAGTAATCCCATCACTTGTAAAAGTGTTGATTTTCCAGAACCCGAAGGACCCATGATCGCAACAAATTCACCTTGGGTAATTTCTAAATGAATACCGGAAAGTACCGGGAACTTTGAATTCCCAATCGTATATGATTTATTTAAATTCTGAATTTCAATTGCTAACAAAAGTTATCTCTTCGGCATTTTGGGTGAAGAAAATGGTCCGTTGCTGCCTGACTTTTTTTCTTCCTGAATTTTTTTCTTTCGATACACCACTTCGTTTTCTTCTAACCCTGAGAGAATAACAGTATTCTGATCATCACTCTTTCCGATGCTAACAGAAGTTTCGACTAACTCTCCCTCTAGTTTTTTTAAAACGATTCCTTTTTTAGAATTTCCTTTTACAAATTCATTTGCAAGAAGCAAAACATCTCTTTCTTCGGAAACTATAAAATCGATCGTTATTGACATTCCACTCCTTAGATATTCAGGAATGGTTTTTAATTCTAAATCAACGTTGTACATAGTCACATTATTCTCAGTGATGGCTTCATATCCAATATGAGTCACTTTCGCTTGGATGGCGGCATCCGAATAAGAATCCACAGTAATATTTGCAATTTGGCCTATCTTTATTTTTGAAAGATCTGTTTCGTCCACTTTTGCCTGGATCATCAAATTATCTGAAAGAACATAGAGAATATCTTGTTGGGTCACTGTTTGCCCAGGACTAATGTTGGATGCAATCACCAAACCTCGCAAAGGTGAAATCACAGGTGTTGGTTTGTAAAAATCTTCCCATTTTTTAAGTTCTTCTTCCCCTTTTGCCCTGGCAGCATCTAACAAAGCTGCCCTTTCTGTCGAACTCATCCAAGCAATGATTTTGCCTCGTGCTACTTGATTTCCTTCATTTACTAAAATGGATTCCACACGTCCTGCAATTGGAGGTTTGATCTCCAAACGGTTTTTAGGTATGGCTGTACCAGTGGCTCTTACGGTAACAACCAAATCCCCCCGAAACACTTTGGAAGATTCTAGTTTCGTATTTGGTTTTGATTTCCCAAATCCAAAAAAATATAGGGAGAGTGAAATGATCACTAATGTGGCCGCTACCAAAACAAATTTAATCTTCATCAAAACACTTTCCTAAATTTCTCAAATATGTAGCTTCCGCCAAACCCAAATCCCGTTTGCCTATTAATAGATTTTTTTCTCGATTGATCAAATCGTTTTCAATGATATCCCAATTTTCAAAACTAATCAGTCCATTCGAATATTGGGACCTGGCAATCATAGCACGAATCTCCGAAGCTTTATAAAATTCTGTCAATACTACCAATTGTTCTGAAGCATTTTTGAAATTAAGATGTGATTGTTCTAAAGAAAATGCTAGGGTATTTTTTTTTGAGTCTCTTGTATGAATTGATTTTTCATATTCGGTTTTCGCAATTTTTACATTATAATAATCTCTTCCACCATTGAACAATGGATAGGTTAAGTTCAAACCAAAACTATAATTTCTGGGTTTTGGTAACCATACATCATCTTGTCTGGTGACTGTTGCACTTAAATTCAAATCAGGATAAAATCCTGCCTCTGCCACACCAATATTTGCTTGAGCAGCACGTACTTTGGATTGTTCAGCCATAACAGAAGGATGTGACTCAAGCAAAGTCTCCTTTTCTTTTTCCGAAAACTTTTTTTCCAAAACAGGCTCATAAACAAATTCTGAATTGATATTTATATCCAAACGATTGGAAATCACTCGTTCCACTTCATTCACATTACTTTCAAATAATCGAAAAGCAGAAGATACTTCAAATTCGGATTGTTTTACAAAAGATTCACTGAGTAAAAAACTTCCTTTATGTTCCCGACCGACTTCATAACGTAGTTTTACCAAATCACGATTTTTTGTACGTCGTTCTTTAATTTTTTCTGAGAGTTGGTGTAATTCTTTGGCATACAACATTTGTGAATAACCAGACTTTAATTCAAAACAAACTTTTAATCTTGAATCATGTAATGTCTGTTTTGCTGCCTGCAACAAAGCTTCTGTTTTATCTATTCCACTTTTATCTTTAAACCCGGCAAAAAGATTTTGATTTGTGCTAAGTCCTACCGAGTAGCGATTGATTGCCGTTGGTCTTGATTCTCCAGAACTCGTTTGTTGGTTTGTATTAGATCCCGCTGTAGATCCGTTAATCAAAGGGTCATTCACAGTACCTGATCCACTAAAATTGGCAGAGGATTGCCTTGCGGAAGCCAAAACATTTACGGTGGGTAAATAGGATGCATAACTTTTTTCATTTTCAAAAAAGGCTTTGTCATAATCAGCCTTTGCCGATAAAAAATCGGGATTGGATTGTAAGGCTGTTTGCCAAAGTTCTTTTATAAGAATCGGTTTTGCCGAAAGGGTAACAACCGGCCCTGTTGTTACCAAAACAAACAATAGAATATTACAAAACTTCACTATATACGAAACCTAAGTTTTATTAAAAAAGTTCCCAAAAGTTTGAATTAAAAAAAATTACCAACTCCCTGAACTAACTCTACCAGTCAAAGTAGGAAAGTCTTTTGCTTGGATGAAAATAGGGAAGAGAAAAAGAAGAGATAAAACCAATACTCTCGGCATACAGGAATATTGGTTTTTAAACTAGAAGTTACAAGAATTTTTTGTTACTTACTTGTGGATTCGTGTGGCTCCATAATAAGCAGAGATTGGTTTTAAATCCTCAAAGCCGATTAGGTTTACTTGCCCACCTCTTAATTCATAATCTCGTTTGAAACTTTGCAAAAACTCAATGGCTGAAAATCCTATCATCTTTACGTTTTGATCAAACTTCAAATCCACTCTTTCACCGGGAGTCACTTTTCGAAGTAATAATTTCAATGAGATCATATTTGAAAATAATAATGCATGTTTTACATACAATTCATGAACTTTGTTTTCAGATTTTACAGTAATATCAGCGACAAATATATAACGAAGAGGAACTCCAAAATATACTTGGATTAGAATCGCAGTAACAATTCCACAAAAAACACCAACTAACAGATCTTCAACAATTGTTAGAACCACAGTGACTGTGAAAATAACGATTTGGTCCCATCCTTTCTCATAAGTTTCCTTAAAAACATGAGGAGAGGCCAATCGCACCCCCACCATAATCAAAATACCAGCTAAAGAAGCGAGAGGGATCCGGTGGATTAGCCCTGGCAAAAGTAAAATAAAAAACAACAAAAACAAACCATGGAAAAAATTGGACCAACGAGTTTTGGCACCATTTTCCATATTGGCCGAAGACCTGACCACTTCTGCGATGATCGGCAATCCACCAATCCAACCTAAAAAAAAGTTTCCTGCACCTTTTGCAACCAATTCACGATCCATATTCGATTTACGTCGATAAGGATCCGTATTGTCAACAGCAGTGGCAGTTAACAGGGATTCAATGCTTGCAATGAGTGCAATGGTAATCACCATTACCCAAAAAATTCCATCTTTCCATCTAGAAAAATCAGGAAAGGTAATTCCATCATAAATATGGTCTGGAAGATTTACTAATTTTTCCGGACCAATCTTATAAGTTTGGTCTAGTAATGTATATGAATGTTCATCTGCTAAATCAAAAACAATACCCAAAACAATTCCAACTAACACAGCCACTAGTGGTGCTGGTAATTTTTTAAATAAAGGATTTTTGATTTTTGCAAGGATAGCAATGATCAAAATAGCAGAGATCCCAATGATGGCCACTTCAGGATTTACAAATGAAAAACTAGAAGGTATTTCTAAAAGTAATCCACCGATTGTTTTTGCTTTTGGGGTAATCCCAAGGGCTACATAAAACTGTTTAGATATAATGATAATTCCAATGGCAGCCATCATTCCGTGAACTACGGAAATGGGAAAATAAACTGTTAAATTCCCTGCCTTCACAAGGCCAAGTATCACTTGAATGGCACCTGCAATTACAATGGCCGCAAGGGTCAGTTCAAATCCAAGTTTAGGATCCCCACCTCCAAGAACCATAATCGAATTCAAAACAACTGCAATGAGTCCAGCGGCAGGACCGTTGATTGTTAGGTGAGAACCACTCAACAAAGAAGCAATAAGTCCACCTACAATGCCTGAAAAAATTCCTGCCATTGGCGGTGCTCCCGATGCAAGTGAAATGCCCAAACACAGGGGCAGTGCAATCAGAAACACAATAAAGCCGGAGACAATATCTGATCTCCAGTTTTCCTTCAACCCGGGTAACCAATCTTTTGGTTTGTTTTCGTTGTTCATAGGGAACATCCTCTCTATTTAACTATCTTTATTTATATGGCCTTTTGTTTTTCGAAATTGATTTGGATTCACACCGGATTGTTTTTTAAATTCTAGATAAAAGGCAGACCTAGACCCAAACCCAGACAATCTGCCAACTTCAGCAATATTAAGTTCTGGTTTTTCATTCAGTAAAACCATAGCTTCTTTGATTCGATATTGATTTAATAAAGATGGAAAGTTGAAGTTGTATTCTGAATTGATGAGTTCACTAAGTTGGTGGTAAGAAAGGCCCATCTTGGATGCGATGAGTTCTTCATTACATGCTGGATCTAAATAAATTTTTTCTGCACCTAACAACGTCTCTAATTTATTACGAAACTCCGTTTTATCTAATTTTATAGTTAACGATCTGTATCTTGTTTTTGATTTATCCTTTTTTTCGTAATTCCGCAAAAACAAAAAGGATCCCGCAGTTAAGAACGGAAGATAAAACACAGATGCATAAATAAAAAACGGCTGGTATGGATAAAAATCGAAATGGAACAACGTCTTTAAGAAGACGGAAAAAAGAAAGAAGAACCAACCAAGAACATAAGATCTATTTTCGCTTTCTTGTTTTACTAACAAAGCTTCATGTGTTTTGTATAAATGATAAGCAGCAGTTCCAAAGATAGATAGAACTAGAAAAATTCTAAATTCATAAACACGAGAAAAGAGAGGAACAAGGATATATAAAAATCCTGCAAACCCTGAGACCCAAAACAAAATTGTTTTAGAAACTCGATTGCCGACAAACTGGTCAAAAGAAGCCAAATAAACAAAGAAGATGAAATGATTAATCGATAAAAAGATATAGTAGGAATGCCTAACTAAATTATTGGTATTCCCAAAAATTGATGCAAACTCCTTCCCATGCACTGAATACACAAGAAGAAAGAACATAAGAAAATGTATTAAAATGGATAGATAGACCTTTTCTTTTGATTTAAAATACTCTGATAAGGCCCAACCAAAAGAAACAATCCCCATCATTGAAAAAAACAAAAAGGTCAGAAACCGAAACAACACAACAGAACGGTAACCTGCCTGAGAAACGGTTCTAATCGGGAAGTTCAAATCTTCGTTGGAAACGAGATAGACATAAAAATAACGACTCTCTTTCGGCCGGAGTGTGACATTGAAATGGGGAAATGGGGAAAGCAAACCCATCCAATCTTCCCAAACATAACCACTATAGGAATCAATGACGGTGCCTTCTGGACCCTCCGAACAAAGTTCCACAAAGGGAATGTTAATCCATTGGATGAGCACACTGAATTGAGAGTTCATCTCCAGTTCGTTCAGTAACTGAAACCGAACCCATTGGCCACCCTCTTCCCGTTTGCCCCTCATGGCATCAGCACTTCGGTTCTCGATCCAAACCAAATTCCGCAAAGATTGGATGGATTCGTGACTACAGTTCTTCGGAATTTCTGTCTTTTGGGGTACCAAAAATTGGACATCACGGCTGATGTTCCGCCCGTAGAAACTTTCAGGCTTCCACAAACACCCAGCCAATCCGGCAAAGATTGCCAATAGGAGGGTCATTCGGGCCATTTGTTTCATCTGAATCACCAGTCTTCGTGTTACCAACGCGTGAGAAAGCGATTTCGATGTTTAATGATTTTTGAAATGAATTATTTTTTGTCCAATTTTATGATTTTGGACAAAATACATGTCTAAAATGATGACAAATAGAGGGAAGAAATTATGGATTTCCACGCAGCACTCAACAACATTTTAAACCCACCGGTACTCTTTTTCTTTTTAGGAATGGGTGTCGTATTTTTCAAATCAGATCTAAGGATTACGGAAGGAGTCTCCAAATTCCTATCTTTGTATCTTTTGTTTTCCATTGGCTTCAAAGGTGGTCATGAACTTTTCAAATCCCCTTTTGCTGAAGAACATTTGTTAACACTCATTGCCTGTATGTTCATGGCATGTTTTGTTCCCATTTATTCTTACTTTATCTTCAAAGCAAAATTGGATCACGCAAACTCTGCGGCCCTTGCCGGAAGTTTTGGTTCGATCAGTGCCGTTACCTTTGTGACAGCTGGTGCCTTCTTACACAGTTATGGATATGAATACCAAGGTTTTATCGTAGCTGGAATGGCCCTTATGGAATCCCCTGCGATTGTTCTTGCCGTGATTTTGGATCGCTTGGGTAAAAAGAAAAACCATGAAAATATAAATGAAAAAATTCATTGGAAACAATTACTCCATGAAGCTTTCTTTAGTTCTTCTGTTTATATTTTGATCGGAGCACTCATCGTAGGTTATTTGTCTGGTGAATCTGGCTGGAATACGACAAAACCATTCACTGAAGATATTTTTAAGGGACTTCTCACTTTCTTTCTTTTGGACAAAGGAATTGATGCAGCAAAACAAATGCGTGAACTAAAGAAAGTTGGATTCTTTTTGATTGGTTCTGCATTAGTCATTATGGTGATCAACGTAGTCATTGCAATTCTTCTCACAAAGATCATCCAAATGCCTATTGGTGATGCTCTGATGTTTGTAGTACTTTGTGCTTCTGCATCTTATATTGCAGTACCAGCAGCAATGAAAGAATCGATTCCTGAGGCAAACCCAAGCATTTACTTAACGGTAGCATTATCAATTGTGTTCCCGATTAATATTATAATTGGAATTCCCTTATACTTTTATATATTAAAAGTGATAAGCGGAGCCGCCTAATCCCGGAGAACATATCACTGAAGGAAAAGGAGATATCAAATGCATATACCAAAAGGTTATTTCTATTTTCTATTGTTAGCGGTTTTATTACCGCTAACAATGCCAAAAG
This sequence comes from Leptospira meyeri, assembly GCF_004368965.1. NCBI lineage: Bacteria > Pseudomonadati > Spirochaetota > Leptospiria > Leptospirales > Leptospiraceae > Leptospira > Leptospira meyeri. The sequence continues at coordinate 2,782,669 of NZ_SORO01000001.1, read as the reverse complement.
CAGAGCCGACAGAAACACAAAATTCCGAAGGAACTGTTCAAACACCCAAACCTTATGTTTCGACAATGAAAGAAAAAGGGATCGATCCTGAATACAATCGGCATATGTTTGTTGAACCAGAATTGTCCAAACATTCTGCCAACTCGCAACAATTTTGGCTAAACGATGTATTACGATTTGGATTGTATTTAAGACCAAGACAAGAATCCAGATACAATTTGGATTTTAATGCCTCAGACAAAGGATATATTGACAGAACGCTACAGACATCCTCCCTCTACTTTATTTTTGATCCAAGTCCTTATGTGCAAGCAAAGGTAACACTCCAAGATGCTCGTGTTTGGGGAGGAGAATCTCCTGCTTCGACAGGCGATATCCGAGCTAATTTTTTTAACAACACAGCAGATCTCTATTCAAAAAATCAAACAAATGCAGTTTCCTTAAACCAAACGGGCGTTAGAGAAGCATTTGTTACACTTAACCAGCTCCCCTTACATTCCAAGTTACAAGTGGGAAGACAAATTTGGGCTTATGGCGACCAACGGATGATTGGCGGAGGAAACTGGACAGTAAACGGTCTCTCCTTCGATGGTGCGAGGCTCATGTTCAATTATGAAAATTTTAAAATCCACTTTTTAATGGCAAGGCCGTACTGGACACAAAGTGGAACAAACGGAGTTGTATCTGCAAACGATCCCAAACTAAACTCTGCTGCAACGGGAACTGATACAACACTTCTTGGAACTTATAATAGTTTTACCATACCTGATTGGGTGACTTTAGATCTTTATAGTTTGGGAGTGGTCCGCAAATGGAAAAAAAATCCAATCAATCCGGCGACTGGTCTTCCAGTTTCTTCGAGTGATGATCCTCTCGCCACAGACAGAAGCAGACAAAACCAAAACCTAATCACAACTGGATTTCGTCTGACCAATCGAACCAAAGGAAATTTTCTTCCAGAAGGAAAATCATGGGACTTCACTTGGGAATCTGCTTTCCAAACAGGAACCAGTGGCCGAAGAATCCAAGACCCATATTTAAAAGAATACTTACCCAATGAATATGACAATGTAAGAACCGAAAGAGAAAAATATACCGGGCAGATGCACGTATTTCAAACTGGGTATACTTTTTTCAAAAAACTACGGTTAGGTGGACAAGTTTTATACGCTTCTGGTGACAAAAATAGAGCCGATGCTTCTGTATCAACTTTCCAAACACTTGCCAACCCAAGATTTGGAGTGATTCCATATTTTAATAGTGTGGCAGGGATTTCTGAAAATATCAACGCACAAAATCTTTATTCAAAGTCAGTTAGTATCAGTTATAAAACCGATTCCTTCGGAGAATTCCAAGTTACCTACTTCCAGAATGATAAGGCAGAAAAACAAGATGCTTGGTATGCCATTAGTGGTGCGGCCAATTCCACAAGTTCACTGGGTGAAAAAAATCCTTATCCCGTTTCATCCGACAAAGGAAGTACGGAGAATTATTCTAATAATTCTTATTCTTCTCCTTATGCCCTGGGGAAACGAATTTATACGGAAGTGGATTTGACTTGGCACGGACAAATTAATGATTTTGTTTCCTTATGGATGGGATTTGGGTATTTGAATGCAGGTGATTCAGTTCGCAATTACCGAAATAGCAAAATTCAATACAATACAACCACACAATCCTTTGAATGGAACCAAAACTACTTACAAGGCAAAAACCAACTGGCACGCGACGCCTATATGGCTTACGCCCAAATCAACGCTGCTTTTTAAGAAAAACGTTCGATTTTTAGATGGATTTGAATATGATGGAGGTCAGATTGATTCAAGTCCATGTTGGAAGCTTCAAACAAACAAAGACGGATTCGCAATAGCCTCTCTCGCGAGGAAATTAGAAACGTTTCTCTCCTAATTTTAAAAGAAGAAGGATTGGAAGGTCTTTCTATGCGAAAGATCGCCAACCGATTGGGTTGTAGCGTAGCCAGTCCTTATTCCTATTATGAAAGCCAAATTGACCTTGTCCAAGACTTAATCAAATCAGGTGAGGATGAGCTCCTCTCAATGTTAAAAAAAGCCAGTGCAGAAGTAGAGATAAACTCAGCCTTCCAACAATTAGCTGCCATTGCCCGTGCATATTTTAATTTCGCAAGTAACAACCGAGAATTACACAAGGTAATGTTTGTTACCGACTACGGCGGAGTACATAGAAAAGCATTTCCTCAATTGCCAAAAAGTTATCGTTTCTTTTTAGAAACTGTTCGCATCGGATTTGAATCCGGCGAAATTCCTTACCCAAAAAATGAATACCCTGCCATTGCACGAATGATGTGGAGTTGGATGTATGGAGTAATTGTTTTGGATATGACTGGAATGCTTCGGAAAAGAAAAGGTTCAGGAAATCCCATTGAAGAAGGGATTTCCTATTTTCAAAAACTTTTGAGTAAAAAAGAAATCTAACCCACTGGAGATATTTCCAACCCATCGTTTTCATCATCTAACATTTCTTCGGTTGTTTCTGAAACTGAAACGGATGTTCCTTTATCTTTCAAACGAATGAGTTCACTTCGGATGTAGCTGATGGTTTCGGGTGCATCATTTACTTCCCAAATTGGATTTCCAACGGACAATCGAATGGGTTTATTTAAATTGTAAGCATCAAGATACAACGGAATGATTGGTAAATTGTATCGTTTACTTAAAACGACCATACCTGGATATAATTTTCGACTTTTTCGAAATCCACGGTACCAAGTGCCTTCGGGAAAAATACCAATCCCTAAATTGCCACGCCCTATCCTACGTTTAAAGTCTTTGATCGTTGTTGGATCAGACTCACTTCGGTTGAGTGGAATCAGATCAATTGACTTTACAATTCCTTTTACCATTTGTTCTTTTCTGTGTAACCATTTTCTTTTTTTTCCCTTGTTGGAAACTCCAGAATCATAACTAGTGAGTGCGGTAGTATAAATTCCATACCGTTTGAGAACCCCTCGAATCACAAAGGCATCATAAGGCATAGTAATCGCTTTTAAAAACTTATTTCTTGGTTTGATATGATTTGAAATCAAAATGGCAGATTTTCCATTTAACTTGCGTAAGATATGGTCGTTTTGAATTTCAACTTTTTTGTGTCCGTACTTCAAACGCATTGGTTTCACCACAATCTACATCAGCACAAATCCAATTGATCTTCCTACATAATAGAACATAACTTTTCCTCTTATATAGTCAGTGCCTAAAAATCCAAATTGGTTGCAAAAGTTTACTCAAGATTTTAGCTACAATTTCAAGTCATTTCTGTTTCAAATTAACCTTTCCCGCAGTATAATGTGGGCTTTAAAAATTTGACAATTCCCCCTTTCACAAAATTCTGGGAAATACCTTCAGGGAGGAAACAGGTGAGATTCCTGTGCTGACCCGCAACTGTAATCCAAATCAAAGTTTGGTGAGCCAGATCTTCCCCGTAAAGTTTACCTCGTGGCCAGGGGACTTTACACACTGATTCCAAATGTCTCCCATTTGGATAAGGGGCCCCGAAGGCATCGGGGCACCCGAAACAATCACAAACAATATTTGTATTTTAAGTTCCTATACTTAAAAGTTAACTACAGTTTGTTTATTTTTGGCCGGAGTTCCCCAAATTTTAAATCATTAGGAGACTTCTATGAAAAGAACTTTCAAAACCACAGCCCTATCCTTGATCCTTCTCGCACAACTAGTCGCATGCCAAACAGAAAAACAAGTTTCTGAATCAGATGCAAATAACAAACTTTTAGTTGGACTACTTGCAGGTAGCGCCGTCTCTACGTCTTTTTTATTGGAATACAACGGACAGTGGAACGCTGGTTATACGTATAATGCCAGCGGACAAATGACAGGAACTCCGAACGGACGACTCATCATCGCCACAAATCCGGATGGATCAGGAAGTATCATTTCTGGATTCAATTCCAATGCAAACTACTTTGGTGGTGGAGATACAACCTACCGAATCATTTCCTTTGATAAGGCAACTCGTAGACTTTATTACCAAAACACACCTGGTGGAAATAATTTTGCAAACTCAACTTTTGGAAGAATCGATTATACTCCAGTCACAACATCAGGTTGCGAACTTGGTGCCTCAAAATGTTTTTATTTTTGTGAAGCCGTTTCTGGAAAAGCAACACTTGCAGAAGTACAGGCAAGTACTGTCACAAGCAATTCTACCAATTATGCAACCAACGGATGTGGTGGATTTACTTTCAGTAGAGCTCTTTCACGAACTGAAAACTCAACTTGGACTGGACTTTAAAAAATAGTTTCTAAAACTGGGAGATGTGATGCAAAAAAATTTAAACACAAAAACGTTATGTCTAATGTTCTTTGTGATTTTTGTATCCATCTCCTTTTGCAAACCATCACCTTCGGCAACAGCGGAAGAGAACCTAGTAGCCTTATTGCCTTTGCTTAACGCAGCAAGCAGCGCGAGTTCTTGTCCAAAATCCCCTCTTCCCTCGGATATATATCTTGCTACAACGGTTGTCAGTGCAAGTGCCAATGTCTCTGGGTTTTCCGACTCAAACAAAGCAATCAATGGAGTCTGTGGTGCCGGCGAACTTGTGGGATCTCTGGATGTTTATGCATTAGACATCACAGGACCAGGTGCCTCCATCGTTCTTAGTTGGGGAGGAAAAACGGTAAAGAATGTATTTGGTGACGACTTTATTGTTTATGACAATAGCTTTCGTATTTCCGATGAAACCAATACCTATGCAATGGACCCATCTGTGATTCAGGTTTCGATTGATGGAGCGAATTACTGTGGATTTAACCCTAGTTATTCGGGAGCAAATGTCAACTTAATGGACAGTTGGACAAAATTCGGTGGACTCCGACCTGTTTACTTCAATATGACAACTAAACCATATTCCAATGAAGATTTATTCATTAATACAGGTGGATTGTTTTTGTTAGGTGGTGGAGACGGTTTCGATTTAGACCAACTTGACCCAGCAGATCCTAATGATATCAATTGTAATGCCGCACTCGTCACCAATATCCAAACGAATGGATTTAAATTTATTAAAATTACATCTGCAAGTTATGTGGATAATCCAGGAAATCCTGGAAACAAATTCCCTTGGCCTCCAGGTAGTTATAATGGAAGCGATATTGATGGTGTGGTGGCCCGAGATATTCAGTAATTCTATGGTCACTTGATTAGATCCATAACACCTTCGAAGTTCTCCTAAAAAAAACAGAAAAAAACGATACGTATTTCAGTTGACCGATCTTTAAAAAAAGGTTCTTTTTTTAAAACCACTTCGGGCGCGTATCTATTTTTAGCAAAAACCTATACGCACATGAGATGTCTCCATACGGCAAACGGACTCATCTCAAACGGGGCTAGAGGGTCTTGTACAATCGTGTGAAATTCGTGGCCAATTTAGAGACACATATCTACCAAAAATAAAGGGAGGCAAATTTGAATCAAAAGACACCCACCATTATCGGAGATTATCACACCATTCCAGAAAATTTGCCTGCCGATGGCCAACTTCGATTGATTTTCCAACCAATTGATATGACAACTTATTGGAGAAGGTGCGGACTCACCGCAAACTTTGTAGCAGGATTTTATTCCTATTGTTACGAAGCAAGTGAAACCAAGGCAAACTCTCTTTCTACGATCATAAACGAACTTTTGGAGAATGCCTCTAAATTCTCAAAAGCGAGGGATGGTGAAATCAATGTCGAATTGAAACAATATGGAAATCTTTTAAGGATTGATGTTTTAAATGTAGCGTCAAAAACCTTACGAGATAGTTTTGAGCTTTTTGTGACCAAACTCTTGTCAGAAAACGTGGAGGAGATGTATTTTTCTACACTCGAAACCAAAGAAGATGGTGATACCAATTCAGGCCTAGGACTTCTCATGATGTTAAAAGACTACAGCGTCCGATTTGGTTATAGTTTCACTGAGATCGATGCCGATACTCATGAAATCATAGTAAGAGCAATTATAAACGTAGAAGAGATATAATAGGCGAAGCTTCATGGAAATCAAAGACTTAGATTACAATATACAATACGACGAAGCCACTAAGACTGTCAAATTCAGAGGTTCCATCCGCTTGCAGAACTTACCGGCTTATGAGCCCTTAAAAAATTTTTTAAGAGACGCAGCCAAACTTTGCCAAGGATCATTGTTAACCTTAGACTTTCGAGATTTACAATTTGTTAATAGCTCGGGGATCACGACTTTATCCATGTTCATTATCGATTCAAGAAAAAGTGCAGCCTGCCAAATCAAAATCCAAGGTTCTCTTAACGTTTCTTGGCAGTCAAAATCGCTATCCAATTTCAAAAAACTTTGGGACCAAGTGGTTTTGGAAATTTCCTAAACCACAAATTCTAACCCATCACTACTCCCCATTTCTCTCGGACTATTTTCTTAATTCGAGATTATGGCGAGACATTTCATACAATCTCATAGGTAAGCTCACTCATTATTAGTATCACTTTAATTGGATTGTAAAACAAACCCCATCTTTATCATCAATTTCATTAATAGCAAAGGTTACTTCTTGGTACCTTCTCTTTAAAATATAAAAAATCATTTGCAATTTTGACAAAATATATAAAGTTAATAATGATTCTCTTCATTCTCCCAAACGAAATATAAAGAAAGAAACTTTTACTCTATGCAGCAATCTCCTTCCAACGAAAATCGATTCGTCCTTTCTAACTTTTACAAAAAACAACTAAATGAGATTGCTTACCAAGGCGAATTTCGCGCAGAAATTTTCGCAACGAAGTTCCGGTTCTTCTTCCTCGGAATGATCTTTATTTTTTCCACTTTAGGACTAATTTCTGGCCGCCCTGTCGTTGAATTCTATTACCAAATTTCCTCCATCTTAATTCTTCTTTGTTATAACTTTATTGTTCTTTATTCGTTAAATAAATCCGGTAAATATCTTAATATCTTCAAATTTTTATCTTCTTTTTTAGAAATATCCCTACTAACTTTCGTTATAGGTTATACCGCACAGGCCCAAAAGAACCCAAGCCTTGTTTATGCGGCCCCAATGGTCTATGTATTCTTTATTCTTATAGCTCTCGCTTCGATACGCAATAATACGAAGGCGATCATCTCAGCAGTGATTGTCCTGATTGTAGAGTATGCATTCTTAACCATTTACTTCTATCCAGATATGTCTGATTTGAATTCAAAACTCATCGAGTTGTCTTCTTATCTCAAACCAAACTTCTTGGAAGAGAATAGCACATTCTTTTTAGTCAGTGGCGTACCAATGGGAATCTTTCTCATCCTTCTTTATATGATCGTTACTGGTGGATTGATACTATATGCAATCCAAAATACTTCTCGTACTACTCATGAACAAGCAGACTTAATTTTTAATGCGGAAAGACAAGCCATCCTAGAAGAGAATATGCATCTAGGTATGGAATTGGAAGTAGCAAGGCAGATCCAAGCAATGGTACTCCCGCGCAATGAGGAATTAAAAGAGATTCAAGAATTAGAAATCTCTGCAAGAATGGATGCCGCAAAGGAAGTAGGGGGAGACTATTATGATGTAGTCCACCATGAAGATGGGACAGTGTATATCGGGATCGGAGATGTTACAGGCCATGGTCTTGCTTCTGGCGTTGTGATGCTCATGACTCAATCTGCATTCATTACCACGTTACGTTCTAAAATCATCTCTTTAAGAGAATCTCTTCGTTCAATTAATTCCATTTTGTTTTCTAATATCCATGTAAGGATGAAAGATGTTCGTAACCTAACACTCTCTCTCTTTTCTTATAAAAATGGAGTGTTTACAACGGCAGGACAACACGAAACCATTTTGGTCTATCGTTATGCTTCGAAAAAAACAGAAATCATCGATACTGCAGACAATGGTATGTTAGTTGGTCTTACAGAATCTATTGATGAATTTGTTCACGAAAAACAAATCCCACTCCACCCAAAAGATATCATTCTTTTGTATACTGACGGTGCAACAGAAGCAGAAAATCCCCAAAGGGAACAATTTGGCTCCAATCGATTGATCCAGTCTCTAGAAAAACATGCAGAACTTGGAACAACTGATGGAATTTTAGATGCTATATTTAATGACATTTATGTCTTCATTGATGGAATGGATGTTTACGATGACATTACCATCATGGTCATGCGTAAACGAGGATAAGAACGGACAATACGACCGGTGGTATATTTTACTCCTCAGCGGAAAGTTCCCACTGGCGCTTGAGGAAAACCTCATTTCTGACGCAACCAAATCCCTGATAGACGAGCTCATTGAAACCTTGGTAATTTGACAAATTAAGCACAAACCCCGAAGAACGGCGATTAATGCAACAACGTTCAGAAAAAGCGCTTGCGGCTTTTAAATAAATAGGCTAAATTCCATAGTTGAACTAAGACTATGCGAAAATACGGCAATTTTAAGTTTGCAAATCAAATCAACAGCCAAGAGCACAATTCCAAATTTCAAATCCATTTAAAACCTTTGGATTTAATGCGCTATTGGCGACGTATTGGAATCCTTTCTGATTTTATTGGATATTTTTACGGATTCTCCTTTTTACCCAATGTTCCTAGCGAATCCATAGATATGAAAAATTCAGAGGTCGTTAATTCTATCTCTACAGTATTCAATGAACTATTAGAAAATGCTGCAAAATATTCTTACGACAAAAAAGCCGATATTGAAATTTCCCTTTTCCATAGAGGTAAAACTTTTGAAATGTATGTTCGTAACAAAACCAACGAATCAAATGTTTTAGCTTATGAAGCAAGTTTAGAAGAAATTTTTTCTGCAAAAGACTTAGAACGTTTGTATATTGAAAAATTAGAAACAAATGAAAAAGATCGCCAACGTTCTGGTATTGGTCTAATTTTGGTCTTAAAAGATTATCCAGTTGAGATGGAAGTTAGTTTCGAATCAGAAGGTAAAGAAGCAATCATCACAAGTCGGGTCATCTACTTTACAGACGGGTTCCCTCAATCATAATCTCTAAAATTTGATTCACTTCTTTGCGAAAAGATTCCTCTTCCTCTTTGGATTTGATTTGTTTCCACTTACGTTCATTCAACACGGCAAATCCATGAACCCCACTCCAAAAACTCATCATCAAAGTATCCGTAGGTACAGAATTTTTTAATTTCAAAGACTTTTGGCCATACTCCACAATTTTGAACATTCCCAAATAAGCAAGTTTCCCATATTCTCTCAAATCATCCGAAAGGGGATCTCCTGAAACATAAATCTCACCACCAAACATAAGTTCTGTCCTTCTTGGATTTTTAAGCAGAAGAGAAATATATTCCACTCCGGCCATTTTGACTTTTTCCAACGGATCTTCTGAATGGTTCCAAGCTCTTTCCATTGCTTCGGTTAATTCCCGAAAACCTTCTGTGACAAGTGCCTGAAGGAGATCCATTTTTTTGGGAAAATGGCGGTAGGGGGCTGTATGACTGACTCCTAGATCATTCGCAATATCTCTCAAACTCAAAGAAGAGACTCCAGTGTTCTCTAATACCTTTTTGGAATGTTCCAATACCATTTCTCTGAGATTTCCATGGTGGTACCCACTCGATTTGGCGGAACTGGAGGGATTTTGCTTCTGGAGGATTTGTTTTTTTTTGGCACGTTTCATATAAAAATGTTTACAGTGTATACTTTTAATGTTGACAGAGTCTACATGGATATATACACTGTAAACATTATGAAATTCGATGACTACAGAAAACAACCACTTTTTTGGAATGGAATCGCTATGGCAGTACTCACTGTTGCCATCCTTCCCCTCTTATTTTTGGACACAAGAACCCTTTTGGGTGCGAATGTCTGGATCAAACCACTAAAATTTTCTCTCTCGCTGGGATTGTATTCTTTTACCACGATTTGGGTTTTAGTTAGATTTCTAAAAGATTGGAAATACAACGGCAAGATTCAAATTGTTTTAACCATCACAGCTCTGATCGAAATTGTTCTAATCACCTTACAAGCATCACGTGGAGAGATGAGTCATTTCAATGTTACAAATACCTGGAACCAAGTTGTTTATTCTGTTATGGGTACTAGTATATCCATCTTTTGGGTTTTTCATCTTTGGATTTGTTACCAAATTTTTCGAAAACAATCTATACCTAAGGCTGTGAAAGAAAGTTTAGTTTGGGGACTAACCATTGCCGGGTTTGGAATGATCATTGGATTTTTTATGACTTCACCTCGCCCCGATCAACTTGAAGCGATGAAACAAGGAATTTTTCAAACAAGTGGTTCTCATAACTTCGGCACAGGTATTACAGGTGGTTCATTATTTTTCCTTGGTTGGGATAAAAAACTGGGGGATATGAGAGTTCCACATTTTTTTGGATTGCACGTGATGCAAATCTTCGTATTTCTCTCTGCGTATTTACTTGGAAAAACAAATTCTAATCAAGACCAAGTATTCGTCCGGCTCACAGGCGTTTCATTCTTAGTCATGAATGTAGTAATGGTCATCCAAACATTAAACGGAGAATCAGTCTTTTATTTAAATCCTTTGTATACGAGTATTTACGGATTTTGTATTTTGATGATTTCCGTTTGTTGTTTCAAATTGTGTTCCCAGTCCAATGAATTTCACAAGGAAGTAATTGTATGAACCCTTCCATCATTTTTAAAATTGCAAATGGAATCACACTTCTTTCATGGCTTGTATTAATCCTTTCACCAAATCAAACAAAGGTGATTCGCCCTTTACGAGTTTTTGTTTCTGGACTTGTTTTGGGTGGGGTTTATATATTTTCAATCCTAATTGGTAGTGGAGAAGCGGAAGGGAATTTTTCTAATTTGGAATCGGTCCGATCCTTATTTGCCAATGACTACTTTTTACTGGCAGGTTGGATCCACTACCTTGCCTTTGATCTGTTTTTAGGAACCTGGGAAGTGGAGGACGGATTACAAGTTGGAATCAACCGATGGATTCTTGTTCCCATTTTGGCTCTAACTTTTTACTTCGGGCCGGCTGGATTTGTTTCGTATTTGATTCTACGCGCAGTCAATAGTTTGTTCATTAGAAACAAAAAGACAACCTAACCACCGTAAACATCTAAGAGAGAAAGAACTCTTTGGCATCTGTTCTTTTTCTCTTCATCACCTTCCAATTCAGCAATTTCCAAATTTTCAAAAGCAAGATCCCTTCCTGTTTTTTCATCCAAAGTTTTTGCATTGGATTTGGCTCCAGATTCCAATAACAATGCAAGAACAGCAGAATTCCCAAATTTGCAAGCTTCGTGAAGGGCCGTACTACCGCTGTTATCTGCAGTATGAATATCTATACCGGCATTGATTAATCTTTTAGCCAAACTTGGTTCTCCAAAAACAGAACACCAATGCAAAGGAGTCATCCCATTGACAGATTGAAGATTTACTTTTGCTCCCCTTCGAATCAGTTCATCCATTAGAGCAGTTTTTTCTTGCAATCGGAGTGTACTATCTTGGCACAATTTAAAAATTGCAGTTTCTCCATTGGCATCCAATTGATTTGGGTCTGCACCTCTCTCCAAAAGTCGCATACAGGATTTGTATTTAGCTCGGACAAAAGACTCTTGTAAAAGAGAAAAACCCAAAGGATTTCGAATCGGATCATTTATGACATAGTCAAGAGAACCTACTGTCCGAACAAATGAATCCAAAAGATAAATATCATCTGAATCTAACCAATCCAAAGTTTTATCATCATTTTTTGATTCTAAACTAGAACCCAAATTAATTTCATAACCGTCCGGAAACTTATGTTTGAGAAGCGGTATAAATAATGGTTCTCCTTCAGAATGACAGACAACATCATGAATGAGCCGCCAATGTTTTGGCGTTGGTACAACTTGGTTGGAAAGAAGAAAAATCAATGTTTCATTTAGTTTTTTCTGTGTTAGCTGAAATACAACCTGTAAGTTCCCTTCTTTAAAATGAACTTCCGAAATTGTAGATTGGCTTTCTGGCCAATGGTACATAACCAAAGTTAAAAGTTCATCCTTATCTTGTTGTTCCAAAAGAAAAAAAGATTCTTGAAGTAACAAAATATTGCCTGACAATGCATAGATTTTTGTAGCAAGTTCATTAGAAATAAAATCTGGGAGTTTTTTATCCGAATCTCCGTGTTCATCAAATTGAATTTTGTAGATATGAGTTGCGGTAAAACTTCCATGTAACAAGGTATTCCACTCATCTGCAATGGCTAAATACAATTTTCCAGAGACAGAATGGTCATTTAAAATATCCACTGTGATTGAAAGTCTTACTGGTGAAACATTAACATTCTGATTGATAATTACGTTTAATGCTTTAGATGGAGAATCTGTTGTTATATCGAAAATAAAATTCTTTAATCGGATGATTTCAGGTAATCCCGAAATAGAAATACGCAAATCGTTTTCATTTCCATCCTCATCTTTTAGAAAAACAAGTTCTTCGTTTGACCAGTCCGAAATAAAATCAGTGGTGTATCTACCAAAAATTTGGCCTTGGAGTTTATGATCCGGGATAAAATCCTTAAAATTCAAATCATATAACACGAGTGAGTCGGAAGATTGCAAAGGAACGTCCTTGCGGTAATCAAAATGATTCCAGGCAGAACATTTTTTACAGCGATATTTTCCTTTTTTACCTTCCAATTTGGAAGTTGAAACAGAATGACCGCTAAAACAATTAGAACAGGATAAAATCGTTTTCATATTTCGCTTGTTCCGATTAATAAAACAGGAGAGTTTTGACGGATCAATCGAAAATTCAAATCTTCTAACCATTCAGGCAGGAATTCATGAGGCAAAATCAATATTTAGTCATTGGAGGTTCCGGAGAGGCGGGCCAAAGTGCCATCACTTGCCTAAAAGAAAAGGATCCATCTTCCTATATCGTAACATCGACTACAACAAATGAACCTGTGTCGAATGCCGATCTTACTTTATTCGGTAAATCAGCTACGCCAGGACTTTCCAAAAAAATCCAAGAGGATCTTCAAAATCATAACATTCCGCCCAATTTTAAAGCCATCATTTATACACCAGCTCTCGGTGAGGTAGGGTTTCCCATCATTGAAAGTACACCCAATCAAATAGAAGATACTTTAGGAATCAGCTTTTATCCCCTTGTGGAGTTGGAACAAACTTTCAATCCAGACCTTACAGTTGCTTATTCCGCATTTTATTGGTTGAGTCATACGTTGTCTTTTTATGGTTCAATGGGAATTGCCAAATACAAGGGAGACCTTTGGGCATTAGAAAATCCCCAAAAAAGAAAAATAGTAAGAGCAGGAACCTTTTTCTCAAAAAGTGTTCGAGGGATCTCGATTGTCCTCCAACGTACAATGAAAAAAACCAATAATCCCGACCTTCTAACATTAAAAAGTCGATATGAAAACTCAGATCAAAAGTTTATGGACTTTTTTCTTTCTTATGCTTGGGAACATGAAAAGGAAGCCTTTCAAAAACAATTCGAAACACCATATCGCCCAACAGAACGGGAAGATTTGGGGCGCGGTTTAGCCTTGGCCTTGGATTCTACAGAACCAATTGTTACTGTTCTCGGAGATTGGACTTGGAAAGAAACTGAACTGCCCCAGGTTCCCAGTTGGCTCAAACAATTCTAGTTGTAACTTTTGATCCATGTTCTTTAAGTAGACCAATTGGTATACGAGGGGTGTTTTATGCGTCGATTGATGTTTCGTAAAAAAGGTATCTTAGAATGGGAAGAGACCCAACCACCCGTAATCACAAGTGAAAACCAAGTCATTTTGGAACCCATTGCCATTGCCCGTTGTGATTTGGATTTACCCATCCTTCGGGGAGAAACTTTATTTCGTGCACCGTTTCCTGTGGGACATGAGTTTATTGGCAAAATCAAATCGGTCTCAGAAGACCTAACCAATTTATATTCAGAGGGTATGATTGTAGCAAGTACCTTTCAAATTTCTTGTGGAACCTGCCCCGCTTGTCTGATTCATCATTCCAATTCCTGCGAATCTGTACCTTACACTTCTGGGTATGGAATGCCACCGGGTGCTCATTCCTTTGGTGGAGCCATTGCAGATGAAATCAAAATTCCTTTCGCCAAACAAATGCTACTTGAGATTGATAAAAAAATCAATCCCGTAGGAATTGCAAGCCTTAGTGATAATATTGCCGAAGTTTGGAAACTTGCAGGAAGGTTTTTAAACCAAAAAAAAAATCCAAAAGTTTTGGTAGTAGGAGGTCACGCAGGAAGTATTGGACTTTACACAGCCTTATTTCTCCACCAAACAAAGAAAGCTGAAGTGATCTATGTTGATACAAATCCAACACGAGTTCAATTAGCGGAATCTTTAGGAATTCCTGTAGAACATTTTGTCCAATTTCCAAAACCAACTAAAAAGTATGATTTGGTCTGTGACGCATCAGCAAATAAACTTGGTTGGGATTTTGCCGTTCGTTCCCTAGGACGAAATGCCATCTTTAGCTCTGCTTCTATCTTTTGGACCAACCAATGGGAAATTCCTTATTTAGAAATGTACAACCAAGGTGTAGAAATTCATTTGGGAAGAGTCGAATCTAAAGATTCCATGGAGGCGTTGTATCCGTTCATACTTTCTGGTGAATTTACTCCAGAAAAAATTGTTACAAACCAAGTTTCCTTTCATGATGCCAAGGATGCTTGGTTAGAAGAGTCTATCAAACTTGTGATTACAAAATGAAATAAGCCTAATCAATATGAAAACATACATTTCTTTTTTTATCAAAAATCAAATTCCAAATCGTAGATTTTCGGTTTGGGTTGTTTTTATCATTATCTTTGTTGTGGTCCCAAATTTATTTGCTGATTCCATTCAAGAACGTTTTCCGGCTCCAAAGGAATTCCAAAGAGTCAATTATCCTAAAGATAGTTTTGCACATTTTTTACAAAGTTATCCTTTAAAACCGAAAGGAAGTCCAGTTCATCTCTTTGATGGAAGAACTAAGACTAACGAGGTCCATGTTGCAGTTTTAGATTTTCCACTTCTCAAAGTCGACTTAATCCAATGTGCAGATGCAGTGATGAAATTACGAGCCGAGTATTTTTATGCCTTCAAACAGTATGAAAAAATCCATTTTAAAATCAGCAATGGGATGAATGTTGATTTTTTAAAATTTGCCAAAGGAGAAAGAGTGCAAGTCAATGGGAACAAAACCCAATGGAAAAAAGGAAAATTCAAAAGAGGCACAGGTCGTGATGTTTTTGAAGAGTATTTACGATTTATTTATACTTATGCCGGAACCATTTCCTTAAAATCAGAATTAAAGAAAAAACAAATTGCTGATTTAAAACCAGGAGACGTTTGGATTGAAGCCGGTTCCCCTGGTCATGTGATTTTAATCGTTGACCAAGTAACAGGAAAAGGTGGACAAACTTTATTTCTTCTGGCACAAAGTTATATGCCTTCCCAAGAGATGCATATTCTAAAGTCAGAAGGTAAATTTTCACCTTGGTTTGAAATTCCTCAAAACCAAACCTTCCCTACTCCAGAATGGGAATTCCCAACAAAAGAAATTTATGGATTTGTAAAATGAAAAATTGGTTTATTAGTCTTATATTTTTAACAAGCACAAGCCTCTTTCCTGAGAGTTATGAGGAAGACGTTATTCATTCTATTGAGTCAATTCGTACAATCAGAACATCCGAAGACAAAACTGAAATTGAAAATTTTAATTCGCTAATGGATTCCAACTGGAAAAAATTTTCTGAAAAAAAATCCACCTCACTACCGATTATCCGAACAAAACTAAAAAATGAATTATCTTCTAAATCACCAAACCAAATGATCTTGCTCGATTTAAGTTGGTATTTAGCACTATCAAATCCAGAAAAGGAAGAAATTGATCTCATAGAAAAGGCATATGAAACAATAGATTTTCAAAGTCCAATTATCATACAAAACACACAACAGTACTTTCGTTTGGCATTATTCTTAAGCGAAAAAAAAATTCCAAATTTTTTATACTCAATTGATAAAAGATTTTTACAAAATGAAACTAAATCTTTTTTTATTCCGCAACATGTGACCATGGTGGATGCACACGCACAAAGAACGCATCTTTATGGAGTTTATGGTGACCAGAGTGTTCCGCATTTACTGAAAATGCTCAAAACGGAGACGGACGCAAAACTTAGACAATCGATAACAAGCATCTTAAGAAGGATTTGTACACCAGATTGCGCTAACGATATCTATACAATGTTAGAAACGGAGAATGACCATCTCACCTTTGTGAACGAAACTTACATTTTGCTTGATAATGTTGGTCCCATTGGAAAAGAACTGTATCTAAAGCTAAAGCCGAAGTCTCTTTCCAAAGAAACTGAGAATTATTTTTTTAGTGAACAAAATTATGTAAAAAACCAAAGTTATGATTTTTTTATTGGAAAATTAAAAAAGAAATATGGTGAAAGTTCCAATGATTTTTCTGATTCCAAACTGATGACTGAAATAGAAAAAATGATACAAAATAAAGGTGAGTCTCACACAATTCATCCGTTGGATTTTTTTTCAAATTCGATTGATAAACAAATTTTGATTAATAAACTTATCGAAGCTCGTCGAAAGTGTTTTTTAAGAATCAACCATCACGGAATGCAAGACATTGATATTAACAATTTTATCCTAAATACACTTTACTATAAAGAACAAATACCCAATGAATCAAATTAAAAACATTGCCGTATACTGCGGTTCTGCACCCGGGTTTGATCCAAACTTTATGACCGCCGCATATGAATTAGGTGAATACCTAGCAAATCAACAAATTGGTCTGGTCTATGGCGGAGCCAGTGTCGGTCTGATGGGGGCTGTGGCCAATGGCTGTTTATCAAAAAACGGATCGGTTACCGGAATACTTCCCAAATTTTTAAAAAAGAAAGAAATTGAGCATAGTGGATTAGGCAATCTAATTCTTGTAGACAGTATGCACGAAAGAAAACGCAAAATGTTTGATTTGTCGGACGCCTTTGTTGTGTTACCGGGCGGATTCGGAACCATGGAGGAGTTTTTTGAAGTGATCACATGGTCTCAATTAGGTTTACATTACAAACCCGTTGTTTTATTGAATTGGAATGGGTTTTATAACCCTCTGGTCCAAATGTTCCAATCCATGGTGGAAGCCGGTTTTTTAAAAAAAGAAAACATGAATCTCGTGCTCATCCTAAGTGAAACGAAAGACATACTCTCTCACTTACAAAACTATTCCCCGTCTACTACAGAGAAATGGTTGTCGGAAGATGCCATCTAATAGAGATTCACTGGCAAGGGTCACAGAAGTCAATGCTCTCTAGGTTGCATACAAATCAGTTTCTAAAATTACTTTCAGTCATTATCATTTTTTCCTTCTCTATTGGATTATCCCCATCCCTTGTCGCCAATCCCGACCAATTTGACGGAGATATCTATTATATCGACACACTCAGTCAAAACCGAAATAGACTACCGCAAAGACCAAATCCAGACCTCCACGTTCCTTCCGTTCCCGCCAAACAAGATATAACGGTATTCTCCAATGCACCCACAGACAAAACTGCTTATCCATATATCCAAACAACGATAAACTTTGTCGAAGGCCATTTGTCCTTAAAGGCTTTTTTATCTGATGGCACGGAAGTCGCATATTCCACAAGAGGTGAACATGTTCGTTACTCAAAATGTTTTGGTGATTTATGTATAATTGTCTCCCAAAAAAATCTGTTAGGTGTGAGTAATACAAGCACAGAATGGGAAAAAGGTCATATCTTTGGGGAAGAACGATACGAAGTGGCAATGGGTCACAAAGCCGCTCTTGTGGCAAGCGATCGCAAACTCTATTTATACAACAGTTATACGAACCGTTGGGAGACCATTAGCCTCGAACAGGAAACCCTTCGGGCATTTGCCAACCTCTATGACAAAGTAACCATCATCACCTCACGCCGTATCCTTGTGATTGATCTTCCCACAGAAATGCAATTCGAACAAAACTTGTTGCTACGACGTATCTCCCAATTCGAATTACGAGATGGATTCATCAATTTTTATGCTGGTGATAAACTTTGGATGTTTCGCCACCAAACGGAAATTTTCGAGGAAGTTGATTTGACAGATTAAGTGACGAGCATAGTTGCCTTAATTCGATACAATCGTAAACTTATAAAATAACACATGAGACTCACCCTACCAATAATAATTGTTGCACAATTTTTATGTACGTCGCTTTGGTTTGCTGGAAACTCGATTATATCCGACTTGGCAAAAGATTTACATCTTGAACAAAACTTTTTAGCTAACCTAACAAGTTCAATACAATTTGGATTCATCATAGGTACTTTAGTATTCGCAATTTTCAATATTTCAGATCGTATTTCTCCATCATTAGTATTTTTTATTTGTTCACTTTTGGCTGGACTTTTTAATCTCGGAATCACAATAAAAACAATCCAACCAATAGAAATTTTTTCCTTCAGGCTGTTGACCGGTTTCTTTCTTGCTGGAATTTATCCTGTAGGAATGAAAATAGCATCCGACTATTTTCAAGCAGACCTTGGAAAATCATTAGGTTTATTAGTTGGTGCATTAGTATTCGGAACTGCCTTTCCTCATTTATTAAAAGCACTATCAATAGGATTTCCCTGGAAGTATGTTTTATATACTACTTCAACTTTATCGTTAGGTGGAGGTCTTATAATTTTGTTTTTCGTTCCTGATGGTCCATATCGTAAAATTGGTCAAAAACTAAAATTTGGAGCTTTTATAAAGAGCTTTAAGAATAAAAATTTCCGCACTGCCTCTTTTGGATATTTCGGGCATATGTGGGAGTTATATGCTTTATGGACATCCATTCCAGTAATCCTCCTATCTTACACAAAACAGTATCAAAATATAAATTTAAACATTCCCTTATTATCGTTTCTTATCATTGGATCGGGTACAATCTCCTGTGTCATTAGCGGAATCATTTCCCACCGTTATGGTGCAAAAAAAATTGCAACCATTTCACTTTTTCTTTCTTGTTTATGTTGTTTGTTATCGCCATTTTTTTTATTATCTGATTCTTTTCTTTTATTTATCTTATTTTTATTCTTTTGGGGACTGGTAGTGATTGCCGATTCTCCTTTGTTTTCCACATTAGTTGCACAAAGTGCACCCGAAGATTCAAAAGGTTCTGCATTGACAATAGTAAATTGTATTGGTTTTTCGATCACAATTGTTAGCATTCAACTCATAAGTTCCTTTTCAGACAAAATAAACTTTCAATATCTTTACTTGCTACTTGCAATAGGCCCAATTCTTGGCCTTTTCGCTTTATTAGGTCGGAACAATGAGGGCGCCTCACTTTGATTTGGCGTTTAAAAAATCCATCGACGCCATGACCGCGCTTTCCGCTCCAATCTTTCCGATTCGATTTGATTACAAAAGTCTTTTCGTTCAGGAAAGGATTTCCGCTCCAATCGCTGGCGCGGGGATTTTAAACAGTAAAGAACACTAGTTACCTAAACAAAGATATTGATTTTTAATCCAAATTCTATACCTATTTAAATCCATTAATGTCATTTAGAACTTCTAAAATATCGACCTTACCTTCTTTGGATTCAATTACAAAAGAGGAAATAAAATTTCTAGATTCTGTTTTTTGAATTTTGACTTTAATTTGATTGGAATCTGAGACGTTAGTATCCTCCTCCTCATTGAAACCTAATTTCAAAAAACCATTCTGCGTTTCCACAGGCTTGACTGTTTCTAAAATAAATGCATCGATTTCCCACGGAGAAATTATAGATTGTTCTTCAAATTTTTTACTTAAAAAATCGCTTTTATATTCAATAAAGAATGTTTGAAAATCGCCCAAAAAATGATCCAACATTAGAATTTCCGATATGACCACTTCTTTATTTTTTGCGTCGAAAATCTTTTGTTCTATTATTTCAGAAGAAACTAATTTTAATTTTTCCAACTCTCTTTTGGTATTTCTTATATTCAAATCAGACGATAGAGCAAATCCAACAAATTCATTTTTAGAAAGGCTATTTTGTTCTTCCTTCGTTTTGTTTTCGTACCAAAGGATTTCCAAGATACCGTTTTTAAAGGCAAACATCCCACTCTGAAAGTATCCATAATTCGTTAGAGGTGTAAGTGTTATTAGTGAAAAATTGTTTTTTAGAAATTGGAATGTCTTTTCGATTTCATTAGAATAGAGAAGGAAATGGTCAAAACTTGATATCATTTTAGGTCTTTTTTAATTTTATCTCAAAGATTGTATCAGATCTAATTTTGATTCCATGCAACCACTTTTACCCCTGGAGAATAATGAAATAAGGAAGGTTGATTGAAATCTATATAGTGATTAAACTTGTTATAGCCTATCTCTATTTTTTTTAAATCGATAACAAACAATTCCCAAGGTTTATGATGAATCTCTAATGGGTTTTGATTTTTTGGGTCATCTTTAAAAAGACAATACCTTTCTGTTAACCATAAATCTATACTTTTAGGACTTTCATTTTTCTTTGTTATTCGAAAGTCAATCTCTAACTTGCTTCGATCTCCAGACAATAAATATAAATTAGGAGTTCTTTTTATCTTGGAATGTTCATAAGGCAAACCAGATAAAATTTTTGCCATAACAGTCGGAATCAACTTTTCCGCTTCAATACTTAAGAAGTATACACCTGGTTTATCTTTATTTCTTACATAGGTCCTTAAATTCACTTCATGAAAATTGGAAAAGTATTGCAAAGGAATTGAGTTTCTCATTTGAACTTGATTCATTGTAAAAGCCACAACTGAAACCCAATAAGTTCCTTCAAAAGAATCCAATTCTAAAAAATCGGGAACAAATCTCCTAAGTATTTCCTCTTCAATCTTATAATGTAAAAAAATAACATCATTCCATTCCTGGTACCAAAACCATTTTTTGTTTGGCATCGCCCAAGGCCTGTGGTCATTGTATGATAGTATATCTTCTATTTCTTTTTTCATTTGATTTATCCGAGAAGTTCGATTGAGACTTCGAATTCAAAAGTTTATTAAACTATAACTTACATATTGTGATTTCCGGTACATATATTATTTCTTTGGATATAACAGCTTCCTTTTAATGAGCTACAAGAAATAATTTTTTCGTTAACATTTTGACATTGAGATTCACATATAAAGAAAGTTAATACAGGATCACAATCCCTTTCTTTTTTTTTAGTTTCTTTTGATTTTCCGAATATCAGTTCCTTTTCATTCTGGCAATTAGAGAATAGAAAGAAAATAATCGCTAGCATCGTTATCAGACTTTCATATTTCATTGTAGTTCCTTAAGTTATTTAATTCGTTTTTCTGTTCTTGCATGAAAATTGATTTTGAAAACAATGTTGAACTTTGATCTCTTGTAAACTTATGAAATAAGTGAGTTCAAAAGAAAACAGGTCGAAAATAATCCTTCAGTGTTTTCAGCTTCCTCCATCTAACATTAAGTTACCTTATCACTTTCCAAAAGATAAAGCACAAAAACGCGCTCCCTTCCGTCTAATCTCTAATGTTTCCAGAAAGACCTGTTTGGATTTGGAAGGGTGATCCGGAATTTGCCATATTACAACTTGTCCTTCTCGTTCTTTTCTTTTATCTTTCCTTTCGTACCAGTGCCTACCTCACACATAGAATGGAACTGATCCGAATGCATGGCAGACGCTTGGACCGGTTGGCATTTCGGGCAGGCTGCAATCGAGAAGAACGAAATCTCCTCCAAGCCTTCTACTCCCAACTGGACAGACGCCACCGCATGTTACTTGCGCACAACCACGCAAAAGAATACCTCCGTCAACATTTGCTTCAGTATGTATCTTCTTTGGATGCAAAAGATTTTCCCGGTTTCCTTTCTTTGGTCGCAAAATTCCTAGGAACGGCAAATGACCCAAGGCCACTATTTGGTCTGCGCGAATTTGCCATTGTCCAATTGGGGACAAAAACTTATTTCGCACAAGTGGTTGATCCAGGCCCCGGAGAAGTCCGACTGAAACTGGGAGTCCAAGGGGTAGCTATACCAAAGATGCCAAACCTGAAGGTCACCGTTTTTCGAAACCCAAAAGGACTCCAAACCATTTGGGGAGAAGCCAGATGGGAGGCCCCGGCCTCACTTTATTTCTTTCCGACCCTCTTGCATTGAAAAATTGACCAAATTCGATTCGCGCTTGAAAGATTCTTTCGAATAAAATTAATGTGACATAAGTCCATGAAGTGGAATCGTATCAATCAAAATGACGAATTGTTTTCCCTACTCTTCGTATTCCTGTTTTCCTTTACTTCCCTAATTTGGAACGGCAACTTCATGGTAAGAGGGATTGCCAGCTTTCAGGGTGTAGGCGACTTTTTTTCTGGGTCTTTTGATTCCTTTGGATCATTGATCAAAAGCAGTTATAACAAACTAGAGTCTTTTGAAAGGGTCAGAGAAGAGCGCGATTCTTGTTTGAACGTCATGGAAGAATACCGTCAACTTTCCAAAGATGTAGAAAGATTGAAGGCTGAAAATGCCATCCTCAGACAAGAGTTAAACTTTCCTCTTCATTTAGATTATCCTACCGTAAGAGCAGAAGTACTGAGTGTTCGTTTGAATGCTATTTACAGAACAATCATCATCAACAAAGGTTCTGAAGAAGGAATCAAACCATATATGCCGGTTGTGGCAAGATCCCTCGATGAAAAAGGCAAATTCACAGAAGCTCTTGTTGGTAAAATCATCGCTGTTTCAAAAGGATCTGCCGTTATCCAACCCATCATCAATTCCAATTTTTCTATGGGAGTTTCCATTCCAGGAACAAACCTATGGGCATCGCTTAACGGAAACAGTGGTCGCGGAACCGATGTTTTGTTAGACTATATTGATTCAGGAATTGTAATCGATCCAAAAGCTATCGGAAATTTTCCGATGGGTCCCAATCCTCCTCCTAATTCAGCAGGCACAATGTTTACCGAAGGATTTAGTAAAATTGGTAAGGCTGTGTTTAGTTCTGGAGGATCAGGAGTTTTTCCACCTGGGATTCCGGTAGGTACCATCATTGAAGAAGGTCCAAGAAACGGGTCATTTAAAACTGCCATCTTACGTCCGTTTGTTGAATTTGATAAACTCTTACATGTTATCGTGTTAAAGAAACAACCAGAAAAATGGCGAGAAGAATGGCCGGCTGAAAAAACAATCCAAATTGACGGCCCATATTTTGGTGAGATTGATTTTCCAAAAGAAAAAGACTATAATAAAAAAGGAAAAGAACCTGAAAAAAGACAGGGAAACTTCCCTTCTACTTTCGGAACGCCTCAATACACAAAACCATCTGTGAATACAAATGTACCTGATTCCACACCAACTGTTCCATCTTCTCCTTCTACACAAGAAGGCCCTAAGGAGGTAACACCATGATTTTAGATAAACTGTTTATCATTATAGGGCTGTTACTTTCCCACTTCTTAAATGGATCCAATTTATTCGAATTAGGAAATGCCATTCGACCAGACTTTATGGTCATCTTTGTTGTCTTTTTTGCTTTAAGGAAAGGTCCGCTCTATGGACTATGGCTTGGATTTTTTGGCGGGCTCCTCACTGACACTTCGTTAGGTGGCGAGATAGGCGGAGACAATATTGTTTATTACAAAATTGGACTCCATTCCTTTTCTTATGCCATCATCGGATACATTGTTGGAAAAGTAATGAGAAGTTCTTATACAGAGAACTATATTTCGATTACGATTTATATTCTAGGATTTACCTTTCTTTCGAGACTCATTACATATCTTTTATTTTTGATGTTCTTTCACTCGAACCAAAGTTATTCCTTTTTGTATGTTTCATTGTACAATGCATTCATTGGACCAGCGTTATTCTTTTTATTCTCTTGGGCATTTCGATTGGATGCAGATGAGGTTAGGCAATGAGCCAGTCGGCGTCTGAGTTTCGATTAGAAGCAAGTTTCCGTAAACGGCTGTATTTTTTTACGGGGATGGTTGTGTTCACTCTCACGGCTTACATCCTTCAATTGTTTAATTTACAAATAGTCCAAGGAAGTGAGAACTCATTAAAGGCAGAGCGTTTTGTCCGAAGGAGTGAATCCATTCCCGCAGACCGAGGGAATATTTTTGATCGTAACTTTCTTACTCCCGAAACAAGCCAACCATTAGTTTCCAACTCCGCTTCTCTAGATGTTATCCTTAACACAAGTTTACTCAAAAACGATCCAAGAAAGGTAAAGGATTTTATATATAAATTCTGTGAAGCCCTTTCGATCCCCATTGTTTATTACGAAAAAGAACTCCAAGACTCACGGATGATCAAAAAAATTCGTTCACGCGAACCCTTTGTTTTATTGGAAGGAATCTCTCGCGAACAACAAGAGAGAATCCTTGTCTTGGATAATATCAATAAATATGTGTATTTGGTTTCTTCACCAGCAAGAGTCTATCATATGGGCCCGGCACTTTCGCATGTCACAGGTTATGTGGGAAAGCCAACAACCAGCGATTTACAAGAAAAAGAAATCAAAACCTACCAACTCATTGGAAAAGGTGGGATCGAATCTCTTTATGACACAACCTTACGTGGCCAAGATGGATTTCGAATCCAAAAAAGAAACACGGAAGGGAATATCGAAGAAGAACGTGTCATCGAACATTCTGTTCCTGGTAACAATTTAATTTTAACCATTGATCGTGATATGCAGATTGCCGCTTATCGTGCATTAAAAGGTGTTCGAGGAACAGTTCTAGCCATCAAAGCAACAACGGGCGAAGTTTTGGCAATGGCATCCAATCCATCTTATGATCCGAATATTCTTTCTGGAAAAAATAAATTAGATCGTTCCAACCACTTCACTCGTGTGACAAACAACGGCGGTTTTTTAAATTTGGCCATACAGTCCAGGTTCCCACCTGCATCCACTTTCAAAACACTAGTGGGTCTTGCCGCGATGGAAAGTGAACATAAAATCAATTATGATCCAAAACAAACATTTTCCTGCCCTGCAAGTTTCACTCTCAAGTCAACTTTCAAAGGTGTTCCTGACCAAGTTTTTTATAACTGGGACAAAAAGAATCACGGAGAACTAAATTTAGCACAAGCATTAGAAAAATCCAACTCTGTATACTTTTATCAGTTGGGTTACAAATTAGGTGCAGAGCCGATTCTCGCCTACTCAAGGTTATTTGGTTTGGATAAAAAAACAGGAATTGACCTTCCTGGAGAGGCAACCGGGTTCATTCCAAGTTCTGATTGGAAAAAAAGAACTTATGGAAACAAGTGGTTTGATGGGGATACGGTCAACCTGTCTATCGGACAGGGATTTATTTCTGTGACTCCGATTGAGATGGCACTTTTTTATATGGCTGTCGTTAATAATGGAAAAATTTATAAACCTTATGTTGTTTCTGAGATCAGAAGCCCTCTCGATAATTCTCTTATCCAAAAGACAGAACCAACAATACTCCGAGATATCCCTCTAAAGAAGTCCACAGTCGAAGCACTGAAAGAAGGATTGTATTTGGTGGGTTACTCTGGAACTGCATCAGGTGTTCTCAACTCACCGACACTTCCAGAAATTGCAGGGAAAACGGGAACTGCCCAAACTAGACGAAGGGGGGCTTCCTCATCTAACCATGCTTGGTTCATCGGATATGCTCCAGTGAATGCTCCTCCCGAAAAACAAATATTAGTTGCTGCGTTCGTAGAATATGGCGTGGGTGGTGCTGCTTCTGCGGCTCCGGCGGCTCGCGAAGTATTCAAGGCAGCTTTCCCACCAGGTTCTTTCCCCAGAACAGATAGGTCCCGGGCCAAAACAATGGAAGAAGAAGCGCCGGTAGAACAAGAGGCATTTTAATGGCAGATCGTAATACAGAAAAACTAGATTTTTTTCTTATCTTCTCTGTTGTCCTTGTGGCAATGGCAGGAGTTCTTACCTTATACACACAAGAAGCAAACACTGCGGATGGACTCGGACGTTGGTACAAACAGTTTACTTTTGTGTTTGTAGGACTTATCTCCATGTGGTTTATGTCAAGGATCAACTACCAATTGATTGGTTCTTATGCTCTCTTTATCTATATCTTCTCAATTGTTTTGCTTGTACTGACTTTAATTCCGGGAATTGGATATCTTCCTTCCGGTCGTGGAGCGCGTTCTTGGCTGAAATTAGGACCCATCACTCTGCAAGCATCCGAGTTTTCTAAATTAGCAACTGTAATCCTTCTCGGTCAATATTTGGTTTTGAAAGAAAAAGAAATGCACAAAATCACTGTGCTTATCATACCATTTATCATTTGTTTGGTGCCAATGCTTTTTATCATTTTACAACCGGACTTTGGAACAGCAGTATCTTTTTTACCAATGTTATTCACCATGTTGTACCTGGGTGGCGCAGATATTTTACATGTTGGATCTTTACTTACCTTCGGTGGAATTTCACTGATGGTTCCCATGTATCTTGCATATTCACAACTAACACTCATCCAACCACTTATTGATTTACTTCGTAAAGATAACAAAGTGGAACTAGTCTCCATCGTAAACCAACTCCAAGGTAAAATTTGGTTAATTTTAGATGGGAAAAAAGTATCTGGACTCACCTTACCTGGAATTGAGAACCCGAAAAACTTACAGATGATCCGAGAAGCCGCCGAAATCGTCAAAGATGAATATGCGAGTGTCGGATATAAAATTTTATCAAACGAAGCTTTTATGTTTGGTCTTGGTGGAACCCTTGCTCTTATCAGTTTGGTGATGATTTTTATTCGCATTGCCCGTGGTTCTAAAAATTTAAGAAATTATTACATCACCATTGGAATTTTAGGACTCTCGATTCTATCTGCGATAGCGGTTCACAAATCCATTCCGTTTCGCGAAAACCAAGTCATTCGTCTCACTGCTTTTTTAAATCCTGACCAATTCAAACAAGGTGCAGGTTACCAACTCCGGGCATCCAAACCCGCTGTAGGTTCAGGAAAGGTTTTTGGGAAAGGGTTATTTCATGGAGAGATGACGGAAGGACGTGTTCCCCATGTTCCAGAATCGGGAACAGATTTTATTTTTGCTTCTTGGGCAGAACAAACAGGATTTTTCGGAAGTGTTCTTCTTTTATTTTTCCTCATGTCGATCCCACTCAGAGGATTACAAATTAGTTTTGAAAGTAAGGACAGGTTTGGATCACTTCTTGCTGCCGGGATTGTGGCCATGATCTTTTTTCATATTGCCATCAACGTGGGGATTGTGATTGGTCTTCTTCCTGTAACAGGTGTTCCGCTCACATTTATGAGTTATGGTGGGTCACATTTGGTGATGGCAATGACGGCCGTTGGAATCATATTATCCATTAAAAAACGTAAGTTTGCAAACTAAGATCCATTATGAAACCAACCAGAAAGGTACTAGGGGCAGAAGAGTTCTTTCGAACCAAAATCAAATTAGAAAATGAATTGATTCGTTTGGAAGAACTTGACAGAGAATCAAAAACTCACATTACTTCCATGATTGAGTTGTCGGAACAACTGATCCAACTTTCAGAATCCAACGAATCCCCTTATTTTTTACAAAGAAGCAAACGTCTAAACACTGAAATTCATAAGTTCAAAATTAAAAATGAATACAAACAAAAGGAATTTGATTCACTTTTTCATATTTTAGACAAAATCAAATCGGAAGATAAAATTGAATTTTTGGATTCTGCATTAAAAAATCGAATCAATCGAATTGCAACAAACCTTACGGAAAAAAAACAGAATCCACCTTCAGAACAAAAACTCAGCGGGAAATTAGTTTTTATTTGTTATGTGTTAGAAGGTGTAAATTTTTTAATTCCTAAAAAAACTTACCGAATCCTTCGTGATATTCCTGCATTCAAAAAACAATTACGCATCAGAGAAAAATTGATTCCGCTGTTTCCTGGACCTGGATTTGTTCTGATGGAAGAAGGTGAAAAAAAACAAAAGAATGTACTTTTGATTAAGGACTCATCAAAAAAAGAACACGGGTTTTATTTTGACGAACTAAAAGAAGATTGGGCTGTATCAAAAATTTCTTTGGAAGGATTGTTGGAGAAAGACTCTACCAACGGGCAAATTTTAGGAAAAATCAAACGAAAAGGAAAGTTATACCACTTAGTTAAAATCTAAGATCCGAATGCTCTCTTCTTTATCTTTTGTTAGTTGGCTTTTTAATTCTTCCAGACCACTAAATTTTTTTTCATCTCTAATTTTGTGAACAATTTCTAATTCAACTTCCTTTCCGTATAAATCACCATCAAAATCGAAAACATTCACTTCAACATGAAGGCCTAACCCGTCAAAGGTAGGATTGTGGCCAATATTGACCATACCTTTGTGGTCCTGACCTCCAAACTTTGCAAAACAAGCATACACGCCGATGGTGGGTAACAACTTATCTTCTGGAACCTTGATATTGGCCGTGGGAAATCCAATCGTCCTTCCGCGTTTGGCGCCTTGGAACACGACACCTTTTATATGATAATTTCTTCCCAAAAGAATTTTTGCCTCTTCCATTTCCCCTTTTTCCAAAAACCCTCGGATCAGTGAAGATGAAATTTTGCTTTCCTTTTTTAGAACCGCTTCTTTTAATTCGACCGCATAACCATATTTAGTTTTGTTTGAGTCGAGTAGTGTAAAATCTCCACGGCGTTCAGCTCCGAAAAAATGATTATAACCAATCACAATGTGTTTTGCATTCAATGTTTGGATCATAATCTTTTCCAAAAAAACCTCAGCAGACATTTTTGAAAGTTCCAAAGTGAAATCTAAAACAACCAAATAGTCGATGCCAAACCCTCGAATGAGTTCTTCTTTTTCTGATTCAGAAGAGAGGTATTTGAAATTTGGTTTTTTCCCAAGAACTACAGAAGGATTGGGAAAGTAAGTAACAACCACAGAAGGCAGACCTAAATCCTTAGCTTTCTCCACAGTCCGAAAGAGTAAAGTCTGATGGCCAACATGGATTCCGTCAAAGTTGCCGAGTGTCAAGGAAGAGCCATTTTGAAACTCGTTTTGGATCGATTCTAAAGAGCGAATAATTTTCAAGGGGGGACTTGTCTCGTAATCCGATACTTGTACTAGGTGCTTCCATTGAAACTACGAATCCTTCTCTTTACGGCAATCTTTTTATCAACCTTAGTTTCGTTGTTCGCAAAAGACTTCCAAATTCCCAAACAGGAATTCGGATTGGAAGAGGGTCTACTCCCTGAAGATATTTCCACCTACCCCGAACTAAAAACATGGGCCATTTACCAATCCTATGAATTGGAACCAGATGCACCCCACTTAGGACTCCAAGATTATATCTGCAGGATGGTGCCAGAAACAGGCCTTCAGTTCCTACTCGAAAAAACGATTCTATCCAAATCAACAGTCTATCTCTATCTGGACATAACTCGCTACAAACCCTTAAAAGGTTCCAAATTCAAACCGAAAAAACTGAACATTTTTGTGAATGGAAGGCCCAAACTTTCTATCTATGCCGACAAAAACCAAAGTTTTTCGAACCCAGTCGAAATCCCCCTCGAACCTTCTGAATACCCTGAGGGAAAAATTTACGTCGGTCTAGTGCCCAGTAACAATTCTCTGGGACGGTTTTGGGGAGTTTGGGATGCGTTTGTTTTAGAAAATCGTTTAGATGCGAAAGACTAAAGTGACTGCCTAAACGGCGTATTTTTCGCGGTATTCGTCTTCACCAATGGTTTGGAAGTAACTGGTAAGGCCAGCCACTTTAAAAACCTTCTCAATGGCCGGTTTCATATTGGCAATGGAGAACTTTCCCTTGAGTTCTTGGACATAATTCAGCTGTTTGATGAGCATTCCAATTCCAGAAGAATCAATGTAATTGAGTTTTTCTAAATTGATGATTACGTGCAGATTTTCAGTGGGTTGGCTAGGAACATTGGTTTCCAGGAAGTTTTTAAAATCCAGGGAAGTGTAAATGTCCAAACTTCCAGAAATGCTGATCACATAAGCGTCGGCATTTTTTTTTAGATTTATTTCCATGGGAGACCTACCGCAAGACTCGGGTTTTTGCGTTTTTTATCAACCTTATTTTTAACAAATTAATGATTTCATTTCAAAAGTCGAAAATATATATAGAGTCTACTATCTGGGAGTTCGTATGCGTATCTCGTTTGTCCTAATTTTATCCTTCCTACTCACCGTTGGCCTTTTAGCTGCGGATGAAAAAAATGAACCTGCTAGCCAAGCAGATTCCCAAAAGTTAAATCCGGATGGTAGTATTGCTCTCATTCCTTATAATGCGAAGCAACAACAGAAGATTGAACGAATTGGTAAAGAAGTGGATGATTACCATGCCATAATCAATGAAAAGGTAAAGTTCCTCAGTTTCGAAAAGAAAATCAAAGACAGTCGTTATGGTCAAGTGACGAATGCAAGGGAAATCCACCTTCCATTTGAACCTCGTTATGTTATGCATAGCCGTTTTGTCATGAAATTGAAAGGTGGTGGTGGAGCCGAAGGCGGTGGGTTCTCTTTAGATGAATTGTCCTTTTGGTCAAGAAAATCACTCACTGAAAAAGGGAAAGACCCAGTCACAACCTATCGTGAATTAAAAAACAGCACCGCAGGTGGAGTGAAAGGATTAACACTTTCTGTTCGTACCGTAACAAACGCAGATGACAATACTCTTAACTTTGAGTTAGAAAAAATCCAAAGCCCTTGGGAAAGATTGCGTTTAGCAACAGCTTATCGTGATAGACTCCGCGAAGTTGCAAGAACCATTGACAGATACATCCAAGCCAAAGGAAAACTGGAAACCCGAATGGTTTCTGAATCTGTAATGGAAGTTTCTGTCAGCGGGGATTTCCAAGAGCCATAGTCCAATGAGGGTGGAATGAGTTTTTCCATACCACCACAAACTTCAAACCTTTACGAAGTCCTAGAGATTCCTTTTGGAGCCACGACGGAAGAGATTAAAACCTCTTTCCGTCATCTAGTAAAACAATTTCATCCAGACAATCCCTTCACAGGCTCCTATTCTAAATTCCAAAGTATCTATTTTGCATACCAAACACTAACAGGTGATGGGCGAAAACGTTATGACGAAGAGTTTAAAAAAAACTACGCTCGCGAATTCTTAAAACGCAAGTTAGAAGAACATCCCGTTGTACTTCCAGTCTCTCGTGTTCGGTTCACAACAGGAATCCTAGAACTCGCCAAACGCGGGCTTATGAGAAAAGGATTTCGGAACAAAGACCGACGTAAGGTTACTGGAATTGATTATGATTTGATTATTGATTTAAAAGAATCGGAAATCATTCGTCCTGTGATCGCAGTGATCCCACTTACTGTCAGAATTGTTTGTAGAGATTGTATGGGCGGTGACCCGCATTGCCCTGCATGTAATGGACGAGGAAGTTATAAAGGTTACAGAAATCTAAAGGTAGAATTTCCCAAGTCAGCTCTTGTGAATGGAAAAGTTTTTGAATTTGACCTTTCCAAATTCCGACCAGATTCCTTTACCCATTTTAAGAAAAAATTCCTACGCGTGAAACTCTTAGTACATAAAAATATCCCTTTACGAGCAAAGAGTACTGTCTAAAAAGGAAATCGATGGAAAAGATTCCCAAAGTTCTATTTGTAACCCCCCTATATAAAGAAAAAATCTGGGGAGGGCGAAAACTCGAAACATCTCTCGGCCGTAAAATTCCAGAAGGGTCCATTGGGGAATCATGGGAAGTTTCTGTTTACGGATCAGATGTTTCCCCTATCAAAAATTTAGAATTTCAAAATCTTCCACTAACAGACCTTATTCGAAAAGCACCCGAATCTGTCCTTGGAAAACCATTTACAAAATTAGGATTACCTCTACTTGTAAAAGTCATTGATGCCAAAGAAAAACTTTCTGTCCAAGTACATCCCGATGACGATTACGCACTCAAATACGATCCAAAATCCAATGGGAAAAAAGAATGTTGGTATGTTTTATCTGCTGAACCTGGAGCTGAACTTGTTGTCGGTTTTGATACCAACACAAACCGAGAAGAGTATGAAACTCTAGTCAAAAAGAATTTAGGTGAAAACGTTCTCAGAAAATGGAAAGTAAAACCAGGTGATGTCTTTCTTTTAAACCCAGGAACTATCCATGCTATTGGTGGCGGAGTTTTACTATTAGAAGTGCAACAATCTTCTGATTCCACATACAGAGTCTACGATTATGGACGATTGGGTGATGATGGAAATCCAAGAGAACTTCATTTAGAAAAAGCACTCGCTGTCCTTAATTTTCAAAAATCAGATGGTTCTGAAAAACAAACAAAACAACTCATCAAATACCATCCTTTCCCAAGATATCTTTTTACTTCAAATGACAAATTTAGACTAGAATCTTGGGAGTTCAATCAAGCGCAAAATTTCACCTTTTCGAAATTAGGTGACCCAGTAACATTCGGAATTTTTTATACTGTCTCTGGATCTATTTATTTTCCTGAATTCCAAAAACTAGTTGGACCGAACGAAACGTTCATTGTCACGGCCTTTGGGTTTTCAGAAACCATCTCTGCCTTTGCAGAAACTGGTACGAAGGTAGCCTTTATGTCTGCTGGTTCTGATTCTGTAAAATATCAATAGTCTGCCCTATTGACATTTTAATAGAATCGGTATAATGGATGTCAGAGAGGTATCTATGAAAAAAATTATTTCCCTATTACTAGTATTAGCATCTACATCCGTGTTTGCTTTGTCTGACTTGGAAAACTTGATGATTAAAGAGGCAAATTCTCCAGAAAGTAAACAGGCTGCACGTTCTTATCTCAGTGCGATGGCAAAAGAGAAGGAAGCAAGTGCCAAAAGACACGAAAAAATGGCGGGCAACAAAGGTGGAAAGGCAATCAGTGAAGCAAAGTTTAAAGAACATTGCCTAAGTCTTGCAAAAGAATTTCGTGCAGAAGCAGAAGAATATAAAAAAGCTGCGGATGATTTGAAATAAATTTCTAACTTTTACTTTAAGTGGGCAAAGGAATTCGATCTGTTTCTTTAGGAACTTTCGGAAATTCATCTTTTGCCCATCTTTCCTTTGCTCTTTCAATCGTTTCTTGATTAGTGGAAACAAAATTCCAAAATAGATGTCTTTTTTCCGTAAGTGGTTCCCCACCAAGCAATATCAAACGGCTATTTTGTTTTGCCTTAAATGAAACAGAAGTTCCCTTTTCAAACAAAACCATAGATCCTACTGCATAAGACTCCCCATTGGATTCGATAGCACCACGAGACACGTAAAGTCCCGCTTCTTCTTTATCAGAAAGAACCCAATGGACTGCATCTGCACTTTGTTTGATTTCAATATCAGCATAAATCAAAGGCGAATGGACAGTGGCAGGTGACTGTAATCCTAAAAAACTACCACCTAACAATCTGAAAACTAATCCTTCTTTGGTAAGAACAGGAATTTCTTCCTCGGAAAAATGTTCAAAACTAGGATCGATTTCTTCTTTATCTTTCGGTAAAGCAATCCATGTTTGGATGCCTTCTAAAATTTCATATTTAGGATCAAATTTAGAGCGTTCACTGTGAACGATTCCAGATCCTGCTAACATCCAATTGGTTTCATGCGGACGAATGTCCATTTCCACTTTTAAACTATCACGATGAGTGATGACCCCATCATATAAAAAAGTAATGGTAGCAAGACCAATGTGTGGATGTGCTCGAACCACAAGCTCTTCTCCGGTAACCACCGGTACAGGACCAAAGTGATCAAAAAAAACAAAGGGACCTACCGAACGTTTTTCCATCGCAGGAAGAACACGACGAATCACAAAGTTGTCCCCTAAATCTTTTGAATGTCCAACTAGAGATTTTGTCATTTGCGTTTAGACTTCTTAACCTTCGGTTTTGGTTGGGATATTTTCTTTTTTATAGTTTGTTTTGGTTTTTTGATTTGTTTGGTGGATTTAGTTCCAGAAGTTTTAGATTCTTCAACCTTACCCACAAAAAGACCAATGGCTTCCTTACCTTGGCTCCAATGTGCTTTGTTCCTGGCATTAAAATAGAGGATAAAGATTTTTTCTTTTTCCGAATATTTCACATCACAAGCATATACATGGCTCGCCTTCCAACCTCTTCCCGTGGGGCCAAGGATGGGAGTATGGTTGATGCGTTCAAAATTAATTCCATCTTCACTTTGTAAAAAGAGAATGGCCGAACAAGATTCCTTCCTTACAGGATTCCAAAAAATCCCATTTTGAAATCCTAAGTAACGACCTTTCCATTCAATCACTTTGATCGAACCCGCACCCAAGTTACAAAACGGATCCATTTCATTTGGGGAAAGAATAGGATCAGAAAAATAGGAAAACGGTCCCAGTGGGGAGCTTGCTTCGGCAACGGTAATATGTTTTGGTTCGCAAAATCCACAGTCAGGGATAAAAACGAGAGAAGAAGAAAAGTACATTCTGTATTTCTCCCCAAACTTCACCAAACAGGGATTACTAACTGATTCTCCATATTTAGAATCTTTATGAAAAGGGAATTTAGGTGTAATGACAGTTTTTGGTGAAGACCAAGATTTTAAATCTTTGCTTGTACGAACTTCAATATGAGACTTCCACTTACGATAAGGAAACCATGACATAAGGACATGAAGGAATTTGTACTTTTCGTAGTATAAATAATAAGTTCCTTCTTCCAAAAAAATAAAAGGACGCATGGCATTCCAAACCACGGTTTTTCTTTTTTTCCAATGGATTCCGTCTTCAGAAAGGAATTCCTGGACTCCAAAAATATTGTGAGCAAAGAGATGCCAATGTCCATCAGGGCAATTTTCGGGGAATAAAAAACTCGGATCCGCCAAAACGGGGGATGGGAATCCGGGCTTTAGAATCGGATCATCTTGGTAAAGTTGCCAATAGATATTTTGTTTGTTCAATCGAAATGATTTTCCTTACTTTTCTAAAACAACTTTCAAGTTAGATAGTCCCTCTTCAAAGTCTTTTCCGATCAATTCTTCAAAATTCATAAAAAGGCAAATCAAATTAGAAGGGTAAGGCATCGAACCATCAAACCCCCAAATGACTTTGGATTTTTTTTGATCCAAAGAAGAAACCTTCATATAACTACGCTCTGTTCCTTCAAAAGGTTCAATAAATCTCAATTCAGTTTGCATCTCCAATGCATCCGCATTGATCATTTTAATTTCTTGTTCTCCATTACCGACTTCTTTGTCTAAACTTTCCCAACGAGAAATAAAACCAACGGCCCCATCTTGACCCGTATAAATTTTCTTCATACTGGGATCTTTTTTCGCCCATACACTGTAATTGTCTTGGTTTTTCAACATTCGTATGTATGCAAATACATCTGATGCTGGTTTGTTAATGTCAATGGAACGTTCTACCTGGTAACCAGTAGGTAAGAAAAGAGCCACAATTAACGGGATCGCTATGATACCAATGATTCCTATGGAAATTTTTCTGCCGAGTGTCATAAGTTAAGTATCCTATCTGTTTGATTCATTTAGTCAATTTATTTACCCACGCGGACGTAAATTCCAACTGAAAACAAGGAGGAAGATGGCAATCAAAGTAGAAACAAGGATCGCATATAGGGCCACATCCCAAGAGTAGTTTGTGGCAAGGATAGCCAGACCTTTGCCTTGTGCCGTCCTTCCTAAAGAACCAAAAAGCCCGATAAAACCAGCGGCTGTACCCACTGCCTTTTTCGATGTAAAATCCATACCTGCCACACCTAACAACATCACAGGTGGATAAATAAAGAGTCCAATCAATCCAAAAAGTAAATAATCAATCCAGATAGACCCGGGAGGATTAAACAAAATGCCTAAAAAGGCAAAGAAAATAGGGATAATACAAAGTAAACTGACCATTCCCCTTCTACCATCAAACCGATCCGATACCCAACCCATGAGAATGGTCGAACCTATCCCGCCAAATTCCAAAATAAGTGTGGAGTATCCTCCTCCCAGTAGATCTGCTCCCTTAGTTTCTTTTAAATATGTAGGGCCCCAATCAATCAAACTGTAACGAATGATATAGACAAAAAAATTAATGATTGCAAACAACCAAATGTATTTGTTCATTAAAACTTGTTCAACAATCAATTGTTTGGTGGTAAGTTCCTTTTCGTGGTCTTCTTTTTCTTCGGGTGGATAGTCATTTCGATAGACTTCAATAGGCGGAAGCCCTTCGGACTGAGGAGTGTCTACAAGTCGTAGATATAAATATATAGATCCAACAATTGCGATGACTCCTGGTACAAAGAAGGCATATTGCCAACCAAACTTGGCCGCCGAATGGGAAGCAACCACCCCAACAATGCCGCCTCCAATATTATGTGCAATATTCCAAAATGCAAACGTAGTACCTCGTTCTCCAACCGAATACCAATGTCCCAAAGAACGCCCGCATGGTGGCCAACCCATTCCTTGCACAAGACCGTTAGCACCCCATAAAAAAAGATGAATCCAATAATGATTCGCAAATCCAAATGAAAAATTCAAAATGGCAGTAAGAAACAAACCAACAGCCATAAACTTTCTTGGATTGGAACGATCGGAGAGTGCTCCCATTAAAAATTTTCCAATCCCATAAGTGATGGCAGTGACTGCGAGGATGTCACCTATATCAGCTTTCGAATAAGACAAAGCTTCCCCAATTTCTTTGGAAACTGGTGAGAAGTTATTTCGAGTTAAGTAATAGGTCGTATAACCAAGAAAAGTCGATTCCAAAACGCGAAACCGAAATTTCGGATAAAGGGTTTGGATTTCTTTTTCAGATTTTTTTGGTATGGACGGAGCGGGAGCGAACCATAGGCGAATGGTTTGTAACATAGACTAGGAAGATGAAAGCCTAAAGAGAAGGAGTCAAGTCGATTCTCATGAAAACAAATATTCGCAACGGTTTTATTGATACTGTGGGAAACACCCCGCTCATCCGCATTCATTCTTTAAGCGAAGAAACAGGATGTGAAATTTTAGGCAAGGCTGAGTTTTTAAATCCTGGTGGGTCTGTCAAAGATAGAGCCGCCTTATACATCATCGAAGATGCTGAAAAAAAAGGACTCTTAAAACCCGGTGGAACTGTCGTGGAAGGGACTGCGGGAAATACAGGAATCGGCCTCACCCACATTTGTAATGCAAAAGGTTACAAATCAGTGATTGTCATTCCGGAAACACAATCCAAAGAAAAAATAGAAATGCTACGCACGTTAGGTGCAGAAGTGACACTCGTCCCTGCTGTTCCTTATTCTGATCCAGGAAATTATGTACGAGTATCGGAACGAATGGCTCGTGAGACTCCCAATTCCGTTTGGGCAAACCAGTTTGATAATTTAGCAAACAGGAATGCCCATTTCGAAACCACTGGCCCCGAAATTTGGGAACAGACAAAAGGGAAAATTGATGTTTGGACCACATCTTTAGGAACTGGTGGGACCTATGCAGGGACAGGGCTATTTTTTAAATCAAAAAATCCAAATATCAAATGCATTGTGGCCGACCCTTACGGATCTGGAATTTATTCTTTTGTCAAAACAGGACAAATCACGATCGAAGGATCTTCCATTACCGAAGGGATTGGCCAAGGCAGGATTACCAAAAATATGGAAGGAATGCCAGCTGATGATGCCATCCGAATCCATGACAAAGAAGCCCTACGAATTTTGAATTTAGTTTTGAAAAAAGATGGTTTGTTTATGGGGGGAAGTGTGGGGATCAACCTAGCTGCAGCCTATCAAATTGCCAAAGACCTAGGTCCGGGACACACCATAGTCACCGTGTTATGTGACAGTGGAGCCAAATACCAATCAAAAATTTATAATCCAGAGTTTTTAACTTCCAAAGGACTCAATTAAACCAAACAGAAGTTCGCTTTTAGAACCGATTTAAATGAAACTCCTTCTCAAGGGGTTTCGGTCCGGAGGATTTTTGTAAGATTTATTCTAACGATATCTCCTAGGAAAGAAATTATCTGGACTTTATAGATTCCAACATTTAACTTTTCGATAATAGAAAGAGTCGTTAAGGAAATGCGGAACCTATTTCAGATCGGTGTTATTTTATGAATTTTCTCCAAAAAATCTTTGTCTACACAGTCGCATTGCCTCTGTTTGCTTGTCAATTCCCAAGCATCAACCGATCATTTTTAGAGACATTTACTACATTTCGTTTTTTACAGGCGAACACTTTGACCTACTCCGTTTCTATTCGAGTCACTGGACTTTTGGGCTCAGGACTACAGGTTGAAAACAACGGAGATATACTGAATGTATCCGCAAACGACACTTATACCTTCTCAAAAAAGATTTCGTCTGGTTCCCTCTACAACGTAACTGTTAAAACCCAACCTACTTCCCCGATCCAGAAATGCATCGTATCTTCCGGTTCGGGAACTGTCCTTAATGGCAATATCGAAGGCATTCAAATTGTTTGCGGAGATGCACTCTATCTGATCAACGGAACAGTAACAGGACTTTTAGGAAATGGATTACAACTCCAAAATATAACAGGCGCAGGAACTGATACAATCAATGTCAATTCTGCAAACTTTTCTTTTCCGCCACTTCCTGCTGGAGAGACTTACGATTTTAGCATTGTCAGCCAACCCACTAGTCCAAGCCAAACTTGTTCGATCACAACACCGGCAATGACCACAGGTACCATGACAGCCGCACATATTGCATCCACCATCAACTGTACAACCAATTCCTTTGCAGTGAATGCACAAGTCACGGGAATCTTGGGCAGTCTCGGTGTAGGGAGCGAACTCAAACTAACATTAGATGGCACAAATACAATTAACGTAACTTCAGATGGAACCTTTTCTTTTCCTGGCACCTATCTGAGTGGCGGAACCTTCTCTATCACCATTGATAATCCTGGAGGAATCATCCCTACAGGAGTCTGTTCATTGAGCTCTGGAACCATCACGGTTGCCAACGGGATTTATACCATTCCAGTCAATTGTAGTAATGCATTTCTCATCAGTGGAACCGTCTCTAGCCCTGGGGGAACTACAACAAGTATCCTCAGCGGTTCAGTTACATTGGATTTGGTCAATACGGGAGGTACAGCATTTGTAACCCAACAAGTCACGGTTGCTTCTGGAGTGACAAATTTTACTTTTCCATCAACCATTCCTGGTGGTTCCGATTATCAAATCGTTGTCTCCTTACCATCACCTAACCAAGTTTGCACGATGATAGCGGGGGCAACTCATACAGGAACCAATTCTGACCAAGGAACCGCTGTAGTAAATTGTAGTTTACCTACACCTACTTTTTCTCCTGTGAGTGGATCTATTTTTAACGATGATGGAACTGTCACACTATCCACTCTGATTCCTGGATCAGAATACCGTTATACGTTAGGAAATGGAGGCCAAGTTGACCCAACTTGTTCCACAGGTACAATGACAACAACTAACGTATCCATCACTGATACAAACCAAGCTGTTATCAAAGCCATCCATTGCAAAACAGGATGGGTAGAGTCTACTGTCCTAACCTCAACTTACACTTTGAAGGTAGCCACACCAACACCAAGTTTGGCGACTGGTTCATTACTGAATTCCGGAGATACGATTAGTTTTTCTACTGCTACAACGGGAAGTACCTGGGTTTGTAAAGATAGTGCTGCGGGAACCCCTACCGATCCAGTTTGCGGTGCGACAGCAAACACTTGTTCTTCGGGAACAGCTGGCAATTATACCTTCCCCACACCCGGTTCTTCACAAAATGTAAAAGTTCGGATGTGTAAAGTAAACTATGTAGGAAGTGACATTCTTAGTTTAAATTACCAACCAAATGTATACACCGTGGGAGGGACAATTAGTTCACTCACCACGCCATTTGGAGTAAATACCTTTGTTTTACAAAACAACGCAGGGGATGATTTGATCGTTTCAGGAAATGGAACTTTTACCTTCAATACTGCCATTCCAACTGGTTCCAATTATGCGGTCACAGTTTTTTCCAGCCCACAAAATCCTTGGCAAACTTGCAGTATCAGCAATGGAACAGGCACTGTCGCTGCGTCAGCAATTACAAATATAACAATTAGTTGTTCGGTAAATACCTATTCCATGAGTGGAAACATCACAAGTACAGTGCCCTTACCTTCTGGGCTCACCGTAACGAATGGAATTGACACCATTAATGTTCCAGGTGGTGCAACAACCACTCCCATTTCCTTTACAACACCCATTGCAAGTGGCACTGGCTATGATATCTCCATCACGGCAGAACCACCAGGATATGTCTGTGCCATCCAATCAAATTATTCCGGAACAGTTCTTGGAACAAACATTACGAATGTGACTGTGAACTGTGTTGTTGGCTATCGGTATGGGAATACCATTACTGCTAAAAAACCTGCTCCTTTACAAATTCATTATTACCGGGGCCAGGTGAGTACCGCAGCAGGTCAAGTTGCCAGTGGATCTACGGATGCAATAGGAACCTCGGCGACGTTTGCAACGATCGGTGGCGTTACTTTTGATGGGACCAACGGATTTATCGTTGATTCAGGTAATCATAAAATTCGTGTGTTTCATCCAGCAACCGGTGCAGTCACTTCACTTGTCGGAAATGGAATCCCTGGGAATGCAGCTGGATCAGGTGCAATCAGTGCATTGAACGATCCAAGAGCAATCACAACAGATGGAACTTATCTCTATGTAACAGAGTTTGCAGGAAATCGAATCAAACGTATCCTCATTAGCTCAGGTTATGCGGAAACATTTGCAGGTGACGATTCAACTTTATCACCTAGCAATGCAAATGTGGATTCGACAGATCCCTTACTAGCAAGATTTGCCACACCAGCAGGGATTGTGTTCGATGATGATAAATTATACATTGCCGATAGAAACAATTCTGCAATCCGAGTCATCAAACTTAGAACAAGGGAAGTTTCAACACTAACAAGCGGAGGGGATATCAATCAACCAGAAGGGATCACTCTTTCTGGTGATTATATTTATACTACAAACTTAGGTACTTATAATATTTGCAAAACTCATAAAGTCACAGGAGTTACAACAGTTCTGGCAGGAAGTTCTACTGGTGGATTTGTTGAAGGAGTTGGCACGAGTGCTAGTTTCTTCATGCCACATGGAATTACTCATGATGGTATTTTTTTATATGTCGCCGATTACGGAAATCATAGAATCCGACGAGTCCATATGACAAGCGGTGAAGTCATTACCATTGCAGGCTCTGGTGGTACTGGTCTTATCAATGGGGAAGGAGTGAACGCTTCCCTCAATGCACCAATGTACATTTCCAATATTGGAAATGTTTTGGTATTCGGAACGGCACATGCGCTTCGTTCCCTCAATCCTTCGGGACTTCTAGCATACTATCCTCTAAACGGATCCGTTCAAAACTATTTGAATAACCAAACAATTACGGCAGTGGGAAGTCCAGGGTTTGGACTCGGCCGATGGGGAGAAACTTCCGGGGCCGCGGTTACATCTGCAGGCAATGCAGGAATTGCACCTTCACCTTCGGGATCAACAAACAACATCACTATGTCCGCTTGGTTTAACTGGGATGGAACCATTCCTCTCACTGCCAAAGTCATCGTCTACAATGGAACAGCAAGTTCTGATGGACACGGAATTTTTATTTCCTCTCAAAGCCAACTTGGAATTTTGCGAGGAGGATTCCCACCAGACGCAATACCGATAAATGTAATTCCTGGTCAATGGACACATGTAACAATGTCAGTCGATACCAATAATGTGTATCGAATTTATTTGAATGGAAGTTTTGTTTTCCAGAAACAATTCACAACAAACCCACCTACAGGAGATTTTTCAGTTGGAGTTGCTTCTATGGCCAATTACTTCCCAGGAAGGATCGCCGATGTTCGGTATTATGCAAAAGTGCTGAATGAAGCGGAAATCAATGACCTCGCTCGTAATGCGGACCCAGGCCTTGTTGGAAATTCTTATTCCTCCCGTCCAATAGAACTCCTCATGCAATATGAAATGAATGGGAATTTAAACCCAACTGGTCCAGTTGGTAATTCTTTGTCACAATATGGAAGTCTGACAAATTTTGCGCCGGGAAGAGATAGAAGCACAAATTCTAGTATAAGATTTTTTGCAGATAATTCAGGTTATGCGAATGGTTCAGAAACAGGTTTACCAATGGGACAGCACCCACGTAGCGTTTGTGTCTGGGTACATCCGGAAAGATATCCCGTTAATGGAAATGAAAACTCACCTATTTTTTCCTATGGTTCTGCCGGCGGAAGTACAGAATTTATTCTTTCTCTGTATAAAAATGCTGGTGGATCCAATCTCATTCGATTTGGAGGATTGGGAGGTGGTGAAGTATTCACAACGTATTCAATCCCTCTCAACCAATGGTCGCATATCTGCGGCACCTTTGATGGATCAGTGGGAATCATTTATAACAATGGAACAGTGATCGCTGGCCCATCCGTTATCGGAGGTTCCGTTACGACAACTCCAGGAACTGGGATCTATTTGGGAAAAATCATGACTTTCCCTACGCAGCATTTTGCCGGTAAAATGGCAGATTTACGAATTTATTCCAAAGCTTTAGACCCCAAAGAGGTTAGGTTAATTTCTGCACAAATCCCAGTAGGCCTTGTCGCTCGTTTTGATTTTAATAATAGCATCCAAGATGTAAGTGGGATGGGAAACCAAACAAGTAATATGGGCGTTGGTTTTTCAACAGATCGATTTGGAAATGCCGCAGGTGCAATTAGTACCAACGGTACAAATTATCTCTCTGTGTCTACAGCCAATACACAACTTCCCAAAGCAAACCAACCGCGAACCATTTGT
Source organism: Leptospira meyeri (assembly GCF_004368965.1). Lineage (NCBI taxonomy): Bacteria > Pseudomonadati > Spirochaetota > Leptospiria > Leptospirales > Leptospiraceae > Leptospira > Leptospira meyeri. Next base: position 2,739,837 of record NZ_SORO01000001.1, on the reverse strand, counting down.
GCACATTACAAGTCCCAACTGACCGATCCAGGAACAATTGTTAGTTATGGAATGGCCAGTGTTGATCGATTGATTTCTCTTGGGTCTGGGACTTCTGGAAGTAAGTATTTGTTTTCTGGATTTGGAAACGATGTAGAAGGTTTATACTACAACCATGAAAACGTCTGGCACCAACTTTGTGGAGTTTTCCATGGACCACCTAATGGAAATCTTGCAATGTTATATGATAACGGAGTCTTACTCCAAACAAGTGTCAAAAATACCTGGGACACTCTTCCACTTGCTTTCACCATAGGGACAAGAACCGATCTTGCTACCAGTTTCACAGGTTCGATTGACGAGGTCATCATTTATAATAGAGCATTGAGTACAAATGAAATCCAAGCACTTTCTGGATATGATCCTAGACAGGTTGTTTCTTGGTCTCCTACATTAGGAATTAGTAGCTTGGTTCTTCACCTAAGTGCCGATAGTTTATCAAACCAAGGAAATGGGACAAATGTTACGACTTGGCATGATCAAAGTGGGAACGCTGCCTCTTTTTTTAATGGTGCCGCTGCACCGACTTATAACAACGTTGGATTCAATGGAAAACCTTCTGTCAATTTTAATGCAGCTAGTTCACAATACCTTTTTAGAGGTTCTGCATCGGACATTCCATCCAACAACTCTACCTTCTTTTTGGCCTTTAGTCGTACCAATACTTCCGACGGCACATTATTAGAATCAGCGACAGGGGGAGTTTCTTACAATATTCAAAGCAATAGAATCCATATGACAAAACCAAGCAATGGAGATGTAGGATATACAAATCCCGTTTTTAGTGGAATTCTAACACCTTACTTGGTTAGTTTCGAACATGTAGGTGCAACATTCTTCGGATTTTACTCTAACATTCTCACGGGTGGAATCACAATCAATACCGCACAAATTTTTTCACAAAATAATATTTATATGGGAACTAACGAATCTACTTCTAATTTTTTCTCTGGCCATATCAGTGAAGTTCTTTATTACAAAGCAAGTTTGGCTGCGACGGGAAGAGCCACTGTGTTTTGTTACTTATCACAAAAATATAATATTGATTTGGTGAACATGGGCACTTATTGTGATTGATTTAAGTAACTCTCTCTTCTTTTTAGTTTTAAAACAAATAAAAATAAAGAGAAATACGTCATTTATACTTTTAATCTTGGTATCATTTCTTCAAAATTGTTCTAAGGAAAATGAGATTCCAGAAAAAGAACCTCCTCTTCCCAAAGCAGTAACTGTTCCTTTTCCTGAATCCATGTATGTTCAAAATGGATGTGCGTCTTGTCATGGCATCGAAGGGAATGGACGAGGAACAAGAACGAACCTGATGTCAAACTCTCGAATTCCAAATTTTCAAGATAAATCTACTTATGTATATGGATCAAACAAAGAAGCGATTGCAAAAACAATCAAAAATGGAATCCCTGGAACTTATATGAAATCTTATTCCCATATGCAAAAAATGGAAATTGAGGCTGTGGCCGAATACATTCAAAAAATGCAAAAGTAACCTTATCCTTGTTATCTTCCTAAATTCATAAACAAGGTAAACATTTCGCAAGCAGACGCTGAACCTAACTCACAAGAATCATCCAATTCTTCTAAAGCCGTTGCAATTTCTTCAGATTTTTTAGTTTTTAATCGATCGAGAGCACTAAGCTCCAATTCTTTTGCCTTAGAAATTTGTTCTTCAGGTAGTTGCAACTTCCAAGGTATAGATCTTGTGTTCCAAGACAAACTGTCCAAGAATTGATTGATATCCCTTTCTATTTGCGGATAAACGGACTCATAACAAGTAATTAAAATAGTAAATCCGAATTTATCTTCGGTTGCTGTAATATAGTGTTGCACTACAGTATCTTCTTTATCTTTAAAACTACCGTAGATACCTAAAAATTTATAACCATTTTCAGTATTCGGAATTTTCTGTAAGGTGAAGTTTTTACGAATATTAGTAATCATACTAAACCGTCTAGACTCTGCATGAAAGAGAATCGGATGAAGTGGTATTTTATTCTCTGATTCTTTAAAAAGTATCACAAGTGCTGGAATGATTTCTCGGCCAGAATCTTCTTTTAATGGCAAAGTTTTGAAATGATCAAACTTTGTTGTGATTCCATTGGATCTACGTTCCGTAAGAAACCACTTCGAAGGAAGATCAAAAGAAATACAATTGGTTTGAAAACAGGTTCGCCAACGAGTCGAATTGGATTCTGCAAAAAGATTAGTTGTCATTAAAAAACCAATCACAGCTAATCCAAAAATCTCAAGACTTGAATTCATACGCTCAACTCCTTTCTGTCTTTAAAAAAGTCCAATGAATTTGGATTAGCAAGGGCGTTTTTGTTTTTCACCTCAAGTCCAGCTACAGTTTGTTTTACGGCAATTTCTACTTTTTTCCCATTCACAGTATAAGGAATTTCCGGAACAGAAAGAACCATCGAGGGAACATGCCTTGGTGAAGTTTCCAGTTTGATACGATCTTTAATTTTTTTGATCAAATTTTCATCCAAAAGAATACCATCAGCCATAACGACAAAAAGTATCACACGTACATCATCTTTATAATCCTGTCCAATGATAACGCTATCTTTTACTTCAGGAATAGCAGAAACTACAGAGTAAATATCAGCAGTCCCAATCCGCACACCACCTGGGTTCAAAGTTGCATCTGACCTACCATAAATCACCAAACCATTCGAAGGTGTAATAGATGCAAAGTCTCCATGACACCAAATATTATCATATGTTTCAAAATAAGCCGATTTATACTTTGTTCCTGATTCATCATTCCAAAAGAAAAGAGGCATAGAGGGAAATGGAGTAGGACATACTAATTCGCCTTTTTGATTCGAAACGGATTTACCCATGTCATCAAACACCTGTACATCCATCCCCAAACCTTTACACTGAATTTCTCCATCAAACACAGGTAAGCTGGGATTCCCCAATGCAAAACAGCCATTTAGGTCTGTCCCACCAGAAATAGAAGACAATTGTACATCTGTTTTGATATTCTGATACACATAACGAAATCCAGAACTTGGAAGCGGTGAACCAGTCGATAAAATTACTTTTAATTCAGGCAAATGATATTTGGATTTTACATTTATATTTTCTTCTTCCAATACAGAGAGATACTTGGCACTTGTTCCAAATACTTTAATTGATTCTTTTTCAGCCATTGACCATAAAGATTCCCAGGAAGGATAAAATGGATTTCCATCAAACTGATACAAAGTAGCACCTAACGCCAATACCGACTGAGACCAATTCCACATCATCCAACCACAAGTTGTATAATAAAAAAAACGATCATGTTTGGATACATTACAATGTAGCGAAAGTTCTTTAGTATGGTTGAGTAAAACACCTCCACCTTGAACAATACATTTAGTAAGACCAGTTGTCCCAGAGGAAAACATAATGTATACGGGATCTGAAAATGAAATCGATGTATAAGACAATTGATCAGAAGGATTTGGTGGAATGATTTCATTGTATCGAAATGGATTTTGTATTTTACCGAAATCTTTGATTGGCTCTACAAAATCATAAACTAAAGTTTGTTTGAATTCAGAGTTTTTTGAATTTGCCAATTGGATGGATACTTCTTCAAGTTTATCCGCAATTGAAATCTTTTTCCCCTTAAATAAATAGGATTCCACAGAAATCAGAACCTTAGGATTGATTTGTTCGAAGCGGTCAAGAATTCCTCGCACACCAAAATCTGGAGAAGCACTAGACCATATAGCACCTAACGAAGTGGTTGCCAACATTCCAATGGTTGCAATGGGTGCATTTGGTACAAGACCAACAACTCTGTCGCCTTTTTTAACTCCAAGGCCAATCAAATGTTTTTGCAGTTTTAGAACTTCTTGTTTCAGTTCCGAATATTTTAATTTTTGGATTTGCCCATCTTCCGAATAAAAAACTACTGCAAAGGATTCAGGATCCCCCACTTCAAGTAAATTTTCCGCAAAATTATAGAGTGCGCCTGGAAACCAAACTGAGTTTGCAAAATGTATACCTCTTTCGATCGTTTTTTGGGGTTCTTTATGTAACTTAAATCCAGAATAAGACAACCACTCCTTCCAAAATAACTCAAATTCATTCACCGAAAATTTATGAAAGGAAACATAATTTGAAAATGAATTTGCAAACTTGGTTTCTAAATGCCCTTGGAAACGGGATAAATTGGTTTCTTTTGAACTAGGTGTCCAAAGTATATTTTGAGTCGCCATGAAGACTGATCTTCTTGGATTTGATTTTTGACGCAAGTATGATTGTGTAAAATGACTGGCAGAAAAAAATATCGCGGAAATTCTAGGGAAAATGCTGTTCAATTCCATTGATTATTTTTTCTTTTTTATCGCCTGTTATATTATCTATTGGATTTTACCTACTCGTTTTCGAAAATACGTCCTTATCATTTTTTCACTTATATTTTACGGATATTGGAGTGGTTCATTTTTAATACATTTCGTAGCTTTCATCATTCTCACTCATCTCTGTGTTCTTGGTATCCTTAAAACCAAAAGCAGGATTTTTCTAATTTTGGGTGTAGGAATCAATTTAATCAACTTATGTTTTTTCAAATATTTCCTAACTTATATCAAATATTTAATGTTAGAAGGTGAGTTAACCATCCCCTTTTTTCAATCTTTATCAGAAATTATCTTACCTTTAGCGATAAGTTTTTATACCTTTCAGATGATAGCATACTTAGTGGATGCTTGGAGAGGAAAATTTACAGATTCTCCATTCGTTAACTTTTTATTATTCATTTTATTTTTCCCACAACTCATTGCTGGCCCCATCATGAGACATGATGATTTTTATGATCAAATCGATCATTCTAAACTTACTTTGGATTTTGTACAAAGAGGAATTCTACATATCATTTCTGGTCTTGTAAAAAAAGTACTCATCGCCGACCAACTCGCCAAAATTATCAATCCCGTTTATTTGAGTCCGGGCGAGTATGATGGAATTTCGATATTACTAACTACCATTGCATTCTCTTTTCAAGTCTACGGAGACTTTTCTGGATATACAGATCTAGCAAGAGGTTCTGCATTTTTACTTGGATATGAAATACCTGAAAACTTTCGTTCCCCATTTTTATCTGTTAGTTTCACTGAACTTTGGAGCCGATGGCACTACACACTTTCTACTTGGATCCGAGATTATTTGTACATTCCATTAGGTGGGAACCGAGTGTCGGAGCTGAGGTATAATATCAATACCATCATCGTCATGTCTTTATCTGGACTTTGGCACGGAAACACTTATACATTTTTTCTTTGGGGATTTTTCCATGGAATATTTCTTTCCATCGAACGATTTGCATTTGGAAAACCAGATCGAAAATCAATGTCAATCACAAAACAGGTATTTGCTTCTATATGGATATTTGCAATTTTTTGTATTTTGGCTACTTTCTTTCGAATTGATACAATAAAGAAAATTGGAACATTTTGGTCTGCAAGTATCAACCTCACAGGAAAAATCATTTATCGTCCAGACTTTTGGGGACTCATTCTTGCAAGTTACGCAATTCAAATTCTAGAATTTAAAAATTATTTTTCTGATCGTCTCAAACCATATACCAATTGGATTATTTTTTTTCTGAGCTTTTTTGTATATTTGGCACTTATCAGAATCGAATCGCCCGTAGAAACATTTATATACTTTCAATTTTAATGGAAACTTATGAAATTTAACCGAATCTATTTTTTACCTTTTTTTATTCTATTTAGCATCATAATAGTGGATAAACTCATTTGTATCTCTGATGTTCGAGAAAGTGGCCGAAGGAATTACAAAGCTGGTCAAAATATTTTACTCGGGATGCCTGTAATTTGGGAAGAAAATAAAAAAATCCAAAGCAGCGGGAAAAAGGTAGTAGTTGTTACAGGAACTTCGCGTTCAGAACCTTTTCACGAATGGGCAGAAATTCCGGTAAATAAATCCACATCAAACGAACCAGTTTATTTCGAGACACGCACTGCAGTAAAAGCTTCTGAGTTTTTATTATACTACTTATTGATCAAATCGATGACTGATGCAGGTTTTAAACCGGATGTATTGTTTTTAGAATTTTCTGATGAAATGTTAAACGAAAACAATATATATACATACAAAACAAAATGGGCCGAGTTGATGTTACACGAAAATGAATTAATGGATATTTATGATTCAATGAATTCGGAAATGCAAAGAGATATCATCGCCCGACTTTTATTTTTAGGTTACAATTATCACTTCAAACCAATAGTCGCCGCTAAAAATCTTATTACTGGCAATCGAATTACAAACGATACATACTTTATCGGGATTTCGTCTTATATGAATGTGAAAAGACCATTCACCCCAGATAAAGCAGGTTATGAGATCAATCAATTTCCACCTAAAGAATTCCAAGAAAGAATCATTGATTATGCGCAGTCGCGGAAGGAACATTTTTTAAGCCGGTTCCAAATTTCGGAAACAGAAACAAAGTTTTTCAAAAAAATCGTCGATCACGCAGAAAAACACAATATCCCAATGGTCATCTGGGAGCCACAAATTCACCCATATTACCAAGAGATTCGTCACCAAATCACTCAGGGCGGCATTTTTCGGCAGTACATCCGTCAATTTGTCGATCCGAATTCAAAAAATATTCGTTATGTCAGTTTAAATGAAGGAAATACAAATTGTAAAACGTATGTAGATTGTAGTCATGTTTCTCCTGTCTGTGTTCCCGAAATTGCAGATAAGTTATTGCAAACAGCAAAGGAGATTCCAAACTTTAAGTAACCGTATGAAGTCAAATTTGAAAAATCTCAGTTTCTGGAGAAAATTTTTCCTATTTAGCTTTTTATTGTTATTTTCAACCAATTTTATGTACCAACGCATCGTTGATAATGAGGTCAACTGTGGTCTGATTGGATCCCCCGAAAGTGGTTGTCCATATGCTTTTTTGGACCATGCGTTAGGTGTTAATCCGGGACATGATTTAAACGAAGAAGGTGAACATACAGACCATGTTTGTTTTTCTTGTCCATGTAACTTCATTGTCTCTTGTTCTTGGGATTTGTATTTATCTCATATACTCATTCAACTACATAAAGTTTATATCCACCAACCCGAACTTCAGATTCCTAACCTCGTAACAGTAAACAGTTTCTTTCGCCCGCCCAAACAAAACCTAACTTAGTTAATTCGCAATTTTTTTGCGTGAACACTTGGGAGGTTCCATGATTTTTTATTTTTTTCCCAAACTTCTTAGAATCCATCTTCGTTGTTTGGTTTTTATCTGTTTATTCAATTTACCAATAAATCCAGAATCAAATGATTCCAATGGATATAATTGTGATAAATACAATTCTATATATGAACTAAGTCAATGCATCGTAAAAAAACATCCTGATTATCGCATTGAAGAAATTAAACTAAAGGAAATTTCAGGAAGAAAAAAAATAGCGTCCTATTACTTTCCATCGAATCCCGTTTTTACTAGTTATTTGGCTACAAGAAAAGGTGAATCTACTGGCCCTACACTTTTGTCAGGACCAAATTCAGCAAATAACTTTCAGGTCATGGTAAACCAAGAGATCTTTACAAACGGCAAACGAGAAATAGCGGTTCAAATTGCTGATGAAGAATTTAAGGCTCAGGTCTTTCGCTTAGAATCTGTAAAAAGAATTCTAGAATTTGATGCTCTAAAAAAAATGACTCGATTCCGATACCTACATTTAGAGGAAGAAAATAGTTTAAATAATCTAAATCTTGTTAAAGAATTAAAAAAAATATCGAAAGCAAGAATAAATGAAGGATTATCTCCTGGGATTGACGAATCATTATCAGAGTCAGAAGAGATTCGAATATTCAAAATTTGGAACCAAACACATAGACTTTCAGAAAACTCCAAATCCGAATTAGAAGTTTTACTTGGAATGCCAGTCGAATTTGATTCGATCAAAATGCAATACTGGACAATGCCGAGTGATTTGCCAAAAGAAAAAGCAGATTTAATTCAAATGGCTATGCAGATGCGCCCCGAACTTTCTCTTTCCGAAAAAGAAATTGAACTTTCTGTTCTTAGACAAAATGAAGTTAGACGGCAGAAAATTCCGAATGTATCACTTGGTGCTTTTGCCCAAAATGATGGATTTAACGAAAGAGTGGTTGGAGGAATGTTAACGTTTCCTTTAATCATTTGGAGAGATTATGAAGGTGAAAAAATCATAGCTTCTTCGAAAATTGATAACTCCAAAGAACTAAAAGAATCAGTTTCTCGAAATATAAAACAAGAAGTTATGTTTGCATTAACAAACTACATAAACCTTTCAGAGGAAATCAAACTTTACGATGAATCAAAAATGGAACGCGCCGATTCAGATTTAAAAAATCTTCAAGAAGCCATCCGATTTGGAAAAATTAAAATCATCGATGCTATCAACCAACAACGTATTCTCTTACAAACAAAACTAAACTACCTAAATACAAAATCAGAATTTGAATTATCTCAAATTGAACTGGTTCGTGTTTTAGGTTTGCCTATCCATTCATTAGGGATGAATCCATGAAAAAACAAAAAATACTACTCCTTATTTCATTTCTCTTCATTGCAATTTCTATAACAATTTGGAAGTTAAGAGATTCAAAAACTACTTCGGAAACAGAAGATAATCCCAAAAACATTGTTAAGTTATTGGAAGAAAATCGAAAAAATCTTTCCATTGAAACAGAAGTTCTAAGTAACCAACCAATTCAAACTAAAATTGAACTGATTGGTGAAACAGAAGCTGTTCCTGATGCCATCATTGACGTTCCCGCACGGATTTCAGGACGAATTACTTCTGTTTACTTTGTAGAAGGAGATTCTATCAAAAAAGGACAAAAGTTAGCAACTATCGATTCACCGGAACTTGCAAAACTTAGGTCCGCTTATTTGGTAGCAAAATCAAAATTTACCGCAGCAGAACAAAACCTAAACAGAATCAACTCATTGGTAAAAATGAATTTAGCCGCAAAACAAGAGTTTATTGATGCAGAGGCTAGCTTAAAGGTCATTGAATCAGAAAAAATTGCAGCAGAAGAAAATCTACGTGCCAATGGACTAGCTATTGATAATGCAGCTTCCGGAGTTTATACTGTGTTTGCACCAAGGTCAGGCCTTGCTCTTTCAAGAAATGCTATACCAGGTTCTATCGTACTGGGAAATCAAATTTTGACTACAATTGCAGAACTTTCTCAATTATGGTTTCAAGCAAAGATATTTGAAAACGATTTAAAATACCTTTCGGAAGGGATTGCAGGTAAAATTATCTTAAATGCATATCCTGATTTCGAATTTGATGGAGTTTTAGAACATATCGGAGAAAAAGTAGATCCAGAATCAAGGACTGTCCATGCCCGACTAGTTTTTAAAAATAAAAATCGAAAAGCTAAGATAGGATTGTTTGGAAAAGCAGTTTTAAATGTAAACGGTAGATCTGGAATTCAGGTTGTGGATGAGGCAATCCAGTCCTACCAAAATCGAAAATTTGTATTCATAGAGTCACAAACGAATCTCTTCCAGTGGGTGGAAATAGAAACAGGAAGTACAAATGATGGAAAAACAGAAATTCTTTCTGGAGTTGCTGAAGGAGATAGCATTGTAATCAAAGGTGCTTTTGAGTTAAAAGCAATCCTCTTCAAATCAACGTTTGGCGGGGAATAAATATGGAATTTTTAACTAAAATTGTACAAGTTTCTTTACAAAACAGATTATTAGTCATTATTCTGACAGCTTTACTTGTGTTTGGTGGAGTTTATTCACTAAAACATTTAAAAGTGGATGCGGTTCCCGACATTACCAATGTTCAAGTGCAAGTGATCACCACATCACCGGCTCTCTCTACCCTAGAAATTGAACAGTACATCACTTTGCCAGTTGAACGAGCCATCACTGGGATACCGAACCTAATTGAAGTAAGGTCTGTTTCTCGATATGGATTTTCATTAGTAACAGCTGTTTTTGCAGATGGTACTGATCTATGGAAAAGTAGACAATTGGTCAGCGAAAAATTAACAGAAGCATCTGAAAACATTCCAGCGATTTTCGGAAAACCAGTCATCGGGCCAATCACCACAGGACTCGGCGAAGTATTCCAGTTTACGTTAGAAAGTGAATTTCATAGCCAAATGGAACTCACCACCTATTTGAATTGGTATATTAATCCCACACTCAAAACAGTCCCTGGAATTGTAGAAGTTAATAGTTTTGGAGGGAAAACCAAACAATACCAAGTCATTGTAGATCCTTTCAAAGCAGCCTCTCTTGGTGTATCACTAAACCAAATTGTTAATGCAGTACAAAGTAATAATCTCTCCACAGGTAGCGGATATATTGAAAGGTCCGGCGAACAGTTAATTGTCGGTAGCGATGGTTTATTAAAAACTACCACTGATTTTGAAAAAATTCAAGTGGGGAAAATGGGGGATGGATTTCCAATTTATTTGGATAGCATTGCGAAGATAGTTGAAGGTCCCAGACTTCGAAAAGGTGCTGCCACAGCTACCGGGAAATCAGAAGTAGTTGGTGCAGTGACTCTCATGTTACTTGGAGAAAACTCGCTAGAGGTCACAACTGCAGTAAAAGATAAAATCACTCAAATCGAAAAAACATTACCAACTGGTATGCAGATCAAACCATATTACGACCGTTCTATTATGGTAAAAAATACTTTAAATACTATCGTTTGGAATTTAACAGAAGGTGCGATCTTAGTCATCATCATTCTATTTTTGATGATTGGTGATTTCAGATCAGGACTAGTCATAGCATCGATGATTCCACTTGCGATGTTATTTGCCATCTGCCTCATGTTCTTACGTGATTTACCTGCAAACTTAATGTCGATGGGTGCCATCGACTTTGGTTTGATCGTGGATGGAGCTGTAATCCTTATTGAAAATTCTCATCGGCGATTGGGTTTAAAACGAAAAGAACTCAAAAGAGATCTGACCGACACGGAACAAAAAGAAACTATTTTAAATGCAACCATCGAAGTTAGAAAAGCCACCATTTATGGCGAAATTATCATTGGAGTTGTTTATATTCCCATCCTTACACTCAGTGGAACAGAAGGAAAAATGTTTATCCCCATGGCAACAACCGTCTTATTTGCGTTACTTGGTGCATTTTTTTTGACACTTACCATCATTCCTGTTTTAGCTTCTTATTTTTTGAAGGGGGGGCATATAGCAGAAGAAGAAACTCCTTTTTTCCAAAAAATTCATCAATGGTATACACCTAAGTTAGATTATTGTTTAAAAGAATCCAAAAAAGTCACTTATTCGACAATTGGAATCTTAATTCTTTCTATCTTTTTGTTTTTTCAATTGGGTGGAGAATTTTTACCAAAACTGGATGAGGGTAATTTGCTAATTGAAGTGAGCCGATATCCTTCAACCACTTTAACAGAATCTTTACAATCTTCAATGAAGATCGAAAAAACGATTTTAAAGGAAATTCCTGAAATCACAGAAATAGTTTCAAGATCCGGCTCGCCTGAACTTGCCATTGAACCTATGGGTGTGGAAAAAACAGACATGTATTTGGATATGAAACCAAGGTCAGAATGGAATATTACCAAAAATGAAATCGAATTAAAGTTACAAGAAATCATTGAGAGGGTCGCACCGCAAGTGGCTTATGGGTTGTCTCAACCGATTGAAATGCGTAACAATGAAATTATGGCGGGAATCCGGGCTGATGTCGGAATCAAAGTATTTGGTGATGATCTAATCCAACTAAAAACAATCGCAGAAGAAATCTCTGCTAAAATCAAACACATCCCTGGCGTTGTAGACCTTAGAATCGAACAATTGTATGGACTCGAATATTTAAGAATCAAACCTAACAGAGAAAAATTAGCAAGATATGACCAATCAATATTAGATGTGAATCGTGTTACAGAATCTATTTCTTCTGGAGTTCCTGCGGGGATCGTTTATGAAGGAATGAAACGATTTGAAATTGTAGTCAAAACAGATGTTGGTCAGAATCCAGAACAAATAAAAAACATTCCCGTTAAGGTTGGAAAAAATACCTTCGCTCCCTTACACGAACTATCGGAGATTCAGATTGAAGATGGTCCCGTTCAGATTTACCATCAAAATCAAAATCGTTATGCGCTAGTTCAGTTTAACATTCGTGGAAGTGATATGGTAAGCACTGTCAATGCCGTTCAAACTGTGTTGCAAAAAGAAATAAAGTTTCCCCCTGGTTATCATTATACAACAGGAGGTGAATTCGAAAAGTTTGAATCTGCGACAAAAACACTATTTGTCGTTGTTCCAATTACATTGATTATTATTTTTTTGATTCTCTATTTTGCATTTAACGAAGTATCGGCGGCAACGATCATTTTTTTAAATGTACCTTTTGCTATCACAGGCGGGATTTTTGCTCTTTATCTCAGAAATTTACCATTTAGTATTTCTGCAGGAGTGGGATTTATTGCTTTATTTGGAATTGCAGTTCTCAATGGACTGGTATTGATTAGTTTCATTCGTAGTTTAGAACAATCAGGTAAAAAGAAAGAAGAGGCAGTCAAAGAAGCTGCTATTTCAAGACTTCGACCGGTCCTTACCACTGCCCTACTTGCGTCCATTGGATTTATACCAATGGCAATCAGCACATCACCAGGTGCTGAAGTCCAAAGACCTCTGGCAACCGTAGTGATTGGAGGGTTAGTCACAGCAAGTATACTGACCCTCTTTGTACTTCCTTTAGTTTATTTGAAGTTTGTTGCAAAAAAAGATTTCATACTATCAAAAGACGCATAATCAGCTTTTTGGTTGTATGCAAGACCAGGTAACCCTTGTTTTTCGGATCCTGGTCGAGTAAATCCATGAACGGCTCCCGGATGCGATATAAAAGTAACAGGGGCCTTTGCCTCAGTTACGGTTTTCACAAAGGTTTCCACGGAAGATTTAGGTACAAATGGATCGTCTGCGCCATGATGTACTAAAACTTTACTCTTTATCTTTTTGGCACCTGTTGCCAAATTTTTGCTACCAAAAAAACCATGAAAGGAAACAACGCCTCCTTTTAAATCTGCACCATCTAATGCTAGTTCTATGACTCCTCCGCCACCGAAACAATATCCGATGGCACCGATTTTACTAACATCAACATTGGGATTTGATTTTAGAATATCGAGCGCTTTGTAGATTTTTTTTAGGATCACTTTCGGATCCCCATTAGCACCTGAAAGTTTTCCTGCTTCCACATGGTCTTTAGCAATGATACCTTTTCCATAAACATCCATTACAAAAGCAACATATCCCAAATCGGCCAGCTGTTTGGCACGTTGTTTTGGATAATCGTTTAATCCCCACCATTCATGGATCACAAGAATTCCAGGTCGTTTGCCTGTAAGGGAAGAATCAACGGCGAGGTAACCCTCATATGTTTTCCCGTCCAATTTATATTCCACCGGACTGCCTGTGACTGTTTCTTTAACGGGTAGTTGTGAAGTTGGCACGCTTGCACATTGAATGGCAAAAACGAGTGTAAGAATGGAAATGAGTTTTTTCATACTTCTCCTGGTCCGCCAAAAGGAAGGACAATCCAGTCCTAAGGCAGAGATAGATTTAGAATTCTAATTTGAAACCGTAAAAAAGAAACCTTAATTTCGGCTTAATTCTCTCAGATTTTCGAATTTAAGGGAATCAAATTACTATGTTCTTTTTTGTATCCAGAATTAAGAAACTCAAACAATGAACCGATCGGTTCACAAAATACAACCATTCAATTTTTTTTGTTATACGGATATTTTTTAATCGCCTCACATTCATAAATTTTATCTTCTAATCCAAAAGGAATTTATATGATCCAAAGTAACTATTTTCAAACCAACGAAGACTTAAAGGAACATTTTGAAGATTTAATTGATTGGAGTGAAATTGTACCAATCTACGAAAATCAATTTTCAGATTCCAAGTTATATTTAGAAAACAATAACCCTAAACTAGAATATGCACCATCTAATGTTGATGAGGCGATATCTTTTTATGAAGAAATCCTTAAATCCTGCGGAGAGATTAGTGGAATGTATGTTTCACAAGTTGCTTCTATTGTAGATTCTAAAGGGCTTAAATTTGAGAATGGAAACGTAATCCACCCTCAAGAAATGGTGGATGTAGTTCAAATGTATCACGATGCAGGACTTGGTCCGGCAGCATTCAAAAGAAAATATGGCGGACTTGGAACACCGAGTATCATCAAAGCGATGATTGCAGAGTTAATGTATAGATCAGATAGTTCCATCACAATTGCAGTGGGGAGTATGGGTCTTGCTGCTATCTTAGAAGTTTGTGCAACTGAAGAAATGAAAGATGAATGGATCCCTAAATTGATTTCAGGAAACTATACAGTCACCATGGGACTTTCAGAACCCGACTTCGGATCTGACTTACCAAATATTACAACAAAGGCAATAAAAAAAGATGACAAGTGGTTTCTAAATGGAACCAAAAGATTCCAAACAGTTGCTTGTGGTATCAATGGAAGCCCCGGCATCACACTTACCCTTGCTAGAACAGGAACGCAAGAAAGCGGAGCACGAGGACTATCTTTCTTCATCGTTGAAAACAAAAACTACGCCGTTCAAGGAATTGAAAAAAAATTAGGAATCAAAGCATCAGCTACATGCGAAACAGTATTTGAAAACAGTGAAGGCCATTTGGTTGGGAAAGAAGGATTTGGGCTTGTGAAGTATGTTATGGGAATGCTCAACGGTGCTCGTCTCAGTGTATCATCCCAAGGTACGGGAATCGTCACAGCAGCTTACGAAGAAGCACTTAAATATGCGAAAGAGAGAGTTCAATTCGGAAAACCTATTTATGAAATTCCAGCAGTACGTCGCATGTTAGACCGAATGGAAAGGGAACTGGCAGGAATGCGTTGCCTCATGGTAGAGGCAGCATATTCCGTTGATAAATACTATTGGTATGAAGATGGAAGAACACCTACCCCAGAAGAATTAAAAACAGGAAAATTTTGGGAAAAAGTAGCGAATACACTCACACCTATTTCCAAATACTATAACTCGGAAATGTGCAATGATTTAGTATATGACGGATTACAAGTATTAGGTGGTGCAGGTTATACAGAAGATTATGATCTTTCTAGACTATATAGAGATGCTAGGATTACCAATATCTACGATGGAACCACACAAATCCAAGTCAACGCAGCCATTGGAGGAATCACTTCAGGGATGAGTGCAACAGGTACTTTTCGTACCTACTTAGATCATCTCGCAAAAGGTTCAGAATCAAATCCAAAACTCAAAGAAATACGAACTCTTTTTGAATCAATCGTAGAAACATTCAAATCAATTGAAAACCAAGAAACCAAGGAAACTTTTAGTTTTGAAGTCGTCGAATCAGCTGCAAGAGTGGTGGTTGGATACTTAATGGAAAGAGCGAAAAACAAATCTTTGAAACGAAAAGATTTACGCACAACCTGGTGCAAAGCGTTCCATGTTGATAGTTTGGCAATTCTTTCAGCAAACAAAATCAAACTTACTGAAAGATAAAAAAAAGGGTCCTCGATTTTGAGGACCCGAAAGAAAGGAAAGGGATGGACTCCCCACAATGCGCCAGTGGGAAATCCAAAATTGTTCAGGTTAAGTGAGAGTAACGGATTTCTCTTCTGTAGGAAGGGATATCTGGAAACTGGGTTGTGACACCATACCTTTTGGTTCCAAATATACTTTTCGATTTCCCATTAATTTTCCGGCAATGGAATCTGGAAAAGAGTAAGCAATGATCCGTTTCCAAACAGAAGCAAACTGCTTTAGAAAACTTCCCGTATTGTAGTGTTGACCATACTTAGCACAAATTTCTTTCAAACGAGGTGCTACTTCACGATACCGTATCGCAGGCATACCAGGAAACATATGGTGTTCTATTTGATGACTTAAGTGACCAGTCATTGTATAAAACAACTTACTTCCATCCAGGTTTGACGAACCTTTGAGTTGTCTTAAATACCATTGTGCTTTTGTTTCACCGGCAATTTCATCAGTTGAAAAGGATTCTGCATTTTCAGTAAAGTGACCACAAAAGATCACAGCATATGTCCAGAGATTTCTGATCAGATTTGCAATCATATTCCCTAAAATGATTTTTGGGAAATTTAAACCAGCGAGCAACGGAAACAAAATATAATCTTTTACGACCTGTAGTTCAATTTTTTTGAAGAATACTGCCTTAAAATCTTTTAAAGATCTTTTATTTCTCTGTTTTTTTGGAATTTCCAAATGTTCTACACGATAACCATGTGCGCCAATGCCCCATTGAAAGTTCATGGCAAGAAACAGATTAGTAAAAGGTTGTGTTAAGTGGACAGGTTTCCATTTTTGTGCTTCAGTCAAACGTGTAAAATTATAACCATAATCATGGTCTTTGTTCAAAACATTCGTAAAGGTGTGGTGCATATAATTATGATAAAACTTCCACTGGTGAGCATCGCACACAATATCCCACTCGAAAGTCCTTGAGTTAAAACGAGGATCGTTCATCCAATCATATTGTCCATGAAGCACATTATGACCAAGTTCCATATTGTTGATAATTTTGGATGTAGCGAGTAACAAAGTTCCAGCAACAAAAGATATAGGTTCAAAACTAAAATGGATGAGTCCCCTGCCTAAAACTTCTGTATAACGATATACCTTATAAATGAATCTGATATGATCTGCATCTTCCTTTCCAACTTTTGACATTACTTCTTCTCGGAGTGAATCTACTTCTTTACCAAACGCTTCGACTTCATCTTTGTTTAATTTTTTACTAATCGTTCTCATGTTTTTTTCCTATGATTATTTCGTTTATTTCAATCTTTATTTTACTGAGTTCTCAGTTCTAAAGTTCTAATTCCAAATTTGATTCAGCACGAGAGATACAAATCTGAATATTCTCTTCACCTAACGCAGAAACTTCGTTTTTTGCTAAATCGGTAACAGAACCAGCTGCTTTTTTACAAACGCAGGTATGGCAAATCCCCATTCGGCATCCACTTTGAGGATATATTCCTTGGTCTTCTAATTCTTCTAAAAGAGAACGTTCTCCTTTTACTTGAATGGTTTTGTGGCTTAACGATAAAAAGACATCGACTGTTCCCGTTTTTTTAACTTTCAACTGCGATTGACCTGGCAACAGAAAAAGTTCAGATTTTACTTCATTCCCTTCCAAAAGAGAAAGTGCTTTGGTTTGCATAGGAGCAGGACCACAAACATAAACAGAATAAGATTTTAAATCATCAGTATACTTCTGTAAAATTTCTTTTGTTAAAAATCCCGAATCATATCCTTCCTTAGAAACATCTGAAAAAATATAACGGATTTCTAACCAACCAGCTGCTTTACTAATTTCTTCTAAGGAAGAACGCAAAATTATATCTTCATAAGATCTAACAAAATATAATAGAGTTGCTTTTCCTTTGAATTGGTTTGCTTGTAATTGTTTGAGAATGGAATGGATTGGAGTGATTCCACTACCGCCTGCTAAAAATAAAAATTTAGAAGGCAGAACTTTTGGAAGAACAAATTCACCGGAAGGTTCTCCCAACTCCAACAAATCACCTTTTTTGATATTCTGATTGATAAAGTTAGAAACAAGTCCACCTGATTGACGTTTGACGGTGATGCTTAAATACTTTTCTCCAGGAAATGACGACAAAGAATAAAACCGAGTGACTCGTCTTCCGGCAATTTCAACTGTCACTGGAACATGTTGTCCTGATACAAATCCCTTCCAAAGCCAATTTGGTTTTAATACCAAAGTCTTAGCATCTGCCGTTTCTTCTCGGATGGCAACGACTTTCGCTTTGACCGCAGTTACCGAAAACCTGGGGTTAATCTCCCCCAATAGAAAATCAGCCCAATCTTGGGGTTGGAGGAATTTTAAAAATTCCTTGGGTTGGTTGTAGATAAAAGGAAAGGTTTTCATTTTCGCCTCGTATTTCGCATTTAAGTGAACACTTGTTCACAGAGATATCTAATAGTGTTAATTTACGTCGTTAGCTATGTCAATCCCTAATTCTGCATTTTGTCCTTGCTTTTTAAAAAAAAGTGAACGATCGTTTACTGAATTCATCCAATGAAACTCAATAAACGCTACGCCCAAAAGCTTCGCACCCATGATAATTTGCTCGAAGGTGCCTTGCGGCTGATGGGAGAGGAAAAAGGTTTGGGAGATCTCAGCCTTCGCGAAGTGGCAGGAGAGGCAGGGATCGTCCCTGCAGCCTTCTATCGGCATTTCAAAAACATGGAAGAACTGGGCTTATCTCTTGTGGATGACTGCGGTGGCCGAATCCAAACCATTGTGGGGGATGCTCGTACCAAGGGAGCTTACAAGTCCGCTTTGCAACTGACGATTGGATTTTTCTTTGACTACGTTGCCAATAATCGCTCACTCTTTCGATTCATTGCAAGGGAAAGAACCGGCGGGAACCAAAAAATTCGAGAAAAAATTCGCGAGTCGATGAAAACAATCGCCAGGGAACTAGCAAAAGATATGCGAATGCCCAAAATGATTCCTGTAGAAGACATACAGTTTGCCTCTGAGTTGATTGTGAGTATTTGTTTTCTAATGGCTTCTGATTTTTTAGATCTTGCAACGGATGCACACACTGAAATGAGAAAATTAAAATTACAAACGATCAAACAAGTTCGTTTGGTGTTTATTGGAACCATCCGAGGAAGAAAACGAAAGGATAATTCAAATTGAATTTAAATCGGTTGATTTAGTTTTTATCTGATTGTTGCAAAGGGAAAGAGATCATGATGTTAAGGCCTTCCCCTTTTTTGGATACAGAAGAAAGCACACCTTTTAATTGTGAAGTAAGACTCCGAATTAATTCATAACCAAAATGATTTCCTTTTTCAATGTTCACCGAATCAGGTAAACCCTCTCCATCATCACCAACAGACAAAATAATATTTTCATTAGAACGTGATAAGTGGATACGAACATCTCCACCTTTTTCATTTGGATATGCATACTTTAATGCATTAGTCAAAAGTTCGTTTAGGATCAAACCAAGTGGCAAAGTTCGTTTTAAGTCTAAACGAATTTCTTCTAACTTAACATCAAATCGAATTTTTGTAGGATTCAGAACAAAAATATCATGAAGGCTAAACACTAAATCTTCAATGTACTTTCGCAAATCAACTGATTCCAAATCTTCCGATTGGTATAAATTTTCGTACACCTTAGACATGGACATGATTCTTGATTGTGCATTTAAAAACGATTGTTTGGCGATATCGTTTTCAACTTTGAAAGACTCTAAATTCAAAAGTCCGGAAATAATGGCGAGGGTATTTTTAACCCTATGTTGTAGTTCCTTTAATAAAACATCTTTTTCTTCCAAAGATTTTGCGAGTCGGTCTTCGATATCCAAAATTTTTGTGACATCCAAATTGATCCAGAGAATGAACCTTTCACCAGCAATTTCAAAGGCTTGACTGAATACCATAACATCAAATTTATTGCCGCCCGAATGAGTGACTGACATTCTTTCACCATTCATCCTTCCTTTTTCTTGGTAAATTTGGTTGAGGCGTGCAAGTTGTTCAGGATTACTCCAAGCTTTAAACTCTGTTGTTTTTTTGCCAATGACCTTTGATTTTTCTAATTGGAAGATTGTTTCCATAGAGGAATTTATATCCAAATAAGTTCCATCTTTGACTGTAGAAATTGCCATGGCAATAGGACTGAGTTGAAATACTTTTGCGTAGAGGCTTTCCCCGTCTTTTGGAGGAACCATAACAGGTGCATTTGGTGTCTCTCTAAATACAATCACCACTCCGCTTAAATTCTTTTCAGAATCTAAAATAGGTGAAATTGTCTCTGTAACATGTGTTTCGCGACCGCTACGAGAAACAATAATAAGATCATTTCTCCTTTCCGTTTTTTCGAGTCCACTGAAAGCATTTAGAAAGGGATAGGAAACCCGAGTTCGAGCTTCTGCTTGAATTAAATATAAAAATGAAGAAAGGTCTTTTTCTAAAACTTCTGATTTGCGATGTCCCAACATATCCAGAGCTTTATGATTGATTTCACGAATCAACCCTTCAGGTGTAAGAACGATTACACCATCTCCCATAGCTTCAAAGGTAATTCGTAGTTCTTTTTCTCGAAATGCTAAGGACTGTTCGGCTTGGTAAAGTTTCAGTGCAGATCGAATCATACATTCGATGATATCGGGACTGGAAATTTTTGGAATGAAACCGTAGTGTTTTATTTTGCAAACACGATCTAGAATTTTATTATCTGAATAACCGCTAACAAATAGAATGGGAATCTCACGATAAGAAAGAATTTTTTCAGCAAGTTGGATTCCATCCATTCCATCGGAAAGATTTATATCCATAAGAATCAAATCTACTTTTTCACCTGAAGTGATGAAGTTGTATGCATCGTTTGTATTTGATACATACTGCACGGAATACCCTTTGTTTTTAAGGAATTCTGATTGTGAAATAGCCAATATGGCTTCATCTTCCACAAGCAAAATATGACCTAAACTATGTTTGATTTCCGTAAATGGCATAGAGTGTTCTATCGATTTTCATAATGAGCCTGTAGAAAAGCAATCGATTAAGATGATAAATTTTTATGAAAAAAAATGAAAACGTCTGCAATAAAAACTAACGACGAATGTTGAACGTTAGAGCATTCCAATTGCATGTAAACCAAATGATGGAAGGATTATGTCGAATCTGAATCACAAACGAATGTTTGTTGACATAAATTTTACGTAGGAAACCGAGCTACGGAGTTTTTTTCTATCAAACGTTCTTTTTTCATATTTGTTTTATGGAAACGAAAAGTAGGTAGAGAAAAACTAAGGAATAGTACCTAACTATTGTTAAAAATTAGGTCATACTTGCGTTTTCATCTGGTTCAAAGAATGCAAGATTTTCAGGTCCTTCATGGATCACAATCCGGCGGATTTTGCCATCTGAAGATTTGACATCGGACTTGAGACCTGCATAAAACCAACGAGCTACATTCTCCGAAGTGGGATTAACCCCCTTAAAATCGGGATGGTCGTTGATCAAGATATGATCAATGGAATGGACTAACTCGGAAAGTCGGGTTCTTGCTGTTAAAAAATCGTAAGAAATGCCATCTGGACGAATGTTTGTATTTCCCTCCAGAAACACCTCCACCTTCCAGGAATGCCCATGGATAGGCTCATCCGAGCCATCGGCAAAGTACTGGTAGAGGAAATGGGCGGATTCAAACCTTCCCTCGATTCTGACATAAAATTTCCCGTTTTCTTGGGTAAACATTCCATTGACGAATAGAGCATAGTCCAATATTTGTATAGTAATTTCCTTCCTGAGGGTTCTTAAGATGACTGAAACAACAAAACCGCGCTTTTTTAAAGAAATGACTGTGGGCGAAGCAATTGCGATCCATCCAGAAGCAGGTCTAGTTTTCTCCAGCTACCATTTAGGTGGATGTTCACACTGCTCCATTAACGAAGTTGAGACGATAGAACAAGTTTGTATGGGTTATGGTGTAGAAGTAGACACTCTCATCGATTCACTCAACAATCTTTTCTCTGAAGAATAGACCAAATTCTCACTACCACATTGTAAGGGCCTTCGTTTGGCCCAGGTGTTTTTTATCCCTCCCCAAAACATAGTTTCATAGGTCAACGATGGCAAAATATTTTGTACGTTTTCAATATAAAAATAAAATTGATTGGGGAATGGTTGCCGACGAAAAAGTCCTTCCTTTACGAATTGGTGATCTCTCCACCAAGGACTTGCTAGTTGGTATTGAAAAAAAAAGAATCAAAACTCCTACAAACATTCAATCAGAGAAAACGATTCCCAAAAACAAAATTACTATTTTGTCACCAATCACAGCACCATGCCAAGTGATTTGTCAAGGGGCAAATTATAAAAAACATTCGTTGGAAGCTGGACTCAATCCTAAATCAAAAAAGTATAATTTATTTTTTACTAAGTCCGATGTGTCGATCACAACTGCAGTCGGCGATGTGATCCGACCAAAACATGTAGAACTTTTAGATTATGAAATCGAATTGGGAATTGTATTTGGAAAAGAAATCAACGAAGATCTTGATTTTCATTCTTACAATCCAAGTGAGTATATAGCTGCTCTTTTCATTGCCAATGATATTTCGGCAAGGGACATCCAACTTCCCCAATTGCAATGGTATAAAGGGAAATCTTATAGAACTTTTTTTCCTGCGGGACCCTTTCTTGCTGTATTAGACCCAAATGATTTTGATCAAATTGATCTGCTAAAACTAAACCTAACAGTCAATGGACAATTAAGACAATCCGCAGAAGCAAACCAAATGGTATATTCGCCAAAAGAATCGATTGCCGAACTTTCTAGGTTCGCCCATATTCAAGTAGGAGATGTTTTGTTAACGGGAACACCGTCTGGTTGTGCACTCCAAGCTCCGGGAAAACTAAAACAAATATTTGCTAGTTTTCTACCTGAACACAAAAAATGGGATGTTTTTATAAAGACACAAAAAAAACGAAAAGAGTATTTACAACCTGGAGATGTGATCAAAGCCACCATTCGTACTCCTGATGGAAAAATCAATTTGGGAGAACAAATCCTACAAGTAAAACAAGGCTCAATAGATTGGACAACCTAATCTATAGTATACCGGGACTCCTATTCCCGGCAATCTCTTTGTTGATGCTCGCCTATACCAATCGTTTCTTTGGATTGGCTAAACTTTCGAGGCAACTTTTATCAGAATACGAATCCTCAAAATCAGAGATTTTAGAAAAACAAATTCATAACTTACGTTTTCGCATTTCTCTGATTTTATATGCTCAAAGTGCGGGGATCTTTAGTTTGATCTTATGCGCCTGCTCAATGGGTATGATTCCTTTTTATAATATTGTGGCTTGGGTTTTATTCGCTTTATCTCTTTTGTTTATGATAATTTCGCTTGTCCTAGCTCTAATAGAAATCCATTTATCTGTGATTGCCTTAGACATTGAAAGAAATTCTGTATTGAAGTCGGTAACCAAATGAGAAAGTTTATATACCTCTTTCTATTTTTTTTTCTTTTATGTAAAGAAACGAACCAAAATACAAAACCTGATCTTCAAACAACCAATCAAAGCACATTCATTGATAAAATTTGTATTGTTGCTAAAGAAGGATTGAATATTTATTCTCAACCTTCATCTCAATCTGAAATCATTAGCACTGTACCTTATTTTACTAAATTAGGTGTCTTAGAGTATTTTGATTACGAAACGATAGGAATTAATTCCGGTAAATGGGCAAAAGTATCTTTTCAGAATAAAATTGGATACTTATTTGAACAGTTTACTATTTGAGATTGTTCCTTATATGATCCAGAACTAATAGAACCTGATCAAATCAACGACCAGTCCATCTTAGGTTATTGGGGTAAAGAAAATTATAGTCCTTATTACATTCACTTCACGAAAGATTATACCTTCGATGCTCATATTTGGAATGGCTGCGATGAGGATGGTTGTATATCTTATAATGTGGAAGGTGAATGGAAAATCGTTGGTGATGTTATTTATATGAGGACGAAACGAAATTCAAACAATGAAAATCGGTTTTATCTTTATGTGGTTAGAGAAAAGGAACTATCATATGAGGATCCTAAATATTCATTTTTACAAAACTACGACAACGAACCGGTTTCTCGACTTAAAAAAATCAAAAAATAAGGTTTACCTTATATGCGGATCACAATTTTTCCAAAATGAGATCCCGATCGTAAGTACCGTATTGCCTCTGCGGATTCTTCTAAAGAAAACACTTTATCTACTACAGGGCACAACCCGGAAACTTCAATGGCCCCGTTCATTTCGATAAAAGCTTTTCTTCCTCCGACAACCAATCCTTGGATTTTTAAATTATTCATCACTGCTGGAAGTAAATTGAGTTCTCCAGATTTACCAGCAAGTATCCCAATCAAATGGATCACACCAAATGGACGACAAGCGGCAATGGATTGTTCTAGAGTTCCGGCCCCACCCACTTCAATGATATGATCGGCACCTACTTTTTCTGTGATCCTACGAACTTCTTTACCCCACTCGGGAGTTTCTTTGTAATTGATGAGATAATCAGCACCTAACTCTTTTCCCCGTTCTAACTTTTCACCACTGGATGAAGTGAGAATGACTTTGGCACCGACTAGTTTAGCAAACTGCAATGCGAAGATAGATACGCCACCTGTTCCTTGTACAACGACAAATTCTCCAGGTTTTAATTGGCTAAACTGAAACAATCCAGACCAAGCAGTTAGAGCCGCACAAGGCAGGGTGGCTGCTTCTTCATACGACAAATGGGAAGGAATTCGAACAAGTCCCGTTTCAGGAACTAAAGCAAACTCGCGTAAGGTGCCAGGGAGTGGACCTCCAATGGTATGACGCATTTCGGCATGGGTTGCTTCTTTTGATATCCACTTAGGTGCAAAAGTGAGAAGAACACGATCCCCTACTTCCCAATCGGTTACAGTAGAACCGATTGCCACCACTTCACCGGCACCATCGCTACAAGGAACCAAAGGCAGTGGAAATTTAGGATTGTATTTACCTTCAACTACCAAAGAATCACGGTAATTTAAAGAAGCAGCACGCATTCGAACCAAAACTTCTGTTGGTCCTGGATTTGTTGGTTCCGAGACCTCGACAATTTTTAAATAATCCAAACCAAATTGACTCACCTGCGCTTGTTTCATAGTTTTCCTTAAAAACCCTTCAAATTAAAAATATAACAAAGAAAATACGAATTATTTACTTAGAACAATTTCGCCTTTTTCATTTAATGGGAAAAATGGATTGTATGCTACTTCAAAAATATGACCATCAAAGTCCCTAAAATATCCGCTATAACCTCCCCAAAAAACTTTTTGTGGTTCTTTAAGAATCGTAGCACCTAACGAGCGCACTTTGTTCATGACTGCATCAACTTCAGCTTCGCTAGTTTGATTTTGAGCAAGGGTGATTCCCGAAAAGTCTTGGCGTTTTTGAAAAGGAATCCCAATATCCTCTGCTAAATCTTTTTCGCCAAATAATGCAAATACGACTGCTCCTATTTGAAAAAAAGCAACACTGTCATTGCTTTCTTCTGAGCGTTTCCACCCGAGTCCCTTTTCATAAAAATCGATTGAACGTTGTAAATCGGAAACACCTAGGGTGATTAAATTGATTCGCGGATGCATAAACGAACTCCTTTTGTAAAAATACGAACTTTTGAGAAATAAAAATAATGATTGTGGAAATTGGATTCACAAAACGAAAGTTTCATGGTAAATGGAGCCATTGGGTGGCGGGTGGATAACCCCACCCAGTCTCGATAGGGCGGGGACATGTACTCTAAATACACACCTGGAAAGAATTACTTCTTTCCAAGTCCTGTAGTTTTTGCACCAACGAGGATTGACATGTTTCCTGATGGGTGCTTGTTCTCGCGCATCAATTGGTGACACTCACCAGTTTGTTCAAAACTATAAGTTTCAGCCAAAACTGGATCTACTTTTTTATCAATCACCAATTGGTTGAGGTCACGACAGTTGTCGTCGTTTGCGAAGTGAGAACCTTGCAGACGTTTTTGTCTCATCCACAAATAACGAAGGTCAGCTGTTGCATTAAAGCCAGTCGTTCCAGCACAGATGACAACCATACCGCCTGTTTCACAAACAAATACGGAAGTAGGAAGTGTAGTTTCACCTGGATGTTCAAATACGATTTGTGGGTTTTTACCTTTACCAGCAATGTCCCAAATCGCTTTTCCAAATTCACGTGCTTGTTTAGTCCACTCAACAAAAGCTTCTGGTTTGTTGATATCAGAAGTGAGTCCACCCCAGTGTTTAAACTTGTTACGGTTGATCACACCAGCAGCGCCTAAATTTTTGCAAAAATCAATTTTGTCATCGGAGGAAACAACAGCAATTGGAATTCCACCAGCAGCTTTTACAATTTGAATCGCCATAGCACCAAGTCCACCGGCTCCACCCCAAATGAGCACAACATCACCAGGTTTTACGTCGTTTGGTTTCCAGTGGTGTAACATTCTATAAGCGGTTGCTGCAACTAACATATAGGCTGCGGAAGCTTCCCATGTTAGGTGTTGCGGACGAGGAAGGCACTGATGGTCTTGCACTTTGCAAAACTGCGCAAAGGAACCCCAGTTAGATTCATATCCCCAGATGATTTGAGAAGGTGCATACATTGGGTCTTTTCCAGAAAGAACCCATGGATCTTTTGGATCCCACATGGCACAATGGACAACTACTTCATCACCCACTTTTACATTTTTAACTTCAGAACCAACTTTATAGACAATCCCAGAAGCATCAGATCCACCAATATGGAATTTTTCTGGTTCGCCTTTTTTATTACGAGCTGCGATCACATCGACGGGATACCCTAAAGCTGCCCAAACATTATTATAGTTTACACCGGCAGCCATGGTGGCTACGAGAACTTCGTTCGGACCGATCTCCGGAACATCAATGACTTCTGATTGAAAAGAAGTTTTCGGTTCGCCGTAACGTTCCGGGCGAATGACCTGCGCGTGCATTTTTTTGGGCACAACTCCAATAGGAGGGAGTTCCCCTACTGGTACGATTTCTACGTTGCTCATAGATTACCTTTTACGAATAAAATTTATAGAGTTTCTTAGAACGTTTTAAAAAAGGCATCTGATGTCAATCGCTTCCCCACTCCATGGAGAAGGCAAAAGTCCATGCAGATTGATAGAGTCTGTACTCACGATCCCTTTGCAACGGGTACCGATAGGCTAAACTCATGTTGTATTTCTCTGAAAAATTCCAAGAAAACCCAGCGCTCGCCTCTGTAAAATACGCCGGGTTTGCTTTATCTTTTTCTTTGGAATAGTCCACGCCATTATAGGGATTACGATACAAGAGACCAGTAAAGAGAGAAATCTCAGGCATCAAATAATACGTCACATATCCAGAAATGAGAGCGGTTTTTTTGAACTCATACTCGGGTTCAGGAGGAGAGGCAGATGGTTTTCTATAATAATAGGGAACACCATCATTATCTTGCAGGTTATTTGGTTGGGGACGAGAGAGAGGATTTAATCCCCCGATCTTTGTTACAAAGGACCACTTCTCATACAGATATCCCAGTTTGATAAATCCAGAACCTGTATAATAATTTCCACCGGTAAACCGGTCTGTGTCAGGACCACTCGGAAAACCAACCGAACCTTCGATCACAAAAAAGTAAGGTTTATCCAAATCAAAGAAAGGTTGGTATTTAAAACCAAGATAAGTTTTTCCAATTCGTGCCGCATCTTCTCTTCCTCTTTGTTGGTAGTAGTTCCATGGAACAGAAGCATTGAGTGCAAACCTTCCATCAAAAAAATTCATCTCTGCAAATGCTGTGGTTGTGAATAGATGGCTATTTTCACGTGTGGATTGGTAATAATCTTGAGTCATTACCAAATAGTTGGTTGGCTTTTCTCGTTTTCCTGTAAATGGATCCACAAATCTCGCTGTTGCATTGGGACTATCCGACGAACCAGTGTGATGCGAATTAATCGAATGAAAGGAAATTAAAAAAAGAATGAAGACTAATAAATTTTGTTTCATCGTTCCACTCCAGGGAAACAACCAGGAAAACTAAAAACGATATCTTCTGCTTGGAGATTTTGTTGAAGGATATTGTATAAAGGCACATTCGAAACTTTTGAAATAACAATAGGTCCAGGAAACAATAATGCAAGTTGCTGTAAAAAACGAACGGGTGTTCCCGAAACAGAGCGATCTTGAAACATTGACGCAAGAGACATTAGAATTTCGATATTGTTTGTCCGCCCTTGTTTGATTGGGATTTTACATTTAGGGGTAATTGATTTATTCCCTTGCGGAAGAAGAATGGTGATGTCGTTTCCATTCACTGTCATCCGAATGTAAATTTCTTCCCAACTCACATTTGCAATCGCAACCACTCCCAGTGGCATATTCGAAATTCTCGTATTTGGATAAAGAAAACTTGCTCCTGTTTCCATTGTATTATTGTACTGTGTGATGTTGGATACAGTAGAGGCAGATAAAAACGGATAGAGTTTTCCATACAAATCATCCGCTGGCAAATCGAGAGGTACTGTATACGGGGTATGTGTTTTGGCAGTTGCATTAGAACTTTTTTCCGAACTCGTAGTTGACACACCTAATACCTGGTTTGGTGGATTAATTCGATAACTACCCGTTTCCCAATTGATATAGGTGGTACTTTGAATCGAAATATTGTAAACTACAGCATTGCTTGTTAAACTAAACAAATTTAGAGTATCATCTGCTTGGTCATCATAACTGCGTAGATTCGTACCGACTGTCACAGTTTGATTGTTGTTAAAAAAAATTAAGTTCTGGAGGATTTCCATTTTTTCTTTATTACTGTCACCCACCGAACCAAAGGTACAGTGAGTGATGAATAGGAAAATAATGGGAAAGAAACTTAGCCGATAGATTCCCTCTTTCATCAAAAGGGACTCGCAAACTTAGGGTTGGTTAAAAACTCATCATCGGTAAGTGCTAATAGAAAGTTTACCATATCATCCCTTTGTGAATTGGTAATAGTAAATGCCCGAATGAGCGTAACATCTTTGGCAGAATGGTTTTGACCACCTGAACGGTAATGATCCACTACTTGCGTCAATGCATCCCTAGCACAATCTACCTTTGTTTTTCCAGCACCCGCTGGTTTGTCAGGGTTATTCGAATCAGCACACATAAAAATCCCATCATGCATATAGGGATAAGTGACCCCAATGTTACGTAAAGATGGAGCACGAAATTTTCCAGTATCAGAGGCGACACCTGTCAAATCAAATAACCCTCGTTTGTTGCTTGGAACACCTGCATAGTAGGTATCATCATGGATCCCATTGCTATGGTAAAAAAATTCCTCTTTCGCCCCTCCATGAAAGGAAGTATCCGTAAAATTAAATCCCCCATGACAATGAAAGCATTCCGCAACTTCACCGTTAAATAAATTAAGTCCTCTTATCTCAGAGGCAGTTAATGCCGATTTGTTATTTCTAAATGTGTATTGGTCGTATCTAGAATTTCCAGAAATCATTGACCTTTGGAAACTGGCGAGTGCATATCGTACATTTTGTTCGTTAATACCGGAACCACCAAAAGCACGTTCGAACATTGGTGGGTAAATTGCATTGGACGATAGTTCATTCAAAAAATTATTATTCTGTAAACCCAATTCAATGGGAGTTTCTCCAAACATAGGAGCACGAGCTTGGATCTCCAAACTTGTCATTTTTGGATTACTCCAAGTGAGTCTTGGCATGTAAGCAACATTGGAAAGATGTTGTGCATTTCTTGGATGGGATTGGTTCGTGATCCCGCTCGGAAAATCTTTTCCGTCTGCAAATGCCAAAGATTGAAAATGACAACTGCTACAAGCCATGGTTCCATTTCCAGACAGTTTCTTTTCATAAAACAAATGCCTGCCGAGTTCTACTTTCGCCTTCGACATAGGATTGTCAGAAGGAACAAGTGGCTGTGGGAAACCAGGTGGTAAATCCCAAACCCAGTCGGAAGCAGTTGCCAAAATTCCAAGAGCGGCAAGTAACATATCATTGTTGGTTTCTTTTTTCTGAAACGGAAGTACGTTACAACTAAAAAGAAAACTAAAAAAAAGAAACATGGATGAAAGGTGAATTTTCATAATCTATATCCTTAACGGTGGAACGGGTTAATATCTATCGATACTAACCCAAACTATTTTACTTTAAACTAAAGATCCTTTGAGAGTATGTCCCATCGGCAGCACCATTCGATTCATTTAATCCAAATGCCCGAATCAAAGGTAAACAAGCTGCGGATCCATCACCAGGCATACACATACCCATTGCACCGAAAGTATGGCCGTTTATTAACTTATCTACATCGAGAGAAATCTTTTGGTTCGCAGAATTAAATTGACCAGTTAGCTGAATAGATGCTCGAAATTTTTTAGAACAGTTACCGTAGTTTGGTGCTCCACTACAAGTAGTTGATCCAATATGTAAACTTGTCCAATCAGTTCCGTTGTTATATGAGAACTCAATTTTTGAATGTTTGTATCCACCGGTCCAAGACCAATACATTGCTCCATTATTTAATGGTGCAGCTTGATTCGTCCTATCCAAATGATTCAATGCTTCTGGTACTCCTACAGTAAACTGTACACCAGTATAACTGCCTGCAGGAGCAGTTCCTGAGACCTTTGTATTTGTATCAACTGTCTGAGTTGTTTCTAAATCCACAAGGGCAACTCCATTGGATTGCCAAACATTATCAGTAGACAAGGTGACATCAACTGTTGATCCATCAGCTTTTACAAGTTTCACTTCTGAAATATACATTCGAAAGTCACGAAATTGAACGGTTCGGATATCAGCGGTGATATTTGAACCCGTTACCAAAGGTTGGCCATTGGCAAGAGCTTCAAAATTCAAATTCACAGTTTGTGGCATAGCCAAAGCCAAAAGTGCTAATGTTTCGTTGTCATCTGATTTTGAATTCGGATTGCAGGATATAATTCCCATTACCGAGACAAAAATAAAAAAAGTTTTAAATATGTTCATAAATACCTAATATTCTAAAATACTACATTTGTTTTTAATTAAAAGAATGATAAATCATCCTTCGATCAATTTGCTCTAATTGTAATTTGTAAGAATCTTAGATACGAGGTGGTCTTAGTAAATTGGGGAGATCTCCGTCCGCCAATGTGAATGGGGACTCGTTAATTGTATAAATGATCACCGAAGATTTAACCAATCCAAATGTTAAACTTGGTCTATCCATGGTTTGGTGGTGGGTCCGCAAAGAGAGTGCATCTTTTTTCTGTTTTTTACAAGAACAAAGATGGGCCTCACCAGATTTAGCATCATGACAACTTGGTTTGAGAGCCACTTCTGAGGTGTTTTCTGATTCGTGTGAATGAGTTAAAGTAACAGAAGTTTCCCGATCTTCGGAAAAAAGTTGGTCTTCTGCATTCCCATGTTTTTCCTTTTTGGATCCATGGTTGCATTGGCAAATTTTGGAATTAGACTCCAGACAATACCCAAGCAACCCACTTCCTAAAAAAAGAAATTGGGTACAGAGGAATATGGCCAAACTTCCAGCAATCCACCGTTTCAGGAGCATCCTCCCCATCTTTGACCACCCAACCCAAAAATCGAGCCAATTTTTGGACAAATTTGGTGTCGCCTCTCCTGCCTTTTGAAAACATGGTCTTGGAACCAACGCAAACGAGCTAGAGGCCATCAGATGAAACGCACGGAACTAGAACGCAGGGAAAGAGAACTGCGAAAGGCTGAAAAGAAAAAGATCCTACCTGGTCAAAAAGAGGCCATGAGCGTAGGTGATTACATTGACGCCCTTTTTGGAATGTTTCGTTACGATTCGGATGAGATTTTTAATGCATCCGATGACGAAAACATTTTAGAACTTCTGGAAAACATGAAAATGGAACACCCGGAAAAACAATGGGATGTGATCATCCGCAAGGCTGTGAACAAAACAAAAGTAGAACAAAAAGAAAAGGCTTACGACTCCCTTCGCATCCTAGCAGGAATTCCTGCGGTCACTGCTTAATTCTTTTTTTCGAAAACAAACAGATTTACAAAGGAAGGTCTTCGTCTTATACTTGTGACCTTCCTGTATG
This sequence comes from Leptospira meyeri, assembly GCF_004368965.1. NCBI lineage: Bacteria > Pseudomonadati > Spirochaetota > Leptospiria > Leptospirales > Leptospiraceae > Leptospira > Leptospira meyeri. Next base: position 2,708,044 of record NZ_SORO01000001.1, on the reverse strand, counting down.
AAACAGACATTCACCTTCATTCTGTTATGTCTCTTTTATACAAACCTCTCTGCTGACCCAAAGTCCTGTCCCAACACAACCCCCGTTACGCTCTCTTCTTTCCTTGGTGAAACGTTTGATCTTTCCGGCCACCTTGTATATTTTTCTAAAAACCCATCCATCCACTCCATTGCAGAAGTCTCAAATCACTTTCAAACTTTCCCCACGGAAAAATCGGAAGGGGTCATTCCAAATTTTGGAAACACTGATAAACAGTATTGGTTTTGTTTTGTCATTCATAATGATGAACCAAATAACAGAAGGCTCATTACCTATATCAAATATCCACTATTAGATGACGTTAAATTCTTCACCTTGCGCGAGTCAGGTGAAATTTTAGAAAACCAGCAGGGTAGACTTTTCCCTTTTGAAAATAGAGAGAGGGAGTATAGAGGATTTAGTTACGCCTCTGATCTTTTGCCTAACGAAACTGTTATTTATTATGTAGGTGTCAAAACGGATAGTTCCATGTCCGTTCCGCTCATGGTTGCAGAGGAAAAAAACTTTGATAGTTTTGCTTCTTTGGATACCTTACTTCAAGGATTTTATTTTGGGATTGTTGGAGTCATGACTCTTTATAATCTTTTTGTATACGTCATGGTTCGAGACAAAGCATATATTTTTTACGTTTTGTATTTATTCGTATCAGCCATTTTGTTTCAACTTTCATTACAAGGATTGTTACCAGTCTATTTTTTCCAAAACTCTCCTGAACTTGTCTATAATACCCACAACCTACTTTACTTTCTTTTTTTGCTCACATGTTTTCCAATGAGTATTACCTTTATGAACTTAAAGGAAAATGCGCCCCACATATACAAATGGTTTTTGGGATTAATGATTATTCCTATCGTTAGCCTTTGTTTGCTTCCATTTTTACCTTATCGATTAATGAACAGAGCGGGTGATATATTTTCGTTTTTACTAGCTTTTTTTGCTTTGTTTGTTTCTTATTATATTGCCTATATCAAAAAATTTCCACCTGCAAGATTTTACTTTTACGGTTATTTTATGGTGATCATTGGAGGACTTGCTACAGTCCTTAAATACATGGGTTTTTTTCCAGTGAATGCCTTCACCGAAAATTCATTTCAAGTGGGTATGGCGATTGAAGTATTACTAATGGCCTTTGGACTTGGCGATCGCATTTCTGTAGTTCGCAAAGAAAAGGACAAAATACAACTCAAAGCAGAAATCGACAAACAAAAGTTAATTGCCTATGGAAAAGAACTTAAGTTAGCTCAAAAACTCCAAGAATCCACACTCCCCCAAGTCCTGCCCAAATTTCCTGGACTTATCATCAAAACAGGATATTTCCCAGCTTCACTTGTGGGCGGGGATTTTTATGATTTGACCGTTTATGGAAAACATCAAATTTGCGGAATCATTGCAGATGTAACAGGACATGGTGTACCGGCTGCGATAGAAGCGGCTATGTTAAAAATTGCATATATGCAAACCTTAGCCTTTGCCAATAAACCGGGAAAAGTATTGGAGAGTATTAATGTTTCACTAGTTGGAAACTATAAAAACCAATTATTAACTGCTAGTGCAATCTTTATCGATTTGGAACAAAAACAATTAAAAGTAGCAAATGCAGGTCACCCCGCCTTATACAAGTTTAATGAAGAATCCACATCCATCGAAGTCATTCGGCCCAAAGGTAAACTCATTGGATATTCCAAGGATGTCCATTACATGGAAGAAGTTTACCAACTCTCGGCAGGAGATAAGATTTTACTTTTTACCGATGGAATTTGGGATTTATGGGAGAATGGTGATTCGGGAGAAGAAGAACTACTCCAGTGGTTACTCACTAGAAAAAGTGAATCAGCGGAATCTTTGTACGGAGGGATCGATGAACACATTCGCCTACGGAACAAAGAAGGTCCCGCAGACGATGATATAACATTTATTCTTTTTGAAATAACTTAAACAAAATAGGCGGACTAAACGTCCGCATAAATTGCCGCATTCAATAGTCTGGAAATATTGTCCAAATTACGGGAAATATCACGATAAAGAAGAGCTGGCATCAAATTATCTTTTTTCTGATACTTTTTCTTCTTCACTTTAGAATCGTTCTTTTTAATGGAACGAATCATTTGAAAACGATATTCGCGACTTTGGTTACGAATCTGCGGATTACCAAGGATATCAAATGTTTCACTTTGGTCCAAGTTCACAAGCAAAATGTCGTAGTGGTGTTTGAGTAAATCCATTTGGTCTTTTACAGAATTACCGAACGTTTTGTCCAATGACACTTTTTGGCGGTGAGATTTTCTTATTTTCCTTGCAATGGATGCAAAGTTATCGCCCATCTCTTCCACAGCCTTCACTCTTTCCATAATACCTAAAACATCTTTCGCATAGTTACCAGTGACACCGGTTTCTTGGATTTGATTTAGGTAGGTCAAAACTTCTGTGCGAACTTGGTCTAGTTCTTCTTCTTTTTTCAATACTTGGCCAATTCTTGTGGCATCGTATGGCTGAAGTAAAATTTGTTCTGTCAAACGAAGGAAATCATACGTATCTCGAATGATTTTTTTAGTGAACTCAACCAGCTCCACCATTGCAAGTTCAGTTGTTTTTACGCTACCTGCTTGTAATAATCGAATGGAATCTTTATCTTTTCCAGTTTTAGAAGCAAGACCGTCAACAATGGCACTTACCACTTTGGAAATTGTATTCACAAACCAAATGAGGATCAGGGTGTTTGTTATGTTAAACATTGTGTGAAACAATGAAATATGGAATCTTGTTGATTCTTTATCAGTGAGTGGATCTCCAGGAATCAAATCATCCACAATACCAGTGAACATTTTGAAAAAGAGAAGTGCCCATAGCACACCGAACACATTGAACAAGGTGTGAGCCAGAGCTGCCTTTTTGGCATTTCGATTTCCCGGAATTGCCGCAAGGTTTGCAGTGATGGTGGTTCCAATGTTCTCACCTAGGATCATACCATAAGCGGCATCAATTGGGATATAACCAGAGAACGCCAAAGTGATGGTAATGGTTGTGGATGCAGAGGAAGATTGAATCACGATTGTGAGCAAAGCTCCAATGAGAACAAACAACAGTATGGAGTTGAATCCCATATTTGTGTATTGTTGTAAAAAAAGAAAACTCTCTGGATCCTTTGCACTATCAGGAACGGATGTTTTTAAATAATCCAATCCTAAAAACAAAAATCCAAACCCAATGAGGAAACTTCCCCAACCGGATCTACTTTCTTTTCGTGAAAAATTTAAGATCACCCCTGCGGCTACTGCTGGCAATGCGAATGATGCAATATTAAACTTAAATCCTAAAAAGGAGACAATCCACGCAGTGATGGTGGTTCCAATATTGGCCCCCATGATGACACCGATGGCTTGAGCGAGAGAAATTAAACCGGCATTCACAAATCCAACCACAAGAACGGTGGTTGCCGAGCTGGATTGTATTGTAGATGTAATAAATAATCCGCTGAACACAGCAGAAACTCTGTTTCTCGTCATAGACGAAAGAAAGGTGCGAAGCCGATCTCCCGCCACACGTTGTAAGGACTCACTTAGTAATTTCATCCCGTAGATGAAAATCCCGAGTCCACCTAAAACTTGAATAAGTAGTGACCAATTCATAGATGTAATATTTCCAAGGTTCAATTTCTTTGATTACAATTTGGTACCAACCTTTTATTCGGTTGCAGTATTTTTTTCCATTGGTAGAATGTAATGAATATGTCAAAAACCATCAGCAAAGGAATGGTTGTAGGATTTTCCTATCACCTAAAGAACGCCCAGGGAGAAACTCTGGACCAATCAGACGAACCACTATTATACCTCCACGGCTGGCAAAACATCATTCCCGGTTTGGAAAAAGAATTAGAAGGATTAGTAAACGGAGATTCTAAAAATGTAACTGTACCACCTGAAGATGGTTATGGGACATATAACGAAGCTCTCATCTTTCAAGTTCCTAAAACAGAACTCCCACCGGAAGCAGAGTTGGAAGTGGGAATGGAATTTCAAACAGACACTCCTGAAGGTAGAATGGTTCTATACTTACAAGAAGTTCGTGACGCAGATGTCATTCTGAACGGCAATCACCCGTTAGCTGGAGAAACCCTCCACTTTGCAGTCACAATTAAATCCATTCGCGAGGCAACGGAAGAAGAATTGCAACACGGTCACGTGCACGGTCCAGGCGGACACCACCACCACTAGAATTCTCTTTTTTCGTAATTTTCTCCCTGAGTCTTCTTTCAGATTGCTTTTTTTAGAAAGGGTAATTACACTGACAGAAGATTCAGAGTATTGTTGATTTTCACCGCCGAAGTAGTCCTTTCAAGCTTGCACGCTGGTAGCTTTCCCAAGTTTTTCCCTGCATTTTTCTGGAGTTCTTACCCAAAATCCCGCATAGGGTCCCGACGATTGTAAATCTAGAATTCCCGAGTCAACTTTAACAAACAGGACAAAAACTATGTCAGTAAACATTTACGTTGGCAACCTCTCTTACGATATGACTGAAGGTAAACTCAGTGAGCTTTTCGGAGCACACGGAGCAGTAACTTCTGCAAAAATCATCACTGACCAGTATTCTGGCCGCTCTAAAGGTTTCGGATTCATCGAAATGAAAGATGGAAAAGAAGCTGATAACGCAATTAAAGAACTTAACGGAAAGAACATTCTTAACCGTGAGATGAAAGTAAACATCGCAAAACCTAAAACTAACAACTGGAGATAATCTAGTTTGTTAAAAATCCGTCGCTTAACTTAAGGTTAGCGGCGGTTTTTTTTGAAAAGGGAATTCATTTCTCACCCATCCTTCAATCAACTCACCATAATCGATTTTTTTCATTTTCCCGAAAGTCTAAAGCCAACGAAAAATTTCTTTTAAATATAAAAAGAAGTCTTTCTACAATAAACCACCCTATAAAACCACTCGATACTTCGCCTTCATCTTCTCTATTTGTTCTTCGGGAATTTGATGTACATTTTTTCCCCCGTGTCTGTTCTCCACAGTCACAACATGAAGTTTATATTCAAATTCATTCGCTAAACGTATATAAGGTTCCAATTCCCACTCCAAAGTAAATGTATTGTCTACGATGATAAAAGGGAGATTCCGTTCGAGAGCATGTTTAGTTTTGGCTTCACAGTCTTTATAAGCTAAATGGTTTTTTTGATAATCAAAATGATATTCACCAACTTCGTTTTCAAAATAGGAATCAATCGAATAGATCGGTGCTCCATTGGTTAGGGAAATGGCATTTGCTAAACTCGTTTTCCCAGAACCTGGAATTCCTCGTAATACAAGTAGAGTTTTGTTTGTCTCACTTGAGGTGGGATTTGTTTCAGAGTTAGACAAATTTTTTGGTTCCATTCACCAAAACCTAGTTCTTTTTCCTATAAAGAAAAGAGAAAAATCTAGCAAGGAATGGTTCTGTTTGAAAGAATAGAGCAGAAACAAGGAGACTTTTGTGTCATACGAAGCGTATAAACTTATCCATATTTTCGGAATGTTCCTTTTATTTTTATCCCTCGGAGGAATCACTCTTTACACCATCAATGGGGGAAAAAAATCGGAAAACAAATTCAAAGCTGTTGCAGCCATCTTTCACGGTGTAGGACTTTTACTCTTACTCGTTGCTGGATTTGGACTCATGAAGTTTCGTGGAATTTCCCATTCGGCACTTCCAGTTTGGGTGATTTTAAAAATTGTCATCTGGCTTGCGTTTGGTGGTCTTTTAGCAATGGCTTCCAAAAAAGAGAAATTTGCTAAAATCCTATGGTTTGTTTTTCCAGTTCTGGGTCTGTTTGCTGCTTATCTTGCCTTCTACCAACCATTTTAATTTTTGATGATAAATCCCTCCCGTAATCTCTAACACGGGAGAGTTTCAATTTTTCATTCCCAGTTTTTTCTTTTTCGATTCTCAAATCTAACTCTGTCTACATAAAGAGAACAATTTATTTAAATTAAATCTAGAGGGAATATGAAAACAAGAATTGAATCCGACTCTATGGGCGAAATTGAAGTGGAAAACTCTCGTTATTGGGGTGCCCAAACCGAACGTTCCCTCCACCACTTCCACATAGGTAATGACAGATTTCCCAGAGAAATGATTCGAGCTCTTGGGATTTTAAAAAAATCCGCAGCACTGACAAACAGAGATTTGGGAATATTATCCTTAGAAAAAACAGATCTCATCGTGAAGGCGGCTGAAGAAGTCATCAATGGAACTTTAGATGAACATTTCCCTCTTGTGATTTGGCAAACAGGATCGGGAACCCAAACCAATATGAATGTGAATGAAGTCATCTCCAACAGAGCCATTGAAATGGCCGGCGGAGTTATGGGTTCCAAAAAACCAATCCATCCCAATGATGATGTCAACAATGCCCAAAGTTCAAACGATACCTTTCCGACAGCCATGCACATTGCCTGTGCAGAACAATTGGTTCACAAATTAATTCCCGCCTTACAAACGCTTCATGATACTTTGGAAAATAAAACAAAAGAGTTTGCGGATATCATTAAAATTGGCAGAACCCATTTACAAGATGCTACCCCTCTCACTCTCGGTCAGGAATTTTCAGGTTATGTACAACAGTTATCCTATTCCATTGATAGAACCAAACGGGTATTACCATCTGTTTATCGATTGGCACTTGGAGGTACTGCCGTGGGAACAGGGCTCAATACACATCCGGATTTCGCAATGAAAGCCGCTGCTGCCATTGCGAAAGAAACAGGACTTCCCTTTGTCACTGCAGAAAACAAATTTGAGGCTTTGGCTACCCATGATTCCCTTGTGGAAGTGAGTGGAGTTTTGAAAACGATTGCCTGTTCCCTGATGAAGATAGCAAACGATATACGCTGGTTAGCCTCTGGCCCACGATCGGGAATCGGTGAAATTTCCATTCCTGAAAATGAGCCAGGTTCATCCATTATGCCAGGCAAAGTCAATCCCACTCAATCCGAAGCCATGACCATGGTGGCCGCACAAGTCATCGGAAATGATGTAGCAGTAAATGTCGGTGGGGCTTCGGGAAATTTTGAATTGAATGTATATAAACCGCTGATCATTTTTAATGTACTCAATTCCATACGATTGTTAGCTGATGCGACCCTGTCTTTCGAAGAACATTGTGCAAGGGGAATTGTGGCCAATAAAGAAACCATAAACCAAAACTTAAATAGGTCCCTTATGCTTGTTACGGCTCTCAATCCCCACATTGGATATGACAATGCAGCCAAAATTGCCAAAACAGCTCATAAAGATAATTCTACTTTAAAAGAAGCGGGAGTTAAGTTAGGATTACTAACAGCAGAAGAATTTGATCTTTGGGTGGATCCTAAAAAAATGATCGGAAAATAGAATCACGGCAATTTTAGTTAACTAATGTTAACAATACTATCCAGTTTTGATTGATAGTTTAATCTTTTCCCAAAAGTTTTGCCGCCAATTTTCTTCAACGTCATCGATGAGTTCTTTTGGTACACCTCTATGAGTTAAAACCAAGTTGGTTCCTCCATCTGCAGTTTCCTTTAATGTAACTGTCACCATAGAAAATATTCCTTCTGGAAAATCTTCTCTTCTCCATGCCTGCACAATGCGTTCTGATGGTTTTAAATCGACGATAATCCCGGAAACCTTTCCAGACATTAACGAAAAATTACCGCCAATGTTTTTACTAATGTTTGCAGGTTTGCCAGTCAGTGCCGAAATTTTTTTGGTATCAGCCAGCAATTGGTAAATGGCAAATGGATTTGCTTTGAATTTCACTTTCTGTTTGATCGTTTTACACATGAAAATTCACTCTCCCCCAAATAATCATTTTACTTATGTTAGCTGAATACCTTAAATCATCAAAAAATAGAAATTCAAACACCTTGAACATTAAATCAAAGTGTTTGAACATTTTTTTACCCATTTTTTCTTTCTATGATCAAATGCATAGCTTTAGGCGATGTTTTGTAGGTTGTCAATTCGTATCCTAGAGAAATAAGATCGATTCCCGATAACAAAGACTCACCCCTACCCAACAGAACGGGAGAAACCACAAGGTGTAATTCATCAATTAGTTTTTCTTGTAAATATTGACGGATTGTAGAAACTCCTCCACCCAATCGCACATCTTTGTTTCCAGCAGATTTTTGAGCTAATTCGAGCGCTTTGTGAATTCCTTCTGTAACAAAATGAAACGTTGTGCCACCTTCCATTGAAATGGGTTCCCGCGGATGATTTGTCAAAACATAAACTGGACAATGATACGGTGGATTTGTTCCCCACCATCCCTTCCATTCTTCATTCGGCCACTCTCCGCGAATCGGACCAAACATATTGCGGCCTAAAATCCAAGCTCCGATGTTTAAAAATCCTGCTTCTGCAAAATCATTGTCGATTCCCAATTCTCCGCCACTCCCACTTCCATGCATTTTCTGGAAGGATTTTGTAGAAAATACCCATTCATGAACTTTCATTGCACCTTCACCCAGAGGATTTTCTAAACTTTGATTCGGACCCGCGCCAAAACCATCCATCGATATCGAAAAACTTTTCACCTTCAATTGACCCATCAATTTTCTCCTTGGATTTAACATGACAATCGTTCCTGGCTAGTTTGCCCCTGCCTAAGGATAGGGTCAATTTACACTAGCATGAAGTGAGCCATTACTTAACCATTCGGTTAAATAATGTATATCGTTTTCTGTCTACTAAGAAATCCATTCGATTTCTTTGTAACTCACCTTATAAAGATTTTAATTCGCTTTTAAAAATGTGGATTTTTTTTTTACTGTGAACTCAATTTACAAGACAAACTTATGATACTCATTCCAATTCCTGAAAATGATTTTGATCCAAGTGAAGTTAGTATTCCTTGGAGAATCCTTACCGCAAAAAGACATAAAGTTGTGTTTGCAACTCCTTCGGGGAAAAAAGGCAACGCTGATAAACGTATGTTGTTAGGTGATGGTTTAGGTATCTTAAAAACAATTTTAAGAGCGAGTGGAGATGCCCGTGCTGATTACGATCTCCTAGAAAAAGATCAAAATTTTCTAAAACCCATTTCATATGAACAAATTGAACCCAATGCATACAATGGAATTCTATTGCCCGGTGGACATGCAAAAGGAATGATTCCTTATTTGGAATCAAAAATACTGCAATCAATCATTGTAAACTTTTTCGATCAAAAAAAACCAGTTGGTGCTATTTGCCATGGGGTATTACTTGTTGCAAGAAGCATCGATCCAAATACGAATAAATCAGTTTTATATAATCTGAACACAACGTCTCTTCTCAAAAAACAAGAATTACTAGCTTATAACTTAACAAAACTCTGGCTTGGTGATTATTATCTCACATACAATATAACTGTCGAAGACGAAGTGAAGTCTTTTTTGAAACATTCTTCCCAATTCCAAAGTGGTAACAGCGGTATTTTTCGAGACAAAACGAACAATACATCTGCCGGCTTTACAGTGAGAGATCAAAATTTTATCTCTGCACGATGGCCAGGAGATGCTCATAAGTTTGGGTATGAATTCGCCCAAATGGTTGAAAAGATTCCACTTAACGACTAACTTAGGTTTTTAAACTAATCAATTCAGCATTTGGAAAAAATCATTTCCTTTATCATCTACTACGATAAATGCAGGAAAGTTTTCCACATCAATCGACCAAACGGCTTCCATACCTAATTCTGGAAAATCGAGGACTTCTACCTTTTTGATATTTTCTTTTGCAAGAAGAGCGGCCGGACCACCGATGGATCCGAGATAAAACCCACCATTTTTTTTGCAACTATCGGTGACTACTTTGGAACGATTTCCTTTCGCAAGAGAAATCATAGAATAACCTTTCTCTTGAAAAAGAGGAACGTAACTATCCATACGACCAGCAGTGGTTGGACCAAATGAACCAGATGGCATTCCTTCTGGAGTTTTGGCAGGACCCGCATAATACACCGGATGGTTTTTGAAATAATCCGGGAGAGGTTCCCCCTTATCTAATTTCTCCTTTAACTTTGCATGAGCGATATCACGAGCTACGACGAGTCGACCAGACAACATAACACGTGTTTTTACCGGATACTTAGTGAGGACTTTTAAAATTTCAGGCATTGGTTGGTTGAGATTGATATGAACCGATTCAGTATTGGAATCCACTTCATCAATCGTTGGTAAAAACTTAGAAGGGTCATACTCTAGTTTTTCTAAATAGATTCCGTCTTTTGTAATTTTTGCTTTGATGTTACGATCCGCACTACAACTCACACCAAGTCCCACGGGGCAAGATGCACCATGGCGCGGAAGTCGAATGACTTTAAAATCATGAGCCAAATACTTCCCACCAAACTGAGCACCGATCCCTGATTTTTGAGCGGCAACTAACATCTTTTCTTCCAGTTCCACATCACGGAAAGCAGAACCAAATTTGTCTCCTTTGGTTGGCAAATGATCCAGATACCCAGCTGACGCAAGTTTTACTGTTTTCAGATTTGCTTCTGCAGAGGTTCCCCCAATCACAACAGCAATGTGGTAAGGAGGACAAGCCGCTGTTCCTAAGTTGGATACTTTGTCGGTTATGAATTTTTCAAGAGAAGCAGGATTGAGTAAGGCTTTTGTTTCTTGAAACAGATATGTTTTGTTAGCGGACCCGCCTCCTTTTGCCATAAAAAGAAAACTATACTTGTCACCAGGGGTGGAGTAAATATCAATCTGTGCTGGCAAATTGGAACCGGAATTGACTTCGTCATACATAGTGAGAGGAACCACTTGTGAATAACGTAAGTTTCTGTTTACATAGGTATTATAAATTCCTTTGGAAAGCGCTTCCGCATCATCGCCACCGGTGATGACATATTCCCCTTTTTTTGCCATCACAATTCCCGTTCCAGTATCTTGGCAGGAAGGCAGTTGTTTGTCTGCGGCAATTACGGCATTTTTGAGGAGAGCCATTGCAACAAAACGATCGTTTGGTGTTGCTTCTGGATCATCTAAAATTTTACGGACTTTTTCTAAATGGGCTGTCCGAAGATAAAAGGAAACATCCTCCATTGCTTTTTCAGCAAGAAAGGTAAGGCCTTCCGGTTCTACTTTCAGAATTTCTTTATCACCAAATGGAACGGTACTCACAAAATCTTTTGTTAATAATTTGTATTCGGTAGTGTCCCCGTTTAAAGGAAAAGGATCGGCGTAAAAAAACTCTGGCATGGTAACCTCTATTTATAACTTCTAATTTCGAGAGATTCCTCCTTTCGTAAATGAATTTTTGCGGGGACTGTTGGAAACACTTAGAAGATTATAATAATCCAAAGGGGAAAAAATCGTTTCCATTTTCCAAAATCAGTCTATAACAAGGGAAAATGAAACAGAACCTAATCTATATATTCCTTGTTTCTGTCTCTTCTATGATTTTTGCTGAGGGTGATGGTCGGGAAACAGAAAGGCCCGTACCAGAAGGAAACAGTAAAAATTCAGAATGGAGTTTGCTCTTAAAAAGACAAACCTACCACTACCTTCCTTATGAATACAGTTCTCTCACTGATAAAAACGAATCCATTCTCCCCACTCGTTCCAGTTCTGCTTTAAAAGAAAATGGCAAGGTTCTCATTCCCTTTGTGTTCAGTTACGAAAACTTAGAGAAAGGATTCAAAGTCGATCTCTCTTATTTTGAAATTGAAATCGTAAACGCAAACACCTTACTCTACCAACAATCGACACAAGGAGGAAACCTTTCTCGATTTTATCTGTCTCCGACGGCTCGTTCTGAGTTTGAACTCAATTTTTATAAAACCTTCACACCTACGAAGGATTGGAAACTGAATCTGGGAGGTGGGGTTCGTAATATCAATCGTTATCTCTATGGAAATTATTTAGGCCAAGGAACCTTCAAAGAATACTTTTTTACTTACGGCCCACAAGTCTCTGTCCAAACCATTTACCAACTGAACCAATATTTCGCATTCCACCTAACGATGGATTTATTCTATACACAAGGCACTCGGTTTTTCAAACAACCAAACCTAATGGAAGACAGATTCCAATACTCATTGTCCACAGCTGGTACAGAAGGAATCTTTCGTGGTTATGAATTGGATGGTTCCCTCTCCTATTCCTTTCATCCCAATATGAAATTCTTTGTTGGTTACAATCTGGTCGTTTCTAAGTTCTCTTATTTACACTACAACGATATCCAACTAAAGCAGGGTACAGAAAATTTAGGATCTCAAAATCCGTCTCTTGCTGGTGTCTGGGAAATGAATCTCCCACAAAAATCAGAAAACTTTGATGTCCTGCGAGGAATTTATTTGGGTATGAGAGTGAGTTTTTAAGTATAGAATCGGGATTCAAGATAGGTTTCCATTTTACCTATAGTAGAGCGGAATTTTGATTCCCTACTTGACAAATTAACAAATAACAAGCGATATGTGATTAAAATCAAACAAAAAAGACGGATAAAGAGTTATACGTTATTTTATTGAATCAAATTCAATTTATGAAAAAAATAATCATTGTCATTTTAATCACCGTCATTTCAACAAGCTGTAATATTGATATTAGACAATTGCCTAGCCCTCAAAAATCAAACGAAAACCCAGACATAGTTAATAAGAAAACAATAAACATCCGAAAATTTGAAATCATCAATGATGATCTAGTTGAAATTGAAAGCGCTTGGAAATACATCTTTATATCATTCTTAAAGAATGATATTCCTTTACAAAATAAATATATTGTGAACGAAACGAGTCTTCAAAACAAAGATGATTTTATTTTAGATATCAAAATTCAACCTTACCTTGCTGAAAAAAGAAACTATTGGTGGAGTTTACCTATCATATATCCTGTTTCATTTATTTGGCCAATACATTTCAGAGAAATTGATTATACAGTTAATGTTGAATACACAATTTATCAAAATGAAAACATTATAGTTCATGACAAATTTATGTTAAATGACAAACTAAAAATATACTTCTATGGATTAACAAGGACTTCCATTTTCGAAGAATTTATTGAAATTAAAAATTTAAAGGTCTTAGAAAAATGTATTTCAGAAATTTCATTACATCTTTATCAATTTTAATTTTATATTCCTGTGTTACGATTCCCGAATTGCCTAAAAATGAATCTCCAGAATGTTTAGCTTATTTTTTCGAAACTAGATCTAAAATGAAAAATTATCGCCAAAGCCAATGGGGATTTTCAGCAGGAATCTCTTACGTTTCCCTTTCACTCGCATGGGCAGCCGGAATTGACGGATTATTTCCGTTAATCATATTACCCTATTTTCTATATATAGAGAATCGAGAGGCAAATACAATTTACGAAACCTACCAACAAACACATTGTAACAAAAAAAATAATACATAACAGCGTTCCTCGTTCGCTTGGTGGCTTCGTCCTTCGAAAGTAAATATTTATGTTCTCCATCCTAGTCTAACACACACACCCATATGGAACCAAATGTTTTTGACCAACTAGCAAGCCAATACGACACAACGGAACGAAAAGAATTAGCAAAGGACATAGCAAGTGCAGTCCAGGTAGAATGTAAAGAAAGCCAATCAAAAACTTTATTTGATTATGGATGTGGGACAGGACTTGTAGGCCTCACCTTAACTTCCTTAGTGGAACGAGTACTGTTTATTGATTCATCGGAACCAATGCTCGGTATTGTCAGAGAAAAAATCAAAAGGTTGAATGTGCACAATGCAGAAGTAATCCATTCGAATTTTCTTCAATATTCCAAAACAAAAAAAGCGGATATCTTGCTAGTTTCTTTGGTTCTATTGCATATTCCTGATACAAAAAAGATTCTTGAATTTTTTTACGAAATTTTGAATCCCCAAGGAAAACTCATCATTGTAGATTTTGATCAGAATGAAAAAGTTTCCCATCCCAAAGTCCATAGTGGATTCGATCAAAATGCATTGATGGTTTTATTAAAAAAAACTGGATTTCAGTCAGTATCATCTTCTATCATTTTAGAAAAGAAAAAAGTATTTTTGAATGAAGATGCCTCAATTTTTCTTATGGTTGCGAAAAAATAAAATCAATGTTATGCGAATTTATTTACTCTTAAACCCAGACAATCCTTTGGCATCAACGTCAGCATTCCATAGTAGAGGTTTTAAATCATCCGGGATGGGCATGGGTGCAAAAATGGGAACAGAAGCACTTCCTGTATTTCCCACGGGGATTCGATTGAACATACTTCCAATCCATCCAAAACTCATTCGAACAAATTGTCCAAGAATTTCATTTAAGTCAAATTTTCGTATTCCAAAAACAAACATTCGAAAATGAACCCCTGTATGAGACATAGGATGGTATTGACCAATAATATGAGCTCTTTCCAAATGATGCCAAGCAAGTGAATCATTGTTTTGTGCCAAACTATCTTTGTATTTTTGTAACTCAATTTTATAAGCAACTTTGAAATCATTGGGCATTTTTAAATTAATTGTCATAAAATGGTCCTTTCCCGATAGAGAGTTATAAAATTCGAATGTTAGACCTATCTTTCTCCAATAAAAAAGAAGTTCTATCAAAATTAAATAAATTTAAAAACTACCTTATATCAATCAAATAAATGAATTCCAAATCGACTTAAGATGAGTTGGAAAAAATAAAACATAAAAAATGTTAAAATCATACTAACAATAAGAGCCATCCAAAATCCAAACATTTGGTAAAGTTTCGGAAATGCTAAAAACATCGGTAAGGTGGGTAAAACAAACCAAAACGTATAATATGCATGATTAGATATTTTCTCCGTGGATACTTTTTCTATTTTTAACCAAACTAGTGTTAGGATCGTGACCAAGGGAAGAGAGGCAATGAAACTTCCAAGCCTGTCATTTCGTTTTGCCACTTCGGAGATAAAGACAACGAGGGCCGCTGTCAGTAAATATTTGAGAAATATATAGAACACGTATCAGTACTCCCTATAGGTGATCATACTCTTTCATTCTTTTTTTTCAAACTTCCTTTTTTTAGGAGCTGCCTTTCTTTGTATCTTCGTTGGTTTTGTCTTCATATTTTTTTGGATCCTTCTTGAACTGGTTAAGTTGATTTCATAAAGATTGATCCAATCCTTAGGCCCCATCTTAGAAACAAGTTCTCCAATGAGTTTCCAAGGTATATCATCTAAGTTTTTAAAACGAATACAACTTTTCCCCATATCCAATTTGGTTTTAGAATGTTTAGGATATTCCGTTTGGAACCAATTGAGTAATTTGAGATCGGCATAAATTCCCATATGATAGAGGGCAAGTCCATTCTTTTGAGATGCAATATGGATAAAGGGAAGTGCCAGTTCCGGTGTTACATGATAGCCAGCTGGATATGTTTTTTTGGGAACCACATAACCAATCATTTTGTATTGGATGGTTTCTTCAAAACCTTTTGGGAGATTTTTTTTAACGATGTCTCGCAGTTTGGAAAATGGTATCCTTCGGTCTTCTGGTAAGGATTGGATGTATTCTAGGACAGAGTTTGGCATGGTAGATCCTTAAATTCCGTTACAGAGTTTTTTAAGGTCAAGAATTTGTTTCATTCAAAATATTTTGAACATAAATCATTTTAGATTTCAGCTCCCAATCCTGCGCCAGCGATTGCAGTGGAAATCTTTCGTAAATTTATATGGATCCATTTTCAGTTAGAAACTAACGAAAGATTGGAACGAAAAGCGCGGTCGTTATAGAAAAAACTTTGATTCGCATAACGAATCCGAGGCGCCCAAACGCAAACACCAACAATCGACCGTATTTACAAAATAATGAGTGGGCATAAAAAAAACCCACCAAATGGTGGGTTTGATTTAGAGAAAGATCGCTAAATAAGAATGGTTACTTTCTTATTTAGAAACGACTTGGAAAGTCACACGACGATTGATCGCGTCTTTTTCATCAAAACCAGAAATTGGCTTAGAAGAACCGGAAGCTTTTGTTACGATTCTGTCAGCAGGGATTCCTTGTTTTACCAGAGCGTCTTTCACTGCATCAGAACGAATTTGTGAATAGTATCCGTTTCCTTTTTTTGCACCTTCTGCTTCTTCTGGACCAGAAGCATCTGCGTGACCAGTTACTTCAAGAGCGTATCCTTCTGGAAGTTTAGCAAGAGCATCTTTGATGTAAGAAACGTTGTCTTTTGCCCAAGTTTTAAAATCTTCTGCTTGGATGTCCGCTTGTTTGTAGCTAAAACCTCTGCGACGAACACCATCTGGATAGCGGTAGTCTTTGAGTGCTACATTGATTTCGTCCAAAAGAGCTGCATTGAGATCTCTGGAAGATACAGTGGATGTTGTTCCCGTAGTGGAAGTTGTGTCTTTCGGAGTTTCTTTTTCTTCAGAAGACGAACAATTCGTTAATGAAAGCGAAAGACCTGCGAGGAGGATGAGGCTTAAAAAAAATCCTTTTTTCATCAGTTGACCTACCTTAATGTTTCCATAGTTTAGTTCTTTTCATTAGATAACAACCGAAAATGCAAATATTTGTAACCGTTTCCGAAGATTATGACCAAAGTCGCCTGGATGTCTTTCTAAAAGACAACGCTGGAGACGATCTCAGCCGTTCTACTGTTCAAAAGTGGATCGATTCTGGATTTGTGACAAACAAAACCAAAGAACAATTGGCCACTAAAAACGGCTATAAGGTAACTCTTGGAGAAGAGTATATCGTCGATGTGATTGCAAGACCACCATCTAGGCTCGAACCCATCCCGATGGACATTCCTGTTCTTTATGATGAGGACGAATTTATGGTTATCCATAAGAAAGCAGGGATTGCCTGCCACAGTGGACCGGGCGATGACCAACCTTCTCTCGTCAATGGACTGTTACACCAGTTCAAAAACCTATCAGCCACAGGTGGTGAACGTCGTCCAGGAATTGTGCACCGGCTGGACAAACCAACAGAAGGGGTTCTCATCATTGCCAAAACAGATCGGGCCCATGCTGCTCTTTCCAAAATGTTCCAAGACCGGCTTGTGGATAAAACCTATTACGCTTGGGTGTTACAAGCACCAGTGGAATCAGAAGGTACAGTGAACTTACCGATTGGTCGCCATCCCGTAGAACGAGTGAAGATGTGTGTGCGTGAAGATGGGCGAATGGCCATCACCCATTATAAAACGGAAAAAATTGTCCAAACACAAACAGGTCGTAAATTTAGTTTGATGAAACTGGGTTTGGAAACAGGTCGTACCCACCAAATTCGTGTTCATATGGCAAAGATGGGTTGTCCTGTTGTGGGAGATACTTTGTATTCTCGTTCGGCAAAAGACTATACTCAGTATGGACTTTTACTTTTTGCAAAACGATTGGAATTTCCTCATCCCTTCATTCCCGACAAACGTATCTTAGTGGAGTTAGATTTTCCAGAAAGGTTCAAAACGTTTGAAAGGAAATGTCCAAGTTACTAATTGAATTTTCCGTATCTATGTTTGTTTGTTTTGAACATAAAGATTACGATTAGTATTTGGATTTGGATTTGGATTTTTTGATGAAGATACGAAATTTAAAACCAGTAATAGTTCTTCTTCTTTTATTTGGCACCTTTCATTTGTTTTACGATGCTATTTATGAAAACCATTTAGGAGAAGTTACAGATAGTGATATTTTATATCCCTATCTTTTTGCTCGTGATTTTTGGATAGGGGGATGGGACGGGGTTCGCGGATGGAATCTCCCACCTTGTTCCAGTTTATTTCCAGAAATTCTCCTTTCTATTTTTATCTATCCGTTCGTAAATTCAGTGTATTGGTTTCATTGGGTTTTTGGATTTTTTTATTTTGTGATGCCCTATTTTTTAGCCAAAACCTTAGGAGTTTCTAACAAAATCTCCTATTTGTTTTCTTTAGGATTTTTAACGATCGCCGGTGTTTTGCCAAATAACCTCGGACAGTTTTATTTTCCAGGGTTCCATGCCGTAATATTTATTTTTGCAGCCTACACAATCTATGAAATCCAAAATTGGGATTCTAAAAATCGAATCCAAAGTATTCGATTTCTATTGGTTTTGTCTCTCATTTGGATTTCGGAGTATTGGTTTTTTATCCACATTGCCCCATTTTTATTGGTGTATACAATCGTTCGTTTACAAAAAAAATCTATTTTTCCCATAGGACTGACTCTTCTTGGATTTGGATTTGGGAAAGTTTGGCAACAAGGGTTACGTTTCAGTGGGATTGGAATTGTTACCTCCAAGGAACTTCCGACAATGAACAGAATCCAATCAGCCAAGGATTTAATTTTAAAAGATCCTAGTTCTTGGGTTTCGTCTTTGATGGAAACTATCACCAAACATCCGCTATTTTCTGATTGGTTTAAGTGGTATACATTCTTATGTTTGGCCTACATTATCTTTTCTTTATTTCGTTCCAAAGGAAAAGATTTTTATTTGGAATTGGTTTTATTACTTTCTCCATATTTAACAATCGTTGCCTTATATATTTTTCGAATCGAACCCAACTTTCGTTATCTTTACTTTTTAGTATTTTGTATTTTTTTCCTTTTGTACCGACTTATTAGTTTTTTGCCAATCCTTCGAACCGTAGCGGGGTTTGTTGTATTTTTAGGAATTGTTTTCTTTTACAATGATCGGTATCCAAGATTAACTCAAAATGTGAAAGAAGGAGAAGCCAAACGTTTGCACAGAATGGACTGCCTTTCCCAGTTTGACCATTTAGTTCCTGGAGCTTCCACCTACTGGCCCATAAAGTATTCTTATGCTTTTTCAAACAAAAATTGGACTTTAGTTCCATTCACAAAAGAAGGGATCTACTATCCTTGGGTTTCCAATCGGACTTGGGACAAGGGACTAGAACAAAAGTCTTTCGCTGAATTTTTTTGGGGAGTCACAGAAACCAAAGACAATTTAGATTTATGGAAAGGCGTTCGTTTGGTAAAAGAATGTGAAGGTTGGTATTTTTATCGTCGTTAGTCCCGCTTTGTGAACCAAAGTTTAGGATTTGGATTGATTCCATTTTTCTTTTTATCACTTTTGGACAGGTTATGATAGAAATTCTCTCTGATCCCTCGGTATGGCTTGCGCTCTTAACACTAACTGCTTTGGAAATTGTCCTAGGCATTGACAATATTATCTTTATCTCCATCCTTTCCTCACGACTGCCAAAAACCAAACAAAAGTCAGCAAGACAAATTGGTTTGTTACTTGCTATGTTCACTCGTATTCTTTTGTTATTTTCTCTTTCACTCATAATGCAACTCAAAGCTCCTCTTTTTACGGTTCTGAACCATTCTATTAGTGGCCGGGATCTCATTTTAATTTTGGGAGGACTCTTTCTCATTGCCAAGTCTACCACTGAAATTCATCATAAATTAGAAGGTGAATCAGAGTTAAATGAAGAATCGACCAAACGAGTATCCTTTACAAAAGTCATCATTCAAATTATGATCCTTGACATCGTGTTTTCTTTGGATTCGGTAATTACCGCAGTAGGAATGACAGACCAACTTGGAGTGATGATAACTGCTGTTATATTATCGGTCGGATTTATGTTATTATCGAGTGGAAGTATTTCCGATTTCGTCGATAGACACCCAACCATCAAAATTTTAGCTTTGAGTTTTTTGATTTTGATTGGGGTGGCCCTACTTGGAGAAGGATTTGAATTACACATTCCGAAAGGATACATTTACTTTGCGATGTGTTTTTCAGTGATTGTTGAATTCTTAAATATGAAACTCCGTTCCAAACCGGAAAAACCAGTCGTATTAAAAGGAAAATTCTAATGAAACGAAAAGAGTTTATCAAACGATCTGCCTTATTGTATACGGCTCTCCAATTCCCTATACAAAGTGAATCCAAACAGGATGAAGACAAATCCACACCAACAAAAGAATCTCCTTGGTTAGAAGCGGATGACCTTGCAGACCTTCGAGTTTTACTTGTCGGATTACAATCTGATCCGAAAGGGATTCAAATTGTTGGTAACTGGAGTCCTGGAAAAGTGTTTGCCCATTGTGCCCAAAGCATTGAGTTTTCGCTCAATGGTTATCCTGAAATGAAATCTTCCCTCTTCCGCGGTTCTATCGGAAAAATTGCATTTTCTGTATTTGCTTTTAAAAATAAAATGAGCCATGGATTAGAAGAACCCATTCCCGGTGCGGAGGAAATTTCCAATGCCACTGAACTAAAAGCAGGGATTACAAGGCTCATCAAAGCTATTGATGATTTTTTCAAAACGAAAGAGTCTTCTTTAAGACCTCATTTTGCTTATGGTGAACTCACAAAAGAAGAATACGATGTAGCACACTGCCTCCATATCAAAAATCACATGGAACGAGTGTTACTCTAAAATCGACTCAATCTGTTGGCAGAGGTCCTCTGCCTTATACATTTTGGAATAATAAGCAGAAACAATCGTTTCTAGTCCCTCTTCTTCCAAAAACTTATCACCTCCAGAAAGAGGAGCATCCGAACTGACTAAGATAATGGGGATTTTTTGGTTTTGGTGACGACGCCCTTCCCACTCATGAATTAATGAAATTCCATTCATCCCCGGCATATGTAGATCGGTAATGATGAGGCTTGGAGTGATCCTTGATAAATGAGACAAAGCCTCTTCCCCATTTCCTGCTTCAATCACGATCCACTGATTTCTTCGCATAACCTCCGCTAGATCTGATCTAAAATTACCGGAATCATCCACAAGTAACACGGATTTTGTGCTTTTGGATAAAGAAATCTCAAAGGCCGAACCAACACCCAAAACTGATTTGATTCGAAGTTTTCCAAAATGTGCTTCCAAAATATTTGTGCATAATTGCAGACCAAGCCCTGTACCACGTTCTCCCGCAGTTCCCGGCATACTTTTGATCGTTTCTTCGCCGGTAAGTCTGTGAATTTGTTCTTCACTCATACCTAAACCCCGGTCCCTAATTTCCGCAGAAAGCCATTTCCCTTTGTAAGAAAGACCAACCCAAACTTCCGAATTCAGATAAGAATATTTAATAGAATTGGTAAGGATATTTTTAAATACTTCGCCAATCAAAGTGCGGTCTGCGATGATTTCTGCTTGGATGGGAGTGTCTTTTTGAATTCGAATCCCTTTGAGTGTGGCCAATGGTTCTACCGATTCAATAATTTCGTTTAGTAGTTCGTTCACACAAAAACGAGTTTGGATGAGTTTCGTTCCAAAAGCATCAAATCGGCTTACATCCAATAATTGTTCCAACATACGAAGAGATTGAGTGACACCAGTTTTACAAATTTCTAAAAATTTCTTTTTTTCTTCTGCTGTTGTTTCGCTAAAACTAAAATCGATTACATCCAAAATTTGATTCACACTATTTAGAGGCGAACGTAAGTCATGCGAAATGAGTGACACGAAGTTTGCTTTCCAACGATTTGCCTTTTCTAATTCTAAAGTACGCGCTTTTACTTTTTTTTCGAGGGCTTCTTTTCGTTTGTATAATTCTTTTGATAAAGTTTCTGATCTTTTATAAACACGAACAAGCCCTAAAGTCACTCCCAATGTTTGGGGAAAAATAAACAAATATAAAGAGACAAGTCCCAATGGCCTATATCCAAAATTTGGATTTGTTATTAAAAATATATCGATAAGGCCACCTATGATGGCCAATAACAAACTAAAGAAATATAATCTGCTTTCCTTTCTTTGGAAATAAAGAGCAAGAGAGACAGAAAACAAACCCAAAAATACAAACACAACAGAGGTAAACTCAAAATAAAAGGAAAGTTTCGAAAGGTAAGAAACCGGAGTCAATAGGACTACAGCTAAAAAACTCAATGCATATAGTTTTAGCAAAAACAAGATTCGTTTAAAAAAACGCATCTGTGCCAAATTAAGAACGACATAACCACCGAAGTATAAAACCAAAACAAATCCAATTCGGGAAAAACGAAACAATGCCATACAATAATCATCAGAAAGAAGATTAAACAATACTCTTGTTTCTATCAATGTTGAAGACAGTATCAGAATCCCTAAATAAACAAATGCCATTCGAAGTGCATTTCTTTCTGATCGATTGATAAAATAAACTAATGCATGATATATGGAAAGAAATAACATAAAAATCATGATGATCCAAGAAACGGTAAAATTTACATTCCATATGTTTATGATGTTTTGAAGTTTTCCTAATCGAATGGTTCCATGAATTCCAGCATACTTATGTGAGAAGTTAGAAATATGAATGACCAAATTAATTTTTTTGGTGACTCCACTAAGAGGGATAATTTTGGAATGAAAGGAAGGTCTGTGTTGTTCTGCGGATTTTCCTACGGTTCCGTTTTCACCAACCAACTTCCCGTTCACATAAATCTGATAAGCACTATGCAATACGGGAACTGAAATGGCAAAAGGTTCATTTTCGGAAGTATCGTTTGGCAAAAGTACCGTTAGGCGATAGGTGGCATAGCCAAAACTTGGATACAATTCTCCATCTTCATTCTCTTGGGAAAACCAAGGAACACCCGCTTTTAGAAAGGATTTGTGAATCGGGATCTCCGTTGCAGGGTCCAAAAACTCATTCCAATAAAATTCCCAATTCCCGGTCAGGTTTATCGTTTCCCCTGAAAAGTCTACAGACTGTGCATCCAAAACACCATCTTTTGCAAGTAAGGTTGGGTAGGCGTCAAACCGGCAGGAGGCGGTGCCTATCAAGACAAAGGAGAAAATTAAGGGATATCTACAAAAAATAAGTAAGTCCCAGAAAGATTTTTGGATGGATGCGAAGAATACTCTGAGAATCATAAGGCTGTGGAATCCATAAAAATTGCCATCTTAGAAGACCATTCCGTTGTCACTGAAGGAATCATATCTATCCTGAAATCCAATCCTTTCTTTTCTCTTGCCGGAGAATTTCGAACGGCAGCAGATTTGTTTCATTTTTTAGAATCGAATCCCATTGATATTTTGGTTTTAGACATCGATTTGCCTGACCGAAATGGTATCGACGTATTGCGTGAGATTAAAGAAAAACACCAACCAACAAAAGTCATTATCTTTTCTTTACATGGAAGCCGTGTCTATGTAGAAGATGCCATCAAAGCCAAGGCCGATGGATATATGTTAAAGTCTGACCCTATCTCCAAACTGCCCGAAGTCATTGAACTTGTGATGAAAGGTGGTTCCTTTATCTCCGAGGGAGTGAGCAAAGTACAACTTCCCTTCTCTGCTTTCCAAATGGAAATTTTGAACTTACTTGTACAAGGTTTATCTCAAAATGAAGTGGCAGATCGAATCCAAAAGTCCAGAAAAACTGTGGAATACCATCTCAACCAAATGCGGACAAAATTTTCTTGTAAAAATAATAACGAGCTCATTTCCAAATACGAAAAAGAAATACAAAAATAGTCATTTCGTGATTTCTCAGTCATTTGTTTCGATTAGTATATTGGTATGAAACAAATCTATTTACTTCGCCATGCCAAATCAGAATGGGATGAACCTTATGATTCTGATTTGGATCGCAGCCTTTCCCGGCGAGGGAAAGAACAAACCAAAGCTCTAAGAGAATATTTAAAAGAAAGTCGATTTGAATTTGATCAATGTTTTGTCTCACCGGCAGAACGAACCCAAAAAACCTATACTTCCCTTCGTAAAGAAATACTACGATTCCCCAAACCGGAACTACGCGAATCCATCTACGATGCGGAGAAAGAAGATTTACTTTTTTTGCTGCAAGGACTTACCCCGGCCGTACGTTCTGTCTGCCTGGTTGGACACAATCCTGGGTTAGAAGAGTTAGGAAGTTCCCTCCTGTTTGGGGATTCAGAGGTTTCTCACTTTCAGAAATTTCCGACAGCCGCATTTCTCGGCTTGAGTTTTTCCAAAGATTCATGGAAAGATCTTAGCTGGGGCAGTTGCCAATTGTCGGTATTCTGGATCCCTGGGCAAATAGGTAAAGAATGAAACCTTTATATTCAGAAGAGAGAATCCACCATCGTGTTGAGGAATTGGCTCGAGAGATTTCACGAGATTTCTTAAGCAAAGAATTAGTTGTTGTTGGAATCTTAAATGGTGGTTTCATCTTCACTGCAGATCTATGCCGGAGTATTGCCATTCCACACGAGGTAGACTTTATGGCTGCCTCTTCTTATGGAGATGGAACCACATCTGGAAATTTAAAAATCACCAAAGAGTTAAAAAAGTCAGTTCAAAATAAATCGGTCCTTCTTGTGGAAGATATTGTAGATACGGGCCAAACCTTAGAGTACCTTTTGGAAGAAGTGGGAAAACAAAGTCCCAAAGACTTAC
This sequence comes from Leptospira meyeri, assembly GCF_004368965.1. NCBI lineage: Bacteria > Pseudomonadati > Spirochaetota > Leptospiria > Leptospirales > Leptospiraceae > Leptospira > Leptospira meyeri. The sequence goes on along the minus strand of NZ_SORO01000001.1, from coordinate 2,683,753 downwards.
GAGTGGCCGCTTTGTTTTGGAAAAAATCGAAAGCCAATCCTCATATTCCTGTTCATTATCCAGGTTTTATCATCGAAGATGAGTTTCTTGTTGGTTATGGTTTGGACTACAAAGGTCGGTATCGTAACCTGCCTTATGTGGCGAAGTTAGAAGGGACGGATTCTACTCTTTAGGAGATTTTATTTTTTTCTAAAACGGCTTAAGATAATAAGGGAATACTGTGAATTTCACTAAAAAGACTTTGGGATTCAATGATTTTTGTAGTGAAATTTATTTCCAACGACACATTAATAAAAAATAAATTGCCAGGAACCTTCCTCTTCTATCCATTTCTCATATAGATGAAGTATATTCGGCTAAATTTCCTTTCTTTGATTTTATTTTTTTACGGAAACTGCCAAATGGCTTCTTTATCCAATCCCTGCGATAGCGAATCCAAAGACTTCTTCCCACAACTTCTGATTTCAGCCAGCATCGAAGGTGGATTTTGCCAGTTACAAGTTGTTAACACTGGAGATCTATACCGATTCACTGATTTTACTTTTTATAAATCGATTCCCATCTCCGTATTACCAAGATTAGGTTCTAAAACGAATGTGAGTGTTCGCCCCAATCTTCCTGAAGGATTGTATGTGGATCCAAATACGGGTGCGCTGTCAGGCAATCCTACCACTCCTGTAGAAAGACAAACTTATACTGTCTATCGTAAAGGTGTGGTGCAAAGCCAAGTTACAATAGAAGTGCGGGATTTAGTAGCCACCAAAGTGTATGGACAGCTAGGGAATTTGAACTGCGCTGATCCTTATGTAAATGGAAGTTGCGGTAGTGGAGGGCCTGCCACTGCTTATAACTTATCGGGACCAAATGCTGTGATCACCGACAATTCTGGCGGTGTTTATATTGCAAGTGGCAATCGAGTTTTGTATTATCCTCCTGACCAAACAACCGCTACACGAGTATATGGACAACATGGGCAATTCACTTGCGATGTCGCAAATGCAAATCCAAATCTAAGTTGTATGGCATTTATCATTGCTGCAACTACATTGGTTGACCCACGAGCACTCTTTTTAGATGCATCGAACAATCTTTTTGTGACCGACACAGGAACCAACCATCGAATATTAGCTTATCAAAATGGGAATACCATTCCCTTTCGTGCCATTGGCGTACCGAATTTTATTACATCTGGAGGTGCAGCAGTGTCTGCTACCTCATTAAATATCCCCACCCATATGAGTCAAGATTCCAGTGGTGGATTCTATGTTTCAGACACTGGTTACAACCGAGTTCTTTACTTTCCTAAGGACGCAAGTATTCCTTCTGAAGTTTATGGACAAACGAATTTTGCAAGTTCAGTTAACACACCAATTTCTGCGAGTAGTCTTTCTAACAACCAAGGAGTAGTTGTCGACTCTGCGGGAGGGATCTACATTGCAGACACAATCAATAACCGGGTTGTGTATTATCCTAAAGGATCTACAACTGCGATAAGAGTTTATGGCCAATCTAACTTTACCACAGGCGTAAGTAGCACATCGAGCAATGGTTTAAACCAACCTTTTGGAATTGCTTTAGACCAAAGTGAAAATTTATTTGTGGCAGATCTAAATAACAATCGTGTTCTTGTCTACCCACAAACCAGTCTTGCGACTGGAATGACGGCAATTGCAGTCGTTGGTCAATTTGGAAGCTTCGGCTGCGGTAATGAAAATAATAATGGAAGTTGCGGTCTTGGCTCAGTTAATGCTCAAAACTTAAATAGTCCCGTTGCCGTTCATTTTGACAAACAAGGAAGGATGTACATAGCAGATTCTGGAAACAATCGGGTTTTGGTGTATTAGTTTGTAAAGAAAAATCGGAGCCGATTCATGTTTGGTTACGATTCTTGCCTCATCGCTAGAAAGGAACACAATTGCAAATTCGCATAACTAACGATTGGCGTTAAAATAAATAGATAGTTCTGTTGTGTTATCTTGTGAGAAAGAATCAAAATCCCAATGTTATAATATTCTTTTCATACTTTTCGGGCGCCTAGAATTGGTTAGGTGATTGTAGTTTGATCCAAACCCAACCGGGCTCCGACAGGATGCGCTAACGCTCACGTCTCACCCAAAGTGGGTGAGACCGTGGCCCTTCGGATCCCTGGCGTGGGATTGGTTACCAGATGAAAAGGGAAGGTTTTGCGGAGTTGGCGTCATTTCGTGTTACTACAATGACTTTTCCATTGATGGAATCCAAGACTGCCCTGGGAAAAAGACCCGTCCATTGCCCTTGTCCAGCCCAAATGTCAGCATACGTACAACTTGTTCCATCTAAATTGCATCGAAATAAAGCGAGCCTTTCGCCAGTAGTATTATTTTTTGTGATTACCAACAACTTCCCATTGACTTGATCTAAACGAACATTGGGATATAATCCAATAGAACCGGTTTTTCCGGCGGAAATATCCGTATGAGTGCAACCGGTTCCATCTAGATTACACTTAAAAAGAGAAGGGGAACCATTATTGGCACCATTTGCTGTTACAACCAACAGCTTACCGTTCACGTAATCTATAACTGCGCTGGGCTGACCACCTGAACCAATGCCCTGCCCAACTGAAATATCTATATGCGTACAATTTGTTCCATCTAGATTACATCTGAATAGACTGGGTTTAGAGCTATTAGCTACATTATAAGTAACTACTAGCATCCTTCCGTTGACTTGATCTATAACTAAACTGGGATTACGACCAGAATTAATTCCTTGTTCTACAGATATATCAGTATGCGTACAATTTGTTCCATCCAGGTTGCATCTAAAAAGACTTGGCTTGCCGGCATTAGCCTCGTTGTTAGTGACAACCAACAACTTCCCATTGACTTGATCGACTGCTAAACTTGGAAATTGACCTGAACCAAATCCTTGTCCCGCCGATATATCAGTATGCGTACAGCTTGTTCCATCCAGATTGCATCTAAAAAGACTTGGTTTGCCAATGGTTCCGTTACCGGCGTTAAGAGAGCCATTATTAGTTACAACCAACAGCTTACCGTTCACGTAATCTATAACTGCGCTGGGTTGACCACCTGAACTAATGCCCTGCCCAACTGAAATATCAGTATGCGTACAATTTGTTCCATCTAGATTACATCTGAATAGACTGGGTTTAGAGCTATTAGCGAAATTAAAAGTGACAACTAGCAACTTTCCGTTAACTTGGTCTATTACTAAACCGGAATAATTATAATTGGAATTATTCCCTTGCCCCGCAGATATATCAATATGTATACCTGGCGAACTTGTTCCCGGTGCTGTTGCCGTAGTTAAAGCCCTTGCTTCCAATATAGAAACCACACTACTTCCTCCACTATTGTTTGCCACCACCCTAAAATAATATAATGTCCCGCTTATTAACCCAGTAATGGTCGCATAAGTGTTGGACACTGGCCCAAAACTGGTCGAAGCCGTTGTCACTCCAGGACTTGTGCTATAGTAAACTGTGTACGAAGTGGCACCTGTCACTGGCGACCACTGCACATACGCACTGGTTCCGCCCGCCTGGGCTTCTACATAAGCGGGAGGATCAATCAGAACTAAATTGGCTTGCAGAGTGACCAAAGAAACGGAAGTTCGATTCCCTCCCGCACAACTACCTGCGTTGTCTTTAAATGAAAATTCAAAGACATACTCGCCATTCTTATCAGGTAAAACTTTTGCAAGCTTAGTCGTTCTGTTTTGGATATCTCCAGTGGCTAAATTGGAGAGCGGAGGTTTAGAAACCACTCGCCAGTTATACTCGTATTGATTTGTTTGAGCCCCGCAAAATGAAGCATCAGGATCAGATGATTGTGATGCATCTAGTGTGGCTTCAGTGCCTAAATCAATGATAAGATTAGAAGTAAACTGAATCACAGGGAATTGGTTGGCGAAAGGTGTGGTTGCTTGGAGAACTCCACTCCATAGACTTCGATTCCCTCCATGGTCAAAAGCACGAATACAAAAATAATGCACGGTTCCCGAAGATAGTCCACTAACTGTGAATTCTAAAGGAGTGCCCGCAGTGGATGCGACTACACTATTTGGAACAAAAATTCCCGCAGAACAGTCGTCATCTGTGACGATAGGAGTGGAACGTCTTCTGATCTCATAGGAGGATGCCGATCCTGTGTTTCCATTGTCACCAACCGCAACCCAGCCGAGTTTGATTTGATGGTAGGACTCGACAGTGGCGGAAGCTGTGGTGATGTCTGCCGGAGGAACTAAATCTGTAGGAGCATAGGTAGTGGCCGATACAGTTCCGCTCCAAGAATTGCGAAGCCCAGAAGAATCAATGGCACGAACACAGAAGTAGTAAGTTGATTGCGGAAGATGTCCATCAATCTCTTTGATTTCTAATAAACCAGAACTTTTGGGGATCATAGTGTGAGCAACCCCAGTTGCCGCATCACACTGAAGGTTATTGGTGATGGGTGAACTGGATTTTCTTATTTCGTAGGCAGACGCTTGTCCGAATACTCCGACACTTCCGGGTGCTGTCCATCTCAGTTGAATTCTAGATGCGGAGAGAGGTGTTGCGACTAAATCAGTTATATTCGAAGGAGCAATGGTATCGGCAACATGAACAGATGCTGATGCTTCTAAGCTTTGATAGGTGGCAAAGACTCCTGCCACACCAGGCGTTGTCGCTGTAAACGTAGATGAGTTTAAATTGCCAATGGGAGAACCATTAAGTCCTACGCCTGTTGCGTGGAAATTAACTGTGACAAATTTTTGAACTCCTGCGAGAAACCCACGAGCTGAAAAGGTAATGGGTTCATTAATTTGGACCCAAGATTGTGTAGGTAAGATTTCTAAGTTATCCACCACAACAGGATTACCCGGTGGGTAAGCTGTTCCGCCTGGTGGACTGCTCGCATTGTTTGGATTGAATCCGTTATCAAGCTCCCAAACATCATTGTATCCATCCTCATCACGATCCGGATTGTATTGGCTTATGTATGTAGGATTCCCAGAATCACTGGGATATAAGAAAGTTCCGGTTGATGGTCTTGAAGTTTTCTGTCCATGGATATCCACTGCAATGATTTGAATTAAAATTCCACCTGGTTTCATCGCTTCGTATGGGATTTTGGATTGGTACCAATCAGAAGTTCCCTCTCTTGCCATAGAATAAAAATTAGTAGGGCCATCAGCAGGTCCAACGACCAAATAGACATTCATTTGGTCACCATCTGGCTCCACCACATCGGCTCTGAGTTGATAAGGCATATGTAATGTTCCCGGTTTTAAATAATAATAAGCACCATTGATGACAGGTGGTAAATTCCCAGGGGGAGGCGTTCCTCCACCAAACATAGAAAAACTCTTTGTATGAAAGACGATGCTTTCAGATTCAAGAGTTGTATTCACCCCTGCCCAACCAGGCATTCTGAGTCCATCTGGTTCTGTATTCATGTTCGATGCATGAAACCCACGACTTTTCCCAAAGTTTAAATTCATCGATTGTGCTTTGGCACGATCGAGAGTGATGGTCACAACCACTTCCTTTTTGAATTGAAATGATGGTGTGACTTCATAAATTGAACTTGTAGGCACAAAACCTGAAGGAAGTGGCACCTGAGTAGAATTATATTTTGTAATTTTAAAATCGACTGTTTCGTCCATCGCTCCTTCTGGAATTAAGATGGTAAAAAGTTCATCACTGGATTGGATACGAGTTCCCGATGGATCTGCGGTTCCCCCACCAGCAGGAACACCTGCATAATTGGAACCTAAAAGTACAATTAAAGAATCATTAGAAAATTCATTTTTGCTTCGATTGAAATCTAAAAAAGCAATACAGTTCCAAAAGTAGAATGTTGTAAATAAAATCCATATAATCTTTTTCATATAAAATTTTCCTATTTTAACTTAACTGAATGCTCTAAATTGATATTTTTTGAGGCAATGATATCCTCGAATATTTTAATCTGTACGGGTTGTAAATTTCGAAAGGCAACACCAAGTCCCTTTGGGTCAATGCGTACAATTCCTGCCTCAATTGTAGTTCCAGAAATGTCTACTTGAATTGTGTCGCCAGGCTCGCCAAGAAATTCAGACCAAACTACATAGAATCCCTTTCTACTAAAATCAATCGTTGTACACTCGATTCCGTTAAGAAGAATTGGTATCTGGATGGGATTTCTTTTCTCATATCGCCAGCCTCTTGGATAAAGCTTGAGATAAGGCGTAGAAATATTCTCCCGAGTTAAATAAAACACTGCTCCGAACCCTAGTATGGTTTGACCAAAAGCAAACAAGTTGAAAGCGATCGGTTTTTGAACAAGAGCGACAATATCAAACAGTATGAATAGAGATGCATAAACCAAAAACAAATACCACCCCCATTTTTTTACGAGTAACAAACCGATGCCAACGGGAATTGCAAGGATTAGGAGTATTAACTCTAAAGGATGTAACCAATCGAAGATTAGCCTTGGATAGGTCCAACGAATATTATGTGCATAGGCGAAAGAAAAATAATTAAAAATAGGAAGAAGTAGAAAATAAAGTCCAAATACCAAAATTGGTAGAGGCCTTTGCAAACGTTTTCGTCTGTCGTTCATCATGAACGCCTAATTCCAATCAGATTGTGATTTTAAGCAAGGAAATTTCATTGATTTTTGACTGAGAAAGAAATTCCTTAAATCCGCCTGTTTCTCTGAAAACCCATCAGATTCCAAAAAAGTCTCAACTATTGTCTGTTACCTTTCTAAATTACCAAGAACCCTCGTTTTAACCAAATCTTACCCATTTTCAGTTGATAAATTATTTTTAAATTTCTATATAGCCAGACACTCGTGATCCAATAAACTCTAGTTATTCGATCCAAGGGGTGTTCCCGGTTGGTGTATCGTTCCATCACACAACCGGGGATATCAATGGAACAGCGACTGCAATCACCAAACTTTGCAACTGGAACTATCTGCGCCACTAGTGCCTCAAAACTATCAGAGCCGAGCCAATCCTTTAGAAATTTCCTTTAACCAACTGGGCCAACTTCATATTGCTTTTCAACAAAGAATCTGATTTTAGTTTTTTTGAAATAAGTTGCAAAACATTCTATAAAAACCAATGATTCAATTCCCATTTTATTTTTCATTAGGTCACTGTTGAATTGAATATTAATAGAGAATCTAAAATTTTATTTGCTAGAGAAAAAAGCGTAACATAATATTTTTTATTAGGGTGGTAGTAAAGTAAAACGGTACCACTGCGAAACAATTTTATTTTAATGAGATTTAATAAGATATGCTGCCTTATGACTTTAAATAAAGGCAAACCACTACCGGCAATCAGGGGATTAACACATAATTGATATTCTTCGATTAAATTAACTTTCGTCAAAGAAACAAATAGACTCGGGCTACAAACAAAAATATCCTTCCCTGGTTGGTTTTTTAACACTAATACTTCTTTTTCAAGATCTTGATTTGCTAATAACTTAGCAGATTTCAAATCCAGGGCTTTCAATGTTCGAGAAAAAACAATCTTCTGAACTTTATCAATGGCAACGGCAAAATTATCTTTCGTTTGATCATCTTAAGAAATAGCCCAAACGGTCTACATATCCATAAAACGATTCACCTGTTTTATTAGAGTAGTCATCGAACAGGTTAGACTAACCTAACTTTATATTTTTTAAGGATTACCCGAATCAAAAGCTTATTGAGTAGTTATCTATTTTGTATCAGATCACAAATATCATTACAATTTAGATTTTTTTTAGTATAAAGTCAGTCGAAAATTTATTTCGTAAAATTTATATGAAAAATTGTTTTTTAATTTAGCGTTAGTTAAACTTTATATTATAAAATATCATTACGATCTGTATCAACTTTGTATGAAACGAATTTCATCGAAATCCCTAAACAAATTTAGCTATATTATTTTGCTCTTAAACTTTTCAATTTCAATGTTTTGCCAATCAAACTCACTCAACCACCCTTGTGATCCAAAGTCTGATTCATTTCTAACTTCACTATTTTTCCAATCGGTTAGTTCGGATAATTCCAATTATTGTGGGCTTGAATTAGTCAACGTGCCTCCTCTAGAATATAATTCATCGAATTATAGAGTGTTTATCAATTTTCCAGTTTCCATCACCCCTAAATATAAAACAAAATCGAATTATTCATTACTAGGAGTTTTGCCAGATGGTTTAACTTTTGATCCGAACCTAGGTGAAATCAAAGGTACTAGTAAAACTGTAACTAGTCCGACTTCCATTTCGATCATTCGAAATAGCCCAGGTTTTGCGATTAAGACTATATCTCTCCAAGTTGTTGACACAAGTCCAATTTTCGTTTATGGCCAATACGGATCATACACCTGTAGTGCCGCATATAACTTTGGGTCTTGTGGAACAGGTACTCCAAATAACCAAAATTTCAGTTCTCCTTATGGTGTTATTACTGATACTTTAGGTGGAGTTTATATTTCAGGAATCCATCGCATACAATATTTCCCACCTAACTCAATGATAGCGACAAGAGTGTATGGACAATCTGGGTTTTTTACTTGTGACATTGTAAATGCGGTTACAAATGGATCCTGTTTAGGCAATTCGATCAGTGCCAATTCATTAAACAATATTCGTGGAATTGGAATCAGTCAATCCGGGGAATTGTATGCGGTCGATATGGGAAATAATCGTGTATTATTTTTTCCAAACCAATCGATCGTTCCGACTTTAGTTTATGGACAATCAGGATTTTCCACTTCAGCAGCAGGAGCCGCGAGTGCGACTTCTTTAAATACACCGCTTGCAGTAGCAATCGATCCAGACGGTGGAGTCTATATTTCCGAATCTGCTTATCACCGTATCTTATACTTCCCACCAGGTTCTACATCGGCGAGTCGGGTGTATGGGCAAACCAGTTTTTCTGGAAGTACCAGTGGAATCTCCAATGAAAAATTAAGTAGCCCCAACCAAATGTTATTGGATCAAGAAGGTGGATTGTATGTTGCAGATAATGGCAATAGTCGAGTCGTATATTTTCCAAAAGGATCTACAACAGCAATTCGCGTATATGGACAACCTGATTTAAATACTTCGGGAGGAGGAAGTGGTCCACTTGGACTTTCTGGGCCAACCGGGATAGCACTTGACCAAAATGAAAATCTTTTTGTATCCGATACAGGAAACAACCGTGTGGTGATGTATCCAAAAACTTCTCAACCTAATGGAATTGCTGCTGTAGCTGTCATTGGTCAGTTTGATGATCTAAACTGTTCTTTGAATAATAATAATGGAAGTTGTTCAGGATCGGCTCTTGGACCGAAAAGTCTCTATTCGCCTACAGGAATTTTTTTCAATCAAACCGGCCAACTTTATATTGCTGACCGAACTAATAATAGAGTGTTAGTTTATTAACTTTATTTACTTCACCGGCTCTGCCGAAACTTCTACTTCTGGAAGAGAGGCTCTTAAATACCCTGATTGTAAAACAGCCACTTGGCCTTGTTCACTAGTTAGGAAAGTAACAAAGGCATCAATTTTATCACCTTGATCTGTTTTATAAATTATAAATAACTCACGAGCTAATTTATATTTTCTGTCATATACGTTTCTCACTGAAGGAGAAACATAAGGATCTTTTTTAGTTCTCGCATAATCCAATGCTTTTAACTTGTCTTTGTTCTCGACAATTGCTGTTCCCATTCCCATATAACCAATGCTATTTGAATTTTCTTGAATGAATTTTGACATTTCAGAATTGTCTTTTACGATTTTTGCATCTTTTGAAAAAACATTAGCTTTGTATTCGTTAAACTCATTTAAACCCAAATCCTTTCTCCTGAGGATATGATTTTGGAAATAATCTTGGGTTCCCGATTTATCATTACGAATCACAATCGAAATGGGAGCATCGGCACCACCTACTTCTTTCCAATTTTTAATTTTTCCAGAAAAGATATCGGAAGTTTGGATCAAGTCAAGTTTTGAAACTGAATTTTTTGGATTCACAACGAGAGCAACACCATCGTAAGCCAATCTTACTTTTTCTAAGTTTCCAGTTTTGCGAAGGTCATCAAATTCGGCTTGGTTTAAATCGCGAGAAGAAACAGCCATATCAATTTCACCTTTTCGTAATCTGTCAATTCCTGATTCGGAACCACCACCTTCGACTGTTACACGAACATTAGAATTCACCTTTTCATATTCAGCTCCTAAATAACGCATCATACTATTCATGGTTTCGGAACCCGCAACTTTTAAGGTTTGTTTGTCCTTACAAGCGACAAAGTTGATTGTAATCAAAATGTAAAAAAGCAGAGAAAGGTTTTTCATGGTAATTCAGGTAAAGCCCAAAATCCATCCTTCGTCAATCGCAAAAACCGCTAGTTTTTTCCATTTCCCCTATTAGTTTTTCCAAAAATTCCCCGATCTTTGTTTCGTGATGACCTTCCACCGATTGGTTTTTTATAGTTTTGTAACAATTCTTCCGTGGGCTACGGCCTCAGCCGACCCAATAGCCAAAACCTCTTTTCAGTGGAAATGGAAGGAAAACCAGGTATTGGAACTAAACGAATACCATGACGTATTTTTCCGCGTCGGCACAAAAACTGTGGAAAGAGAAGATAAAAACAGAGTGGTTTTGAAACCTAAAAAATGTTCAACTGACTCTTGTTTGGTGAATGCATGGTTTGATACCTATCTTCGTTATGGAAAAACATCAGGACCTTTCTGGAAGGACAAAGAATTTTTATCCGATTTCACTCTCTTTCGTAATGGCAGATACGAAGTTCCAAATGAATTTACAATGCCAAACCTCCGCAGTTTTCCGAGTTTCCCCGATGCACCAGTTTCCGTTTCCGATGTCTGGAAATTACCAGCAGAAGAATCGTTTGATTTTAATTCCGAACGCATCCGAGTCAAAGTGATTCCGGAATATACGTTCCAAGGAATCTTTCCTTGGTCAGAAGGAAATTATAAGGGAAATTGTGAGAAGATCACTTATACCTATCCGATTTTTTATAACAAACCAGATGGGGAAAAGATGGTACCAAATGTTCCGTATAAAATTTTTGGATTTGCATCAGGAACTATTTTTTTCAATGCAACACGTGGTGTTCCCGAGTTTAAAGAAGTAAAATTATCATATACCTTCATTTATCCGAATGGAACCGTACAGGAAGCAAACTTCCATATCAAAGGGGTATATTTTCTTCGTAATCAAATTAATGCCAAAGATAAAGAATCCATCCGAGAGGATATCCTGGAAGATTTAATTGTGGGGTATACGGGAAATCCAAATACAAATCAAAATGGTGAATGGGCAAACGGAAAACCAAAAGATCCAAAATCCACTGGAACAATCGCTGATCAAAACAAAAATCTTGTTGGCGAAAACTTAGGACGAATCACAGACACAGGAGAAATTCCCGCTCCAGAAAAAAATTCAGATCCAGAAAAACTTCCCATCACGGTACGAACTTCCGATGACGGAATTGTTTTCTCTTTGGATTCCATTCTTTTTGATTTTAACGATAGCAAACTAAAACCCGAAGCCGAAACTGCTGTTGCAAAAATCGCAGAAATTCTAAAAAAATATCCTGACAGAGAAATTCGAGTTTCCGGTCATACAGACAATATCGGAAAAAAAGAATACAACCAAAAACTATCTGAAAACAGAGCAAAGTCCGTACTTCATTCGTTAGTTGATCAGCACAAAATGGACGAAAAACATATTTCCTTCAAAGGATATGCTGACGAAGTGCCTATTGTTCCCAATGATTCCGAAGAAAACCGACATAAAAATCGCAGAGTAGAAATTACTTTAGTTTTGGACTAACCAATTTCCAAATCAAGTCCAACCGAATACGGGGGAACCATGGGTTCACTCTCTTTTTTTCCTCGTTCCATTAGTATTTCCATTTGTTTGCGAATTTCTGCGAGTAAACTTTGAATGGCGTCTTTTTTTTGGGACTTATACGTTTGAAAGTATGGTGCAAGAGAAAATGCAGGACCAACTACCACATGAGCCTTTCGTGGTCTCATTTCTGTTTTTCCAAAAATATGTTTTTCAAAACTGCAGATCCATTCCATCAAACGCTCTGCAGATGGCCATTGGATTAAATTTTTTGGTTTGGTAATGATAAATGCATAGGCAGTATCCACCAATTGTTTGGCACGACGGATGTTTTGGTCTGTCAGGTGTTTTGGTGTTGTAGAAAGAGGAACACCTGCTTCTAAACGATCCAAAGCAGTGAATAACAATCGAATTTTTTGAATGGCATTGTCTGACTCTTGAAACTTCACATTTAAAATGGAAGCAGCCAAATTCAAAGCCGTGTGTCTTGCCCTTCCCAAACGATAATCAAAATCTTTCCCTTCTGTTTCGGCTCTTGGAATTCCCAGTTCAAATTCAGTTTCTTCCAACATCACTCGGCCCACTGTTAAAAATCTGCGAAGTAATGTCCTTCCACCAGGGTAAAGTTTTAGTTTGCGTTCGATTCTTGAAAGAGAAGTTTCAATGTCAGCAAGGATCGAATCCCTTGAGCCAGAAATTTTATATTTAACAAAGGTTGGTTGTATCCATAATTCGGCATTTGGATCTTTTTCTAAAGCAGCTTCTAATCCCCAAAAAGAAACCTGAGCTACACCAGGCAAAAATGATACCAAATTATCATTTTCACCAGACACCATTCCTTCAGGGTACATAACAAGTTTTCCATCTTTTTCGGATAATATCCGTTTGGTGGTTTTAATTGCATCACGATTGAATGATCCTGAAATTACAGAAAATGCCCCAACACGTTTGATGAGTTCCCCCACCAAACCAAAACCCCAATTAAAAATGCTACGTGATGCCATAAAATGAAACCGTGTTCCAATTTTACTGGCAACATAATAAGCAATGATGGGTTCCAAATCACTTGGTTGATTGGAAAGATACATAACCCTTTTGTTTTTGATTTCTTTTAGGCGAAGTTCATCTTCTTTTTCTATTACAACCCCATCAATGTTGAAGAGAAGTTTAGAAAGAATGGGAAAACCTAAATCCAATCCCAATGCAATTGGGATTTCAAAATGCGGAGGAATAAACAGGTCTTTCATACAATTGTCTTGATAAGTAAGCCAAACCCCTTTGCCAATACGAGCAATTATTCGTGGATGTATCCCCAGGTTTCTAATATTTTTTTCACCTCTTTGCCCATCTCTCGTTGTACTTCCGATTCTCTCGTTCCACTAAAAGCACCGTCGTTATAGACCCAAGGCAAAGAAGAAGTAGGAAACCCTTCTGGTTGCCTTTCTGATACAATTAAGTCTTCTATGTTAGTGATGGATCTTTGGTATTCCAATCCATACCTACCAAAACGAACAGGAATCGTTTTTCCATTCCGTGAAAAACTAAAAAAAGCACCGAGTTCTGGATTCACTGTTTTGAAGACCACCTCTTCACCTTGCGTCACCTTAGAAGGTTTTGATTCTTTTTGTAAGGAAATTGTTTTTGCGGAACCGGAACCCAGTTGGATCGCAGGAGAAATCTCCCAATCATAAATGGATCCTTGGACATTCAAAGATAGGAAGTCACGACAAAGTGCTTCCGAACAAGGGGGAATTATAATTCGTAAATTGTTTCTTTTTAAAAAATTTTCCCGACGAAAATCGGACCTTGCCGTTTGCAAAAGAGTTTCTCCTTCCGGCAAAGGACTAAGATTGTATTTTTCCTCTGGATCTTTTTTTAAATCGTACAACTCTTCGGCCATCGTATGAGGTTCACCTGCCGATGTTCGCCTAACTGTCGTAAACCCGGGATACCTACGAATGTATTTATAATTTTCTGTTCGAACTGATTCCGACATTCTTCCTTCAGTATAAATAAAATTCTCTTTTGGACAAACGCTTGTCATGCGAATGCAAGTGGAATAATCGCTACCTTGGTAAGTTGAATTTTTTGGTATCAAATCAAGAAAACCCAAAATAGTAGGTGCCAAAGACAACAAAGAGGATTGGCCTGAAATTCGAATTTGTCCTCCGTTTGCCTTTTTAGCAAGATCAGACTCTAAATTTTCTTTTAAGGACTTAGGAAGTTTGATAAAATATGGAACGTTTATTTCCTCATCATAATGTGTTTCCCCATGACCAAACCGAGTTTGCATAATGAAATGATAACTATAATCGTGATGAGGACTAAAAAGTTCGCCGTGATCACCGGTCACAATGATCATAGTTTCTTCATATACCCCTTCTTTCTTTAACGCATCCACCAACCGACCAATTTCTCGATCCGTGTAATGCATTTCGCCTAAATAACGTTGCACGGGAGATTCATATTTATAAAATACATTTGGTGGAACGATAGAACGAACTGTGGCCATATCCTGAAGTGGCGGTGAATAAGAGGCGTGAGGAGTATTTAAATTAAAATGTAAAAAATACGGTTTGTCTTTGTATTCTGAAACAAACTCGATTGCTTTGTTTGTGAGAACTTCCGTATCCACGATATCCATTCCCACTTGAAAGGAGTTATGAAATCCTAAATCCAAACCAACCGTTGTGTAATCTAAAAAGAAAACATTATTCATGATTGTTTGAGTAAAGTATCCTGCTTCTCGAAATGTTTTTGCTAAGTTATCTCTTCTTTTCCCATAATAAACTTTTCTTTGATAAGGTTTGGTCGAAAACCAAGAATTCCCCAAACCAAGGTTAGACGAATATTCCGAATGAAAAAATGACATCATCGAAGGTTTAGTCCAATTGCCATTGGCAAAAGGATTCTCAAAAAAAACAGACTCCTTTGCCATCTGATCCATCACTGGAGTGACAGAATGACGGTACCCGTATGATCCAAAAAAATCTTTCCTTGCTGAATCAATCACAATGAGAATCACCGATTTAGGTTTTCCCGGTCCGTGATTTCCGGAAAACTCTTCTCCTTTTGGATATAACAAAGGTTCACCGATAAAAAGAAAACTATCCCGACTCTCCCAAACCAATCGTAATAATTTTTGTTCCCTAATTTCCAAAATTTCTTTTTTAGAAAACCAACGTTCCTTAGATAATCCAGTAAGATCCCATTCTTTTAAAAGAGATTCCCCTGAATAAATTTTGAACTTTCCAGAAACTTGGGTTTGAAATTCTGTTCCACCTAACAAACCTACGAAGGAAGAAAATTCATATTCTCCTTTAGCAACGTTAAATTCATATTCTTGACCGGGTGGAAAAAAAAGAGAATCTAAGGAATGGTTTAAAAAAATCCCTTTGTCTGTATTGAATGTAACTTGTGTATTTTCCCATTTGCGTGAGAGAGGAAGTCCACTTTGACGACCTGGATTTTTTTTCCAATGGTAGGGTAATAAATCATGCGAGACGGCGATTTTTGCTTTTGCATTTCGCAACTCCAAAACCAAATCCACAGGGAAACGTCTTTCCGATTTGTTCAAACAGCTGAAGAGACAAAAACAGATTGTCAGGGCGAAGGGAAGAGTCGCTCGCATATGGAACCAGTTTGGAAAACAGGTTTCCCAAGAATAGGAAAAGTTCTTTCTTTTTAGGTTTCCATCATCCATTCTTGACATCTATGAGTAATTGGGAACAAGCCTACTCCCGTGAGGAGTCTACCTTTCAAAACAAAGACGGCGGAAAAATTTACTATCAAATTTACCGACCTAAATCGGGAGTCAAACGTGTCCTTGTGGTCCACCATGGGATTGGGGAACACGGTGGCCGTTACAATTTTTTATTAGAGGCAATGGCAGAACGCAATTACGCAATTTACCTCATCGATGCCAGAGGTCATGGTAAATCTGATGGCCGTCGTGGTGTCATCACACATTTTTCTGATTTTTTTGCTGACCTCAAAGAGCTAATCGATATCGCCAAACGAAATGAAGGTGTTAGTAAAGTTACCTTACTTGGTCATTCTATGGGTGCAGCTATAACCTTTCTTTACACTGCAACAGACAACTACCAAAATGATTTAGACGCTTACATCTGTAGTGCCCTCCCCATCAAAGTCAAAACTGACCTAGTGATGGATATCAAAAAAGGAGCTGGTGGATTTTTAGCAAAACTTGCACCCACTCTTACAGTTCCCACAGGTCTCGATGTAAATATGATTTCGCATGACAAATCAGTTGTGGAAGCTTATGTAAAAGATCCTTTGGTTCACGGAAATGTCGGAGCGTATTTGGGTGACTATTTACTTAACTGCTACACTCTTGCATTAGAATCGGCTACAAAAATCAATGTACCAATTTATATGTTCCATGGAAAAGAAGATCAAATCGCTCTTGTCCAAGGAACTTTGGATGCCTTTGAAAAGGTAAACTCCAAAGACAAAACAATGAAAATTTTTGACGGATTGTACCACGAAACCATGAACGAACTTCCCAAAGACAGAACCATCGTCTTTAAAGAGTTAGTTTCTTGGATCGATAAACACTAAGGAGATAAATGCCAATGGCAATAACCAAAGATATAGTTGGAAAAAAACTAGATCGTTTTGATTTCACAGTGGAACGAGGAAAGATCAAAGAATTCTGCCTCGCCATCAACGAAAAAAACCCAATCTATTTTGACGTAGAAGAAGCTAAAAAAGCCGGATACTCTGATGTTCCTGCCCCACCAACTTTCCCTACAGTCATTATGTTTTGGGGATACCCAAAGATTTGGAACGATATGGCAGAACTCGGTATCGACCTTTCCAAAATCCTTCACTTAAAAGAAGAGTATACGTATCACAAAATTCTGTATCCGGGCAAAGTGTACGCACAGTCCGAAATTTCTGACGTAAAAGTCGGAAGAGCAGAAATCGTAACTTTCAAAACAACTATCTATGATGAAAAAAATGATCCCATCCTTTCTGCAGAGATGGCTATTTTCATTCGTAAGGATTAATACAGGAGGCTAACAATGGCAAAAATCGAATTTGATAAAGTAGAAGTTGGTCAGACTCTTCCTCCACTCGACATCCCAGTCATCGAACATGCAAATTTAGTTCGTTATGCGGGAGCATCTGGAGATTTTAACCCCATCCACAACGATCCAGACTTCGCAAGAAAAGCAGGCCTTGACGGAACCATTTCTCATGGTATGTATGTTATGGCACAAGTAGGAAGACTTTGCACTTCTTGGGCAGAACAAAAAGACATCGCTTACTTTGGTGTGACTTTCAAAGCCATGACCAAACTAGGTGAAAAACTCACAATCGTCGGAACCATCAAAAAGAAATTTGAAAAAGATGGTAAAAAAACGGTAACTGTACTTGTAGAAGCTAAAAACGAAGCAGGCGAAGTCAAAGCCGGCGGAGATTTAGTCGTCAACGCAGTATAAAAACAAAGTTTAAGTTCTTTTTTGAGATTCTAAAGTCTCTAATTAAAAGAGCAAAATTTGGAAAAGGCATCTTTCGAAAGTTAGGTGCCTTTTCTATTTGGGCGCACGAGCGTGCTCTTCGGGGTGCGCGTTCGCTCCCGTCCTCGTTGGCATACGCCATCTCGGACCAAGCCCTTCGATCCCTTGCGCAATGATTTCCACACCAATCGCTGGTGGAGGAAATTCAAGACTAGCGACGTAGGGATTTGTAAAGTTCAATTCAAACTTGCTATAGAAATTCAAAATCCAACAAACAACATAGAGTAAGAAAAGAGAAACTAAGAAATTATTTATTTACAATCAACAATATATCCATTCTCATTTTTCCTACGAGTAAAAATAGTATGCAAACAATGAACCAAATCAAAACGCAACTTCAAGGCCTACTGACTAATCAACCAAATATCAACATAGATGTACTGCTTGCTTACAATCAAGGGCTTACTTGTCTTCCTGAAATTTTAGAAGATGAAGAATTGATTCAAGGTTATTGTATGGGACTTTTGGAATACAAATCTAAAAAACTCGGTGGAGGCAAATGGCATGTTGTATTAACAAACAAACGGTTTTACTTCATCCGAAAATTGATGTTTCGATCAAATTTTGAGTCCATTCCTATAGAGCTGAAGGATATTTTAAAATTAACAACAAAGATGGGTTGGTTTTTCGGACAAATCCAATGGGAAACAAAAGATGATACGATCAAAATGTTACAGATTGGAAAAAAGGATTTTGAATTTTTTCTGCCTTGTTTGGAAAAAATTTTATAAAACGAAAAGAATATTATGTTTTCACATAACAATGATTATTTGAAGAAATTTACTCACTAAAGTTATATATATTTTTGAAACAAATCGTTTTGTTTGATAGATTTTGAATGAAATTGCAGCACTAAGTCCTAAAACCGACGTTATCTGGGTGATTTAACCCCTACTCCAATTCTTCAAAAGGGATGTCCAACACTTCAAAGCCAGTGCATTCCAAAAAGTCATAATGCCACCATTCGGTTTTGTTCACACGAAACCTATACTTACCGAGTGTGCTGATCAAAAGCATACGGTTTTTCAAAATTTCAGGATCAGAAACTGGTGCTTCTGCCCAAGCCTCCTTTCGGAAGGAATCATATTCTGTTGGCATAGGAAGTTCTTTTTTGGATTTTACATCCACTAAGCTCAAATCAATCGCGCAACCTTTGTTATGCCTGGAACCGGTTTTGGGTGAAGCTACATACCTTGTGTCCCCAATGATTTCAAAAAATTTGACGGTGGCGGCATAAGGTCTGTAAGCATCAAAAATCTTAATTGAATAACCAAGTTTCAAAAACTCTGTTTGCGCCTCTCCTAATGCTTCCGCTACCGGTTTTCTTGCAAAAGCCTTGGCTTCTTTATAGATGGTTTGTTTGGTAAAGTTATTCGGTGTTGCATATTTAATATCCAAAAAGATTCCAGGAATTTTCTTTTCTAAGTTGATAAGTTCTTTGTTTGGAGTTTTTTGAATCGAAAGTTCATAAGCCTTGCGATCCAAAACATTGAGTTTATTTTCGCTTGATTGGGAAACCAAAGATAAAAAAGGAAATCCTAAACAAAAAGCTATTATGATTAATTTCATTTATTTTCCCTCATTTCAGTTTCTAACTTTTGTATAACGAATCAGAATTTTAAAAATTACATTGGCAATCTTGCATTATTTAATTAAAAATATGTTATTCCAGAACATTTAGCGCCCCTTTCAAAAACACAGTTGTTCCGTTGTGTGTCACAATTCATATAAGTTATATTATTGTTAATGCAGGACTGATAAACTAAAACGTCGCAAACCATTATAGTGATACCAGGGTTACAAAAATTTTCTCTCTCTTTCGTTTCTTTGGATTTTCCAAAAATTTCCTCTTTTTCACTTTGGCAATTTAGAAAAGGAAAAATCGTTATTAATATTAAATGCCTTAGGTTTCTTTTCATTTAGAACTTGTTCTCTCTCGATTCCAGAAGTGGCTCGTACATCATCCAAGCGATATTTTCGGTTACCAACTCATCTTCTAAAATTTCTTTTGTATATTTAAAAATTTTTTTCCTGCGAATGGTATTCCTTCTTGTATAACCTCCCCAAGGTTCTGCATGAAAACCATGATAGGATTCATAAACTTGGTAAACAAATGGAATTTCCACATCGGAAAGCCATTCCCCCTTTAATAAATCATCCTCAATCCAGAGATGTAATACAAACGGCTGTTTGGTTGTATTTTTAATTTGTAAGTCGATATAATTGTAAGATAGAGTGGCACCCGATCCAAAAGGAAGAGTTCTTTCAGAATCAGGAAAAATATCAAAACTATGCCGCCACCGTTCCCTCACAACTAATGGACTATGCAAAGTCATCCAATAGATAAGATTGGCCATTTGGCAGAGGCCACCGCCAGTTCGTTCGATAAAACTACCATTGCGTAATTGCATTCCAGGCAAATAACCTTTCTTCTTTGTTGGCTTGCCCACTAAATACCAAAACGAAAATACTTGGTTTGGTTGGAGAACAACTCCATCTAACCTAGAAATGGCGATATTTAGATTTACCCTTTTATTCTCTTGGAGATACATAGGTACATCCTTGAGTTTGCGATAGATGGGAGAACTATGTTTAAAAATAGATACGGGATAACGTTGCAGCTTTTCCTGAAGTGAAATTCTTGTCGTAGCAAAGGACTTTCGTTCCCAAATCCAAACCCAATAGCGTTTCCACTGGAAGTAAACTTTTCCAAAAAACAAACGTAAGTTTCCGCGATGTACTTTCTTGTTCATCCCAAAGATCTTTTTTTTTCTGATTCTAAAGGTCATTGGAATGTTTTCTCTTAATAAAATTGGGACGTTCTTTGTAAGGATTTTTCCAAGACTTGGCAATAAGAACAAGTTTCGAATTTCTTTTTTCCAACCATGAACGATAACGTTTCCAGTCCTTTTCTAAAACGAGTTGATATTCGCCTAAAGGTTGGATGGATGAAAAAAAAGGATTTTTGTTTTCGTCTTTACTAGCTAGTAAATTTTCATATCGAATCCCATAGACGGCACGATAAATTTCTGTATCTTTTGGCAATTCAGAAATTGCTTTTGTATCCGGCTCGAAAGAAAGGCAATCTTTACGAAATTGAAAATGATAGTATTCACAAAAACCGTGGTGTGCGACAAGTAAACCATTGTTTGGTACAGAAGCTATTGATTCTCCAGGAATCCACATCTTTTCATAGGAATAACGAAATAAATATGGATTAGTAAACATAGTAAAAATCCAAAGCCCGGTACTGATCAGCCAAACCAAAATCTGGAATGAATTCCACTTACTAAAAATTTGAACCAAAAGAATCAAACTCAAAAGAATTCGGTACTGTATATCAGCAAAGTGAAAAACAGGTAATAATAGTAAAAACCCAAAGAAGGCAAAGGTTTTTCGCATTTTTTTAAATTTGGGTTCCGATGTTCCAAATACTAAAAATGTCCAGTCCCAAAGAATTCCAAGACCAGCTAACGAAAAAGCTGCGGACAGAGGAAATATTTCTTTATCACTATAAAACCTTCCACTTGGGTCTTCTGGAAGGAAAAATGGAAGTAGGAAAACAAAAGAGAAACACACTGGATAGAATTTTTCCGGAATCTGATGCAGAATAAGAATACCCAAACCAAGTAGAGCGACCATAGGGTGAAACCAAAGAGCAAATAAAAAGAAGACTCCAGAGGCAATCCATCGCAATCGGATTCGTAACAAAAAGGTAGAAGATAATGATAGTGATGATGGTGATGATGCTGAGAATAAAAATGATTTTGTTGGGATTGGAGAATAAAATCCAAGACTAAGGATCAAAAATCCTAAAGCCCAACTTTGTTTGGGATATAAAAATGCCAAAACAAAGACCAATACACTCGGTAGAAAAAAGAGATGGGGTAACTTTTTCTTTTGTAGATCTTGGGAAAAATTTATATCGGCCTTTGAATCTGGATCGGTCGCATTGATTGCACTTAATGGAAATCGGAAAAAAGAACTCCGAGCAAGGAAGAGGGAAACTGTTAGCCAAACGGATGTTAGAATTTGGAATAAGAATAGAGTCTCATCACTGACCCCAAAAATCCGAAACAAAAAGGCTACGATATGAAATACAGGAGAATTGTCTGGTGAATGCAATTTCCCCGATTCTAAAAGGGAAATTGCTTGGACTCCATACCAATAAATATCCTTGCCGAACAATGGGATTTAATCTGTGATCTGAACTTTTTTGCCAATCATTTGTAATCCTTTGGCTGACTTTTTTACCATGAGTGTATCACCAAAGATAACGGTTGATTTTTCTTCCGTCGTTTCTGCATAAGGACTATTGGAATCTAAACTTTGTGTGACTACTTTATGGTCTCTTCCAAAAATTTTGATTTTAGCTTCAGTAGGAGATGCATCAAGTATTACCCAATTTCCATCTAATACTCGTTTTTCGGACACATCATCTTTCCAAATGACAAAGGAACCATTTGAACGAAATACATAATCCAAACGACCCTCCGATACATCCGCAAATACTGCTTTATTTACAAGTCCCGAGAGGATGGTATTTTTTGCTTTTGAAAGAACGGACTTTTTAAATTCATCAGCATTTTTATCAACTACTGTGAATCGTTTTCCTTTTTCACCGAGTAAGATAATTTCGGCAATGACAGTGTCTTTCCAAGTTTTTCCAGGACGAACTTTTTGGATTTCAAACTTAAACTTTTTCCCTGAAAGTGGCTTTGGAAAAAATATCCTTTGGCCCCCTTGTTTGTCTGCTACTTTGATCACAAACGAATCATTGTCATTTGAAACTAATAATTCAGTCACGGAACCATTTTTGTAAAATAGGGCATCCAATCGTTGGTAACCGTTAAAAATTTCAATCCCTGATAAATCGACTTCATCCTCTAATTCAATTTGAAAAGACTCGCCTGCACCATCACTAGGAACTCCTTCTACCCAAGCAAAATCTATACTACCATCAAACAAACTATAGGCGGGATAATTTGGAAGTGTGCTACTTGCAGTAACTTGACCCGTGATCGGTTCAGGATACAATACATCTAGTTTTTTTCCATTTTGGAAAAAGGAAACAGTTTTGATTCCATTTCCAGAGTCTGGCAATAAGTAAATGACATGTACACCGTTAGATCTTATTTTTTGCGGAGTTTCTTTGGCACAGTCAAAATTTGTTGCATAACTGCCGTCCTTATAAAATGCAACATATCCTTTTTTTTCTTGGCATTCAATAGAAATTTCATTAAAGAAAGCACGACCATCTGTTTTTCCAGATTGGTTCCATTTTGCACCATTGGAGAAAAAAATTGTGATTCCATCGAGACTGGATTCTGGTTTCCAGTGTTTGCCAGAGATAAATACATTTATGGGGCTTGTGCCATCAGCAGAGGATGCAGCTTGAATTCGTTCGATGACAATAGAATTTTCAATTGGACTATTTTTACAAAATAGAACAAGGAAAACCAAAAGTGTTAGGATTATTTTTTTCAAAGGTTGTACCTCGGCAGATACAAATAATCCAAAACTCTTTCGGCTTAGACAAGTAAAAAATTGAGCTGATCTTAGATCATTCCACCAAATACTTTTTTGATTTCTTCGCTTCGCATAGCACCCGAAATACGATGAATTTCCTTACCTTCCTTAAACAAAATCATTGTAGGGATTCCTGTGATACCATATCTTCCCGCAATATCTTGTTTTGCATCCGTGTTGATTTTGATCACCGAAACTTTCCCCTTCCAGTCTTTTGCCAATTTTTCCAATTCTGGAGCCACCATTTGACAAGGACCACACCAAGGAGCCCAGAAATCCACAAGGATCGGTTTATCATGCGTTTGGACCAACTCTTCAAAACTTTTTGGTAAATTTTCCGACATAAACTTCACTCCTATGATTTAGACCTGTATACCCGTATGGGTATATAGGAATTATCGATTTTTTTATCGAACCCTTACTATTTTTACGATTGGATCAAACGAATTTTGCGCACTATTTTTGTATTCTCACAAAAACCCCAAACGTGAAGAATCAGTAGACGTATCCGCAAAAACTAAGATTCTTGAGACTTAGATCAAATGAAAGTTTTGTTACCAAAAGTTTTTGGTTCTGAAGAAATCCATCAGTTTTTTAAAACTTACGGCAAAACCATCAAATTAAAGAAAAAGGAATATTTTGCCAAAAAGGGAATTCCTTTGTTTAGCGTTGGTTTGGTTGTCGGCGGTGGATTCAAACTCATTTATAAACATGGGAAAAAGGAATGGATCAAATCCTTTATCTTCGAAAATGGACTTCTGGGAAGTTTGCCAAGTATTTTTGAAAACCAACCCATTCCCTATTCTATCATTGCGATTGAACCTAGCGAAGTGATTGTGTTAACCGCAAACGAATTCAAATCCAAAATGGAAAAAGAAAACGGTTATCAAAATTTTCTCGTTCATTTTCTTTCGAAATTGTATCTAAAAAAAGAAGAACGAGTCGCAGATTTTTTACTCCTGGAACCAGAAAAAAGATACAAAAAGTTCATTCAGGAATATTCTCATGTTCTAGATCGAATTTCTCAAATAGACCAAGCTGCCTATTTGGGAATCACAAACGTGGCACTCAGCCGAATCAAAAAGAGGATTTTTTTAAAGAATCCTTAAGTGCACCTAAATATAGTTTGGTGAAATCTTCCCCTGAGAATGGATTTTGTGAAGTGACTAAGTTCCTATCCCTTGTTGCAAATCCACTTGCTGGGAAAAAAGAAGATTCATACAACATTCCACGTTCTTTTAATAACTCAGAAATTTTTCTAACTTTGGGTTTACCTTTCATCACAAATGTTTCGATAAACCATTCTTCCATTTTGGTAACAGAGTTCACACGATAACCCTGAAACAAAAATCCATCCCCATCAGGGCCTTCGGTAAGTGTGATTAGCAAAGCCGGGGCATGGCAGACCAAACCGATTGTTTTTTCCTGTTTTTGAAATGTTCTAAGTAAAATGGGAAGATTTGTATCATACAACAAGTCACTCATGAGTCCCTGTCCACCAGGAATGAGTAAACCTATATAACTTTGATTCTTTTGGATGGCAAGTTCGAGTGAGATTGGTTTTTGAAAGGAATTGAGTGAATTTAAAAAACGAATGGCTTCTGCTTTTTCTTCTTTCGAATTCCAGTATTTATCTTTTAAACTTTCTGGATCGAGTGTAACCTTTTTGCCATTGGGTGTAGCAAACTCTAAATCAAAACCTGATTGGTTCAAACGAATGGCAGGGAGGGCAAGTTCATTTAGGAAAACTCCTGTTGGATGATAAAAACTTTCATCTAACAATAGATGACTCGCAGCACTCATCACAATTAAAACTTTTGGTTTTGGTTCTTGTTTTGCAAAGAGAGACGATTGGGATACTACCATAGAAATGACCCATACCATTGGTAGTCGGATCATTTTAAAAAAGGTAAAACGATCGGGTAGGTATTGTTTTAGAATGTTGTAAGGGAAAAGAAAAAAATGGTTTTTGTTCCAAATTGGATTTTGCATGGCAATGACTCTCAAAGATTAGATTAAATGAGTCCTCTACCAAATAGGGACTCTTCTAATAGAGGTCATGGATGGTTCACTTATTTTTAACTTAAGTTAAAAAATTCGCCAAAGAAGAACCTCTCTTCCAGCTACTAAAAAAGCGCGATTCAGGAGATTCAAACTAGTTTCCAATATTTTTTCTAAAACAAATCGATAGTTTCAAAACCTTGTAGTAACTTTACCTCTATTTTTTCTTTTTCCGTTCTGTTCAAAATATATTTCATATTTCCATCAAAATCGTCTCCGAGTTTTAGATTGGGTTCCAATGGTTCCGAGAGTGGTTTGAAAAAATTATCCCAATGAATGGGAATGAGTAGCTTGGGTTTTAAAGTCTGCACTGTTTGTTTGTAATACTCATCTTGAAAGGACACGGGTTGTAGGGAAAGTTGAGCTACTCCCAAAAACAAAACATCGGCCTGTAGTTTGTCCAGTGCTCCTTCAACAAAGTTTGTACTACTTTTAATCAAAATTTTATTTTTTCCATGTTGGATGAAAAAATCAAAAGTACCTCCTTCGATAAAATCCAAAGCCTTTACGGGTTGGACGAGAGGAGTTTCAATGGTTGGGTGGTTGGGATCCGTTGCATTTGTTTTGCCTAGGATACGAAAAGGAGGAGTGTGTTTGGATTCCAAAACTGTGATGATAAACTTTCCGATGGCGATCGGTTTTCCTGGTACAAACTTTTGCATTTGATCACTGGTAAGCCCTGCTCCCGTTCCTACATTGAGAGTGGAGGAAGAACCGAACAACTTCGCCTTTGTTTGTTTGGCGACAAGTGGTGCATCCATTACATGGTCATAATGAGAATGGCAAACAAAAATAGCTTCTAGTCGGTTGATGTTTGCTCTTTCGATGACAGACGAAACGATGATAGGATTAGATTCTACTTTGGAAAATGCAGTTTTCCAAATTGATGGCCTTGAAAAAAAACCATCTGTTAAAATTTGTGTTACGCCATCATCTAACAATATAGATGAGGTTCCAAGGAAAGTAACTCGAACTTTCCCTTTTGGTATGAGATTTGATTTACTTTCATGCGGAAAATAAGTATCGTAATGGTTTAGGTTTCCAGAAGAACGAAGGGCACAATGGGAAAAAAAGAAAATGAAGGAAACATAGAGAAGGACTAATGAAAGATTTTGTTTTTTAAGAAATTTGATTTTCTCTGCCATAACCACCAAAACTAATCCAAAGAAACACTGAAGGCAAACCATTTATAGTTTTATAAAAGATTGGATTTGAGCGAAAGGGATTTGTAGGACTTGGTCTCTGGGTGTGCACATGTGCGCCCCCAGAGACGGGAGCGAACGCGGACTCCGGAAAAGCCCGGGCCCGTAGGGCTTCGCCCAAAAAAGAACAGAAATAGAACAATAGATTCAGGAGGATTTAATTTTTGTTTTTGTAGGAATGGTTGGAGATTTGATTTCTGTTTTGAGAGATTCTTTGGGAATTGTTTGCAACATAGGTTGGAACTTAGTCTAAAACTCAATATGAAATCTATCAATTCAGAATTACCCGTTGTTGTTACTGGAGGTTCAGGATACATTGCTTCTTGGATCGTTAAATATTTGTTAGAAGATGGAAAGAAAGTGAGAGCGACGGTTCGCAGTCTCAAAGATATTTCCAAAATTGGCCATTTGTTAGAGTTAAAAGAAAAGTATAAGGATCATTTAACTTTGTTCGAAGCAGACCTTTTGTTGGATAGAAGTTTTGACAAAACCATTGAAGGTGTCGAACTTGTGATCCACACGGCTTCCCCATTTTTTGTTGCAGGTGTCAAAGATGCACAAAAACAATTGATTGATCCTGCTTTAAAAGGAACCAGGAATGTTCTTGAATCCTGCAATCGCATATCTTCAGTTAAGCGAGTTGTTTTAACTTCGAGTGTGGCAGCGATTCATGGGGACAATATTGATTCATTACAAGTTCCTAGCCAAACGTTTACGGAAGATCATTGGAACATTACAAGTAATCTAAACCACCAACCATATGCTTATTCCAAAACTTTAGCTGAAAAAGAAGCTTGGGATATTCAACAAAAGCAAACACGTTGGGATTTAGTTGTGATCAACCCATCTTTTGTGATGGGACCGTCTCTTTCCAAACGTATGGATGGAACGAGTGTTGAATTTATGAAAAATATATTGAAGGGAGTTTTCCGCACTGGTGTCCCTGATACGAAAATGGGATTTGTAGATGTTAGAGATGTTGCAAAGGCACATATCTTAGCAGGATTTACTCCAAGTGCAAAGGGAAGGCATATCACTTCTGCAGAAGTAATGCCGATGTTAGGTGTTGCGAAGATCATTAAAGAAAATTTTGGAAATAAGTATTCTGTTCCTATAGGGACTCTTCCAAAGGCACTTGTATACGTGATTGGTCCTTTTTTTGGATTATCTTGGGGTTATACAAAAAATAATATTGGCCAACCATTAAACTTAAATAATGAGTATAGCAAAAAAGATCTAGGACTCACTTATCGCCCGTTAAATGATACATTTGTGGATCATGTAAAACAAATGGAAAGTTCGGGATTGTTATAAGTTTTTTATATAACGTTTTTAGAATTTGTTGAAACTACGAAGTTTTCTTAAAATTTTTTGGTGAGATTGAATTCCCAAGAGACTAGAGTTCGATTTTATGGTAGGAGTTGGGCCGTGAATGAACTCCCACAAGCCCACCTCCACCACCCATTCAGGGTGGGGGCCGAGACCAAGCGCACGAGACATAATATGCAATCTCTCCAAACCAATTTGTTTCTTAGTACAGACTACCTACAGTTCGGTACTCCCAAACAGCAGGAATTGGCAATTGATTTAGAAAATTGGAAAATTCTAAAATCTTTACATGGTTTCAAGCCAACTTTGGCAGGTACCATTCCCTTGGATATCGATACAGATTCGAGCGATGTGGATATCTTAGTAAAATTCAATATCCCTGCTCATTTACAAAAGATTTGTTATGCTAAGTTTCGCAATTTGCCAAATTATAGTTTTTCTGAAAAAACAATTGCACTTCGAGTCACATTGATTTGTCGCTTTGAAACTAAAAAATTTCAATATGAAATCTTTGGTCAATCAGTGGAGCCAACAGAACAGTATGCTTGGATCCATATGATGGTGGAAAATCGATTTTTAATTTTGGCCGATTCTTCCTTTCGAGATGAAATTCGGAATCTAAAAAAACAAGGAATCAAAACAGAAGCGGCGTTTTGTAAAGTATTGGATTTAAAAGGAGATCCCTATAAAACATTAGTCCAATGGAATCAAAAATCAAATGAACAGTTTCGTGAATTACTTTTGCAAAGAGGGTATCAAATCAATCCGAATTGACGAAAGGTTAAATTGATTCTTGGTCGTTTGACTTTCATCGCTTTTGGGAGGGAATGTAACCAGTGCCTTTGGATGACATCTTTCATTAAAAGCAAACTTCCGTGTTCTAACTGCAACTCTACTTTCTCTTCTGTTTTTTTATGTTTGTAACGAAAGATCCGTTCGGCACCAAAACTTACGGATGCAATGGTTGAATTGGGAAGTAAAGATGTTTCATCATCGCTATGCCAAGCCATCCCTTCACTTCCGTCATGGTATAAATTCAGTAAACAAGAATTGAATTTTTCTTTAGAGGCCAACTCCACTTTGGTTTTTAATTCTAATAGGAGTGGAGACCAAGGAAGTGCCGTTTTTGTGGTTCCCGAATATCGGTAAGAAAAACCTTTTTCAGCATACCAAGCCACGCTTCGTTTGGTGGTAATGTGTTTTCCATACAAGATGGCCTCATCTTTTTTCCATTCGATCCCGTCCAGAAGAGAGAGAAACAACTGATCTGCTTCCACCCTGGGAATAAAATCTGGGATGTACAACAAAACCCCATCGTAAGGTAAAAGATTTTCGGATTCAGTTCTATGGAATAAGTGCATGGATTTCGAAATCGATCGCCTGAAAAAAGTAAGTCACTGTAATTTTTCACCCACTTACTAAAGAAATCCAATGAAATTTGACACCGAGTGTCGAGACAGTCTAAAATTTTAGTTGGTTTCCCTTGGAGACCAAAGAATCTATACTCGTATGACCCCAACTCGCACGATTCAATCTTTCATCGACGCTAAAAAGGAAAACCAATCTCCTTCGGAAGAAGTCTGGAACTCACTGAAAGGATACCGAAAGTGGAATGAACCCGAACTCATCGGTCTAAGAAATGCATCTGGTTATTATCCAGATATTTATTTTGAAGAAGGAATGGATGAAACCATTTCTAAACTATTAGCAAAATTCAAAGAGAGAGTTGTTCCGCATAAATTTTAATGAATCCCAGTACCCCGAAAGTTTTATACCAAGAAGCAAATCCTTACGGTTCTTTTACCGCTTTTTTAGAAGATGATGGAAGAACCATTTACCTTTACTTACAATCACATAACAACCCGGAGTGGCCGATGAAAACTCTTTGGGTTCGGAATTTAATTCATGCCCCGGATGCTCGTGTGGATGAAGATTTTGATGCGGGTCTTGCACCCGTACTGACCAAATCTGAAATCACAGATCCAAAAGCGCAAAGTTCACTCACAGAAGACCAAATTCATTTCATTTGGTCAGAAGAAGGTGATGGAGTTGCTTTGTTTGTGGAAGAAGAACTACAAGCTTACCTTCCTTCTTGGTCAGGGATCAAAGGAATTCATGGATACGCAAAGTTTGCAAAAGAAGAAGCACCTACTGCTTCTCCCCTTGGTGATCCAGAGAATGGAGTGATTGCCGAACGAGTGAAGGCCAATCGAAAATTTTGGGAATCGGTTGCGGAAAAAGATCATTGGAAGAAAGCACAAAAACTTCGATTGGATTTTTTAGAATCAAAACTTGGGAAACATGAAAAATATTGGTCTGCTGATGGCGGGAAGTATCCTTCTCTTGGAATCGCATCTTTTTTACCAAAAGAATTTCCTGGGATTAAAATCTTCTCTACCATTGGGATGAGTGTTCAAAACCAACCTTCGATCGAACTCTATCACAAAGAATATGAAAACTTTTCTCGGATCGAACTTGTATTTGCGATTCAACTTTTAAAAGATACAGAAGATAAATCAGAAACATGGATCCAACATGTACTCGGAGAGATGGTAAAGTTTCCTTGGAACACAGGAATTTGGTTTGGACATTCTCATACAATTCAAAATCCAAGAAAAGATCCCGATCAACTCTACCTAGACTTCAATTGGT
Source organism: Leptospira meyeri (assembly GCF_004368965.1). Taxonomy (NCBI): domain Bacteria; kingdom Pseudomonadati; phylum Spirochaetota; class Leptospiria; order Leptospirales; family Leptospiraceae; genus Leptospira; species Leptospira meyeri. Next base: position 2,653,591 of record NZ_SORO01000001.1, on the reverse strand, counting down.
TCGTTCTACGTAACGTCACAGAGGAAATAGAGCAAGGTTCCAAGGAATTACTGCCAAATCTTCATGGACTACTCACAGAGAATGGCAAACGCGCGAATTTTCTCTTATTAACTCCTATCGCAACCGAAGAACGAATTTGTTTTATGCGAGAAGGTTCTGCCAAATTTTGGGAAACATGGAAGAAGGAAGGGTATAGTTTCTTTCACGACAGCGAACGCAGGATGTTAGAATTCTAATTTTGTAGATTTTAATTGTAAAAAAATCCGATTCAAACTCTAAAATCTGTCCGTTACTCTAAGTGATATGGCAGAGACGTATACAAAGTACTTCAATTTAGAGTTTGAACCCTTTTCTTTAGAACGAATCCTCGAAGAAAAACAAGATTCTTCCGGATTTTTCCTCTCTACCGTATTTCAAAAACGGTTTTCGGAAGAAGTGAACCTCAAACGCCACGAAGATCAGAAACTATGGATCCAAACCAAGAATCTTCGATATGTTGTTTTGGATGGAATTCAGAAAATTTCTGATGAAAACGGAAGATTGGAACCAACCAACATCCTCTACTTACTGGTATTTTTTGATTTTAATTCCATCACTGAGTATGGTTTCGAAGATGTCTGCAATGTGCTGATGAAACGATATGATCTCCCTTCTCTCATCCTCAAAATGCCTGACACAGACCATTTAGAGATCTGGGGGAAGGACCATTCACGTAAAAGTTATAAAAACGTAGTGCATCCTAACATCGAATCGCTGATGAAAGCTCTCTTTGATTCGATCAATAAGAAGGATCATTTTCAATTCATAGGTATGGAAAGATCCAATTCGGATAAAAAATCGGGATTTTTGATGAGCAGAAGGGGTTTTACAAGAGCAATTGCCTAATTTTTCTCTGAACTTACCTCTATAAATGAAAAAACCCGCAGGTTTTGCGGGTTCACACAATCTTACTTCGAAAGTTTCGAAGGAAGAATCGAATCTAAGTTATTTCTTAGATTTTTTCTTTGCAGCTTTTTTCTTCGCTGCTTTCTTTTTTGCGGCTTTCTTTTTAGCAACCATTGTGATCGTCCTTATCTTTTGATTTCAAAACACGGCTGTCCTTGGCAAACAGAGAGTGAATTGATACGACATAATTAAATCATATCATTTTAAATGTAAAGAAATTTTATTTTTTGCATGAATTTTTATTCAAAATAAAAAAACAGACTAATACACATTCTACGGAACTTTGATAACGATCTTACCGATTGTTTGTCCTGATTGAAATGTACGGAGTGCATCATGTATCGAATCAAAGGTAAACTCATGCCCAATGGTTTGTTTTGGTAGTGATAAGATCATTAAATCGGAAAAATGTTTTCGAAGTTCATCAATTTCATTCCACAACCATATTAAATTGAATCCCATCACCGATTTATTGTCTGAAATCATGGATAATGGATCAATTTTTGGTCTTCTGAGGTAAGAATAGACGATTGATAACCAATTTCGGTATGAATGTGATGGTGTGAAGTTCGCACTCCCATAGGTAACAAGCCTTCCCATTGGAGCTAAGAGATCATAACTGTCCTGAAAATATCTACCACCTAAACATTCTAAAACAATTTTTAACGGATGATCTGATAAAATTTTCTGCATCTCTTGTTTAAAACTAGGAGACCTAATGAGAAAATAATCATAACCAACCTCTTTTAAGATCGAAAACTTAACGGAATCACCTACAAGACCAATGGTGATTGCTTTTTTTTTCTTCGCAATGTGACCTGCCATGATCCCAACTCCACCGGCAGCACTATGAATGAGAACATGATCACCTTCTTTCACTTGTCCTAGTGGAATCAGTGCGTAGTATGCAGTGAGTGCTTGTACTGCAAAGGCTGCACCATCTTGCATTGACCAATCTTTTGGAAGTGCAAAAACAGTTTTTTCAGAGATGTTAAGATGAGTTGTGTATGCACCAAACCGAGTCACACCAAACACGGAGTCACCGACTTCAAAATTCTTAACTTTTTCGCCTATTTTCACGATTTTTCCAGAAAATTCTAAGCCAGGGATGAAACTTCCTTTGGGTGTTGCTGAATACAAACCATAAATCGAAAATACATCAGCGAAGTTAAGTCCAATGGCTTTCACTTCAATTGTCACTTCATCACCTTCGGGTGGCCTTAATGGTTCATTTTTACGATGAAGGTTGTCGATAGATCCGGTTTTTTCGATGCGATAGACTTCTCTTAACATAATATCTTAAAAAAAATTCAATTCCATAACTATGAAACCATTTTTCAATGGTTTTAGAGTCTGATCGAGAGAAAGCCGTGGAACTAAAACAAACACCTTTACATACAATTCATAAAGAAATGGGAGCCAAGATGGTTCCTTTTGGCGGATGGGACATGCCTGTCCAATATACAGGAATCATCCAAGAACATTTGGCCACAAGATCAGCTGCAGGACTCTTTGACGTATCCCATATGGGTGAAATTTTTGTCACCGGAAATGAAACAGATGTTCTTTCTTTTTTAGAATCAGTTACTTGCAACACCATCACTGGGATGAAAGTAGGCCAAGTGCAATATAATGCAGTGGTAAATGAATCTGGTGGTCTTGTGGATGATATCACTGTTTATAAATTCAGTGATTCAAAGTATATGATTTGTTCTAATGCTTCTAATTATCCTGCTGTAACAAAACACTTAGAAACATATAAAAAAGGGGACGTAACTGTTGTTGATGATAGTAAAAACTGGCATCAAATTGCATTACAAGGCCCAAAAGCAGATGAAATTTTTTCCAAGTATCTTGGTAAAGACTTAAGTTCTATCCTTTATTATCATTTTGAAGAAATGAATTGGAAAGGAGAAACCATCATCGTATCTCGCACTGGTTATACGGGAGAAGATGGATTTGAAATTTACACATCGAATGCACTCGGTGTCACTCTCTGGAAAGAATTATTAGAAATGGGAAAAAACTACGGTCTTGTACCCGTTGGACTGGGTGCACGTGATACACTAAGACTTGAAGCCAAATACCCACTCTATGGTCATGAATTGAATTCTGAATGGACACCTGTGGAATCGGGAATCAACTTTATAGTCAAAGAAAAACCATCCCCATACTTGGGATACACACGGATCATTGCAGACAAAAAGAACGGCCCGAAACGAAAAGTTGTGGGAATTCGCCTGATGGAACCTGGGGTTTTGCGCGAAAATTTCCCAATTTTCTCAGGTGATGGGAAAGAAATCGGCAAATCTACCTCTGGAACTCATTCTCCTAGCCGGAAAGAGTCCCTCGGACTTGCGATTCTCGACACCGAATTCGCCAAAAACCAAATGGAAGTATTTGTGGAGATTCGTGGGCAGAAGAAATTGGCTAAAGTAGAGACTGGCGCCTTTATCCAAGGCAGTGTTCGAAACAATCGTTAAACGAGGGCGTAGATAAGAAGAGGAAAATCATGGCAGATACACAAGCAAGAGACGGATATTATTATACAGAAAAACATGAATGGGTCAAAGTAGAGGGTGATGTGGCACTCATCGGAATCACTGACTTTGCACAAAATGCGCTAGGTGATATCGTGTTTATTGACCTTCCAAAACCTGGAAAACAAATCAAAGCTAAAGACAGCCTTGGAACCATTGAATCAGTAAAAGCTGCAGAAGATTTGTATTCACCAATTTCTGGAGAAGTGGTAGAAACCAACGCAAACCTAGGTTCTAATCCAGCGGCAGTGAATGCAGAGCCATTTGATACTTGGATGGTAAAATTAAAAAATATCCAAACATCCGAACTTGGCAGTCTTTTAACATCTGCGCAGTACAAAGAATACGTATCTAAATTAGATTAATAGGAGTTTTTCTAAAGTGAGTTCCACAAAACCTACATCACCTCTCCAATCCCCTTACGAAGAAACATTAGAACCAAGTGATACCTTCCTCCGTCGCCATGTCGGTGTGACAGAAGAAACAGTTTCTTCAATGCTGAATACAATTGGTTATAAGGCTTTGGACGATCTGATTAATGATGCGGTTCCGGAAAACATTCGTTTACGAAAGGAACTCAACTTACCAAATCCGATTGGTGAATATGCTCTCCAAAGAGAACTAAAGAAAATTGTTTCTAAAAACAAAATCTATCGGTCTTATTTGGGTCTTGGTTACTATTCTTGTATTACACCTGCCGTGATCCAAAGGAATATTTTAGAAAATCCAGGTTGGTATACGGCGTATACTCCGTACCAAGCAGAAATCGCTCAAGGGCGTATGGAAGCTCTCATCAATTTCCAAACGATGATCACCGACTTAACAGGAATGGAAATTGCAAACGCATCACTTCTGGATGAAGGGACAGCAGCGGCAGAAGCCATGAATATGCTTTTCTCTTTAAAAGATGATACACAAGGAAAATCATTCTTTGTTTCACAATCGGTTCATCCACAAACGTTAGATGTAATCCGCACCCGTGCGATTCCACTTGGAATCAATATTGTTGTTGGATCTTTTAAGAAGATGGTTCCTTCCAGTGATTTTTTTGGAGCAATCGTCCAATACCCATCTACTGATGGAACCATTTATGATTTTAGTGAATTTATAGAAAGCCTTCACAAGGTGGGTGCAAAAACAGTAGTAGCTGCTGATCTTTTAGCACTTACTATTTTAAAAGCACCGGGTGAAATGAATGCGGATGTTGTTGTGGGAACTACACAACGATTTGGATTGCCACTAGGATTTGGTGGGCCACATGCAGGATACTTTGCCACCAAAGAAGAATACAAACGAAACATGCCGGGTCGTCTCATTGGAGTTTCTAAAGACTCTCAAGGAAAACCTGGTTACCGCCTAAGCCTCCAAACACGAGAACAACACATTCGTCGCGACAAAGCAACATCTAACATTTGTACAGCGCAAGTTTTACTCGCAGTATTATCTTCTATGTATGCCGTTTACCACGGGCCTAAAGGTTTAAAACAAATTGCATCACGAGTTCATCGTATGACAACGATCCTTGCCACTGGTCTTGAAAAACTTGGATACAAAATCATTTCCAATCCGTACTTTGATACCATCCGAGTAGAATTATCAAAAATTTCTTCCGCAGAGATCATCCACTATGCAGAAGAAAGAGAAATCAATATCAGACAGGTTTCTGGTCATGTGATCAGCATCTCTTTAGATGAAACTACGAATCTAAAAGATATCAAAGACCTTTTGGAGATATTTAACGAAAACAAATCCCTCCATTTTGCTCTAGAAGATCTAACGACCAAAGAAGAATGGAAAATCCCAGAACTTTTGGAACGTAAGTCATCGTATCTAACACATCCTGTGTTTAACAGTTTTCATACAGAAACAGAGATGCTTCGTTACATCCGTAGATTGGAATCCAAAGATTTGTCACTGACCACATCTATGATTGCGCTTGGTTCCTGTACTATGAAACTCAATGCGTCTACAGAAATGTATCCTATAACTTGGCCAGAACTTTCCAATGTCCATCCTTTTGTTCCTGAAAACCAAACCGAAGGGTATAGGACTCTTTTTAGCCAATTAGAAAAATGGCTTTGTGAAATCACTGGGTTTGCGGAAGTATCTCTCCAGCCTAACGCTGGTTCGCAAGGAGAGTATGCAGGTTTACTTGCGATTCGTAATTACCACCAAAGTCGTAACGATATGCATAGAGACATTTGTCTTATTCCTATTTCTGCACACGGAACCAATCCTGCATCCGCAGTGATGGCTGGATTCAAAGTGGTTCCTGTGAATTGTGATACGAACGGTAACATTGATGTAGAGGATCTTAAGAAAAAAGCAATCGAATACAAAAGTAGTTTAGGTGCTCTTATGGTAACCTATCCTTCCACCCATGGTGTGTTCGAAGCATCCATCAAAGAAATTTGTCAAACCATTCATGATAATGGTGGGCAAGTGTATATGGATGGAGCCAATATGAATGCACAGGTCGGACTCACAAGGCCTGGTGATATTGGTGCTGATGTTTGCCATTTAAATCTTCATAAAACTTTTTGTATCCCTCATGGTGGTGGTGGACCTGGTGTTGGGCCAATCGGAGTTGCCGAACACTTAGCACCTTTCCTACCAGGACATAGCCTTGTGGAAAATGGATCGAATAACAGCCAATGGGCGGTATCTGCTGCTCCTTGGGGATCTGCATCTATCATTGTGATTTCTTGGGCTTACATTGCCATGCTTGGATTTGAAGGATTACAATTTGCAACAAAAATCGCGATCCTCAATGCAAACTATATCGCTAAAAAATTGGAATCTTCTTTTCCGGTTTTATATCGCGGGAACAAAGGTCTTGTGGCTCACGAGTGTATTTTAGATATGCGTGGATTCAAAAAAACAAGCGCTGTCGAAGTAGAAGATATCGCCAAACGCCTCATCGACTATGGATTCCATTCACCCACTATGTCTTTTCCTGTTCCTGGAACTCTTATGGTCGAACCAACAGAATCGGAATCAAAGGAAGAACTCGACAGATTCATTGATTCTATGTTAGCCATTGCAGCCGAAATCAAAGATATCGAGTCGGGAGTTTTATCGAAAGAAGACAACCCACTTAAAAATTCTCCTCACACAGCAGACATGGTCATCAGTGATTCTTGGAACCATTCGTATCCAAGAGAACGAGCGGCTTACCCTCTTCCATGGTTACGCACACGTAAGTTCTGGCCGAGTGTAGGCCGTGTGGACAATGTGTACGGAGATCGAAACTTAGTTTGTTCTTGTATTCCTATGGAAGACTACGCCGTTTAGGAAAAATAAGGATAAGAAAACCAATGTTTTACGAAAAACATGTTTTTGTCTGTGAAAATCAAAGGGCACCTGGCGAACGGGTGTCTTGCGGAAACCAAGGTTCCATCGAACTCCTAAAACTCCTCAAACAAAAAGCAGCCAAAGCTGGTATCGAATACAAATTTCGAGTCCAAAAATCTGGTTGTTTGGACCGTTGTGAACTTGGTCCCATCCAAGTATCTTACCCCGAAGGGAAATGGTTTGCGATGAAAACTGAAGCAGATGTGGAAACCATTTTAGAATTTTATCTGAAAACCAATCAACCGGAAAAATACAATCACCTAATCGTCGCAGATGATGCAGTGGCAGAATCAGAATAAAGAAATAGATACCGTTTCAAATCAAAGGAATCACTATCATTCCGCAAAATTCCTTTTGTTTAGGAAATTTAAAATACCTCCATTTAATACTGTCCAATTAAACATTCCAATACCGATAAATATTTCCTTTGACTGACATATTGATATTCCAACTATTCCTTTTAATCATTTAGAAAGGATAGTCAGTTAAGAACTTAAGTAAACTACCTAATACTGATTGCCAAGCATTGAAGTTTCATCATTTGCAAAACCATGAACTTCCCTCGAAATTTTTTTATCAAAAAGAAGATACGCTCGCTGGAATTAAAGCTTTGTGATAAAAGGAATGCATTGGGTGGCGGGTCTAGTTCCCCACCCTAAATCGGGCGGGGATACACATATCCAATCTGTACCCACCCCCTAAAACCCTCCTATTTCCCCTTGACCAAAAACATCTCGCCTAGTCTCTTTGCTCCACCTATGAAAAAAATATCCCGTATCCTCACGATCACCTTTCTATCCTTAGTGGGCATTCTTGTAGCGTTAGCCATGACTATTTATGTATTGAGTTCGATACGTATGAACAAAACGTACGCAGTGAATTCTATTCCCATTCCTAAATTTTCTAAAACTGCGGACATTCTGGAAGGAAAACGTCTCTACCAATCCAGAGGTTGCAGCGATTGCCATGACGTTGATGGAAGCGGTAAAACTTTTATTGAGGATCCTGCGATAGGGACACTATCTGGATCAAACCTAACAGCAGGTAAAGGAGGAATTTTATCTGAAAGAACTGATGAAGAACTAGCTATTGCAATTCGCCACGGTGTTGGAAAAAATGGCAGGGCTTTGATATTTATGCCGTCTACAGACTTTCAAGGTATGACCAATGAAGATGTTGGAAAGCTAATCTCCTACTTAAGATCCACTCCCGCTGTTGACAAGCCACAAGGTGAAGTCAAACCAGGACCGTTGGGCAGATTTCTATTCTTAATTGGAGAAATTCCTGTTTTCGTATCTGCTGAAATCATCAATCACAATTCAGTTCACTTAACCAATATTACACCTTCTATTTCTATAGAATATGGAAAATATGTTGCATCAACTTGTACAGGCTGCCATGGATTCGATTTAAAAGGTGGGCCTATTCAAGGTGCGCCACCAGAATGGCCCCCTGCGCAAAATATTAGTAAAACTGGACTCAACCATTATACTGAAGCAAACTTTATTCAAACCATCAGAACCGGGAAACGTCCCGATGGTTCAGAAATGAAATTCCCAATGCCTTGGAAAAGTTTAGGCCAACTAACAGACACGGAACTAAAAGCTCTCTGGAGGTATTTACAAACGATTGATTAATTTATCAAACTAATTAATCGTATCACTTCTCTTTAGCAAAACTCAGTTCCACTCCGTTCTCAAATTCTTTAACCGAATGGAACTGAGCCAAAGAATTTCCTTCCAAAGATTTTGAAATTTCAAACAAAAATCCATTTGCCTTTAGAGTTTGACTTCCTGGAATCCAGGTTCCATTGAATTGACGAATCTCATTATCATTTAATTTTAATTTTGCGGAAAAGTCTTGTCCATTCCCAGTAATTTCGATTCCAACCACTTGGGGACCAGATTTTGGATTCCAATACATTGAAGACCATTTACCAACGAATGATGAGGGTAATTCTTCTAAAGAAATAACTCTTTTTTTCACTTGGGCTTTCGGCTCATTCCAAAACACTGAAACAAAATTAGTATCTTTTGATTCAGATCCAAATTCCGATTTTGAGCGTACTGAGTATAAAAATAAATCACCAGAGTTTCCTGGAAAAGTTTCGCTATAAGAATTCTTTTTACCTTCTACTGAAGATATAAACTCAAGTTTTCCAGTTTTTCCTGTTCCCTTTAAATGTTTACGATAAATATAATATTCAAAACTATCTTTTACAGAATCCCACTTTAATGTTACAAGTTTGTCTTTACCAATCAAATTAGATGTTAATTGTTTTGGAGGATTGAGAGTCGCTCCACCTGCTCTTTTCGTTAGGCTTGGATCTGCTTTTCCAATGACAACTTCACTTGGCTCTGCATAACCAAAATCATTTGCAGAAATGATAGTATATAAATATTGGTCTCCATTTTGAATGGATTGGTCAGTATCAGTATATGTTGTTCCAGAGATTTCAAACTGCCCAGAAGGTTCCGCTCTTTCATCAAATCGATATAAATAATAAATTTTGGCTCCTGGGGCAGCATTCCAAGTCAAAATAATTTTATTTGAAAAATCACCATTAGTTGCTGTTAAATGAATCACTTGATTTGGCAATGAATTTTGATCTGCAACATCAACCAGTGCTGTCTCACTCCATTCACCTGATGTTTTCGATTGAGTTAGCGCACTCACACGATAAAAATTTGATTCACCGATTTTGGGTGAAGAATCGATAAAATTGGAAGTTTTGCTTGTCCCAATATTTTTCCATTTTAATGATGAGTCTGCACGTGCAATTGTATAACCACTTGCCCCATCCAATTCAGACCAAGTTAATTCTACATTCGGCAATGTTCCACTTACATAAACCAGGCCGGAAAGGCCAACAACTTGCCCTAAACTCCCATTGGAATTTGTTTCTGCTGCAGTAAAACCTTCCACTACCGAGGAAACTTCAGAAACTTCTTCCGCACCAATTGAAACGATTCTATACAAATAACTAGAATTAGGTGAAACGGATAAATCAGTAAAACTCGGTTTATCAGAATAAGCAAGATCGTAGAATTCAGATTCATCTTTCCTTTGAATCAAATAAGTTACTGCTAAATCTTGATTTTTCCAAGTTAAAATGATTTTCGAATCAAATTCCCCTTTTGAAACTTTGATTTCGTTTGGTGGAAGAATGGGTTTCTTTACCGGAATTGTATTTAGGTTCGGCGTACTTTGCGTTGCCTGTTCATCAATGATCGCATAAGTTTCTTGTCCTACTTTTGCAAGCATTGAATAAGAAACCCAACCAAATCCTTTATCACCCCAATTGGTCCCCCAAGAATTTTGTAATTTAAAAGCTCCTTTTTTACCTGACTTAGATTTTTTATTATCATCATACCCAACTATCGTCATGGCATGACCGCCATAACTTTGCCCGCCATTTTCGTCATAAATAGTGGAGCCTTTTAATTTATAAAAAGCATCATCGATGATCATTCCGACCATAACTACGTTCTTTCCTGCTAACACCCGCTTAATTTCATCTGGGTTTTTAAAGTTAAGTCTAGAGAAGGATTTAATTTTGTATTTAAGTGCTTCTTTTTTAGAACTTTGGGAAGGTTGTGTAAGATAATCTTTATCTGAATAAGGCATACTGCTCCATGGAGCGGCACCATTCGACTTTAAAAATTCCATTGTTTTATAATAATATAAACCTTTGTCTTCTCCACCATTCTGTTGGTTGTAAATAAAAGCAGGTGAAAAAACAAAGTTTCCCTTTCCGCCAGCAAAAGGAGGATCATATTCCGAAATCTGTCCTTTGTTTTTTAATAAATAAGATTTGATTGCATAACCGGTCGCCCATGCAACACAACTGTTTTGTCTCCCTTGATTTCCAACAGGAGGCATTAGTGAAGACAAGTCGATGGATTTTGGTAATTCTTCAAACGAATTAAAATCTCTTTTGAGAGGAATACTATCTTGTATTTCCTTAGAACTAGGAATATATCCGCAAGAAAAAGTTCCCGGTTTGCATCCAGGAGAACGAACACTACTCGGATCAAACTCCTCAGCAAAGATTGCCGTTGTGATTACAAAGCAAATCCCTATCGTTTTCCAATTTTTTTTACGGCTCATGGTTTCATCCCCTCTATGATTTGTATGATATTATTTTTTTGTTTCCATTCTGGATTGTTACGATCTTCCAATTGATAATAAAACTTTGAATTGATGGAGTTAAAAATAAATGAAACATAGTTATAGCTGACACCTGTCATTTGTTCCTTGGGAATGTTTTCTATTGGGAGTTGGAAAATTTTGTATTGAAAAAGTGATTCCATCCATTTCTGATAATTTTGCGGGGAAATTTCTTTTGATTCATTTAAAATCAATTTCCCTTTCTCTATCACCCGACGTGTTAAAATGATTTTTTTTTCTTTTGCTACTAATTGAAATTGTTTTGCAAATCGATACTCCGGTGAGACAGCACCAGAACTTTCTTCCCAAATTAGTTCCATAGGTTTCCAAAATCCCTTTTGGTTTTTTAGATGCAACGATCCAGTTTGGTTTTTTTTTGAATTTAACTTAGATTTAATTTTATCGTTACGGTGCGAATCAGGAACTGAGGATTGATTTCTAACTGGCTTTGGATTTGGTTCCGCAATCATTTTGCCTCCCACCAAAACAAGTGAAACTATCATAAGCAATATATTTACAAATGAAATCAAAGTGGATTGATCACATCTTGTTTTCGCAGGAAAACAAGACTTTTTTCACTACAAAACAGTGTTCGAAAGTTTCAAAGAAACGATTCTTTAGAAGAATCAATGATTAACTACTTCCAATTTCTGCTTTCAGCCATTTTTTCTCACCAATCGATTTCTTCATATTTTCGATGAGTGCGACAGTAATATTGGTATTGAGTTTCACCATATCTGGATCTTGTGCGATAACAATCATTTCATCAATTAGGTAATCAATTAAATTCTCAATCGACTTCCTTCCTGAAGGATCTGTTGCCATTGCAACTGTTGCTTGAGAAATCGCAGAATAAATTGTTAAACTAATTTGTTTCGTGAGATTGGCCTGCATCTCTTTTGGAAGTAAAGATATAGGTTTCATATTTGCAGAAACACGTTCTGAAACTTCTGTTACCAAATTTTGAATTAATGATTGTAAGTTTGGGTTTTGTGCTGACTTTGCTATATTTTTGATAGCAACTTTTTTTAATTCATCTCGATTTTGGTCAATGGCATTCACGAGTTGATCAAGTGAATTTCCAGATTTTACTTCATTCTGAGTTTCTGTAAGAATCTGAATGGTGACAATATCAGAGATTTCTTCTTTGATGATATTAGAATAATACCGCAAAGTTTTACTAATCAAATCATTCCCTAAAATACGAGTGAACTGATTGGTTTGTAACATCAGATAAATTTTATAGACCCGAACCAAACGGAAAAAACGGAATGTAGCAATTGGAATGAGACCTAATACATCATACCAATGATAAATAGGATATAAAAACCAAGCAATATAAGTTTTGTTTCGAATGGCAATCAACCAACTGATGATAAATTCTGCCAAAAAGAAAAACAAAAAAGGAGCGTCTAACAACAAGTAGTTGTTAACTGGGCTACCATCAGAAGAAATTGCCCGGTAATAATTCAGAGCAAAATATTCTCTAAATTGTTGGTTAAAAAATTCAATTTTTTGTTCTAATGACCTGTTTTGGTCCCGCCAAAACCAAGCAAACGCAACAACGGTAGATGGAATTCGATCTCGATTCAAAACTGGATCCAGTTCTTGTCTTAATTTAATATCCCTTGCTTTTGTTTTATGTTTTTGGTATTCATTTTTGATTGCTGTTTGGATCTCCGATAAAAATTTTGTTTGTCCAGACATAGCGAAAGGATTTGTTTCCACTATCTCCAACATCCGTTTGTCCATCTTTTGAAAAATAGATATGATTTCTTTGGATTCGTTTGCCTCAATACTCAAACGGTTGATAAAAGCATATTTTTCAGAAAGTTCCCCGAGGGTTGTAATTTCATCAGTTTCTTCCATAACACTGAAAAAATCATTGAGTTGGACCAACGTTTCTTCGACTTTTTTTCTACGAAGTTGGACATCTCCTATTTGTATCGCCGATTCAAAGTTAGCGTATAAAAATTCAAACCTTTCATTGGAAACTTGTGATTTTAAAGAAGTGAGAGTCTTATAAATTTCTTCGCTCGTGATTTTTCTTTGGTTCTCTCGAAAACTATCATCTCGTAATTGCGTTAAATATTTTAAATCATCCACCAAATCAGTATAAGCAGATGTAGTTCGATGGGTTTCAATTCCTAAAATTGGTTTGTCGTATAGTTTAAGTAATTCTGGAAACTTATGAAAATAAAACGGCCGCAAACTCAAATAACTCAAATCAAAAATGATAAGCGCTAAGTTCCCAAGGACAACAAAGACCATGGTAATGTCCCAAAGTAGAGGAATTCCAAGTTTGTGTTTTTTGATCAAATCCCAAGAAATCATAAAGTCACCAAGGGCAGAATCTCTACCCTTTCCTTTGTTTACATGTTACGGCGGTATTGACCTCCCACTTCGTACAAAGCATGGGAGATTTGCCCTAAGGACGCCACTTTCACTGTTTCGAGTAACTCTTGAAAGATATTTTCTTTCGCACGAGCCACTTGTTTTAATTTTGTAATGGCAATGTCTGTTTTGCCTTCATTTCGTTTTTGAAACGCCTTCAAATTTCCAATTTGTTGCTGTTTCTCCTCATCCGTCGAACGAATGACTTCCCCTGGAATCACCGTTGGCGATCCGTTTCGATTGAGAAATGTATTCACACCAATGATCGGGTATTCACCAGTATGTTTTAAGGTTTCATAATGTAGGGATTCTTCTTGGATTTTATTCCTTTGGTACATCCGCTCCATCGCACCAAGCACCCCACCCCTTTCGGTCAGTCGGTTGAATTCAGCTAAGATGGCTTCCTCCACTAAATTGGTAAGTTCTTCAATGATAAAGGCACCTTGTAATGGATTTTCATTTTTGGCAAGACCAAGCTCCCTGTTGATGATGAGTTGGATGGCAACAGCCCGGCGAACCGATTCTTCTGTAGGTGTTGTGATGGCTTCATCATAAGCATTTGTATGAAGGGAATTACAATTGTCATAAATTGCATATAACGCTTGCAATGTGGTTCTAATATCATTGAAATCAATTTCTTGTGAATGTAAAGACCGACCCGATGTTTGGATATGGTACTTTAACATTTGTGAACGTTCATTGGCTCGATACTTGAACTTCATCGCTTTGGCCCAAATCCTACGAGCCACACGTCCAATCACAGAATACTCTGGATCAATCCCATTCGAAAAAAAGAAAGATAGGTTTGGAGCAAACTCATTGATGTCCATCCCACGACTTAAATAATATTCTACATAAGTAAATCCATTGGCTAAGGTAAACGCAACTTGGGTAATAGGATTGGCACCTGCTTCTGCTATATGATATCCACTGATTGAAACAGAATAAAAATTCCGAACAGCATTTTGGATGAAGTGGTGTTGGATGTCTCCCATCATTTTTAAGGCAAATTCAGTAGAGAAAATACAAGTGTTTTGCGCTTGGTCTTCTTTTAGAATGTCCGCCTGCACAGTGCCACGCACTTGCGAAAGGGCTTCTTTTTTTAGTTTTGTATACACTTCGATTGGTAATACTTCATCACCCGTCACACCAAGAAGCATCAGTCCTAAACCATCGTTAGTTTCAGGAAGTACCCCATCAAAACTTGGAACCTCTTGTCCTTTGGCTGCATAGATTTTCTGAATTTGGGAATTCACTTCTTCTGTTTTCCCTTCTGCACGAATGTATTTTTCACAGGCTTGGTCAATGGCAGCATTTAGGAAAAAAGCCAGCACCATTGGCGCAGGGCCATTGATGGTCATGGAAACGGATGTGGAAGGATCACAAAGATCAAAACCAGAATAAAGTTTTTTGGCATCATCGAGTGTGGCAACATTCACACCGGAGTTTCCGATTTTTCCATAAATATCAGGACGGATATCTGGATCTTCCCCATACAAAGTCACAGAGTCAAAAGCAGTTGACAGTCGTTTGGCGGGCATTCCCGAACTCAAATAATGGAAACGACGATTGGTTCGTTCTGGCCCACCTTCTCCGGCAAACATACGTGTTGGATCTTCTCCACTTCGTTTGTATGGATACACTCCTGCTGTATAAGGAAAAAAACCTGGGAAGTTTTCTTGATAAGACCAATGTAAAATATCACCCCAATCCACAAAACGCGGAGTGGCAATTTTTGGAATTTTCAAATGGCTGAGAGAAATCGTATAATTATCGACTTTGATTTCTTTGCCACGAACAAAGTAGGAATACTGTTCCTTTCGAAAGGATTCAATTTTTTCAGACCAAGTTTCCAAAATGTTTTTGGATTCAACAGATAAAGAACCCCATAACAATTGGTACTCGGATTCCAAGTCTTTAGTTGGTTTTCCTTTTTTGGCTAATACGGAAATGGCACCTTTCAGTTGGTAGGCTGATCTTGCGATTTCTGCTTCTTTGGAAATCCACTCGGCATTTCGATCAATTTCTTCTTTGATTTCTGTTAAATACCGAACACGATCAGGAGGGAGGACAACAGATGCTTCTCTTCCTTCTTGGTTTTTAGAGGAACTGGTTTTCCAATCTAATTTATTTTTTTCGATCACAACTCCAATCAGATGAGCATAGAGTTCATCCGTTCCCGCATCCTGGAACTGCGAAGCAATCGTTCCATATACCGGCATTACATCAATTGGATCATTGAATAAATTACGAGCTCTTTGGTATTGTTTTTTCACATCCCTAAGAGCATCAAGGGCTCCTCGTTTATCAAACTTATTGATGGAAATCACATCCGCATAATCGATCATATCAATTTTTTCTAACTGAGTGGCCGCACCATATTCTGGTGTCATCACGTATAACGAAACATCGGCGACTTCCGTAATTTCGGAATCACTTTGTCCAATCCCAGCAGTTTCAACAATGATCAGATCATAACCTGCAGATTTTAAAATCTGAATGGCACCTTTCACACTTCTGTTGAGAGCAATGTTTGCTTCCCTTGTCGCAAACGACCTCATATACACTCTCTCATTTAAAATGGAATTCATACGAATCCTATCTCCCAGAAGTGCCCCACCTGTTTTTCGTTTTGATGGATCCACAGACAAAATGGCAATGGTTTGGTTTGGAAAATCGTGTAAGTACCGACGAACCAGTTCATCCGTTAAGGAAGACTTACCAGCACCACCTGTTCCGGTAATTCCAAGAACGGGAATATTTTTCTTTGGAGGTGGAAATTCTAAATTGATAGAGTAGTTTGTTTTTTCCTGCAAAAGGGAAAACTCCATCTGTGTGATGGCTTGCCCAAGTGCTAAAAAATTTTTCTTTTGGATTTGTGACGCCAAATCTCCGTTAAACGAAAGTGGAGTAGGAAAATCAGATTGTTTGACAACATCGTTGATCATCCCTTGCAAACCAAGGGTCCTTCCTTCATCAGGGGAATAAATATGAGCCACACCGTATTTATGTAGAACTTCAATCTCAGAAGGGAGAATGGTTCCACCACCACCACCAAACACCCGTATATGACCTGCCCCTTCTTTTTTTAATAGATCAATCATGTATTGAAAATATTCCACATGACCACCTTGGTAGCTGGTGATGGCAATCCCTTGTACATCTTCTTGGATCGCACATTGGACAATCTCTTGCACACTCCTGTTGTGTCCCAAGTGGATCACTTCTACCCCACTCTGTTGCAAAATCCTCCGCATGATATTGATGGAGGCATCGTGGCCATCAAAGAGGGAGGCCGCCGTCACAAAGCGAATTTTGTTTTTGGGGGTGTAAGTTAAGATTTCGGTGGTCATAGAGAACAACGTTCTAAAAAGATTGCTACGGATTCAATAGCAAAATGCGACAGGAATGACATAGCTTTGGAAACTATGTCATAATTTTCCCGAAAGGTCGAGACTAAAGTATGGACTGGGCTTGCTTCATGAGCTCCCGCACTCGATTTTCCAGAATTTCTGTCAGTTCTTTGGCAGCTTTTTTCTCCGGACCAGTTGGGAACTCAGAAGGAAGGATGGGTTTTCCAATTTGGTAACGAATTTTCGTTTTGAAAGCATCTCCTGTTAAGAAAGCCTTGGGTTTTGACATATTTGTCGCACCAACGATTCCAGACGGAATGATGGGAACCCCCGCACGAATGGCAAGTTTTGCCGCCATGGCACGAAAGGACTGCAATTCCCCCGTTTCCGAACGAGAACCCTCTGGATAAATCGAAAGTAGTTCCCCTTCTTTCATGAGATCCACCATATAAGTCTCTAGTTTTTCGTAGTAATCCATGGCAGCTCGTTTGTCCATTTCCGAATCTTTGGCAGCATTGCGGATGATGGGCATACTCCCCCAATTGATTAGGTTTTTTTTCACTACACTGCCTAGAGAATTCAACAAAACTTCAATGACCGGCTTAGTTAAACTTAACGGTGGGTATTGAAAAGGAGAGTTTTTATGATTGAGGATGGCCATGATCTCTTCTTGGGGATGGAAAAGTTCATATTTGCCCAAATATACGATCTTTCGGTCAGCAAAAGCCCCCTGTACCGGAATGTCCAAATAATCGGTATGATTGGAGATGATAAGTGCCCCACCAGATTCGGGAATGTTTTCAGATCCGGCCACTTTGACGTCATAAATGAGCTCAAGGAGATTACGGAGGATGGTTTTGGGAACTTCCCTGGGAATGACAAAGAGACTTTCTAAAATATCAGCGGGGTTTTGGTTAGAATCCATAGAAACATCACATATTTCAAAATAAAACTTTATGAAATCAAGTTGGATTTTCATCTTAGATGGAAATTCCTATGAAAGAACTCATCCTAACACAGAGCTCCCTTTGGTTTTCCTCCGTTCCCCTGGATTCTCTCCATGTTTGGGACCAAAACCTCGGCGGAATCTTCCTTCTGATTTCTACCATCTGCCATTTTTTGGGAGGGAGTAGTTTTTTCCTCGGCCTTATCTCCTTTGTTTACATCTACTACCGACCAAAACTAGCTTTCGAACTTTCTCTGGGGCTCCTTACATCTGCAGTGATGGTTTCAATTTTAAAATTTTACCTAGAAAGTCCAAGGCCCTTTCCCTATCCAGAAGCATTTGATGAAAAAGCATTTGGTTTGCCATCTGGCCATGCCTATTCCGCAGTTGTCGTCTGGGGTCTGTTAGCTTACCGTATTCCCAAACTTTGGTTTCGAGTTCTTTCTGTTCTCATCATTCTGTTTATGCCATTTTCTAGAATGTATCTCAAAGTACATTATCTAGGAGATGTGAGTTTAGGTTTCGGATTAGGTGTTATCCATTTACTCATCATTTTATTTTTACTCGATCGATTTTATAAAAAAAATTCAGTTCCGGCCTTCCTACATACAAAGAATTATCGTACACTCAGTCTATTAGGGATCGTCATCACTTTATCACCAATCTCTTTGGACTCTCCGTTTCTTTCTGTAGAACATCACCATAGTTTGTCGGGAGTGTTAACGGCCAGCGGTGCCCTTGCGGGTTTTTGGCTTGGAATTCTGTTTTATCCAAGATTGAGCAAACCAGAGTTTTTGGATTGGTCCCTTCCCAAATGGAATTTCTCATTTGGAACAAATCAATTTAACAATTTCTGGATTACGGTTTTTGTTCGATTGTTAGTTTTAGCCATTGTGATCTTATTGCTCTACGTAATCCCAGGGATTTTAATCAAAAAAACCATTTGGAAGGATGATTTGTTTTTAAGATACATCCGTTATTTAGTTGTTGGATTTGCTTTGGTGTTTCTTGTTCCCTTGGTTCTGCAAAAAATCCAAAAAGGAAAGTTTTTGCAAAACTAGTACATGCAAAAATTAAAAAAAATATTTCAACTTTTAAAAGTAGAGTTATTAAAAGAAGGAGTTCTCAAAAACTCTTTCTTTGTTAGTAGTTCAAAAGCGTTATCTGCCATCACCAACTTGGTGTTTATGATTTATTCCGTAAATTTGTTAAGCAAAGCAGAAAACGGAAAACTTCAATACTTTTTAGGTTTTTTACCAGTGGTTCTGGCAGTTGCTGAATTTGGACTTCCCAATGCACTAATTAAATACATCTCGCCAATGGCGGAAAAAAAAGAAAATCCAGGTGCCATACTCAATGCATCATTAAGAATCAAATTCTATTCTTTTTTATTTTTATCTATCGTTTGTTTGGTGGCTTACTTAACAAGTGACGAAAATTTCTTTGTCTTATTACTTCTGTTATTTGGTGGGATCATAATTTCTTTTATCTCTTACTTCGAAAGTTTATTTGTATCCTATAGGAAGTACAAATCACTTTCTCTTTGGAATCCTCTTCCAAACGTAGTTCGACTTCTATTACTAATCTATTTATCTGAATCTAGTATCCATCCTCTCACATATATGGATATTCTTGCTATTTTTTGTATTGCTCCTATTTTTGTTTTATTTATGTTCTTCTTCTTTTTTGGCAAAGAAGAGATCTCTTTTACTGCAGAAGCCTCTGAAGTCAGAACCAATGAAAAAAAACTTTTACTATTTAATCTTTGGGCTTTTGCTGCCTCAATTTTTGCTATCCTATCGGATCGCCTGGAAATTTTCTTTTTAAACCAATTTCACCCACCAGAGATTGTGGCGGACTACGGAACCGCCTTACAATTATTTAGCGGATTTATCATCATCCTCGCTACTTTCAATTCAATCATTTATCCAAAGTTAGCAAGATTAGCAGAAACAGAAGAATTTCCCAATGTTCTAAAAAAATCAGTTTTTTTGGGTGGGATGATCGCAATCGCCTTATCGCCAGGAATTTTACTTGCAGAACCCATCTTAACATTGTTATTCGGCACAAAATACACAAACTCAATTTCTGTATTTAAAATTTTATACCCAAACTTTTTACTACAATTGGTGTTTGCTCCTTTGGGAACGGCACTATTTGCATTGGGATTGCCAAGACTTCTTGCTGGACTTGCATTACTCCGATTGTTATTCGGAGCTATTTTTGATTATTGGATCATTCCTGACTGGGGTGCCAATGGTGCTGCCATATCACTTTTTCTTGGTCAAATTGTATCTTGGTTATTATTAACCGGTTATTTTATGGCTTATTTTCGGAAGTAACAAACTCATACATTTTTTTATAATTAGTTTCTAACAATTCCCATTCATTTGGAGAAGTATTTCCATCATATATTTTTAAATATGCTTCTTTAACTGATTTTCCTGCAGCCAAAGACTCTTTTAATTTTAAAATTACCATCTTCAATTGGATCGAATCGTTTTGGATGTCGAAATCTCGATTAATTTTCGTTCCAGAAGACATTTCAAATTCTCGAACAAACATTTCAGATAAACTCAAAATCCCATATCCATGCAAAGGATTTGTTCGAAACTCCGATCTCGTTTTAGCCCACGCCAATAAAAACAAAGAAGAATTTGGTTGGTATCCACCTAACAATGTTCCATCGGGGAATTGTAATTTTTGTGAAAATCGAACGATTGCCCGTGAAAGTTCTTTTCTTCTGCGAACTGAAAAATTGGTTTTTTCAGCTTCTGTCAAATAAACATAAATGACTGCTTCTTCTTTGCTATGGTCTGTCTTCTCGAAAAACCGGCTCAAATCATGAGAAAAACGAGTGTCAGCTTCTCTATAAGAAAAAATAACCAACAGAAGAGGGAAAATGAGAAGAAATCCATGTCTGTATTTCAAAAGTATTTTCTTCATCCCTACAAGTATCGGGATAGTTTCCCTTCTCTTTCTTTCTTTTTTTTCCAGTCTTTCTGCCGAGTCTTACTCTGATTCCGTAATGGATGACGACCGTGCCAATCGTAATTTCGGGCGAGTGGTTGTCAAAGAAAGATCCAAAACGATTCCACTGAGAGATACGAAGGGATTCGGTTTCCAAACAGAACTCATTACTGGTGGTAAATTCCAATCTCAAAAAGGGGGACTTGATTCAGAAAAAGCAAATCGTTATTACTCGCAAGGAATCCTCACTACTCCCAGTTTGTTTTATTTTGTTAACCAGGGTTGGAATTTGGCGGTCCTGATTGCACCCAGGGTCGGCTTTTCTGAGGGAAGGATTGTCGATAAAGAAGTAAGAACGATTTATGACTCCGAAT
The DNA here is from genome assembly GCF_004368965.1 of Leptospira meyeri. NCBI lineage: Bacteria > Pseudomonadati > Spirochaetota > Leptospiria > Leptospirales > Leptospiraceae > Leptospira > Leptospira meyeri. The sequence goes on along the minus strand of NZ_SORO01000001.1, from coordinate 2,632,545 downwards.
TCACAGCCCTCGTCTCCAAAGAAATTTCAGGAATTCAGTTGGGTCTGGAAGTTGGCCGTGGGTTCAATCGATTGGACCGGTTTGGATTCTTTTTTGTGGGAATGGCAAATTATGGTTCTGTTTCCCTCTCTCATTCCTCTGGTCTTCGCATAACAGGAATTCGCCTAAACGCTAAACCTGAATGGGAAAACTGGTTTGGGCCTCCTTGGACTGGGTACCGAAGGGAGATTTATGGTGGCCTTCTCAGTTCTGAGAAAACTTTGTTTTGGGAAGAGTTTCGTTTTTTTCATTATGTTCATTCCGATCCCAACCATAATACCAATGGACAAATTCTATCTGGACAAAGAGTTTCTGGTCGTTACTCCTATAGTGGAATGGAGTTCCAATCCAAAAAATTTTTCGAAAATTGGGCTTTGGATTTGGTGGGCATTCGGCTTCTTGGTGAGTCAAAATCTTCCTCTGCTCCCTGGTCTGAAAAACAAATCGCAACGAATTCTTATTTAGGATATTTATCCCTTCACTCCCAAGGTGAAAAATTTAGTTTTGCTTTAGCTGGCCTTGTGACTAAAAAAGATAATAAGGAACGATTAGATTCAAATAGCGATGGTTATGCGTCAAATTTTGCCGAACCAAGGGTACTCGGAGGATACTCTTCATTTTTATTATACCAATCTTTGGACTTAAGTGTCCCACCACAGTTTCGAGATACTCCTACAAGAGAGAACTCCAACTATGAAAACAAAGGAAATCGAATTTATGGAATCCAAATGGGTATGGATTGGAATTCTTTTTTCCGCACCGATTTATTTTTGAATCGATCAGACTCTTCCTTAGGCAAAGGAAATGAAGTCATAGGGAAAATTAGTTTTTTATCAAATGAACATGGAAAATTATTTGCTCAAGTCAGTGCTTCTTATACGATGATGGATCCTCGGCAAACTCGTATCCTCATTACTGAACCATTCACTGAAGAAATGCCTAAAAAAGAATACCTACGGTTTTATGTTTCTTTGGGAGTCCAATTTTAATTAGATTGTGTCAGTTTATACCAAGTTTTGAAAAATCGAACTTCGTTTCCCTTTTCATTATAAACAATAGAGTCAATATTCATCTTCGCTAAGAAAATTCCCCTTCCACTGACTAAGTTTGCAGCCGGGTTAACAACTGGATTAGGAATTTGACTAACAGCAAATCCATTTCCTTCGTCTCGAATGACAATGGTGATTCCAACATCATCCATAGATATTTCAACGAAGACAAACGAATTGTTCTCTGCACAACGAGAATCCACTAACTTAAAGTAATCCTCATTGGCCTCTAAACATTCTTGTTTTTCTGCATAAGTTACGCCAGCCACGCCATGTTCAATGGCATTTGCCAAGAGTTCATACAAAACAATTTTAATGGATATCAAATCTTCTTGAGTGGCTAAAGGTGAATTCAAAATCTGTTTAACGATGAAAGCAATATAAGAATTTAGTTTTTTAATTTGTGGGCGAAGTTTGATTTTACAGTCATCACTAAACTGAATGATTTCACCACTATTAAAGAGAAGGTTTAAATCAATGTCAGCATTTTCAAATTTTTTGATTCGAGAACGGAGTGCTTCCATTCGGAAAGGTTTCAGAAAAAAATCAACCGCTCCCATTCTAAATACATCAATGGCAATCTGAATGTCACTATCGCCAGTAATCACCAAAAATGGAGTTTGGTTTCCGTCTGCCCTCAGTTTTTGAATGAATTGGATTCCATTTAATTTCGGTAAGCTGATATCAGAAATAATTAGATCAAATGTATTCTGATTAGAGATCGCAAGAGCTTCCTGTCCATCGGCAGCAAGAGTGACATTAAATTCATCTTTGAAGTATTCCCAGAACAATTCGCGGATTGTCTCTTCGTCATCAACAAAAAGGATTTTCATAGAATGGAGTCTTAGGGTAAAGAGAACTCCAATCTATAACAATTGTAAATCTATTTTTAAGTTTTAATCTTCTAAGTTGTAGGCACGGCCCAATTTATAAGTCAGTTGTAACTCTTGTTGGAGATCCAAAATTTCCCTACGTGTAAAAAATGCGATTTTTCCACCGGAAAGCTCAAACGCATAGTAGGTGGTCTCTTCCGATTGGAGAAGCGTTTTTAATTGACTGAGAGACGTGACCCGTGTTCCGTTTACCTTCTCTAATACCAAATCCTGAAATTCTTGGTATCCTAGGTTCCCTTCTAGGGGAAAAACACGACTTAAAATCACGATCTTTTCACGAACAGGGTGCACTTTTTTTTGGTAATAGTCAGAAAGATAAACTAGTTTTTTTTCTGACTTAACTCGGTATTCAGAGCCAAACTCCTTCAAATATGCATTCGTAAGTTCCGTAAAGAAAAATCCGCCTACAATCAAATACAGGGGTTTTCGTTTTTTGGCTTCTTCCGGAATTAAAAAATCATTTGAGTCGTATGCTCGCAAATCATAACTTACATTCTGATTTTGAAAATTTCTATGAAGTTTTAATTGTATCGATTCACCTAATTCTCGCAATGTGCCATTTGGTTTTCGCAATATCAAATCATAAACTTTGTCCGTACGATCCCAATCATCAATTTTAGCAAGAGGACTTGCGTTGATTTCTGTAATTAAATCACCAGGAAACAGGTTATATGCAGGCCCGACACCTGGGATCACTTCCGTTACTAAAAGTGGATTGGTATTATTTTTAGAATAATACTCACGTTCCGACGGAGTCAAATTGACATCAAATACCAAACCTGGATGAGGAAATGGTTTTCCTTCAGTCCTATAAAAAGTTTCTACATATTCGGTGGGTATCAAATATTCTGCTACGGTTACACCACATAACACTTGATTCTTGAAGAAAAAATCAGAATCTTCCGATGTTTTTTTCTCAAGCAATAATACTTTGATCGGTGTTTTTGAGAACGGAAGAAATACATAACGAGACTTACCTGTTGGGCAATGTTTGTTTGCCGACTTGGAATCCAAAACCACAGATTTAGGGAGTTTGGGAATCTCTTTTGTTTCCAAAAGAATAAAACCTGTTTCTTCATCATAAGACTTGATCCCTAATTTTGGAACTGAATAATCAAAAGACTCAAATTCAGCAAATACCGGATTTTGTTTGGGTAAAGTGACTCCAAAAAAAAGTCCTTTTCCGATATAAATCAAATTTAACTTTCTAGAATAAGGTTCTCCTACAAGCCAAGGATTTTGGTGGCTTGTTTTTTGGAATGTGATCTTTGATTCGATTACACGTTTATCTTCAAACTCTTCGGCACCAATAGGAAGTAAGGTGGCAAAAATAGAAATAATTAGAAAAATATATTTAAAACTCTTCATAATTGGCACCATATCTTTTTTTCACACGTTGGTTCATTTGGTAAATAGACTCTGGCCTAAGCACAATGGGCAAATCCATCCCTCGAAACCGAAGGACAATAAAACCTTTTTTTTCATTTTTCCAGATAGTTTTAAATTCATTTAAATCTTTCGGTATTCTTCCGTTAATCGACTCAACCACTTTATATTTATACTTTTTATACTTTGAAGTTTCAGGATCATTGAATGTATAACTCAAAACAATATCTCGAGTTGTATACCTGTATAATAAATCTTGAATGAAATAACTATAATGATATTTTAAAGAACTATCCAAGTCTCCATCTTCTGAATGGAAAAAGGACCTAGTGATGGGCTGGAAAACAAATCCTGCCTGTAAAAAATAATCTTCCGTAGAATCACGATACAAATCTAATGCATAGTTTTTTTGAAGATTCACTTCTGCATCATATCGTTTTCCTGCTCTATAATAGCTGACTGCCACTTTGGAATTTAGCTGTTTGTTTTCGACCCAATCAATGATGAATTCTTTTTTATTGGACTCGGAAATTTCCCCATCATTGGAAAGAGGCAAATTATCCACTGCGAATACAAAATCCTTTTCTTTTAAGACTTTCGAAAACGTTGAAGAAGGATATATTCGGTTCACAAAAATGCCTGATTGATTGGCCGGAACCTTCATTGCTTGTTTTAAACTTTTTGGATTTCCATTTTGAAAAGTGAATCCAATGTTAGGAAACCCATCATACTTCCCATCTGCGATATCTTCTAAAAAATGACGAATGATATCATTTGATATTAAATAAGCAATCCCTTGTTCCAATGTGCTAATTTGAAAAACCAAACCCACTACCTTTCCATTTTGAACAGCTGGCCCACCTGAATTTCCTGGTTGGATATTCGCATTGATTTTTAATACGTTACGATAGTCTAACCCGGAGTAAGTGTATCGATTTTTTTCAAATCGAAGAATCGATCCTTTTTCCACTGACAAACTATCATTTCCATTCGGGAAACCTAAAAGTAATACATCTGATCCTAAGTTTGGGATACCTTCTAAAAAAGAGAGAGTTGTGGTTTGTTCTGAAAAATCAGGATCATTGACCTGTAATAAAGCCAAATCACAATCATAACCGATATATTTAACATCTGCTAAATATTCTTTTTTAGTAAAACTACTTTTTACAAGAATTCGTTTGGCATCACGAACCACATGAGCATTTGTCAAAATGGTTTGATTTGGCAAAACGAGGCCTGATCCAAATCCAGTGTACAAATTCTTTTTCATCCATGGTTGTGTTTTGTTTTCTGTATTAAACCCCTCATTGCGAATGAGAACCACAGATCGGAATATAGAATCTACTGCTGGCTCTGGATCTGCTTGAGCAAACAACGAGTGGTTCAAAAGAAAAAATAGAATAGAGAGTTTAAAAAATTTATTCATAATACAAAACAATTTTCTCCCAAAAGGTTTGAGTTTCTGTGATCTTTTTTAAGACGGCAGTTCCTAACACACGGTCACCAGGTTTCGGATCTTTCCAAATTGTATTTGAGGCAACTAAATCACCAGATGCAGTCGATGGTACACGGATCAAACTATAGGCTGAATCGCGAATGCATGTGATACGAAAAACAAAGGAAACTGTTTGGTCCCAGTAGAAACTTTGATCCTTTTCGATAAACTCCAATGGACAAGAAGTATCAAAAAACACTTCAATATCTGAGGGGACTTCCTTTCTTCTTTTTGGATTTTGGGATACGGACTTAAAATAAAATAAATTAGGATTTTGAATGGGTTTATTTGAGTTGATGGTTGGTTTATTTTCCAAGACACTGGAAACTTGTTTTTTCGAAGGATAATCCAATTCAGTATCATCAACATTCAATCTAGATTGTGTTTTTGTTTCGCTCAAAACAAGTCCGGTTTCAATTTCTAAATATTGTTTTTTTCCTATATGATGGATTGCTCTCAATTGAAACTTACCCTTACCAACTTCAATTTTCCTTTTTTGATTGGAACGGAATTGGATGAGAAGAGGTTCCGATCCAGTTTGACAACTAAATCGAAAGTAAGTGACGGATGAAATGTGCGATGCAGGTTCTATATGGCAAGTTTCATCCTCCATCAGAAAATTTTGATGAGTACGAATCTGTTTTTTGATTTGTGCGGATGGTTTTTTTTCCTTCCATGATTCCACTTCATTCTTTAGCGAATGCAACGATGGGTAAATCTTTGTGCGGTCCGCAAAAACAACGCCCGTTGCCAAAAGAAACAAAATCAATCCAAAGTATATGTGCATCTGCCTAATCATGAAATACCGATTGTACAAATTATCGGCTGGTTCCCCTAGCAGAATCAACTGGCATCCAATTGATTTCTTTTCTCATTATGTCTCAAACCAGAGATGAACTTTTTTTTTGGTTTTCAGACTTTCAAAAATTCGAGGGGTGGAAAAGTAATGTAAGAAATAGGAGAATACTTTTTTGAACTGGAACTTTCTAAAAACCGAAATAGAACCTGGTGACTTCCTCATCGATTGTCGTTCCCAATCAGCATATGAAGAAGAAACTTTGGAAGGTGCTTACTACTATCCATTTATCAAAAAAGCATTCGGATCTGATCCAGAATCCCAAAAGAAATTGTACGGACCGATGGTGGCAGTCGTACAAGAATTTCAAAAATCAAAAAAAAACCGAATCATTGTTTTCGATGAAGGAATGGGAATGTTTTCCACTCGGATGGTGTATTTACTCCGTGGAATGGGAATTAAGGATGCTTATGTTCTTGGCCAAAAATGGCCTGTAACAGGCAATAAAGCAAAAGGCGATCTCAAAATTGAGCCTCCAATCGCTGACAAAGTAAAACCAATTGAAGGTGTCGTGGACAAAGCCTTTATGGAACGAAATCTTACCAAACTCCAAATCTTTGATGCAAGGACAATGGAAGAATACGAAGGGCGATTGCCAAGGCTTACGGCTCCAGAAGAAGGAACTCTTTGTGGACGTTTGCCTGGTGCTTTTTTATGGGATTGGAGAAATTTATATGATGGGGAAGCAAACCTCATCGAACGTTCTCTTTTCAAAAAACGCCTGAATGGATTTCCTTTTATGCCAGAACGACCCACTGTGATTTATGATTACAATGGTGCTCGCTCATGTTTACTCGCACTCATGCTTCGCGAAGCGGGTTATATTGATGTCACTACCTACCAAGGTTCTTGGTTTGAATGGAGAAAATCAAGTCTACCGAAACAAGCGGTGGCAGTGTTTGGTGTCAAACAAGGGGCAGCCGCAGCACCTCGTGTGGGCGGATTGGATCGCAAGAAAGTTTAAAAAAGAATTTACGAAACGATAAACCATCGATCCACTAATCTCTGCTCCTGGAGGGGTCGATGGTATTTCGTTTTATATCCTTATCTCTATCACTGTTCTTTTTGGAATGCGCTTCCCGCATCGTTTCAAATCTTCCGGTTTCGGAAGAATCATACTCCCTCACTCAAAAAGTACAATGGATTCAATCCAAAAATGAATTCACGTTAAGAAACCATTCCCTGGGAAAAGACTTTATCAAACTTTCTCTCGAAGAGCCATTTCTTTTGTCCTTCACCAAAGAAACAATATCCAAATACAGAATGGCTTCGTTTCAATTCAAAGAGAACCTACAAAAATCTTGCAACAATCAATCCATAGACGAAGTCATAAAGGAACCAGGAAAGATTTCCATCAAAGGGAAGTTAACCGGAAAAGATTGTTTCACCGATTATCAACTTCATTTCCAAACCAAATCAGATATGGAGGTTGAATTCAAAATCGCTATTTCTGATCCTTCCTTAAATAGAATCCACCTGCATTATGTTTCTTCTCCAGAAGAAAAGATTTTTGGGTTAGGGGAACAGTTTACCTATGATGAACTCAAAGGAAAAACTCCCTTTTTATTTACGGAGGAACAAGGGGTGGGACGTGGTGACCAACCCATCACTACAGGAGCAAATCTTTTGGCAGGGGCTGGTGGAAACGCATATACAACATACGCACCCATCCCCCATTACATCACTTCCGAAAACCGTTCTGTTTTTTTCGAAAACAGCGGTTATGCAAATTTTGATTTTAGTGATTCCAAAAAAACCAAAGTAGAATTTTGGGATTTTCAATCAGAGAAATCTCTCTCCGGAACCATTTGGATTGGATCGTCTTCCAAATCACTCATCGAAGCTTATACCAAAAAAACAGGCAGATTCCCAAAACTTCCGGATTGGGCTTACGGCACATGGCTTGGCGTCCAAGGCGGATCAGAAAAAGTTTCTGCCATCGTTAAACAAGCAAAAGATGCTGGAAATCCTGTGACAGCCCTTTGGATCCAAGATTGGTGTGGGCGACGTGTCACTAATTTTGGAGACCAACTCAAATGGCGTTGGTATGCGGATGATACTTTGTATCCTGAATTTAAAAAATTTGTGAAATCAATGAATGATCAAAATGTACATGTGTTAGGTTACATTAACTCCTTCCTTGCAGATACAGATCCTAAAAAACCAAATGATGATTTTACAAACCCACTCTTAACGGAAGCGAAAGCAAAAGGATATCTAGTAAAAAATCAAAGCGGAGAAGACTATCTTATCCAAACCGTTGGGTTCCCTGCCTACCTGATTGACCTAACAAACCCGGCAGCGGTTCGTTGGACCAAAGAACTAATCAAAAAAAATATGATTGGAATGGGTCTTTCTGGTTGGATGGCTGATTTTGGAGAATGGTTGCCTTATGATGCAAAATTATATTCGGGAATCGATGCCAAAATCTATCACAACCGGTATCCCGTCGATTGGGCAAGAATCAATCGGGAAGCCATTAAAGAAGCTGGGATGGAAGGAAAAATCGTTTTTTTCACCCGTGCGGGATACAGTTATTCCAATGCATATTCTACTCTCTTTTGGGAAGGAGACCAGATGGTAAGTTTCGGAACCAATGACGGACTTCCATCTTCCATCATTGGACTCACAAGCTCAGGTATCAGTGGTTATGCGCTCAACCATAGTGATATCGGTGGATACACAACCATTACAAACCCACTCCGTAATTATCATAGATCCAAAGAACTTCTTTTGCGATGGGCCGAAGCTTCAGCCTTTACACCGGTTTTTAGAACCCACGAAGGAAATAAACCGCTCAAAAACTGGCAGGTATATACCTATACCAAACCAGATGGAACCAAGTCCCTCGGAGATGAAGATACCGTGACTCTTTTTGCAAAAATTGCAAGAATTCATTTTGCTCTTAAACCATATATTCAAAGTTTGGTGGAAGAAGCATCGGTAACGGGAATCCCTGTTGTCCGACACAATTACTTGGTAGAGCCTGAAGATAAAAATTTATTAAAATACAAATACCAGTTTTTTTTAGGAGATGACCTTCTTGTGGCCCCTGTTGTGAAAAGTGATGAGATCGTACAGGATGTTTATCTTCCGCGTGGTAGATGGCAACATATTTGGACAGGAACCACTTACGATGGATATAGAAAAATCCAAGTCCCAGCCCCCATCGGTAAACCTCCTGCATTCATTCGAGTGGGCGGCAAATCGGAAGGACTCATTCGTTCTTCCATAAGTTCTATTCGCAATAAAGATTAATTAATAAAAGAGATACCAAAATGAAATTTGCATTGATCGGTGACATCCACGGATATTGGAACCAGAAAGATATCGAATACTTCAATGCTTCGGATTATGATTGTTTGTTCTTTACAGGGGATCTACGTGGGAACCCAAAACTAGGAAAACTATCGTTCCAAGGTCTCACCAAACGTGCGTATATGATTCCTGGGAATTGGGATGGGATGAGTTTAACGTCCATCATTGGAGAAGTGATCCAATCAAAAGTCCTCATTCACTCTGGTCAAATTGGCCAAAACAGGAGGATGCGAAATCTTTCGGAACTTGTAAAACCCATCTCACTACTGGGTTATAGTTCTTTAGTTTTATCACAAGAAAATGATTTAAGCCTCATCGTGGGTCGTCCTCATGCGATGGGCGGAGGTCTTAGTTTTAAACCCTATCTAACAAAATCTTATATGGTTTCAAATATGGAAACTTCGATCGAAAAATACAAACGACTGATCGACGGAACCAAAGAAAAAAATTTATTCTTTCTTTCGCATAACGGACCTTTTGGGTTAGGTGCTGCCAAAAATTCGATCTATGGAGCCGAGTTTAAAAAAGAAGGTGGAGACTGGGGAGATTTGGACCTTACGGAAGCCATTCGTTATGCCAAATCCATTGGGAAAAAAGTCCCTCTGGTTCTTTCCGGTCATATGCACCATTCGATTAGCAAAAAGAAAGAAAGAGAAACGCACGAATACACAGGCGGAACCTTCTATGTGAACGGTGCCAAAGTCCCAAGGATTCGTGAAGGAAAACATTTCCACACAAAAATCGAATGGGATGGTGGTTCCGCTACGGTGATTCCTTTGTGGGTTTAGTGGTCATTCACTAACCCAAGTTCGTTTCGATTTCAATTTTTCCAGACAAAAGTTTGTGAACTGGACAAGCATTGGCAACGGAAAGTAATCTTTCCCGTTGTTCTTTACTTAGGTTTCCAGAAAGAACAACAACTCTTGTAAATTTATGATCCTCTGGAGATCGTTTATCAATTGTTACATGAACTTCTACGGAATCTAAGGGATATTCTTTTCGGTCGGCATACATCCTGATTGTAATGGAAGTGCAGGCACCCAAAGAGGAGGCAAGTAATTCCATAGGCATAGGCCCAAGATCCGTTCCTTCTTTATCTTTTGGTTCATCAGCTACCCATGTATGTTTTCCTGCAGAGATTTTTGTTTCATACTTTGTTTTGGCAGTAGAAACCACCACCTTGTCTTCAAACACTGCTGTCATTGGGATTCTCCTTTATGAATTCGTTCTGCTTCTCTTATAGCAAGATTTCGATTATTCAACATTGCTTCTTCTACTTTTAGACGGATCGCTTCAAACTCTTCTTCATTTAAATCACGAGGAACTGAAATAGGTTCTCCATAAGAAACAACAAAAGTTGTAAAAGGTTTTGGAACTCTATGTTTGTCCCAGGCTCTTTCTAAAATCCATTGCCTACTGCATTCATAATGAAAGGGAACGATAGGAACTTGTGTGACTTGTGCTGCGGCAATGATTCCTGGTTGGACAATGAAGGCTGGACCACGTGGGCCATCGGGTGTAAAAGCAGCCGGCAATCCTTTCTTTAAATGTTGGATCACAGCCTTTAATGCTTTCGACCCACCTTTCGAACTACTACCCCGAACACTTGTATTTCCAAACCGATGAACGACTTGGTTAATATAATCCCCATCTTTCGATTCGGAAATTAACACTGCTACGTTTTTTCCCCTGTGCAAAAAAGGAGAGTACAAAACGTTCGTATGCCAAATTGAATAGATAAAAGGTTTTTTATTTTTGAATAATTCTTCGTAATGTTCGTTTGTCAAAAAACGAAATCTGGAAGTAAAGCCAATCAAACGTTGGAACCAGACTACGATCAGTGGTAAAAACCAGACTAAAAATCTACGTTTCAATTCTAAAATATCTCCCTGGAGTTTGGCTCCAGAGAAACGCTAATCGAAGGAAAGATCAAGTTAAGTTTTCTTTTTGAACAAATCACCGAGTTTGCCCAAATCTTCTGGTTTGATATTGGTCCCGGCAGCTTTTTTGTTTTCTTCCTGAATTTCTTTATATACTTCTGCACGATGTACAGAAACATTTTTTGGAGCTTTGACACCAATCTTTACTTGGTCACCTTTGATATCGACAATGACTATTTCGATATCATCACCGATCATAATGGATTGGTTGCTCCTCCTTGCAAGAACTAACACGGATTATACCTTTTCGGAAGACATCTCTTCCATAGATTCAATGATATTTTTACGAATGGGATGATTTTCATCTCGAGAAATACATTGTTTTCCCTTTCCCTCTTTTCCGTTTAGAATGATGGGGCCTTGTAAGTTTGCAGTCATTCCTTTTGGATTGTCATGAGGAATAGTGACAATCAGAAAGATCAATCCTTCCTTCCAACTAGTAAGCCCGATATCATGAAGTTCTTCATCAGAAATAGCAGGTTTATAATCATTCATAAACAGTTCTGGTTGGATGACAATAAATGCAAGCCCCGATTCTTTTGTGGATTGCAACCATTTGAATGGACTCTCAGGACTTTCTTCGATGAGGGCATATTCATCAAATTCTTCAAACCCGAGTAACCCTTGTGGGAATTTCAGGATTTGTTTTGAGTCCACTTGGATGGTTCCGAAAGGTTTTGTATGAATCGTTACCGACATTCTAGTTCCTGTACTTTCTTTTCTTTCTAATATAACCGTCATTTAGTTTCCGTTACCGAAGGAAATCCATAAGAGTTGGTTTGATAATTTTAGAACCGACATTGAGCGCATAACTATGAATTGTTTCTAACCACTTCATATTCATAATTGTTTCCGGAAAATCGATCCCTTCATTTTTCGCTAGTAGTTCGGTCATATACATTTTGTCGTAAGAGACTCGTTCTTCATGTTGTTCCAAACGATTCATACGGGCACCAATGGTCGACCGGTGGCGAAGAATGTTTTCCAAAGCCAAATCCAAATCGCCCAAATCCCTACCACCAATTCGTTCTTGGTCTTTTTGGATGAGGTCATTTCGAAGTTGAATCAAAACATCAAATACAGAAAGTCCAGTGACAGTTGCCGACTTAGAAAAGTTATTCGGTGGTTCACTTGCACTTGGTTCAATGAGTCCAATATCGCGAAGGACTGTTCCTCCATCCACATCCTCTAACCAAATTTGGTGAGGAGCCGTAGAAGAAATAGAAATGTTATCTTGGGCAAGTTTACTTGCTTTCACTTCCAGTGGTGAGTTGTTGATTTTATCAATCACATCATCAATGGTATCACCCACAGAGATATGAATTTCAACTCCATCAATTTTAAACTTTTGGTCAGACGTGGCTTGGTAAGCAGAGTTATCCACTTTGGAAGTGACACTCACGTTCGTTCCCCAAAACACTTTATTACCAGGAATGGTAATGGGAATATATTCACCTTTTTCGATTTCACGGAGTTGTTCTCCGATATCGCCACGATACTCGACACCTACATATTGGTTTTTGAGTTCAAGACCTTGCAAACCTTTAATTTTTGATTCAATTGGTTCAAAAGGTGGTCTTTCAATCACATGACCACCAAACAAAGGTTGTCCGGTAGCATCTCGTGCATTGGCAAGATCCACAATCGCACGTAAATGTTGGTCGATCTCTTTACCAATCGCCACTTCCAATTCAAATCCCTTGTCCCCTTGGTAAATTCCGTTTCCGGCTTGCACCGTAAGTACACGTGCTCTTTGGAAAATTTCTCCCATCTTGTCTAGGACACCATCAATCTGTTGTAACCTTTGGTATCCGTCCCCAATGTTTTCTTCGTATTGGGAGAGTTCGTTCAGACGGGATCGAAAATACATTTGGTTTGTGGCCGCACCTGGATCATCAGATGGTTTACGGATTTTTAATCCCGTACCCAATTGCGTTTGAGTTTCGTCCATTGCCACTTGGTGACGGTTTAAGTTCCGGACCAAGGAATTGTTTTGCATCATGTTAGTGATTCTGATCATGATTATACACCTAACCTATTGATGATGGTATCTAACATTTCATTGAGTGTAGAGATCATTCTTGCGGATGCATTATAGGACTGTTGGAACTGAACCATATTGGCCATTTCCTCATCTAAATTCACACCCATCACAGACTGACGCATGTTCTCAAGTTCCACCATAAGTTCATTCTGAGTGGTATACTCTTGTTTTGCTTCTCTTGCTTCTGTTCCTAATCTAGAAATCAGTGAGTTATAAAAATCATCCGTTGTTTTGGAATAATCAAACATCACCGGTTTTTCACGGAGGGCTGCTGCGATGAGAAGTGCATTTGATCCATCTTTTTGACCGTTCGGTGAGTTATAATCACCGGATCCATTCACATCTTTTCCACGAGCTGCTGCAATGTTTGCAGGATTGTTTCTGACATCTTCTGACATTTTAAAGAAAGAAGAAGGATGATACATCGGTGTGAGTGTGATGTCCTGGGCATTGGCTTGGAATTTATTGATCTCACCTATTTTTCGATAATCAAAAGATCCAGCAACACCTGTTGCTGTTAAGATTCCAGTAAGACCCACAAGAAGTTCCCCAGAATCTTCTAAGTGGCGGATCATAAAATTTTCTTTTTTATCCAAAGGGTTTGTCGTGGCTTTTAGCGCCAACTGGTTGTCATGCGACATGTAAGCCACAACACCAGTTTCCGAACGATTGATTCGTTTGATAACAGCATTCAAAGTATCATCTTTGGAATAAGGAACTAAAATTTCAGTTTCCCCACCAGGACTTGCTTTCAAAAAACGCATGGTTCCTGAAATTCCAATCGGACGATCGGCATCAATGGATGTACGACCTGTCACACGGAACACGGCAGTTTTATCGTTGAGTCCATCTCCATCGGTATCAATTTCACCGAAGGTATTTGTGGCAAGAGCCCTGCTTTCAAAAAAGTTTAAATTGGTTTTTCCATTCAAACCAAATCCATCTTTATGAATTTCATTGATGACATCCATCGCATTGATGGCGAGAGCATCGACAGCATTGATTTTTTCGACGAGAATTCGGTCTCTGATTTCATAAAGAGCTTGGATGCTCCCCTTTCGAAGTAAAACTGTATCTCCAGTCTCTGACCATTTTAAATCCAAAAGTCCATCGTTATTGGGATTTCCTACCAAATCGATTTTATGAACTTTTTGTCCTTGGACAAGGATCTGTTGGCCAATAAAAACCATCAGTTCGTCTTCGTCACTGCGACCGATGGTAATGTCCGCCATCCCCGCAAGTTCTTGTAAAAGTTCGTCCCTTCTATCTAAAAGGTCATTCGGATTATCACCTAATGCTTGTGATTTTGTGATTTTTTCATTCAGAGATTTGATATTCTCTGCAACAGTATTTAAATGGTTTACTTTTGATTCGATTTCGCGATTGGATTGGTCTCTGAGTAAAGAAAGTTTTCTGTATACATCTTCCATTCGAGAACCAAGAGCTTCTGCTTTTTCTTGGACTACTGCTCTATGTGCGGTTTCTTCTGGGTAGTTAGAAAGATCTTCCCAAGAAGACCAAAACTGATCCATCATGGAACGAAGTGTGGTTCCTGTTGGTTCGTTAAAAACAGTTTCTACTTGGTATAGGTAGTCGTTTTTTTTCCCCCAATATTCTTTGAGAGAAGAAGAATCGATGATACGATCATCGATGAAATTATCACGAACTCTTTCGATTTCGGAAATTTTCACCCCTTGTCCAATTTGTCCCGGCACTTCTGCACGGTTGAATGCTGGCTCATAAAGAGGATCCATACTATTCATGACCACTCTTTGACGAGCATAATGTTTGTTATCCGCATTGGATATGTTATGACCTGTGGTTTGGATCGCTTGTTGGTGGACCGAAAGTCCTCGTTTTCCTATTTCAATTCCTTGGAATGTTGATCCCATACGATACTCCTAGGCAGTCGCGTTCAAAATGATCGCGCCTTTTTGGCCCTGCCCACGCCTTGTCGGTTGTTTGTGTGAGGTATAAACTTTTTCTCTGGATAACTCTTGCAAAGAGTCAACAGTTGTTTGCAAAAACTCTTTTCTTGTTTTTAAGAGTTTGTCGTTTGTGATGATGGCATCTTTTAAATCCGCCACGACCTTCTTTAATTCTAATGCAAAGGTTTTTAACTTAAAATTGGAGTCGCGATCCATTTGATTTAGAAAATTGGTGAGTGTGATAGAAGATTCATCTTTTGTGAATTTTTCTTTTTCGTAGACGTCTTCGATGGCCTTCATTCGAATTCGCTCCAATTCAGAGGCTTCTACCATAATATGATAACTTTCTTTGACATGGGATTCCAAAGACTTTCCGTCCGCAGAATGGATGGCCGCTCTTTTTTTGCCTTCCAATTCCAGAAGGCGCTTGTAACAGTCTATTTCATTAGTAAATAAACTTCTAAGTGATTCTACCCAATCCAACATGCGAATTCCTTTTCCCTTATGGGAAGGATCGACGGATTCCCAAACTAGCTTAGGAAAATTTATAAAAATTTACTATTTTAAGGCCTATGTCACTAAAATCACCTTGTACCAAAGTCTGTATGATTGACCCAGATTCAGGGCTCTGTGCAGGCTGTTTTCGAACCATTGAGGAAATTGGGAGTTGGTCAGTGATGACCGAGGAAGAGAGAGAAAAAGTTTGGAGTGAGCTCCCGCAAAGAAAAGCGGGAAACTCTCTCAAATGAATTGGTTATTTAGAACCTTTATCAATCTTATTACGGTGTTCTTCACACAATCTATAGAGCTGGTCTGTAGATGGATTTTTCTTTGTGACTTTTTTTCCGCATACAATACACATTCCTTGGGCTCTTCTTCGTTTGTATAACAACTGAACTCGTTCGGCACCGGAAAGATTGTATTTACTAATTTGAAGGCGAACCCCTTTTACCAAATAACTACCGATGGCAGATTCATCACCTTTTTTCAGTTCGGCAAAAATCTTACTCAGCTCATCCGGTTTAATCGATTTTGGTTTCATACATTCTCCTGCTTTCTTTGTAAAATTAACTCTCTGTTAGATTCTAATTGTTAATGCACATTAGGCAGTACCCACTAACGTGCAACACAATTTTAAAATCATATCCGAATTATCGAATATAACCGAAAAAACTAGGGATAAACTCTAAGATTAGAATCATTTTTGTCTTGGCAAAGATCAATTCTTGATTATGATCAAGTGCAAGGAGTCATGTATGGAAAAGAAATACAAAACACTCAAAGATTTTTTCCCTTTTTATTTAGAGGAACATAGCCATCCCTTCAATCGAGCACTTCATTTTGTTGGATCAAGTCTAGCATTAGGATGTATCCTTGGATTTTTATCTACTGGTAAATTCTATATCTTAGCCTTTGCTCTTGTTAGTGGGTATTTCTTTGCATGGATAGGGCATTTTTTTGTGGAAAAGAACCGACCAGCAACTTTTACCTATCCATTTTATTCTTTTATCTCTGATTGGATCATGTATTTCAAAATGCTAACGGGTCGCATCGATGCGGAATTTGCCAAAATTAAGTCAAATAAAGGCTAAGATGAAACTTGTTCTCAACTTGCTTGTAACTGTTGTTTTGTTTATTGGTTGCCAACCGAAAGATATTTCCAAACAGGAGATCACTTCTCTTCGGGATGGGAACCATGAGAGCCTTTCTGTTTTTTCAAATTTAGTTTTACCAAAAATTTTAGGACAAGAATTCAAACGATTCGAGACAGAAACAGGCAAAGACCAGAAACATGAAGTACAAATCGTCTATGGAAGTAATTCAGCACTCACTTTCAATGATACATCTGATTACCGAAAGACAAATACAGAATACCATAGTTTGGTTCTCCTTCGCATTGGTTATGCCCTGGCCCTCCATCAGTTCCATAGACTCTCTTTAAGTCTTTCCAAACCATTTTTTATTCAGGGAGAAAACAATCCTGATGCCGAAATCCAAGAAGCGGAAATTTTTAGAACAACCATTTCCAAGGCCGATTTGGATCTTTTTTGGGAAAACCATCCAAATTTTGATCCCTATCGTGCGCCCAAGTTAGGTGAAAAAGAATGGGAAAGTGTAACTGGAGAAATTCAAAAACTTTGGAAAGTTGAATTGGATGAATTTAACCGGGTGAAGTTGGAATGATCCAAGGATGAGCGTCACCTAATGCACGCTCCAAACGATCTAAATATGATAGTTTGGGGATTTCATAGGCACCCAATTGCCAAGTCACGTGATTGAGTTGTTGGGTGTCAAAAAGTTCAAATTGGGACTGGTTTAATTTTTCGAACAAATGAAAGAGTCCCACCTTTCCTGCATCGGACTCAAAAGAAAACATACTTTCACCGGCAAAAAACTTTCCGATCGCAACTCCATAAACCCCACCGACCAATACATTTTCTGCATTCCAAACTTCTACCGAATGAGCCCAACCTAACCTATGTAATTCCGCATAACCTTCAATAAATCCTGGAGTGATCCAGGTATTATCTTTTTCTCTGTAAGAACATCCTTGCATTACAATCGAAAAGGCTTCGTTAAAACTGATACGAAACTTTTTTTGTTTTACCTTTCTCTGAACGGTTTTAGAAAAATGAACTCGTTTTAAATCAAAAATGGCACGAGGGTCTAAACAATACCAACGAACTGGATCTTCAGACCATGGAAATATTCCATGTTGATAGGCGTATAACAAACGTTCTACCGAAAAATCTCCACCTACGGCGACAAGGTCTTCTTTCCATGTCCTGGGGTTTTTAAAGAATTGGTCAAAACTCCTTTGTGTCAAGGCGTAAGTACTTCCTTGGGATAATCATAAACGATTTTTACTTTCAAACTTTTCCCGTTTTCATCATTGATATTGGAAAGTCCTTCAAATTGTAAAATCCTTCTAGTTTGAACATCATAAACCAAAAGAAATGGTTTCACAACCTGTTTCAAAATAAAATTATCAATTTCCAAACGAAGGTAGAGAGCAGGTCTACCTTTCCACTCCCCATCTCGAATTTTTTCAACGGCAAATTTATAATCATCCAACTGGATGGGTGCAAGGAAATGAAAGGACATCCTTTCCCCTTTTGATAGGGGTTCCCAATTGTTTCTGACAAAATAATCAAAACCGCCATCCATCACGGCAGGGGACTTGGGTGTATAGGTTCTTTCGGAAAGCGGATCTTCCTTTTTTCGTTTGGAAAATAAACGAACAGACTTTCCTTTTACATCTGCTCCTTCAATATAACCATCGCGAAAGTCTTCTGTTTTAAACGTAGGAACTTCTGAATTTTTATCAAATTCAATGTGTTTGGTGCCAAAAACTTTTCCTTCAGCATCTTTATATTGGATGTCTGAATAGAAGTGCTTTCCATTATTATAATATTCTTTATGATTGTCTGAGTAAATATACTTCCCAGTACCCAGATCGTATGCTTTCCCGTAGTATTGGTATTTTGGTTTTTCCGCCCATAAAGGTAAAAAAGATGGAAAAACTATGGCAAAAATTAGGATTTTACGTATCATACAGTTTAGACCATGAAAAAATACAGACTGACTGACCAAAGGACAGTTTTGGGAATCGTTTCCAAACTAACGACAACGGTTCTCCAAGACAAGGATACCAAACAAAAGTTCACTCTTCAAAATCCAATGGCTGTCAATGATATTCTAAAATCGGTTCATATAACTATATCTACCACGGAACCAATCCTTGTGAAACCAAAGTCGTTAGTATGTGTTCTCAAAGAAAATCGAGTCGAACTCCGGGTCAAACCAGTCAATCCCTACCAAGATGATTTGGTCCAAGTCTATGAAATCCTCATTGAACCTCTAGAACGATCTGCCAAACGAGCGGCCATCGAAGACATTTCAGCCTATGAATTGAAAATGGCACAAACTGCTGATTTGGGAACAGTGATTTCTATATATGGAAAAACTTCGATCATTAACCAAACATTGAATCAATGGCAAATTCATTTGGAACAAATCCTAACAAACAATGGTTACTTTATTAAAAAAATTCAAATTGGTTTTTATTATGCAGCGGACACCCAACTGATGGAAGCTCTTGCCAATTCAAAAGCACCATATTACGTACGTGATGCGAATAGAAGAATCTTTTATACGGAAAGAGGTTTTTTTAGCCCTAAAAAACTCAGTGAAATTTATATACGATCCTATTTGGATTCTCTTTTATTAAACAATATCAAATCCACTTTGATTTTTCCGTTTTTTTCTAATGGAAAAGTACTATTGGGATATTTTGAAATCATCAGCAACCTACCAGACTTGGGAAATGCCGCACTCCAATCAAATCTGGAAGGCCCAGAGGGCATCGGTCCTTTGCTTAGTTTTTTAGACCAAAAAGCAGAAGAATTTGTTTTTCAATTGGAATTCGCATATGCAAAAGATTGGGAAACCATTATTCGCACAACACCCGTTAGAGATATTAGCCAAGACGGCCGCGGAATCGGTTTGACCTTACCGACAGGAACCAACCTCGAAAACAGAACATTAGGCTCACCCGTGTCGTTTCAGATGGTCATCAATTCTTCACCGTATACTTTTTTTGGAAGCCTTAGAAGTCTAAAAAAGGGAGAGTCTGATACAACAAATATTGGGTTACAGATTTTCCAATGTGACAAACCAGAAGGGATGTCTTTACTCAGTACTTACGCATCGAATTTAATTGGAAAAGCTGTGTATGACACCAGATCAATATGAAACAATTGTAAGTTTATTAACAGAAATCCAGAGAACGGGAGGATCTGATCCTTACCGGTTGGTTTTGTATTTAGTACCCAATGTAGGAATCATCTTTGGGACCACACTTTTGTTTTTTTTGTTTCAGTGGTGGCATAAACAAAAGATGGCACTCATCCAATCTGGTCAGTACAAACCTTGGAGTTTTGACATCAGATTGTATTCCTTTTTCCTTGGTCTTTTGTTGACATTCACCGGATTTGCCTTATCGTTTGTATTTATACTCGTCTTAGGTCGTTCTATGGCGATGTTAGGAGGGTTAATCCCATTCGCAATTGGACTCGGTCTCTTGACCTTCTACAAAATGTACCGATAGAGTCAGTACAAAGAATCTGCAACGAGGAAGATTGGAATTCAATCCAATCGGTTCTAAGAGGAGATGTGTCTCAATTCGAAGTGCTTATGAAGCGCTACCAAGGAATGGTGTATTCCCAAGCTAAAAAAGCCTTCTTCACCGACGAAGAAGCCGAAGATTTTACCCAAGAAGTTTTTTTACAAACTTATGAGTCACTTAGTAAATTCCGCGGTGAATCACAATTTTCCACATGGTTATTTCAAATCGCTAGATTTCGCCTAACAAAAGTTTATAAAAAGAAAAAACTACCTCTTGCAGACTGGCAAGAAGACATCACTTTCGTTGCTGATAAAAAGGGAACATCGGTTGTTGACATCTTAGATAAAGAAGAAACAAGTCATACACTTCGATCGCTAATTTCCAAATTGCCAAAATCATATCAAATGCCGATTCTATTACATTACTTTGAAAACAAACCTCTCAAAGAAATTGCTTCTGATCTCAATATAAAACTTGGTACGATCAAAAGCCATATCTCAAGGGGAAAGGACCTTTTAAGGAAATGGTGGTCACATGAAAACAAAGGTTAACACACAATCGAAAAACACGGTCAAAGTATTTCGGCACCCTGACCCACTCTTAAAACATTCGGAAGCGCCACCTGCGATCCGATTGCGAGTGTTAGGGCAAATATTACCTCTCAAGTTTTTATTTTCTTCTGTAGGACTTTCCTTCTTGTTATTTATGATTCCAATTGGTACCATGTTTCTTTCTGTTTTTCACCAGGAAGACTCTGGTTTGCTTTTACCCATTTTGATTAGTTCCAGTTTGTTTTTCTGCTTTTACTCTCTTGTTCTTGGCTTTTTACTCCTCAACACAAGAATTCCTTTTCTGAATGAATGGAAAGAGAAACTTGGATTTGAAGAGGTCTAGAATATTCGTGAAAGGTCTATTTGTTCTCCCAATTTTCTGTTTTGCCATGTCCCTTTCTGCCGAGGTTTTGCCTTCTGCGGAAGAATTTTTGAAAATGGATTTAGATAAGGCACTCCCTCTCATCGAATCCCTTTCGAAAGAAGATTCCAAAGTCCTTGTATCGGACCTCCGAACAGAAATCAAAAAGTCCTATCCTAAGGCTGACCATTTTTATTTTCTTATCTCTCACTTGGAAGAAATCCAAGCCATCGAAAAAGAACAGGCTCGTCTTCGTTCCCTCCTTTGGGTCTATGGGCTTGCCTTCTTTTTATTTTTTGGGTTCCTCGGGTTTTTGTTACTCAGACAACGCCAGGCCATCAGAGACATCAACCAGATGCTCGGCAAATAGCTAGATATCGTTTCTTTGTAATCATTTTGTATTCTTTTTGTAATGAATCCCTGTTACTTTTGGATTAATTCATGAAAATACTAATTGTAGATGACGAAGAAGACATTGCAGGGCTCATCCAATTCCATTTAGAGGAAGAAGGATTCCAGACCGAAGTTTGTCACAATGGGATGGAAGTCCTCCCACGTTTAGAAAAAAACCTCCCGGATGGAATCATCTTAGATTTGATGTTACCGGGAATCGGTGGGATGGATCTTTGCAAACGCATCAAAGAAAAGTACCCTCATATTCCTATTTTAATGGTAACAGCAAAAACAGGGGAAACAGATGTAGTTCTTGGTCTTGAATTGGGTGCTGACGATTACATTCGTAAACCATTTAACATCCGGGAACTTGTTGCTCGAGTAAGAACCGTTACACGAAGAACTACTGACCCAAACCAAGAAGTCCAAGGAACTATTTCCACTGGAAAAATCCAAATCAATCCAACCGCACACAAAGTGTTTGTAGAAGGTACTGAGATAGATCTTACTTTAATCGAATTCAAACTATTACAACTGTTTGCTGGAAATCCTGGTGTTGCTTTTTCTCGGGACAAACTACTGGATCGAATTTGGGGAAAAGATGTTTTTGTTACTGATAGAACTGTTGATGTAAACATCAAACGCCTCCGTGACAAATTACTTTCCGAAAAAGAAAGACTAGAAACCATTCGCGGGGTCGGTTACCGATTCCGAGATGCGTAGTTTTTTTTCTACATTACTTTTACTCAACTGGGGTCTTTTACTTGTTTTACTGACCCTGGCCCTGGGTGTATTTTATATTTACGATCTAGTTGTACCCGCAGTACGACCACTGATTCTCTTTGGTTTTGTTTTAATTTCTATTTTCGGTACGTTTTATATTTCCACGAACATTGCGATGCGAATTACAGATCCGCTAGCAACGGTAGAGAAAAAAACCAAAGAAATCAATGCTGGAGATTTTGGTGTTGAACTATCTTCACCTGACATCAGAGAACTCGCAACACTGACTTCTTCCATCAATGAAATGGCAAAACGACTCAAAGTCCAATTTTTGGATCTGACAGTTGAAAAAGAAAAGTTTAATTATTTATTACAAAATTTAAAGGAAGGTGTGTTCGCAATTGATCGAAATGAAAAATTTTTATTTTTAAATCGTAATATTTCTGATACTTTAATTCAGAAAAATTCTCAATTTAAAGATTACGTTCCTTCCATTAAAAATAAGGAACTTCTTAGTTTCATTAAAGATAAAATTCATCATGGTGTAGAAGGAAAAACCGAGTTCCAGGATGGTTTGCATTTTTACACGGCGCGCATTTATCCAATCAAATCTGATTCCATGATTCAACTTTATATTGGTGTGCTTTCAGACATCACGGAAGATAGACAAAACCAACTCATCCGAGAACAGTTTTTTCAAAATGCTTCCCATGAATTAAAAACTCCCATAACATCGATTAAAGGTTATGCAGAAACTCTGGAATATAAATTAAAACTTCCACAGGATTCAAATGAAAGAAAATTTTTAGATGCCATTCTCCGAAATACAGATCGACTCATTCGGATTGTGGAAGATATGTTAACTGTTTCCAGGTTGGAAAATCATAAAACAGTTTTGAACCTAACTGAGTTTTCTCTGTATGATTTGGTAAAAAATGTATCCGAATCCTTAGGAGTGATCTACTCTCAGAAAAAACAGAATTTAGTTTTAAACATCCCCCCTGATTTTCGTGTGAAAGCGGACAGGCTCCTTCTCGAAGACTTATTGGTGAATCTAATTTCCAATGCTTCTGCTTATAGCCCAGAAGGTTCCAGTGTCATTGTCAGGACATCCTCTACAGTTGATAAAAACCAAATCCAAGTGGTGGACCAGGGAATCGGCATTTCCGCAGAAGATGCAGAACGAATCTTTGAGCGTTTTTTCCGTGTGGATACCAACCGCTCCAGAAAAGAAGGTGGGACAGGACTTGGACTGTCCATAGTCAAACATATTGCAAGGCTCCATTCGGGCGAAGTTTCCGTATCTCCCAACCCCCAAGGTGGCTCCATTTTCACCTTTGAATTCCCCAAAAAATAGATTCTCGTAAGAGAAATCACCGGATAAAATATTGGTATCCGGTAGGTTATTTATGAAGTTTCCATTGGGATTTTATTCCTTCGGCAAAAACATAGGGATCAAAGACACAAGTTTAGATTTTGCAGTTATTTATTCAGAAAATCGATGTAAGGCGGCAGCCGTTTTCACAAGGAATAATTTTCCTGGAGCACCCATTTATGTGGGCCGTGACCATATCAAAGATGGGTATTTACAAGCCATCGTCATCAACTCAAAAAACTCCAATGTCGCAACCGGAGAACAGGGAATCCAAAATTCTTACCAAATTTGTACAGAACTTGGTAAAGCTTTAGGAATACCTGCAAAAGACATCCTCCCTTCGTCCACAGGTGTGATCGGGGTTCCACTCCCAATTGAAAAAATTCTTAACGCCTGTTCTACGGCAAAGGCATATCTGAAACCAGGAAATTTAGATGAAGTGGCAGAAGCAATCATGACAACTGACACTCGTAAAAAAATCTCTTATCGTACGATCACAAACCAAGCAGGTGAAGGAGTTATGTTTGGAATTGCCAAAGGGGCAGGAATGATTGAGCCAAACATGGCGACCATGTTGTCTTATATTCTTTGTGATTACCTTCCCGAATCTGGAGATCTTCAAACAATCTTAAAAAGAGTGGTAGATGTTACTTATAATTGTGTCACAATTGATTCTGATACTTCCACGAGTGATACAGTAGTACTTATGTGTTCAGGACTTCTTGGATCCATTCCTGATGATGTTTTCGAATCTCATTTAAAAGAAATTGCCACCGACCTTTCCAAAATGATTGCCCGCGATGGAGAAGGAGCCTCCAAACTCATTGAACTCACTGTTTCCCATGGTAGAGACGATTCTCAAGTGACAAAAATTGGAAAATCCATTCTCAATTCTCCGCTTGTGAAAACAGCCATTTACGGCGGAGATCCCAATTGGGGAAGGTTCATAATGGCAATTGGAAAAGTTTTTGATGAACCAATTCCTTACGATTCTTTAGAAATTCAATTAGGAGGAATCGCAGTTAAGGGTGCAGACAATGACACCAAAACAAAGTTAGCCGAATATCTAAAATCAAATGAAGAAATTCATATTTCCGTTGTATTAAATACAGGATCTTTCCAAAAAACTTTTTGGAGTTGTGATTTTACAGAAGGATATATCCAGGAAAACGCATACTACACAACATGAACTCCAATAAATTCAAAAGTGCTTTAAAATATTTTTTACCTTCGAGTTATCAATTAAAACTATCTGTAACCAATATCTTTACCCGTACTTTATTTATTTTTTTAGTTTATGTTTCTTATTTCCTAATTTTATCACAAATTCCAGAACAGATGTCCTATCATTTGGAACTTGCGCTTTTATTAACAAGTGCCTTTGCCCTGATTTTATATTTGCCCATCATCGAAAGGCTCACACGTTACATTCGGACTCGTTTTTTATCAGAGTATCTGACAGAAGATGCAGAATCATATAGGCAGGCCATCAAACGATTCAACTTTGATGCCCTCATCAAAAACGTTTTTCCCGATATGGTAAAAATCACAGGAAGTCATTCTGGAACGATGGCAGTTCTCACACAAAATGGAACTTTTGCTTTTCACTCTTACTTCCGAGGACGCCAAAAAAAATTAAGTCCGACAAAAGACATCACAGTCAAAACAAGTTTTCAATCTTTTTTACTAAGCAAACGAAATGGAGCTTCTGTAGCAGAAACCTATTCGCATGAAAACATAAACAATGACTTTATGGAACTTCATGCAAACTACATTTATCCATTTATTTTCCGCGAAAAATTATTTGGATTTATTGCGGTTTCTAACATCCCAAATACGGATGCAGCCCATAGTTTGTCACTTCTCGCTGGACAATCTGCTTTAACCATTCACAACCATATCCTTTCTTATCATATTTCGGAAAACAAAAAATACCAAAAGGAAGCAGCTTATGCTGTACGTGTACAGAACCTTTTGGAAACGGGAACAATTCCCCAACTACTCGGTTGGAAAATTACAGCTTTTAAAAGAACAAATAGAAACTTAATCGAGTTTTTCCAAGTAGAAGACGGAAGTTGGTTTTTTGTCATTCTAAACGCAGGGAAATCTTACCAACATATAGGCATCATACTTTCTTATATCTTAGGTGTAGTTTATTCCCAATCAAGACTTCGTATCTTAAAAGGATTTTCTGATATAAAATCTTTAATTCAATCCACCTTTCAAAAGTTAGACTGGAAAGAAAACTACGAAATGATTATTGGTAAGATTGGATATTCTGAACTTTATATAGTTCAAGAAGGGAAACAATTCCGCATTACAAGAAATTCCGAAGAAGTTGTAGCGAGTATGGGTTGGAAAAATATGATCAATATGGATAAAGGACCTATCGTCATCCAACAACGAGGTGAACCTGTACTGAAATTTAGTTTTGAAGAGCCAGAAATCAAATGAGAGAACTTGCCATTACCATACTGTCTTCTCTTTTGTTTTTTTTGATTCTCCTTTTTTCATTTATTGGGTTTCAAAACAATTCAAAACGATTGCCTTTTTACCATTATCCATCTGGCCTAATCGTAAATATTGGGGATGGGAACCGTGCCCACTGGGGAAACTCTGTGGTACAGGATGATTTAGAAAAATTTGAATCGATTACCGATTTTTCAAATATTAACTCTTTTCCATTGCATATCAAAGACCACAACGGAGAAATTTATGAAGAGAATTTCAAACTAACCACGATTCGCAAAACAGACGTTCTTGGAGTATTTTTTTCTGATCTATTTTTAGCCTTTTTTAGTTTAGCCATCGCAGTTTATTTTTATTATTCCACAAGAGATGCTTTGATCTTTGGTTTTTTCTTTAATTTTGGACTCATCATTCTTTCCAATGTCTTTGTATTAACCTTTAATAATTCGATTTTCCTATTTGTGTTAACTTTATACTTAGGAAGTTTTTTGCAGTACCATTTGATTTATAGACTTCGTGGAAAAGAAATTAATTCAAAATGGCTTTTACCTCAAGTGCTAATCTCTTTTATTATGGCAATGATCGCATCACAAGAAAAATACGATATGTTGCTTATCGAAAGAGTAGTTTTAGTTGCACATGCTATCACCGTTTTATTCGGTTCAATCAATATTTTTGCTAATGTGTACGATATTATTAAATCAAAACCACAAGAAGAAGCGCTGATCAAAAGAATTGTTTTGGTTTTTTCTATTTTTCTTTATGTAGCTCTTCCAATTAGTATTCTCTTTTTTGATGGATACCCTTGGTTTTTTGTACATAGAACTCTTTTTATCTTAACATATCTTTTATTTATTCTTTCTTTTTTTTACGGGACATATCGCTATACGTTTGTCCCTTCTTTGGTTATTTTTACTCCCAGCATTGTCACTTTAATCCTTGTTTCTATCATTTTAGGAACGTATATCGGCTCTATATTTATTTTGGATTATATTCTTCCGATTCGATATCTAAAAGATCGTTGGGTATTTAATCTCATTTACCTTTTTTTAGTTACTGCCTATTTGATTCCACTGAAACTCAAAGTGAAAGAATTATTTGATTATTGGTTTTTTGAACAAAATCCAAAACTTAGTGAAGGGATAAATAAAATCACCGCACTTTTATCTTCTCCACTTTCCATGAGAAAAACAATTCTCACCATCAATCGAACGGTAAAAGAAACTGTAAATGTTTCTAATATCATCATCTTGATTCCAGGAGATCAATTTGCAAGTACCGATTTGAAGAATATAAATTTTGTACGAATCTCTCCTCAATCGGAAATATGGAATTATTTCAAAAGTACAGATCGAGTGACTGTTACTTCACATCTCGAATATGGGATTGGATTACGTGAAACCTTATATAATTTTTTAAAAGGGCTCAATGTCCAATTAGCATTCCCTGCTTACGATTCTTCCTCTAACAAAAAGAATATCCAAGCAATGATTCTGATTGGAGAAAAGTTAGATAAAAAATATTTTTCTATCGGAGAATTAAAATTTATCAATGAAGTTGTTAAAATTTCTGGAATGTTACTCGAAAACTACAGTTTATTAGAAGATGAAATTCAAAAGCGAAAAATTGTAAGGGACATTCAAACTGCATCCATCGTTGACAATACACTTAGGCTCATTTTACCGAGCGAAGTCAAAGGGATTGATTATGGTTATATTTCCAAACCAGCCGTGGGAATTTCAGGAGATTATTTAGACATCATTCCAGTATCTCAAACAAAAATGATCGTTTTGTTAGGTGACGTAGCTGGACACGGACTTGGAACTGGTTTTTTAGTTAGTGCCATCAAAGGAATTGTAAGGGAACAACTCAGAAATGGAACTTCCCTAGAAGGATTGTTTCGAGAAATCAATTCGTTTTTCCGTGCGCGATACAAAGGAAATGAATTTATGACTCTCCTCGGTGGAATTTTTGATTCTAAGGAAAATATTTTTAAGTATGTAAACGCTGGCCATTTATCTCTCATCGAAATGCGGGCCGATGGACAAATCAAATTACACTCCAAAACGCAAAGAGTTTTAGGAATTTTAGAAACTGATTACCATGCCCAAGAATTAAAATTACTTCCGGGAACAAAACTTTTCCTTTATTCGGATGGGATCACCGAAGCCTTTAGTGAACGAGATGAAATTTTTGGTGAAGAAACTCTCATTGAATTTTTACACTTTAATGCACAAAAAACTGTAAAAGAAATTCCAACATTATTGGACGCCAAGATGACAAATTTTCGCGGGAACCGCGAACAATCGGATGATATTACATTTATTGGTCTCTCTTTTACACCCAACTAGCCGATATTTAAATCGATGATGGCAGAAAAACCGGTTAAGTTTGTCATTTTTCTCTCTTTGATTTTGAGTTTAGTCGCGTTTTGGGATCACCAATTCACATCTTACCTCAAAGAATTTGTCGTACTCATTCATGAAATTTGTCATGCCACGGCAGCTTTATTTAGTGGTGGCGTTGTCAAAGGAATCGCCCTCCACGGTAATGAAGGTGGAGAGACGATTGCAGTGCCTGCTTCCTTTCGCGGTTCTTTTATCCTCGTTGTTTCTGCCGGATATATTGGTTCCTCACTAGTCGGTGCCTTTTTGCTACGCTTAGGTTTTCAAGGACGTCATGCTCGCCAAACAATGATTTTGTTGGGTTTGTTTTTGATTTCTGTAAGCGTATTATATTCAAAATTAGGGGAACTCGCTTACCTAACCGGAATCTTTTGGGGAGTGGGAATTCTTGTCACCGGGATGTTAGGTGAAACAATTTCGATCCTTTCCTTAGTTTTTTTAGGCACCAGTATCTCCCTCTATTCATTGTATGATCTCTCTGACTTTGCAGAAAGACTGACAGAAACAGATGCAGGGATCCTTGCCTTCTGGATGGCCGGTCTTGGTCCAGAAGATCTACAAAATCAGGAAGTGCCAACGGTTGTTGTAGTGCTCGGATATATGATTGCCACCCTTTGGTCACTCCTTAGTATCGGGATTATATTTATGTCCCTCAGAAGTTCTCTCAGCCATGAAGAATTACATGATTTTCCACCGATGGAAGAAAGATTTGAGAGGTTCCCAGGAGAACTTTCCCCAGAAGCAAAGCTCTGGTTGGAAAAACGAGGTGTTGATCCCGAAAGTGGAATCGTTTTGCCCCCCAATATGTTCCAAGACATCCCTCCCAAAGACAACAGTCCCTAGGCCTTCACGCAAATTTTCATTTGCCGAGGACACAGACTTCATAAATATAGAATCTCAATGGCAAAAAGAATCCTTATCACAGGTGGAGCCGGATTCATCGGTTCCCACCTTGCAGAAACGCTTCTGAATGAGGGAAACCAAATCATCGTGTTGGACAATTTCCATACCGGACGAAAGGAAAATCTAACACACCTTTTGGCTAATCCGAATTTTGAGCTGATCCGCCATGATATCACGGACCCCATCAAGTTGGAAGTAGACGAGATCTACAATATGGCTTGTCCTGCTTCTCCCGTGCATTACCAAAGTAATCCCATCAAAACCATCAAAACAAATGTTTTAGGAATGATGAATATGCTTGGTCTAGCCAAACGAGTGAAAGCTAGGATTTTACAGGCTAGTACGTCCGAAGTATATGGAAATCCACTCGAACACCCTCAAACAGAATCCTATTGGGGAAATGTAAATACCATTGGAATCCGAAGTTGTTATGATGAAGGAAAACGTGTGGCCGAAACTTTATGCTTCGATTACCACCGCCAACATGGAGTAGACATTCGGGTGATCCGGATTTTTAATACCTATGGCCCAAGAATGATCCCTGATGATGGTCGTGTTGTAAGCAATTTCATTGTACAAGCGTTACGTGGCGAAAATATCACCATTTACGGTGATGGAAGCCAAACTCGTTCGTTTTGTTACGTAGATGATTTAGTTCGCGGAATCATAAGAATGATGAACACGGAAAATTTCATTGGACCAGTTAACTTAGGAAACGAAGGTGAATTCACTGTAAAGGAACTAGCAGAGCTAGTCATCAAAGAGACAGGAAGTAAATCAAAAATCATTTATCTTCCACTCCCACAAGATGATCCGACCAGAAGAAAACCAAACTTAAGTTTAGCGAAAGAAAAATTGAATTATTCAACAACCGTCCCGCTCGCGGAAGGCGTAAAAAAAACCATCGAATATTTTAGCAAAAGAGTATAAAATGAAAATAGGCGTAATCAAAGAACCATCTTATGAAAACAGAGTGGCAATCACTCCGGATGTAGTTGACCCACTTAAAAAATTAGGTTTCAGCGTTTCAATTGAAACAACTGCAGGAGACAATGCGTTTTTCTCCGACCAAGATTATAAAGATGTTGGAGCGACAGTTGAATCAAGAGATGCAATCCTATCTGGATCAGACATTGTTGTTTCTATCCATACATTGGATGAGGCCAGTGCAAAAAAGATTGGCAAAGATAAAATCTATATTGCAACACTCTCTCCACTTGCTTTCCCGAAAAAAGTTAAAGAAATCGCAAACGCTTCTTTCAAAATTTTCTCTATGGACACAATCCCACGAATCACTCGTGCGCAGTCTATGGATGTTCTCAGTAGCCAAGCAACTGTTTCAGGATACAAAGCAGTTTTACTTGCAGCTTCTAACTATAGCCGTTTTTTCCCAATGTTAACTACGGCTGCAGGAACCATCACTCCAGCAAGAGTGCTGATTCTTGGAGCAGGTGTTGCAGGTCTCCAAGCCATTGCAACTTCTCGCCGACTAGGAGCAGTGGTAGATGTGTTTGATACAAGACCAGAAGTGAAAGAACAATGTATGTCACTTGGGGCAAAATTTGTAGAAGTAGAGGGTGCAGCAGATGCATCAAATACTGGTGGTTATGCGGTAGAACAATCAGAGGATTACCAACGTCGCCAAAAAGAAGCAATTGCAAAGTATGCTGAAAAAGCAGATATTATTATCACAACAGCTCTCATTCCAGGAAGAAAAGCTCCGCTGCTCATCACAAAAGAGATGGTCGATAAAATGAGACAAGGTTCTGTGATTGTGGATCTCGCTGCAATCAACGGTGGTAACTGTGAGGTGACTGAAAACGACAAAACCATTGTTTACAAAGGTATTACGGTCATT
The DNA here is from genome assembly GCF_004368965.1 of Leptospira meyeri. Taxonomy (NCBI): domain Bacteria; kingdom Pseudomonadati; phylum Spirochaetota; class Leptospiria; order Leptospirales; family Leptospiraceae; genus Leptospira; species Leptospira meyeri. The sequence goes on along the minus strand of NZ_SORO01000001.1, from coordinate 2,601,431 downwards.
GGAAATTCTAATCTTCAAAGTACCCAACCAATGGATGCAAGTAAAATGTATGCGAAGAACATTGTGAACTTCTTAAAACTTTTTGTGAATAAAGAAAAACAATTCAACATCAACTTAGAAGATGAAATCATCAATGCATGTATGATTGCTGAAAACGGAGTCATTCGTCACAAACCGACACTCGCACTTCTTGGAGAATAACTCCAAGGATTGAAATTGGCATAAAAGATTAGACTTTTACTTTTAGATTTCTAATCTTTCTACCTCTAATTGTTTCCGGTGACTTGCGGTTGAGTTCTCCAACGACGGTGGACCCAAAAGTACTGCTCCGGAAACAACTTCACTTCCTCTTCCAAAGTTTTTGTCCAAAGTTCTGTATAATGCCGAATCACATCGTCCTTGGAAGGGTAAAGTTTTTTATCAACAAAACCTAAATCCTTAACGCGAACAATCACCTTCCCATCTGGGCCAGCTAACACAGAATAATATAACATTTTAGCACCAGTTAAGTATGCCATAAGGGCCGGGCCGACAAAAGTTGATGCTAACCTATTCATAAAAGGAACAAAGATCCCCGCCTTACCAGCATTTTGGTCAGCACCAAATCCAATCCAATATCCTTGTTTGAGAAGTTTGATAACTTGTGTAGACTCTTGTACGGGAACAAGGACAACACCATTTTTGGATCGCATCCTACGGAGTAACTGATCTACAAAAGGATTTCTTACTTTTTTGTAGATTCCCCCACCCTTCATGCGAATTCCTAAAAATTGAACTAAAATTTCCCAAGTACCAAAGTGACCAGAAATCAAAATCACTCCGACTCCTTGTTTTTTAGTTTCTTCTTCAATTTGTAAACTTTCAGAATCAACAACTAAGTTTTTGTCTAACCACTCCCTTGTCATTCGTGGTGCCCAAAGTGTATGAGCGAGCAGGATTCCCAAATGACGATAGTGAGCCTTCACCAAGTTAAAAATTTGTTCTTCAGTATAACTCGGAAATGCAAAACGAATGTTATCAGCAGCAACCTTTCTATGTTTTTTATCAAAAGGGTAAATTAGTTTAGTTAAAAAGATCCCATAGGACAAACACCATTGATAAGGAAGAATCTTAAATGGAAAATAAAACAAGTATACGATTAAAAACGAAATAAAGTATCCTATCTGTTTCATAATGTTACACAATAAGGCCAAAAGTAATAATGAACTAGAACCGCTATGAGTCCAATTCCAAAACCAATGATCCATCCTCCCAGAATATCACTCACAAAATGATGTAAGGTTAAAAGTCTACCCACACCTGCAAACAAACTGAAGAAAAAGAAATATGGAGTTTCATGAAAGGCAAAAACTAAAATTGTCGATACAACAATCGAATTTGCGCTGTGCGCCGAAGGAAAGGAGTGTTTCATATCCGGATTGGAATCAACTTTTCCCATAACACTGACTAGGGGACGTTTTCTAGCGAAGTATTTTTTTAGAACCAAAACCAAACGATCAGTTAAATAAGTAAATACCAAAACAAAGGGCAAACTAATATAAACAGGTTTGTAAAGTTCACTTAAAAACATAAGTGGTAACAAAACAAGAGCAAACATTTCCCCTCGATTGATGCGAGACAATACCCAACTCATACGTGGATGGTGGAGATTTTTTTGGATCCAAGTTGAAAACTTTAAATCAATCGTAGAGATTAAATTCATTTAGAAAGCTCTTCTTTTATCTTTTGAAGCGCTTCAGAAAAAGAGGAAGTCCATTGGTTCCTTGTTGCCATATCTTTTAAAGTTACAGTATCTGCTTTGATTTCGTCTTCGCCTCGAAGTAAAATCCAACGGTATCCTTTTTTTTCTGCATAGGAAAGTTGTTTTCCCATTTTTTGAGAAAGTAAAGAAACTTCGACAGCAATCTTTTCTTTTCGAAGTTCACGTGCAAAGTTATGATTTTCTGCAAAAGAAGATTCGTCCAAAAGAGGAATGTAAACAGTAGAATCATTCGCAAAAATTGGTAACAAATCATGAGCAGTTAAAAAATTCTGTAGAGTTACATCACCCAAACCAAAACCAATTCCCGACAGTTCTTCATTAGAGAATAAACCAATCAAATTATCATACCTTCCCCCACCATATAGTGAACGTTTGTTTTGTGGAGAGGTATCAAAAATTTCAAAAATAAAACCTGTGTAATAATCAAATCCTCGCACCACCGAAGGATCGAAATATACAATATCATCTAATCCAATAGTTTTTAAATCTACAAATAAAGTTTGAATCGTGTTTCTTGTTTCTTCCTTGATTCCGGGAATTTGGCCCAGCGTTTCGGTAGTGGCAGCAAGAAACAGGTTTATCTTTGAAACAGCTGTTGGATCATTCGGAATGGTTTTCGAAACAAGAGCAATGTATTCTGCTTCTGTAATTTTATTTTTTTTATCTAAAATTTTCGAAACTTCATGAGCTTGGTTTGGACTTACCTTCAAACCATCTAACAAAAATTCGTCGAGGAGCGATCTATGAGAAATTGTAACCTTAAAACTATTTCTTTTGGCACCAAACGCAAAAAGTATATCACATGCTAGGGATAAAATTTCCAATTCGGCTCTTTGACTTGTCACACCAAACATATCAACATTCAATTGCCAATGTTCTCGGAGACGACCGTGGCCTGGTTGTTCGTATCGCCAAAGGTTAGGAATGGAAAACCAACGAATAGGACGAGGGAGGTCCCTGAGCTTTTTTGCCACCATCCTGGCGACAGTTGGTGTCATTTCAGGACGGATCGCAACCTCACGATCTCCTTTATCGATAAAATTATAAATTTGTTTTCCGACGATTTCTTCCCCGGTTTTGGCTCTATACAAATCCAAGGATTCCACCATGGGGCCATCATATTCTTCATAACCGTAGGATCTGGCGACATCTTTCATCACCGAAAATAGATAGTTTCGAAGGCGCATATCTTCTGGATAAAAATCCCGAGTGCCTTTATAGTTTTCTGTTGTTAGTTTTTGTTCTTTCAATTTTGGCCCCTATTGAACCTGCGAAGTTTAGCCAAAAAAATCAATGAGACTATGGTAAATCTCTTTGGCTTTTTTATCTCCGCTGACACCTGTGATCCTTCCACCCAATCGATAAAAATCATTCACCTCTTCTAAATGGCGTAACTCTAATGCCATTCGAATGGGTGCCTGCAATTTGAAATTGATATCCAGGGTAAATGTTGGTTTCACTTTCAGTGCTTTGATAATTTCCATATCATTAACTTCCAGGGCAACTCCACCTCTGGAAACGTTGAGTACGTTTTGTTTGACATCAAGAATATGGGTATTTGAGTCCATGATTCTTTCTTGAAACGTACGTTCAACCTCTTTAAACAAATCCAAAACTTCACCAGGAATTCCTGGTCTTTCTGTTTCAAGGGAAAGATATGCGAAAAAATGCATATCTTTCATTTGTATAAATAGAGGATAATAGATAAAAGATCCAATTTTTTTCTTTTTGTATTCTTGGACTTTGTCATCCAACAAAAACTCATCTTCAAATGTTTTTTTAGGATCAAATACATCTGGAGATGGATATGATTCGAACGTTTCCGTATCCAAAATAAAAATTGGCTTTTTATGTTCCTTCATCAAATCAATTTCATCACTGTGAATTGATACAGAAAGAAAGACAACTTTTGACTGTGGATAATTCTTTAGAACCGTTCGTTGGATATCCGAAAGAATCACCTGAGAACTAACTCCAGTTAGTTTCGAAAAATCGATATTTGTTTTTGCAACTAAAAAGTTTGATGCAACAACATTTCCTCGAACCTTTTCATTTCTAGGATCTTGTCTTGTTGCATAAGTTTGTCTACGATCGATTATTTTTCCAAGAAGGAGATTATCCTTTTGGTTGATCAGTTCGTAATCTACTTCAACATGAAAACTCGGTGTTGCTTGTACGGTAAAAATCGTTTCAATTAGTTCTGGGATTGTCTCCAATTCCCAAATATGCGCCCCATCAGGACGTTCTCCTTTGAACCGGACTCGGATGGGAGTATCGTATCCTTTTAGAAACAATCCATTTCCACCCATCATTTGTTTGAAAAATTCAGGTAAAGTTTGCACCGCCTCTAACGGGAGGTATTCTCTATCTTGGTCGAAATGAATTTTTATACGGTTGATCATAACTAGTCTATTTTTTTGAAATTCACACGCCTATTTCGTGAACGTCCTTCTTCCGTTTCGTTTTCTGAGATTGGCTGTGAATAATGGTATGCTTGGACCTTCATTCGCTCCTTCGGAACACCTTTCAATCTCAAATACTGATATACAGAAAGAGCTCTATCTTCACTCAAACTGATATTGTATTCCTTATTCCCAATATTATCAGTATGTCCACCAATTTCAACTTTTTCATTCTTATGTTGGATGAGGAAGTCAGCAAAAAGATCCAATTTTTTCTTATCTTCATCACTCAATGTTCGTTCGTTGAACGGGAAATAAATAATTGTATTGTACAAACTGTCAAAGTCATTTAAATTTCTAAGGTAAAGGACCGTTTCTTTCCCTTCCATAGATAGAATTTTATCTTTCGCAAATAAAAAAGTTTCTTCTTTAAATCCTTTTGCTCTCACCAAAATCTCAAAATCCATAGTAGGAGATTTCTCTAATTCAAAACGGCTATCTTTTGATTCTAAAGATTTTCCTTTTCGAGTGAGGTCATCGAAGTAATAACAAATCGAATTGGGAATGACCAAGTCAGTTCTTTTGTCTTTTACCACAAATCGAATTCCTTGGATGGTTTTATCTGGTCGTTCGTCTTTCGTAGGGCGTATGGGTTGTAAAATGATCTGAGAATATTGTTCTTTGTCCTTTCCTACATTTCCCCTTAAATCCAACAGCAGTTCTGTCGGATGGAATCCAGGAGAAGAAACTTCCACTCGATAGAGTTTCCCAGTTTTGATTGTCGTTCTAAAATTTTCTGCATCAGCAAGTGAAAGATCTCCCCCAATTCGTTTGGAAGTAATCACTTGAATGGGTCTTGTATCATCATAGATTTTCAATGTGGAATCTAGTCCGATCATAATCGCTTCAGAACCATCCAAAACAAGACCACGAAATAAAAATTCATAAGTGCGACGTAGGTCTTCAGGAACCATTGTTCGATAGATGTCAAATTGGCCTTCTCCGCCTGGACGGTTCGAAGAAAAATAAAACCATAAATCATCAAAAGTAACTGAAATTCCTTCGTTATCACTTTCTTCCCAAAGACTGTAGGTGGAATAATCAGCAGGTGTATCAAATGGAAATCCTGTGGATTCACCTGACAACTGTCCTTTGGTGTTAAACGGAGATCCTAATAAAATCGGAGATTCAAAACTATTTTGAGATTCATTGTATTCACTATAATAAAAACTAAACTTACGATTTTTATCATCTCGATTAGAACTAAAATACAACCTCAAGCCATCCCAATGAAAGTTGGGACTAATTTCATCATCCTTTGTATTGATCGACCTACCGATAGAAATTGGTTTTTGCCAAACTCCATCTCTACATTTGATTTTTGGTTTATCTGGATTAATATCCTTTGTTTGAGTGGTGGCTTCTCGTTTGGAAATCCAAAGGTCAAAACCTCCTATCCCTCCAGGTCGATTGGAAGAAAAGACCATAGAACAACCATCAGGTGAAATAGCAGGCATCTTATCTTCAAAATGAGAATTGATTTCGCTGACATGAATCGGAATCGACCAGAGACCAGTCCTTGGATTAATTTTAGTATAATAAATATTTAAACCATCATACCCTTCCCGATTTTTTTTTGGATCTACCTGAGTTTTATCCCGAACAGAGGTAAAATAAAGTTCGTAAGGTTTTTCTTCTTCATCGAAAAGGATCGAAAACATCCCTTCAAAATTCGTTGTGTTGAGTTCGCGAAAATTTTTGGGAGGAGACCAAACCGGTAATTTCATCCGATCCGGAAAACTTAAATTCTCCGAAATCCAAATGTCCATCCCTCCCTCACCACCGGGGCGGTTGGATTGGAAAACAAGGTACCTTCCGGTAGGAGAAATGATCGGGTTGTACTCTACATTCTGGGTATTGAGTGGCTGATAAAACCTTACGTCCTTCACTTTCGGTAAAGGTTGGGCCAGGATTGGGAGTGCCGAAATGATTAAAGAAATAAGGAATTTTTTCATCTGCCGTCTCTCCTATGTATCGACCAAATGGAAATTTCTGCCAAGGGAAAAATAAGGCTTTTAGGGGTGAGTTTACCGATAATCCTTTTCATTCATGGCCGAAATCTTCGGAATCTTAAACATTACAACAGACTCATTCAGCGACGGGGGTAAATTTCTAAACCCTGATGATGCAATCAACCAAGGAACTAAACTCCTACAAGAAGGGGCAGATTGGCTGGATGTATCAGGTCAATCATCTAACATCAATGCGAATTTAGTCTCTGAAGATGAAGAGTGGAAACGAGTGGAACCTGTCATCCGACATTTTGTTCCTAAAGGTGTTCGAATCAGTCTAGACAGTTTTCGTCCAGAAGTGCAAAGGAAGGGAATTGAAGCCGGAGTACGTTGTCTTAATGATATCACTGGATTTACCTACGACGGTGATCGTAGTTTTCTCAATTCATATATCCAAAAATACCCAAAACTCATATTCATCATCATGCATTCGCATAACAAAAATATTGCGAAATTTAAATCAGATTTAAACCCAGAAATTGTAATTAAGAAGATCCAAGTTTTTTTTAGGGATCGTCGTTCTGAACTTCTCGCAATGGGAATTCCAGATTCAGCTCTACTTTACGATCCTGGGATGGGGTTTTTTCTTAGTGAAGATCCATTGGTTTCTTTTCGAGTTTTACAAGAATTGGAAATTCTAAAATTGGAATTCCCCCAACTCATGTTAGGTGTATCAAGAAAATCATTTTTAGGTAACGTACTTGGAAATTTACCGACAACAGAAAGAGAATTTGCAACTTTAGCCTGCGAACTTCACTTGTTAAAAAATAAAATCCCTTTCATTCGAACGCATAACGTACTCAAGTTGAGACAAGCAGAAAAAATTTGGAATTTATGCCAAGGAAAGGAGTAAATTCTCTACGATCCAAGATTGGTATGATTTTTAACTTCTACCTGAACGAACGGCCTTTCTGATATCTTTCCCCTCTTTAGAAAGAGTTGGGAAAAAAACTGGTTCAGGAACGGAATATCCCTTTTCAACTGCCTTACGATAGTAAGGTAAGAGGTTGTCCCATTTGGGATTGTCTTTTAATACGGACAAGGTATCACGCCAAACTTCTAAAAAACTTATTTGAGTTTTTTCACTAGTTGATGCTGATTCCGCCCATTTCAGTGCCTCATCATATCGCCCTAATTCGTAATTGGCCTTTACAAAATAAAAATGAAATTCTTTGTTTTTTTTGGCAGCAACTTCCAATGACTTTGCATAATCGAGCAGACTATACCAGTTATTTTTCTGTACTTGAATGTCAGCCATTCCATACAAGGCGTTCTCATGAAATGGAACTACTTCCAAAATTTGATTAAAATACCCTTCCGCATAAGAATAGTTACCCGTTTGCAAATAGTAATTTGCTAACTCTTCATAGGAATACAATTCCCAACCTTTCACTCGAGAAAGTGCATCCAATAAAACCACTCGTTCATCTGTTCGTAAACGAAGGTCCAATTCTTTTAAAATATTAGTATACGTTACTGACGAGCGTGATGGGGCTTCTTTAGCAATTTTTTGTTTCAGAGTTTCATATTCATCCAACAAAAAATAAAAGCGAAGTCGATTCAAATGTACAACAACTTCATTCGGGTTGGTTTGGATGCATTTGTCCCAGACAACTTCCGCTTGGTCCAACTGAATGGTTTTTGACAATTGGATTCCTTCTGCATTGCAATCCGTGGCAAGAGAACCTGGAACCTCCAAAAACAAAGTATCAGATTCTAATTCATCTTGTTTTGCTATGGGATAACGACAACTCAATAAAATCAAAGTAAGGCAAAGGAGTAGAATGTTAAAAATGCGGAATCTCAATCTAAGGTAACCTATCTGGTTCTGTCTTTTCCTTCATCTTTTGTGCAAATACTAAATATTGCATCGCTTTTTCAGGGTTTCCATTGAAAAGATACAATAAACTCAAATCCAATGCTTCCTGTGCATCAGGAGGAGAGAACTCTTCTGGGTTCTCTTTAGAAAGTTCCAGTTTTGTTTGAAATTCCTTTAACTTCAGCTTTGCTTTGGATTGGATTCGAACCAAACTTTCGTGGACCACTTCATCTTCTTCTTTCCAGGCAGCTTGTAAACTTTCATTAAAATTTGTAAATCCCACATCCTCTTTCACCATTGCGGAAAGCAAAGTGGCAGATGCTTTATAATTTCCCTGTTTCGCGAGAATTTCTGATTGGATGATTTTTAATTGAGCATTTCCCGGATACAAAATCAAATAACGTTCGATCATCTTTAAACTTTCCGGAAAACGATTCCTTTCGTAATAAAACATCGCAAGCCCTCCTAAAGCTGATTTATGGTTTGGTTCGATTTTAATTACATTATTTAGATATACTTCGGTTTTCTCATCATTACCTAATTTCTGATAGGCCTGAGCGAGTAATAGATGCGCAGAAATAAATTTTTTTTCAAAGGTTAAAGTTTGTTTGAGAAAACTTATCGCCTTTTCTGTTTCTTCATGTTTATAAAGTGAAACTGCCAAGTTATAACAGTTTTTAACATTTGCATGGAGTTTATAAGCTCTAGAAAACAAAGGGATGGCATCTGCATGTTTTCCTTGTTTTGCATAAACCACTCCCAAATTCTGCAATGCCAAATGATAATTAGGATCTTTTTCGAGAAGAAGTTTGTATTGTGATTCGGCACGGTCCCATTCCCCGTTTCGTTCCAAACGGACCGCCTCATTGAATAAAGCTTGGATTTCTTGTGCCATACAGACCGATTATCGTTTCAGAAACGAATCTCCCCTGAGAAATTTTATCATGGGAATGGAAAAACCTTCCGAAAGGTACACACAAGAGTCCAGAGGAAGGGGAAAGTTATGCAAAGACTCATACTTTTATCCATAGTATTGTGGCTAGTATCCTGCAGTTCAGCAGATGCCACCCGTAGAGATTATAGTGCTTCCGGCGATCCGGAGGATATTTTTTTTGAACGTTCTGGGAAGTCAAAACCAGCAAGTAACACCAAGTCAGATGACCCAGTGGCTCGTTCTATCATTGACGATTTAGATTCCAATGCAAAAACTACAACACCAACTGTTGTAGCGGCCATCCCAACAAAAAAACCAACAACACAATTTGATGAAGTGGGTTTATCTTCTTGGTATGGACAAAAATTCCAAGGTCGCCCTACTGCAAGCGGTGAACCTTTTGACCGCATGAAAATGACAGGCGCGCATAGAACACTTCCCATTGGGAGTGTGGTCAAAATCCAAAACTTAGAAAACAACAAAGAAGCTGTCGTACGGATCAATGACCGCGGTCCATTTGTTGATGAACGAATTGTGGATGTATCGGAAAAAACAGCAGAGATCCTCGAATTTAAGGACAAAGGGGTTACCAAAGTTGGGATCAAAGTTCTTAAAAAAGGGGAAGATGATCTCGCCGATGATTTAGATGATGCTGACCTTCTTGACGATGCTCCTGCAAAACCAGAAAAACTGACTCCGGTAAAACCTGGTGCAGTGAAACCAGTTGCGGCTGGCAAAGGATTTACTGTGCAAGTAGGGGTGTTTCAAGAAAAAGAAAGAGCCCTGAAATACCAAGAAAACATGAAATCTGAATACAACCAATCTGTGTTCGTCACTCCCCGAGATGGAAAGTTTGTCGTTCAAGTTGGTGATTTTGCTGACCGCGCGAAAGCAGAATCTCTCAAATCAAAATTAAAATACGATGGGATTGATTGTTTTATCGCCAATCGTTAGTTTTGACCCTTCCCTCCGAGCAAATGGCTGGATGGCTGATTTGCTCGGGACGGTAGGAAAATGAATTGATTTCGCATTTCTGCCTGTTACGATTTCGTATTAAATTAGCAACTAGAAGACCCTATGAGTGAAAGCATATTATCCGTTGACCACATACTAACAAATTATTACACATTCGGTAGTTTAATTGTCACTGTCCTCCTTGCGGTCTTGACTACATTCTTTTTCTCCTTAAAAGACAGAACGGTTGCGACCAAACATATGGGGCTCGCTTGTTTGTTTTTATGCCTGTTCCAATTCGGATACTTATTAGGGGCTTTTTACTACCATCCTATTGCTTCCTACCACCGTTGGATCACCGGAGGATTCATTATCTTTGGAATCATTCATTTTGGTCAGTTCTTCTTCCGTTTTCCAGACAATGAAGATAAAAAAGTAGCTACCATCATTCAGTTCGTTCTGTATGCGATTGCTATCGTTGTCGTTTTGTGGTTTCTTGTTACCGTTTCTCAAGGAGAAAGAAAATACCACTTCACTGCTCACCACTGGGATTTTAACTCCGAAGGGCCAAGTAGGATTTTAAGTTTATTCATCGCTGCTTATTCATTTATCAACTTCTTAATTTTACCGGGATATCGATTGTTCCATGTGAAAAAGGAAAAACGGGGAACCCTTTTCATTATGTTGATTGCCGCACTCATAGCAGCAGTCGTACCAAACATAACAAATGTTATGAGCCGGGATGGTGCAATGGAACGATCCACTTATCTCACAGCTCTCGTATTACTTTTTACTTTCACATTTTTTATCATTACAATTTCCTTTATCAACAACAGTAGCGAAAGAACAACCTTTATGGTTAAAATTGTAGGAATTTCATTTGTGACAATCCTACTCATCATGCAGGCTTTCAGTTACTTAGTTGACCAGGAAAAAGAAACCTCTTTTGATAATACAGCAATCCAAAAGGCCCTCCGTGTAGCGGAAGGAGGAGAACGTTCCAAAGATATATTATTTGTCATTGAATCTGATTCTTCAGGCCAAAGTTTAAAAAAAGCTTACTTACCTTCATCTGTTAATTTAGATTTGCCATTAGTACAGGCAGATCTTTACAATACGGCGTTGTATGATGAAGTAGTCAATATCAGTGAAGTTGATTACAGAAAAACTCTCAAAGCCAGTTTAACAAAAACTCCTTATTACTTTGAGGGTTATAAAAATGCAATTGTCCAATTTTTAGAAGAGAATCCTGATACTGAAGGCGCCGAATTAAAAGCTGAAGTTTCCAAATTAATTGAAAAACTCAATCGTAGAACCTTCATCAACACGAATAAACTCGCAGACATTTTACCTGATCAGTTTTGTGAAGAAGGCGTCAAATACGTTGAAAAAGTAAAAAACGTAGACACTTTCCGTGATGCCATTCTCAAACATGTAAGCGATTGTAAATGGGACGGTAAAGAAATATCAGGGGCGGACCTCCGAGTGGAAATGTTGAAGTTCTTCCGATATTTCAAACCGGATTTAACCAGACACTATAGAAAAGATTTGGACGGTGTTTCGCATTACATCGCTTACATGACTTATGATGCGAAAAATAAAATCAACAGAGAAGTTGGTTTTAACTACCGTGACTATCGTGCCTACATGCACAAATCAGCAAAACTCGAACTAGTGATCCTTGCAATTGTGATGTTCGTTTTATTAGTCGTATTCCCGTTATTCTTTCGATCAGCACTTGTCAACCCCCTTTATGCCCTACTCGCTGGGGTTGAAAAAGTAAACCAAGGAAATTTAGAAGTAGAAGTTCCGATCAAGGTAAATGATGAGATTGGTTATTTAGCTGAATCATTCAATGGGATGGTGTCTTCCATTCGAGATGCAAGACGGGAACTGCAAGACTACGCAGAGAATCTAGAAGAAAAAGTAAAAGAAAGAACAAAAGAACTTCAAGAAAAAATGGATGAGATCCATCGATTGAAAGTGCAACAAGATGGTGACTACTTCCTTACTTCTCTACTGGCAAAACCATTATTTTTTAATGCAAATAAATCAGACAACATCCGTTGTGACTTCTTTGTTCACCAAAAGAAAACTTTCGAATTCCGCAATAAAACCGGCGATCTCGGTGGCGATATTTGTATCACAGGAAACTTAAAATTAGGAAAACCTGATGATTTCCATCGTTATACGATGGTGATGAACGGTGATGCAATGGGAAAATCGATGCAAGGTGCCGGTGGTTCCTTGGTAATGGGTGTGGTTATGAATTCCATCATGGCTCGGTCCGCAGGTAACAAACGAATCCTCAATCGAACACCCGAAGAATGGCTTACCGACGTATATGAAGAGGTAAATGCTGTATTCAAATCCTTTAGTGGAACGATGGTAATCTCTGCAACTGTCATGTTGATTGATGATGAATCAGGAAAAATCTGGTATTTTAACGCAGAACACCCTTACAGCATTCTTTATCGAGATGGAAAAGCAAGTTTCATAGAGGAAGAATTGAAACTTCGTAAACTTGGATTGGATTCTGAATATCCGTTCGAAGTACAAACATTCCAACTTTTACCTGGTGACCAATTAATCCTTGGTTCAGATGGACGTGATGATATTGACTTAACTCCGGATGAAGACGTAAGGACAATCAACGAAGATGAAACGATGGTTCTGCGATTTGTGGAACAGGCAGATGGTGATATCTATGAAGTTGAAAAATTAGTCAAAAAAGCAGGGGATGTAACAGATGATATCTCCATGCTCAGCGTTGTTTTCAAAAGTGAAAAGACTCCTGTTCTTCATACTCCAGAAAAAGATGATCTTTCCCACCAGCCGGTTGATGACTTTTTTGACACGCCAGGTGATGATTGGGACGAGGCACTCACAACTTCGGGTGCATTTGAAGAAGGAAAAATTCTCTACCAAAACGGTGAGATTGAAAGAGCCATTACCGTTATGAAAAAAGCCTTCCTTGGTGATCCAAGCAACCAAAAACTAAATAAATTTTTAGGTCTCGTAAGTTACAAAGGAAAGGAATACGATATTGCAGCAAAAGTTCTTACAGAATTCCTAAAAGAAAATGAAGGTTCTGGTGAGTATTGGTACTACTTAGCAATGTCCGAGAAAAAACTCGGAAATTACGAAAGTGCACTAAAAGCTGCACAAGAAGCATTAAAATACGATCCGGAAAATTTCCAAAACCTTATTAACCTTGCTGACGTTAGTCGATTGCTTGGGAATGTTGATCGAGCCGTTACTTATGTCACTCGGGCTCAATCTATTGACCCAACAAATAAAAACGTCCTCAAACTTTCAAAGTTGTTGGAAAAAGCGACTAGCCTCAATTAATTGAGGTTAGTCCCTGATCCTCCATCGTTTTGATTTCTAAATACTGAATATAGGAATCGAATATTTTGCTGAGTTCTATAAAGTTTTCTTGTAATTTGGATCTCTCTTGTTTAACCTTCGCCGCATCGTTTTGAACAATAGCTTCTTTGATATGGATAGCACAAGAATGCAACTCACGATGGGGTATTTCCAACTGATCATGTATTGCTTTTTGTTTTGCATCCAATACTGAGCTTTGGTAGTACCACAAACCCATTTTACAGAGGGTATGGTTTAACTGCGGGAATAAATTTACATTTCCAGTTGCAATTGCTTGGTCAACTGCTTGCACCCAATGGATATGATCTAATCTTCTTTGAAAAATGAATTCCAATAACCAAACCGAATTTTGATTCGTAATCAGTTTTACAGTATTTTCAATTTTAGTAAAAATTGCGTCAAAGTCCGTTTTTGTTCGAACACTATGATCTGAAAGTACGTGAACCTGGTTGGATATACTTGTAGAATCATTGGCAATGTTCAGAGAAGCAACCCCTACTTCGCGAAGTTTGAATTCCAAATCATGGAATTGAGTAATCAAAATCTGAATTTCACTTAAATTTGTTTTTGATTCTTTTCTATTAGAGAGAACGGAAGATTCAATGGCTTGGATTTTTTCGATGATTTCGATGAGAACAGAAGTTCTAGTTTTTGAATTTTCTTGAAATTCCAAAAATCGAGACCGAATATGTTGAGCAGATTCTTGGATTGTTTTGACTGCTACTTTTGTATTTTCGGCCAACTTCGAAACCCCATCCGCTACCACAGAAAAACCTCTCCCTTCTTCACCAGCCCGAGCCGCTTCAATGGATGCATTGAGTGCCAGAAGATTTGTACGATCCGAAATATCTTTAACCAATTGGATATTTTCGTTAATCTTCTGAAGATCGTTATATAAAAGTTGAATTTCTACTTCATTTTTTTGGTTTTCAACTTTTACCCATAATGATTGTTTAGCGATCGTTTCAATCTCTTTTGTTGTCTTTTCTAAACTGTTAACTAACTCAATATTTCTTTGTCCCGTGGCATCAAAAGTTTTTAACGTTTCTGAAATTTGAAATGAAACAGAATGAATCACCGCATCTAATTCTTCCGCACTACTTGCTAGATTGGCAGAAATATCACTAAAATGCGAAAGCCCTGTTACAAATTGTGACTGTAGGTGCTCAATATTCTTAAGGTTGGTTGAGGTTCCGAGGATAGAAACAGCAATTTCATCAGCAGAGGAAGTAATTAAACCTCGTAATTTTCGTTGTAATTCTAAAAGATCTACAATCTCAGAATCATTCGATTCCTCTATGGAAGTGTTACGAATGATATGTTCACGGATCGATTTACGATTCCGTATTAAAAACTCTCTTGTAGAGTCGTTTGATCTAAAATGAAACATAATACTTTTATCTTTTTATCGGTATCGTTTCCATATACTATTTTCCTGAATTGTCATAGAGTTTTTATAAAAACCAGCTTGCCAGAGATAAAATTTCTGTCAGAATAAGCGAATCCAATTTTATAGAATAAGGATCTTTATGAATCAAAAACTTGTTTTAAGTGTATGGACGGCAATTCTCTTCGCCGGAAGTTCTCTACTAGCCCAAGAAGCAGACGTAGCCGTAGGCCGGTATTTACCCCCTGAAAAAGACTCAGTCATTGAAATTTTCAAATGTGGTGATAAATACTGTGGTAAAACGGTTTGTATCAAAGACAACGCCTACCCTGAAAAAGAAAAAGATAAAGGTGTTCCAGGTACTCCCTACCTCGATCACAATAATGAAGATCCAAAACTTAGAAACCGTCCCAACTTAGGTATGGTATTTATTACTGGATTTGACTACGTCGGTGAAGGTGTTTATAAAAACGGAAAGATTTATAACCCTCGTGACGGAAAAACCTACTGTGGAAAATTCACTTCTCTCGAAGGTGGAAATCGACTGGATCTAAAGGGAACACTTTGTTCCATTACCTTTATCGGAAAAACAAACAACTGGGTAAAACTTGGTGGTGTGAATCTCGACGACCCTAAATGGGACTGTACGTTTAAAGCTAAAAAATAATTGTAATCATGAAGCACCTGCCCTCCGTTTTGGAGGCAGGTTCTCATTATAATATTTCTAAAAATATTAAATCTTATTTCTTTTCAAAGTCTTTATACAATAAGGAAGGTTGGATGCCTTGGTTGGCTTGGTATTTTCCTGATTTGTATTCGCTGATTTCCCCTTCCACAGTATGATAAAAGATCTGACAGATTTGAACACCTGCATACACACGCAGTGGATGAGTCACTTGGATTTCTAAAGTCCAAAATCCCTTAAACCCAACATCCCCAAATCCAGCAGTGATATGGACAAACATTCCAAGTCTCCCAATGGAAGAACGACCTTCTAACATCGGCACGAGATTGTGTGTCTCAGTAAATTCGATGGTCCTACCTAAATACAACTTTCCAGGTTCTAATAGTAATCCATCATCTGGTATTTTTAAATTTTGAACTGGATTTGGTTTTTTCATATCCAAAGGAAATTCAGAATATACCAAAAGATCTTCATGCAATCGTAAATTATATGAATTTGGATTCAATAGGTTAGAATCATAAGGTTCGATTTTTATATCGTTACCTAGTCGTTTTAAAATTTCTTTTCCGGTTAAAATCACGGATCATTCTCCCTTAAAATTAGGTTTTCTTTTTTCAGCAAACGCCTGTAAGGCTTCTAATCGATCTTTTGTTCCAATCGTTTCAAAATAACATAATCTTTCCCACTCTAGAGCAGATTTCATCGGTAAATCCACCCCACCGCGTAGGGCTTTTTTGGCAGCAGAAACGGCGATAGGTGCAGATTCCGATATCTCCCTTGCTAGAGCAAGAGAAGATTCCCGTAAATGATCAGGTTCAAAAATTTGAGAAACCAAACCTCGTTCCTTAGCCTCTTTTCCAGATAGTTTTTTACCGGAAAAAATCCACTCCATCGCAATTGATTCTCCGACAATCCGAGAAAGTCTTTGTGTTCCCCCTGCCCCGGGAATGATTCCTAGTTTTGTTTCTGTAAGTCCCATTTGCGCCGACTCGCTCGCATAACGAATATCACATGATAATGCCAATTCTAATCCGCCACCAAAAGCAAATCCATTGATTGCTGCAATGGTTGGTATGGAAAGGTTTGATAATTCAGAAAAACATAGATTGATGTCCGTCAAAAATTGTTTTACCTGCAATTCTGACATGGACTTACGTTCTTTCAAATCTGCACCAGAACAGAACGAATCTCCATTTCCGATGATGACGAGAGCACGTGCCCGACCCAACTTAACCTCTTGGATTTTTTCTCTCAGTTCTGCAAGAAGCTGTAAGGAAATGGCATTTTTTGCCTCTGGGCGGCTGAGTTCTATCAATGCTACATAAGTATGGTGGGTTTGGAGTGTGACAGTGTTCATAGAATTTCCTCCGAATGAAAAAATAGAAATGAAATCGGTTTTGTTTTTCCGATAATGGAAGCAACAGTCATGAGAAGGATTTTATACACAATCGGATTCTCACTAGTACTTGGAAACAGTTTTTCATGTAAAACCTCTTCCAATGAAGATCCTCTTGCATCCCTTTTAACCTCTCCACCAGTTGTATCTTCTGTAACTCCACAAATTGGGACGCCAGCCCAAAACAATCTCAATGCCACCTATGCTGCCACTGAAGTTGTGATCAAAGGCGAAAACTTTGGAATCGATCCAGTGATCCGATTTAACGATGTTGTTGCTACGATTAGTCTCAATACAGGAACAGAATTATACACCCGAGTACCAGATGGAGCTTTTTCTGGTTTTATCACTGTATCTAAATCAGGTGGATCTTGTTTACCTAATTCAAAAACGGGTGTTAATTGTGCGGGAATGGAATACTTTATCGACTGTTATACGGTCGCAAATAAACAATATGGTTCCGAAATAGAACTAAAACAAGGTAATAGTTTGTCTATTGAATTTGATGGGCAAGAGACCAAAGCCTTTCATACCGACACCCTGTTATCTTCTAGAAATCTAACCATTGGATGCGAAAGTACAGTCACCGTTAGAGTTTTTGATCGGTCCTGCCGTGCAACAGATTACGTTTTACAAAACGATCCGGTCATCCCATTTCCAGCAGGTGTAGCTACCCAATTCTATCTTACTGCTCAATCAGCAACCTGTAGTTTGGCCCTTTAAACAAAGGGACAAGTCGGTTGAAGTATTAAAAACCGACGAGAAACAAACATAGATTTTTTGAAATTGGTGTGTAGATTTTATTGGATTCCCACCCTCTTGGTTCGTTATCGACCAAGAGAATTACAGGTAGGAATGTGATCAAATTTGGAATTAGTTGGAGTAAAAGATTTCGATTAAATTTTGGCTTGGATCTGCAAAAGTTAAACTCTCTCCAGAGTCCGTACCTTCTGGCCCTTTAATGATCTTAACATTCTTTTCCTCAAGTTCGCTGATGGCTTCTGTGAAATCGTCCACATCCATCACAAAACTGAGGAGAGGAAGAGACCTGTCGGAAACTTCGGCCTTCACCAAACGAATCCGAAACGAATCCAGAGAAAGAATTGCCTCAGTAGCCTTCTTTGTCTCCACTTCGAAGTCAAAAATGTCCCTGTAAAAATCGATAGAGGTGTCGAGCTGGGAGACGGGGATACTGACGTGGCCAATGCCTTCTACAATGATCATAATGGAATTACACCTTCGTGAACTTTTCTGTCATCATGCTTGAAAAACCGGCTTTGTCGAGAAAAAAGCACTCTCTTCAAACAAACTCGAAACTAAAATTTGAATTCCAATTCCAACTTAGGAAAAAAGAATCAAAATATGAATGTATTTCGGATTTCAATCATCGTTTTAGCCATTTTTGCCCTTTCTTGCAAGGAAGAGGTCACTCCTTTTACATCTGCCCACCAAAACCTAGCAGCAAAACTCCTTGCAGAGAACCAAATCCTTCTTGAAGAGTATCTAAAAGACAATCCCAAGCCAGATTGGAAAATATTTTCTGAAGCCCTGGATGCAATGGTTGCCAGTGGACATCCAAAATTAAAGTCTTGGGGAGAAAATCTACGCCCACACCTACCAGCACCAGGTGCAGATTTAGATTCTAGTTACGAAAAAATTTCTAAAATTCAAGAAATATTGATCCAAATCAAAACAGAAGTTCCAAATCAATCTCAGTACAATCGATTTTACTGTCCTATGGTGGATAAATCTTGGTTAATGACGGGAAGAGAAGTTAAAAATCCCTATGCTCCCGAAATGAGAGACTGTGGAGAATTATTGCAGTAGATTATGCCAAAATGTTTTCTAGGTACATCTTTATATGAAGCCTGCCCACCGAGTTGCAGGCATTCATTCGCTAAACAAGACATAGATGAAGATTGTATTGCCAAAAACAAGTTAGAAGCATTTTTACAAGATAGAGTCACTTTTAAAATTGGATTTTCTGCTTTTTCACAAATTCCTGCCAAAACCTTAGAAAAATTCATTTGGACTTCAAAAGACAATCTAGAATTAATTTCATATTTTCTCTATATAGGTGAGCCAACACTTGTCCGTGAAATCATCGAATCTTTTTCTAATCACACATTAAGTTATCTTTTTAAATGTGATTTTGAAAATTACATGAACATTCGAGAATCCATTAAAAGAGAAAAATCCGTTAAACATATGTTTGATATTCGAAGTTTCAAATATTGGACATTTGTTAGTTACTTAAGAATCTGTGATTTAATTCAATATTTTGTTCGTTATCTAAAGGAACCAGAGTATGCTTGTCAATTCATCGTTATTTTACCTTCTGAAATAGTTTCCAATCTAAACAAATACACTGGTTTGGATTTTGAAGAAGAAAAAACATTATACAATGCATTGGGAGATTCCATTTACGAATTGCCATTACAATCGCCTAAAATCTATAACCACATGATGCAATTGTTTGCAGATGATCCAGAAGTTTCGATTATTCTTTCCACCATGGAGGGGCTCATTGAAAGACAACAATTGATTTTGGAAACTACTGAAAAGCTAATCAATTTTATCGGGGAACATCGAATTGATAAAAATTTTCAGTTTATATTTTCTGAAATGGCTGGAATGGAAATTGGTACCGCTTCCGAAATTTTAAATCAATTGTTAGAACGAAAAATGATTACTCCATCCCAAAAACAAATGATTATAGACTTTCTTAACACTGGAAAATTAGAATTATAGAATAAACTAACCTTCGCTAGTTTATTCTATTTATAAAAGTAATCAACCTGCAATTTTTATCTTTTTTGCTAAATAAACGCTAAATAACAAACTGAATACAGAAATCATTCCCACCAGCTCATAATTCACAAGTTGGTTGTCTGCTGATTGCACTAAAATGAGTCCAGCAATATAGGAAGCCGCTCCTGAAGAAATCTGTTGGATGGCAGAGTTCACAGACATAAAACTTCCACGAATTCTTGGTTCGACCGCAGAAGTGATCATTGCAAATGCAGGAACCATCCTTCCAGAAACCAAAATCATAAATAAAGTTGTCAAGGTGAGTACGATAGGCAAAGAAGTTTTTGTCAAAGTGACAACTGCCACAATCGGAATGACTGCGATGATGGAGATAATTTGGTAAACCTTCAGTTTTCCATATCGGTCAGATAATTTCCCGATTAACCGGCTGGTAAAAAAGGTAAAGAGTCCACCAAAAAAGTAAATGTAAGGAAGATCACTCACCGCTAAACCAACGTTAGACACAAGAAAAGGACTGAGGAAGGGAATGACCGTAAATCCGCCAAACATCAAAAAGATCATAAAAATAAATGGAGCCAAGTGATCTTTTTTCGTGATGACTTGTTTTAAAGACT
The DNA here is from genome assembly GCF_004368965.1 of Leptospira meyeri. Lineage (NCBI taxonomy): Bacteria > Pseudomonadati > Spirochaetota > Leptospiria > Leptospirales > Leptospiraceae > Leptospira > Leptospira meyeri. Next base: position 2,581,244 of record NZ_SORO01000001.1, on the reverse strand, counting down.
TGAGTTGCGATTGTTTGGGATGGACATCTGAATCCAAATGGTAACGAATCGAAGGTAACACTTTGTAACAAACAGGTAAAATTAAAAAGCCAGCAATTGCTAAGGAAAGGAAAGGGAAATGCCATCCATACTTATTGGCCAAAGACAAACCAATCGGAATTCCAATCACAGAAGCAACAGAAAACGAACTCATCACAACACCAGTGGCAGTACCTCTTCTGAATACAGGAATGATATCTCCAATGATGGAAAGAACAGTGGCTCCAATCATCCCCCCAAATCCACCGGCTACGACTCTGGCAAAAAGTAAAAAACCATAATTAGGAGCAAACGCACAAAGTAAGGTTCCAAAGGAAAACCCAAAAAACAAAACAAGAAGGCTCAATTTACGATCATAAGAATCTAAAAATAAGGCACCTATTAGTCCAAACACTCCTGCGCTGATGGAATAAGAAGAAACAAGCAAACCGAAGGCAGCCGAATCAATTTTGAAACTCTCCATAAAAACGGGTCCGAGTGGCATCATGATGACAAAATCCAGGATGTGTAAAAATTGGAGAGCAGCTAAGATAAAGATGATGGCTCTTTCTTTTTGGATGGTATGAAGCGGATGGGTAAGAGGTTGGCTCATAAAACTAATATTGACCACCCGTTCAAAATTTCCAAAACTATTTAGTTTCGAATTGCCAACTTTTGCATTCAGTCATAAAATTCCCTCTATGAAATACGCGTTAATTACAGGTGCTTCCACTGGACTGGGAAAAGATTTTGCTTTGGCTTTAGCGGAAAAGGGTTACACTCCCGTTTTAGTTGCGAGGAGTGCTGATCGATTGAAGGCATTAGCTGCAGAAATCAAAACAAAATTCGGATTACAAAGTGTCGTCATAACCCAAGATTTGGCCAAACCCAAATCAGCAGAGGTTTTATACAAAGCTGTTAAAAAACTAAAGTTGTCGATTCATTGTTTGGTGAACAACGCAGGCTTTGGTCTCAACGGAGAATTCCATAAAAATTCTTTTGAAAATGAATCCCAATTGATCCAATTAAATGTCACAACTCTCGCAGAACTTTGCCATTTGTTTTTGCAAGATATGGTAGCAGCAAAAGACGGATACATTTTGAATGTTGCCTCCACTGCGGCTTACCAACCAGGTCCATTAATGTCAAATTACTATGCATCAAAAGCGTATGTTCTTTCACTTAGCGAAGGTCTTGCCGAAGAAGTAAGGGATTATGGTGTTACAGTCACTTGTTTTTGTCCAGGACCAACACAAACCGAGTTTTTTGAAAGAGCGAATATGACCAAAATCAATTTAGTAAAGTCTTCCTTTCTCATTATGAAATCTAGAGAAGTGGTTGATATTGGACTTGATGCTTTATTCAGTAAAAAAGTGATCAAAATTCCAGGTTTCGCTAATTTTCTATTGGCGCAGTCGGTTAGGTTCTCGCCAAGATTTCTCGTTCGTAAAATTGCAAAATTTTTGCACCAAGCAGGGTAAATTTGACCGAATTTTCATTTTCAAACAGATTTCATTTGTTAGGCGACTTGGATACAGAAAACCAAATCTATCAAATTAAACAAATTCTCGAAAGTTCTGGAAATGAAATCGTGGATCTAACCAATTCCAATCCTACCAAACTAGGATTGGAATTTCCTCCTTCCGCTTTATCTCATATATTCTCTAATTTGGATATCAGCCAATATGAACCCATAGCGGAGGGAATGGAATCAACAAGACAAACGATTGTTTCCGAATATGAAAAACGTGGAATCCCAATTCGACCCTCGGATCTAATTCTGACAGCAAGCACTTCGGAAGCGTATTCGTATTGTTTCAAACTTTTCACAAATCCAGGAGATGAAATCCTCACACCAAACCCTGGTTACCCACTATTTAGTTTTTTAATTGGTCTTGAAAATCTAAAGGAAGTACACTATCCTCTCAAAGAAGAAAAGGAAACAGGAACCTGGACTTATTCTGCAGAAAGTATTGCCAATTGCATCAGCACAAAAACAAAACTCATTGTCCTGGTGAGTCCAGCAAACCCCACAGGATCTCGAACGACTGCAAAATTCTGGAAAGAATGGGAAGAATTAGGAATTCAAATTCCAATCTTAGTTGATGAAGTTTTTGTCGGTTATGAATTTTCCGGGGAACCACACCAAATTCCTTTGGTCCCAAAATTTCCACTTTTGGTATGCAACGGCCTATCCAAAATGTTAGCCCTCCCAGGGCTCAAACTCGGATGGATCTTAATCAAAAGCCCAGAACCCTTTCGTTCTCAATTTTATAAAAATTTAGGATTTATCGCTGATACTTATCTTTCCGTTAATGCCCCTGTCCAACTAGCAACACCAGAACTCATTCCTTGGAAAACAATGGTACAAAATCGTATCCGAACAAGAATTATGCGAAATTTGAATAGCTGTATCTCTTTTGCCGAAGGATGCCCAAAAATAATAAATACACCGAGTTTTGAAGCTGGTTGGTATTTTTTATTTGAATTTGATATAGAAAAAAAAGATGAAGATTTTGTTTCAGAAATTTTGTCCCAAACAAAAGTTTTTTTCCACCCCGGATCTTGGTATGGACTTTCGCATAACCGCTGCTTTCTTATATTAAGTTTAATTTCTGATGAAATTTCTTTACAACGTGGGTTAGAAGCTCTTCAGGTTTATCTCAAATAATCAATGATGGCAGCTTTTTGAGCCAGGGCATCTGCCTTCCCCAATTCGAAAGTTTCTCTAACACCTTTTGGGTTGGTATAATCAAAAGAAGTAATTGGTAAAGGTTTTGATGGGGTAATCAAATAAGATTTTGCCAATAAGTCTGGGTCTTTTCCTACAATCGTATTCTGTTCATAGTGAATGCCTATGATTTTTGCGTTAGGCGAAAAAGTTTCAATGACCATATTATTTGTTAGTCCTCCATCCAAATAATATTCATCATCTACCGATTGAAAGTCGACGATCGGAGGAATGGAAGAAGAGTTCATAATGAATTGTTCTATCGTTTCGGGATTTACAAAGTCTTTTTCAGTGAAATCAACATCTTCCATATTCCATTTTTTTATCATCTCGGCCGTTCGATTTGCGGGGATACCTTCTGACCGGTCTCGATCATCTAAAATAAAGGCTCGGCCGGTTTCCGAAATCAGACGAGCCAACCGAAACTTATTTTTTAAAGAATCTTCTTTTGGATGTGCTTTTACCGAATGGATCCAAACTTTTGCACCTGATTCTAAAACTTTATCAAACTTCATTCCAAACCGAATGGTTCGACGATACATATCCTCATGAGGGAAAGTGGATTCTCCTCGTAAAAGATTTGAAAAGTGAAAATTCCTTGAGTTTCGTTTTGTGATTTCCTCAAAGTATTCAACCGATTCTTCTTCTGTTTGGGAAAGAATACACAATGCCATTGCAGCACCGGCAGATACACCGGATACTTCGGTGAATCGCACTCCCCATTCACGAAGTGTTTTCCCAACCCCCAATGCGTAGAATGCCTTACAACCACCACCTGCGATGGCGAGTGAGGCATCATAAGATGGAAAAATTTTAACTAGTGTTTGTAATACTTGTTCTCTGACGCCCATACGATCGACAAATTCTAATCCCCTTCCCAACGAAAGCATAGAGTATTATTCTCTCCTAAAAATCTGTCAAAGTATAAACTTGCACGACAATCATCTTCTGTTGCAAGAAAGAAATCGTAACCACCGGCAGGGTATTTGATTTTACAACATCCCTTTTTGTCTTTTCGATCAGGTGGCTGACGAACAGATTTATCTTGGCCTTTCAAATCTCCAAAAGTTGGCGGTAATTCCTGTCTTGATTCAGCAAAACTTTCTGATACGATCAGAAGACCGAAAAGGATAAAAATCAGAAAAATTCGCATTCCGTAAAAATAGACTTGGTTAATGATACACAAGTTCGGCGATTCCTAAAAAAGTCATGAATTAGGTTCAATCGTACGAATTGTATTTCTTATGGATAGGAAATATTTTTCTTTACCCATTTGTTTACTCTTTTTATACTCTCCCCACTAAACATCCTTTGGGGACACCAATGAATAACACAAGACTACAATACCACGCTACGGGAGGGCAACTCTTCGTAATTTTACTGAAGAATATGTTTCTGACCGTTGTAACTTTGGGGATCTATAGCTTTTGGGCAAGAACCAATATACAAAAATTCATGGCAGAAAATTTAGAATGGGCAGGAGAACGTTTTTCCTTCCATGGAACAGGAAAGGAAAGGTTCATCGGTTTTCTCAAGGCATTAGGAATTTTCATCGTCCTGTACATTGGGATTTATATCATTCAGACTATCCTTAATTACATTCCCATCCCTTACTTCGGAATGATTGTAGGTTTTCTTCTGACACTTGGAGTTTTTCTTGCCCTTGTTCCGATCATTGTAGTGGGTGGAAGAAGATATTTAACTTCTCGTACAGGTTACCGTAATCTTCGATTTGGTTTCGATGGGAAAATTTTGGAAGTTGCAAAAATCTACGGAAAAGGGATTCTTTTAACAATTGTTACGTTAGGGATTTACTACCCATGGTTCTTTGCAGAAAAAGAAGCTTACGTCCAAAGCAAAACAAGGTACGGAAATACAAACTTCGGATTTTCAGCTGAAGGTAAGGAAATCTTTTTCCTATATTTAAAGGGTTTCCTTTTGAGCATTGTGACTTTCGGAATTTACTACTCATGGTTTTTAGCCGACATCCAAAACTATATTTGGAACAGAACCAGTTTTCAGGGAAAAAAATTCCAATCGGACATCACTGGTGGAAAAATTTTCGTAAATTTTATCATCGCCTATTTAATCATCCTATTTACCTTAGGGATTGGATTTGCATGGGCTGTGGTTCGTTTGACCAAACTCTTCCTTGAGTCGATTAGTTTGGAAGCAGAGGTTGATTTCTCTACAATCTCCGCTAAAACGGATACAACAGCCAATGCTACAGCGGAGGGATTGGAAGCACTGGCAGAAGCTCTTGAAGGCTTCCTTTCATAAATATTGTTTCAAAATCAAACCTTTACATCCCGATTTTTTAACGGAGTATCAGCAGTCCCTGAGGAAGGGACTGTTCTGATTCACGGTCAAACCATTGATTTTTCTTCTGCAGATACAGCTCATAAACTTAACGTATCTCAATTTACTGAATTTGCACTGACACATAAAGGCTGTAAGTTGGTGTTACGTCCGGATGAAATCCGAGAAAGTCCTGTTTTAGAAATCATTTGCCCAAAAGAAGATGCAAAAAAACTAGAATCACTTTGGATCCAATCAAAAAAAAATCAAAGTCATGCTCATGCTTTTTTTTATTCCATTAGAGAAATGAACCCTCTCGTACTTGGGATTCTCTCGATTTCTATCGTTGCCTTGATTGGTTTTTTTTATTTTAAAGGTCTGGAACTGGTGATCAACCTGATTCCGATTTCTATGGACAAGTCACTGGGGGAATCGGTTCAATTAAAGATGGATGCCCAGTTTCAAGAATGTAATACAAAAGCAACTGACAAATTTTTTGCAGAAGCATTAAAAAGAATCGTTCCCAAAAATAGTCCGCACCAATTCAAGGTCTCAGTGATTGGATCAACCATTCCTAATGCCTTTGCACTTTCCAATGGAAGAATTTATTTTTTTTCTGGATTGTTAAACGAAGCTAAATCACAAGAAGAAGTCATTGGAGTCCTCGCACATGAAGTGGCCCATGTGGAAAAGAGACACCATATGCGAAATCTTGTAAAGGCGGGGGGAACTTCTCTCGCAATCTCATTAGTTGTTGGACCTGGTTTAGGAAATATGGAATTTCTTGAAACATTTACAGAACTTGGCTCAACAATTCTTGTCCTAAAGTTTTCAAGAGATTTTGAAACAGAAGCAGACATTACATCAATTGAATACCTAAAAAACCAGAATCTTTCCCCATCCGGTCTCCTAACATTCTTTAAGCGAATGTCCGAACTTGAAAAAGAAATCACAAAGTCAGATAAAAATCCACCCGAAACAAATGCCAAGGATGACCAAGTAGTTACATCTTCCATTACGGATTTTTTAAGTACCCATCCGGCGACAGATGAAAGGATGAAAACATTGGAGAGATTAATTCAATCAGGAAAAAAAGGTTCGGTCAAAAAAATAGTTTCAGACCAAACCTGGAAAGAAGTTCAATCGGTTTGTTTGGATTTTAAAAATTCCGATTCTAAATAATTGTAGATCTGGCGAAGAGTTTCGCTTAAGCTATGTTTGTTTTTCCAGCCAAGCGATTTTAATTTAGAATTATCTCCATAAACTTTGGATGTTTCGGATGCTCTCACACGTCCGGCATCCACTTCAAACTTGATATCATGACCTGAAATTTTTACTAACTCTTCTACCATATAACGTATACTTCGTTCTTCGCCAGAGCATATATTGTAAATTTCACCTGATTCTCCTTTTTCTATTAAAGTCAGGTAGCCACTGATGATATCTTCGACATGAGAAAAGTCACGAGTTGGAGCTAAATCGCCAACAGAGATCGATGTTTTTCCTAGATGTTTGGCTTCAATGATTTGGGAACAAAAATTAGGTATTACAAACTCCTTACGTTGACCGATTCCAATGTGATTAAAAGGACGAGCGATGACAATGGAAACAAAGGGGCTATAGGCAGAATACTGACGACAATAGGATTCGGCTGCTAATTTACTTCCTGCATAAGGATTCACCGGATTAGGCAATAGAGATTCTTTTAACGGAAGAAGAGAGAGATTTTGTTTTCCGTAAACATCTGCTGAAGAAACATACAACATTTTGCATGGTCTTTGCATCCGATGTAAAAATTCGATTAAATTCAGAGTACCGCCCACGTTAATTTCTTCGGTCTCCCAAGGATTTTCGATGGCAATCGGAACAAAGGCTTGGGCTGCCAAATGGATGAGGATATCTGGTTGAACCTCTTTTAAATTTTTTGCAACAACCTCTCGGTCGCGAATGTCACCTTGAAAACAATGAATTTGGTATTCACCATGCGATTCCAGAGCAGGAAGGAGATAACTGCCGACAAATCCACTGGCTCCGGTGACTAAAGTTTGTTTTTTTTTCATAGAAAAGGGAAATTTCCGATTCGGCTCTAAGATTTAGTTGCCATTCTTCCAATTTTTCAAATCCTCTCAACAAAAGAAAGAAAACTGTGGAAGACAAAAAGAAATTCAATCCATCCCCTTTTCTCGAAGTCCGAGACCCACAGTTGAATGTATCGGAGTTGGTCCAGAAGATCGAATCCAAAATCCCATTGGATCCAGGACAAACTCCCAATTGGAAAGAACTCACGAAGATCAGTTACAAACCGGAATCCCCACAAGGGTTTCGCAAATTTGATCCGGCGGGAACAGCCCATTTATTCGAAAAAGGGATCTCCAGCCCCAAATTTTCCAATCCCAAATTTTGGTTCATCAAAGGACCTATCAAATACATTGTAAATCGCCTAATCTCTGTTTACGGACTCATCGACAAAAAACTATCTGAAAATAGAATTCGTGCCTTTTTTTCAGTTCTCCATGAATTGGTTCGATTAGGAAGACGAATCGAACAAATTGAAAATCGATTTGATGGATTTTACCGCGATCATCTTTTACGTGATTCTTCAGATGAGTTGCCTAACTTTGGTTGGGCGGTCAATTCTTACTTTATAGATGCCGGTTCCAACCCAACATGGAAAGTTGCTTTGGAAGACATTACAAAAACAAAGGGAATTGTCGTTTTGTTTCCCGAATGGGGCGATATTTTAAAACAACTTTCCATTTTGAAAGTACCTTTTCAATGTTTTACATCTAATGAAAGTGAATTTCAATTCATCCAAAGTAAAGTTACTGCAACAGTCCAGTTAGAAAAAAAACTATTTCCCCTTAACCAAATTCTGAGAAAACCAACGGATGTTTTAGTTTACTTACCTCTCAATCGATTTCCGTCCTTTTGGATTGAAAAGATCTTTGCAGAAATTTCGAATTCTTTATCCAGCGGAAGCCATTTGTATTTTTCCGTTTCAACAAAACCAAGTGAAACCAATCGCCCATTCCGAGATCTTCAAGTTTCAGAAATTGACTTTGAGCGTTTGCCGAGTTATTTAGAAACACTCGGTTTTAATCAAGTTCGAGATCTTTCTACAACGGAAGATACAAAAGTATACAAGTATACAAAATTTGATAAATGAATGTTTTTCAACATTTAGATGAGCTGAAGGATTCAGATGGAGTTGGAAATGACGCAATTGGGCTTGCAGAAGTGTTTGTCTCACTTGGATACAAATCGCATTTCATTACAAGATTACCAAGAAAAGGAAAATCATTAAATAGCCAATTTCATCTTGTAAACTCTTTTGATTTTCCAACTAGCAACGATGATATTCATATTTTACATTATGGCGGGGCAGGGTATCCATATTTTCTTTTTCAAAATTTACCGGGTCGGAAAATATTAAGATTTCACAACATAACGCCAGCTAGTTTTTACAAAAGCACAACAACTCCTGAGATTTATTCCTCAATGGAAAAATTTGAATCACTTTCATATTTAGAGATCGCAAGTTTGTCGATATTTTGTGATTCTATTTGGTGTGATTCCGAATTTAATTTCCAAACAATTTCTGGTTACCAATTCAAAAATCCTTATGTCATCCCTATTTGCAAATTATATGAAACAAATTCTAATTTTGATAAAGAGATAAAAAATCACTCTTTGGTTTTTGTAGGACGTTATTCACCGCAAAAAAAATGGGAAGACCTGATCGAATTTTTTTCATACTGGGTCAGGGACTTTCCGGATGCTCAGTGTTTGTGTTTGGGTTCGGTGATTGGTGCTTTTGATGGATATTTTGATAAGTTAACAGATATTGTGCGAAGGAAAAAATTAGAGGGGAAAGTTCTTTTTTTAACTGGCAAAACTGACTTAGAAGTAATTTCAATTCTCCAGGAATCATCTGCCTTTGTTTCAATGAGTGAACATGAAGGTTTTTGTTTGCCGATCTTAGAGGCTTTTGGTTGCGGAATTCCTGTTTTTGCTTATTCTGCTGGTGCTATCCCAGGGACAATGAAAGGTGCTGGTTTTCTCTTTCAAACTAAAGACCACCCTTCTCTTGTGGAAAAACTAAAAGAGTACTTGGCGCAAAGAGATAAATTAAATTCTTTGATTGAAAACCAATACCAAACATTAAAATTTTATAATCAATTTCCATTCCAAGAAGTTATTGCGAACATTCTTAAATTAGGTATCCAATGAATATACATCAATTTTCCGCAGGATTCCAGTTAGGTGATGCGATTTCTCAGGAAATGCTGGAGATAAAACGATTACTTTCTAAGGAAGGATACAATGGTAAAATATTTGCCGAAAATGTATTTTCACATGATCGTAAATATGCAGAAAAACTAACCAAAGCAAATATCAAGCAGGAAGATGTTCTCGTGTACCACCATTCCATTCATAGTGAAGCTTTAGATTTTATTTTAAAATTCCCAAACCGAAAAATTTTAATTTATCACAATGTAACTCCCGAAGATTTTTTTACAGGTTATGATCTCAAATTTTCTTATTTGCTACGCAAAGGTAGAGAAGATTTGGAAATGATTCGTGATATCTTCCATCATTCATTTGCCGTATCAAATTTTAACTTGTTAGAACTCCAAGAACTTGGATTTAAAAATGCAAGATTACTTCCTTTACACTTGAATTTTCAAAAATGGAAAGATGTTCCGCGAGATCTCAAATTAAAAACATTTGTTAATCCTTCCTTTTTATTTGTAGGTCGCATTGCTCCTAACAAACGCCAAGATGATTTGATTCGATTTGCTAGAACGTGGAAATCAAAAATGGGGAATCAATTTTCTATGCGAATGTTAGGATTTTGTAACCCAAACCAACAATCTTATTTAGATGAATTGAATTTTATGATTCATCACTTGGATCTTTCTGAAGAAGTAAAAATTATTTCTTATGTTGATGAAACAATGTTAAAGCAGATCTATTCGGAAAGTAACATGTTTTTGTCGATGAGCGAACACGAAGGTTTTTGTGTCCCGTTAATGGAAGCAATGTATTTCCATTTGCCAGTTGTTGCGTTTGCAGCGGGAGCAATTCCGGAAACATTAAATCATTCAGGAATTCTTTTCGATTCTAAAGATTTTGATTCCCTTGTTCCTTTAGTAGATTCAGTTTTCAAAAATTCGGAATTCCGGACCTCAATCATTGGTGCACAAAATATTAGATTGGATGATTATTTGCTATCTACAAGTATTCTACCTATTCTCGAAGTTGTGAGAATCTAATAGTGGCAAAAATATTAATCATTACTGCAAGATTTTTGGAACATGCTTCGGGGGGAGCTGAAAAATTAGCTTACGATTATGCATCAATTCTATCTGAACTTAACGAAGTAACGGTTTGTACATCTGCAGCTAAAGATTACGTAAGCTGGAAAAACGAATTTCACAAGGATCGAATTGAAAATTCGATCCTTGTGAAACGTTTTCCTGTCACGCAGACAAGAAACATAAAAAAAATGAACCAACTATTGAACCAATGTTTGGAAAAAGGTGATACTGTTTCGGAAAAAGAACAATGGGAATTTCTAAAAGAACAAGGACCTTATTGCCCTGACTTAGTTAAATTTGTGACGAAAGAGCAAAAATCATATGACTTAGCTATTTTGATAGGATACCTTTATTATCCGGTTGTAGCAAGTATTCCTAATTTAGAAATACCTTTTGTCATCGTGCCAACCTTCCATGACGAGCCTCCATTTCGCCTTCCTATCTATCGAAAAACATATTCGAATCATTATTTGTATAGTTTCAATGCACCAGAAGAATTGTCTGTTTATGAAAGTTATACAAAACAAAAAGTTAGTTCTTATTTTTTGATCGGAACGTACCTTGCTGATCGTTTTGTAAGACAAGAATCAAAAAATTCTAATTCTAATCAATTGATCACTATAGGTCGTATTGAACCAGCAAAAGGATACCCTGACCTTTTTCATTATTTTGAAAATTGGAAACTTTATTCTAACAGAACAGATATTAGTATCAAATGTTTAGGTTCTATTTCCTCTTTGGAAATTCCAAAAGACCCTTTAATCACTTTTACAGGATTCGTAAGTGAAGAGGAAAAAATTTCAGAAATTCAAAAATCTTTTCTTTTATTAAACCCATCTGCTTTTGAAAGTTTTTCAATTTCCATTATGGAAGCTTGGATTCAGGAAAAACCAGTTTTAGTCAATGCCAATTCATCTGTAATGCGAGGACATTGCTTAAGAAGTCAAGGTGGGTTGTATTATTCTGATTCTCTTTCATTCCAAAGAACTTTGGATTTCCTTTTGGAAAACCGCAGTTTAGCCATCCGGTTAGGCAAGAATGGAAGAGAATATGTTTTGAAGAATTTTACCAAAGAAGTGATTCGTAAAAAACTAAACCAGATGATTAGTATACTACTCGGTTGATCTGTCCTTCAAATTCAGCTAACAAATAATCATGAACGAGACCATTCGAAGCAAGTAAACTTGGAATTAAAATTGAAAAATCATTTCCATCCATTGAAGTAATTTTTCCTTTTGCTTCTAAGACAATTAATCCCGCAGCTGCCATGTCCCAAGGTTTTAATCCAAGTTCATAATATCCTTCGAATTTCCCTTCAGCTAACCAGCATAAATCGAGAGTTGCTGCTCCTGTTCTACGAATTCCACGAGATTTTTGCAAAATGGATTTATAATATTGCATGAGTGTATCTAAAGACAAGTTTCTATCGTAAGGAAATCCTGTTACAAAAAGAGAATCTTTTAAGGAACTTGTTCTGGAAACTTGGATTGGAGTTTTTTCTCTGAAAGCTCCTTGTCCTTTGATTGCATGGTAATACGTATTTAGTTCGGGAAAAAAGACCATTCCTATGACAGGAGTCATTGATTCTGTTTCCACAACTCCAACAGAAATTCCGTACAATGGCAAACCATGAGTGTAATTTGTGGTCCCATCCAACGGATCTACAACCCATGTATAATTTGATTTACCATCAATCTTTCCACGTTCTTCCGATAAAATTCCATCCAGAGGAAAGTTTTTTTGTATTTCATCCAGAATCATAGATTCGGCTTTTAAATCTGCCTCTGTGACGAGATTGTACAGTCCCTTTTCATCGACCTTAAGTCCTGACTCTTTGTGTTTTTGAACCAAAAAATCGGCAACTTCTGGAAGGAAATTTAAAAAATGGTAAGACCTATCAAGTAATTCAGAATGCATCAATATCCACCAAATTCGATGTTTTTCTTCATTGCGGTGATCTCAACATCTAAATTTAGGGTTTCATCAGCCATGAGTTTATTTCTTACTTGCTCAGTTGTTTTAATGACTTCGCTCAGTAGTGAGCTTAATTCGGTTTTTCGTTTCTCAGATTCTGGTGAATTAACTTCTGAACTCAACTGATTGTATTGATTTAAAATTTTGGAAACGGTTTCTGGAAAGTAATTCAAAAATTGTTTGGCTTTTCGATAAGAGAGTGGATCTTCCGCAAGTTTTACGCGCAAATCAGAAAGAGAATGTAAGTATTCATTACATAGTCCTTGTAGATTGAGATCTTTAAGTGATTTGGACTCGTTTTCCGTTGTGATTCGAAATCCATCCAACTTTTCCATTTGCGATTTGTAATCACTAAACTCTACTTTATCTTCAAATTTTTTCTTAAGTTCATTCCAATTTTCCTTTGTCTGGTTAGATGAAAAAAGAAATGGAAAAAAACTAAATGGATAATGATGCGCTTTCCCAATAGTGGTTCGATAAATGGCGATACCTAAAAAGACAACATGAAGAAAAGCCATCAAAACGTATGAAAACACAAGCAAAACTCGGTCATTACCAAACTTAGTTCCAAAACCGAAAAAACCAAGAGACAACAATGCTTGCAAATAAATTGCTTCTAATGATTGTTTAGCGGAATAAGAAGACTTATTTCTAGAAAGCCACAGAACAAAAGGATAAATCATTGCACCAAGAGATGAGATAAAAAAAGGAAAAGGCAATAACGCCATAGGATAAGTTAAAATTGTTGAAAGGTGGGCGCGTCTGGCCCATTTCCTTTCTTCTTGATTTTGTTCCACTTGCACTTCTGACATTCTATTTTGATTCCAACAGTTTTTGTTTGATTTCGGACTCAATTTTAATCATTTCTTGTTCTACAGATTTTCGCTTTTGGCGTCCATCTTCTTGAATTTTTAAAGTTTCCGTAATGGTTTCGATTAACTTTTGATTCACAGATTTTAATGTATCAATTTCAATGATTCCTTTTTCTGATTCTCTTGCAATTTCTACCGTTCCCGACTTCAACATTTCAGCATTTTTTTGAATTAAATCGTTTGTTGTTTTGGAAACTTCTTTTTGTGCTTCCAAAGCTTTTCTTTGGCGTAACAAACCTAATGCGATTATGATTTGATTTTTCCAAAGAGGGATAGTATTTAAAATTGAACTTTGAATTTTTTCAACAAGGACTTGATTCCCGTTCTGGATGAGTCGAATTTGAGGTCCAGTTTGTAAAGAAAGGATTCGAGTGAGTTTCAAATCATGGATTTTTTTCTCAAATCGGTCCACCATTTGCACCATATCTTGGTACTGTTGTGAAGCCAACGTGTCCCCTTGGGCTTTTGCTTTTTCCAACATTTCGGGTAAGATTTTGTCTCTTAATTCTTTTACCTTTTGGTCACCGGCAGCAATATACACTTGGATTTCTTTAAAATATTCCAAATTTTTCTCGTATAAAGCCTGCAATAATGTTATGTCCTTTGTTAGGTTCGTGCGTGCAGTATGTAACTCATCCACTATTTTTTCAATTTGGGACTGTAGATCTTCAAATTTAGCCAGAAACTTTCTGGAAGCGTCAAAAAGACCACCGATGAGTGGGATCTTCGATAAAGTTCCACCCTCTCCCGCAAAACTATCCAAATTCAAATCTTTGATTTTGAACAATAGGTTATTTAATAGTTCACCAGCATAACCCGAATCCTTGGTCTTAATTTCAGATAAAACTTTATCGGCAAATTCAGAAACCTTGGACTGTGCAGAGGCCCCATAGGAGACTACATCGTTCGGACTATTAAGTTTGATTTGTCCGGTCAGTTCCTCCACCTTCTGTAAATCTTCCTTTGTCAGTTGGAGTTCAGGGTCATTCGTTTTTAGTTCCAAAGAGTCCATTGAGTTTCTGTCCTTTATCGTTCTCCTAGAGATGGGATCGTTTTTTGAATATGAATCAAGCAGAAAACACTGAGGTGCGAAAACATGAACTAGTAAATTTATTTCTCTGAAAATTTGATCCAAAACTGAGGTTTGGTGACAATTTGATTGCATGGATTGTTATAACTGTTACATTCCTGCGAGAAAAAAACATGCTAAATAAAGATTTGAAATTACCTGCCCTCCTCCCACAAGTTCTGACTGTTGATGTGACAACACTTGACAACCGTTTGATTGACCAATCAGAAATACGGACTCTGCTGTTACGCCTTCGTTATCGAAATTACCACCATTACTTAATCATTAAGTTTTTGGTATGTACTGGCCTTTCACTCCCCGAACTCATCCATCTCAAAATATCTGACTTCAACGCCGAACGAACTATCTTTAAATTAAAGAACGGTGGTCGTTTGCAAAGAAGGAAGATCTTCCTTGAGCCTAACCTGGCTTTGGAGCTTTATCGTTACTCATCAGAATTTTCTCCGACAGATTATCTATTTCCTGGTCGTTATGGAAAGTTACGTACGAGAACAGTTCAGAAAATTCTTAAGAATGCAAGTAACCTCATTTCACGAGAAATTCACATTCCCTTCCTTCGCGATGTGATCGCATTAGATCTTTTCAAAAAAGGTTTTCCTGTTTGGGAAATCCAAGAGTTTTTGGGACATAGAACCACTCGTTCCACCAAGCAAAGAATATTATTGCACATTCCGGTCGAAGAACGAACAGATCCGCGACTTTTTAACCGAAACAAAAACCAAGCAGCGTAAAAATTTCTTGAACCTTTGGTGTTTTCAGAGATTCTAGTCACCAAGTAGGCTCGCCTTGGAAATAAAGACCAAAAAAATCGGAAAGCACACACTCGTTCACCTTAACGGTCGTTTGGACATTACCCATTCGGATGAAGTGGAGGCCAAATTAGCCGACGACGTGCAAAACGGTGAGGGAGATATCATCATCAACCTAGAGCTTATCTCCTATATCTCTTCTTCTGGAATTCGTATCTTCGTTGGAATGGTTCGGGAATTGGACAAACAAGGTAGAAAGTTAAAACTCTGTTGCATCACACCTCCTGTCAAAAAGGTATTCGATGTAGTAGAGCTTCTGGACTTGTTCGAAGTATTTGAAACGGAACAAGAAGCCGTTAATTCCCTTTCTAAATAAAACCCACGTGGCTTATGCCTCGTTTTTCATTATCTCTGCACTTTTTTTCTTCCAGGTTTGGATCAACCTGGATATTTTCCCCGTTGTTTGGCCTGACGAGGTTTTGTTTTTTTCTCCTTCCCTCTCATTCGCAACCGAAGGTCATCTCAAAACCAATGTTTTAAATGGGCTTATCCCAGGTATGGAATCCAAAACCTTATGGATGCCTCCCGTATATTTTCTTTTCTCTGGATTCACTCTCTCCGTTTTTCCTGACTCACTAACAACAATTCGCATTGCTAATGCCTTTATTGTATATCTTACTGGTTTAGGTTTTTATATACTTTTACGAAGACAATCCATCTCGAAGTTTGCAAGCCATATTGCTTTGGCAAGTTTATTATGGGAACCGTTGCTTTTCCGTTTTGGAACAGCAGCAAGAATGGAAGGTCTTACTGCATTTTTCTTTATCCTAAGTCTACTTTTTGCAACTAACAAAAAAACTACGAATTTCTGGTCTCCTCTGTTAGCTGGAGTTTCTCTCTCCTTATCTTCTTTATCTCATCCAATCGGTGCATCCTTTGGCTTGGTAACTTTATTTCTGGTTTGGAGAAACTTTGGAATTAAATCTTTTCCTTGGTTCATTCTTGGTGGAATATTACCTATCTTATGTTGGTTGTATTACATTCATCCAAATTGGGATTGGTTTGAAATCCAATTTGGAGCGCAACTCACTCGCAAAAGAAACTTACTTCAAACGTTCACTCTGATGGATAAACTAAAAGTTTTTTCTTTTGGATTTGGGTTTTCCAAATTACGTTTGGTGGTGATTGCAATTGAAATTGCCACTTTAATCTTTTTGACCTTACAATCGTTCAAAAAATTTAAGACACTGAATCAAAAGTGGATTGTATTTTGGGTTTGGATTCTTTCCGTTATGCTTTCTTTATATACTTCATCCGAAGGGTGGTATGTTTTTCACATTTTATTTCCTTTGGCATTCGGGATGGCATTGTTATACGAAACGAAGAACTATTATACAAAGTTAGCATATTTCGGAATTTTGTTATCTCTTTCCAGTTTACTTTATACCAATCAAATCCACTGGTTTCAAACTGATTCCGAAAAGATTCTTGAATCCCATTTCCAACATTTGGAGATGAGTTTAAAAAATTCAAAATTTCTTTATTTGCAAGCACTTCCAGATCCGTATTTTGACCTACGAAAAAAAAGACCTGATTTGAATATTTTAGAATTCATCCCCGGGGAATTAGATATTCCTTCTGATGCTTACGTCAAAACGATTCAATCTCGAGATAGTTTTGTATTTTATGATGACCAACTCATCAATCATGTGATCAAAGATATTATAAAAAATTCCTCTTGGAATCGTGAGGAATGGGAAATTCCCGTTCCAGGCAATCACTGGTTGCATTATAAAACAATTGTATACACAAAAAAATGAATGATTGGTATTCTTACAGAACTGTTTTGGTTCCAATCTTGTGTTTTCTTTTTTGTATAGGTTGCTATCATTCAAATAATCCAACCAATCATTATTTATCTCTTTTGGGAGGACTATCTATGGAACAACACATCACAATTGTTGGGGACTCTCTAGGGCAATGGTCTGAAGGTTTTGGATTAAAAACAAAACTTCCACAAGAGTTCAAAGTTACAGATATTTCAGTTGCCGGTTATACGACGGAGGACTGGTTACAGAATCGAAGCCGAATGGATGAAATCCCAACTGATCTTTGGATCATAGAATTAGGAACCAACGATGCCATGGTCTACGGAACTATTGGTTTTGAATCCAGAACCTTAGAATTGATTTCCATTTTGCAATCCTCACCGATTACGAAGATTCTACTCACAACCATTCCATTGACTAATATGTCTTCCATTCGAGAAATCATTCGTTCAAACAACCAAATCCTTAGACAACTGAAAGGAAAAAAAAACAATGTCGATTTTGTAGATATCGAACTGTTATTTGAATCAAATCCAGGAACAATCCCCTTGTATCCAATTTCAGATCCCATTCACCCCAATCAATTGGGGTATGAACTTATGGGAGAGGCTTATCGTAAAAAAATATTAGGAATTTAAATCTGCGAGGATTTTGAGTCCCTTCAAAGTCATCATAGGATCAATTTCATCAAACACTTGGTTATGCGAAGCATGAATCGTAGTGACAAGACCACCCGTTCCCACTACCACATAATCACCAGGATGTTCTTCTTTAATTGCTCTTACAATTTCTTTCAATAACCCAATCCAACCAAAGAAAAACCCAGCCTGGATCGATTCTACCGTAGATTCACCTAACACGCGCTTTGGAGATCCAAAAACAATGGGAGGAAGTTGGGCCGTGTTGCGAGTTAATGCATCCATAGAAATCTTTAAACCTGGAGCTATGACACCACCCACATATTCCGGTTTTTCGCTAATTACACAGAAGGTAGTAGCAGTTCCCAAATCAACAAGGATTGCTTTTTTTCCTGGATAGGTTTTTGCACAATAGGCTGCGTTCACCAATCGGTCAGCTCCAATCTCAAATGGTCGTGGGTAACTGATACCAAAATTTAGTTTCATCTGGTAATGAACTCGTAATGGATTTACATTAAACCAATCCTCTAACATTCGCTCTACGATTGGATTCAAAGAGGGAACTACACTAGAATAAATTGCCATTTTCACTCGATCTGCTTTTACATTCTCTTGTGTTAAAAATCCCTTCAGAAAAAGACCAAGTTCATCCGAAGTTCGATCCCTTCTTGTTACTGTTCTTTTATGAAAATCAGGCGTGTCCTCACCTTCACGGAAAACACCAAATACAGTGTTTGTATTTCCTACATCGATTACTAATAATAATGGTGATTCTGACATTTATATAATCCGAAATTTTGGTGATGTGTCCATAAGTTCAATCTTTTCACCAGTTTCCGTCATAATGAGAAGGAATCCTAATTCATCAATTCCCAAAACACGGCCCCGTACCATTCTGGATTGCCATTCTGTTTCAATCACTTTGTGTTTGAGTAAGGAATGATCTTCGATCCAAACTAAATCCTTCAAAATTTGTCCTTGGTCGAGTAACGAAATCACCGCTTGGTTGATGTCTACAATCAAGTGATTGACAAATCTTTCTAAAATACCCTCTCCCAATGGTTCATCACATAAAAAAGTAGCCTTCTCTTTCAAAGTTTCAGGAATACTCTTTCCAAAAAAATTGAGTCCTATCCCAATCACCACTTCAAAAATTCCATTTGTGAATTCGGATTGAACCAAAATTCCTGCTACTTTTTTATCTTCACGGTATATATCGTTTGGCCACTTGACGGTGGTATCTTTTTCTCGTTCTGGAAAGAATTGAAAGGTGGTTTTTAAAACAGCAGATGATACAAATATGGATAATAAAGGAAGAGAAATTTCGGCAGCAGAAATTCTAATTTTTCCGGAAAATATCAAAGGGTCTTCACCTAACGATTGCCAAACATTCTGTCCACGACCTTTCCCGGCAGTTTGTTCCTCAGCTATTACCCAGGAACCAAAAGGAATTTTTTCATCACGAATCCATTCGTTGGTTGAAGCGACAGTAGAAAGCCTATGACCCAATTCTGATTTTAACAATCTATATTCCATGCGTCTATTTCCTTTGCGATTCGGATTGACGAAAGTAAAAAATCGATTAGATTGAAAGTATGAAACTATCTGGAAATACAGTACTTGTCACTGGTTGTGGTATGGGAATCGGAACCTTAACAGCAGAACGATTGGCAAAAGAAGGAAATGATATTATTGGTGTAGATATTAAAATGCCAATCCTAAAAGAAATCCAAACCAAAGTGGAGTCACTTGGTAGAAAATTTTATGGTTTTGCATGTGATCTTTCTAAAGAATCAGAGATAGAATCTCTAATCAAACAAATCCAAAAGAAAAAACTGACCTTCCAAATCCTAGTCAATAATGCCGGAATTGCTCCCAGCGGATATTACGAAGGAAAGGATTTTTCCGTTTGGAGCAAAGCCATCCAAATCAATGTGGCAGGACCCATGAAGTTGGTTTATCTTTCACTTCCTATCTTGCGGGAACAAAAGGAAGCGGCAATCATCAATTTAGCAAGTATAGCAGGAAAATTTGGTACAGAAGGAACTGTAACTTATTCAGCAACGAAACATGCTATGGTTGGGTTTTCCCAAGCTTTAAAAATGGAACTTTATGATACTCAAATCGGCGTTAGTTGGATTTGTCCAACGATGGTAAATACCAGAATGATAGATGGTGTCAAACCTTCTCTTTTCACCCCTGTGATCGAACCTTCTCAGGTAGCAGATGCCATTGTCAAAGCGATCCAAAAGAATCCAGGAGAAGTTTTGGTCCCGT
Organism: Leptospira meyeri; assembly: GCF_004368965.1. Lineage (NCBI taxonomy): Bacteria > Pseudomonadati > Spirochaetota > Leptospiria > Leptospirales > Leptospiraceae > Leptospira > Leptospira meyeri. Next base: position 2,561,447 of record NZ_SORO01000001.1, on the reverse strand, counting down.
CATATTTGAGAGCCTCCATTGTAATCCTTCCTGCCTTGTTCCCCAAATTTTCGCTCTGGTTGGCGGTCAAAACAAAAGCATCAAAAGGTTGGCTATTGGCTAACAAGGGACTTGAGAAAAATATTCCTGTTTAGAGGATAGGTCTTATGCATATTTCTCAGATCCTCGGTAAAAAACAAACAACCATCAGCTTCGAATTTTTTCCCCCAAAGAATGCAGAAGCTTCCGAGGATTTGTTCCGAAACATCCAAGAATTGTCTCAAATGAACCCCGCTTATGTAAGTGTCACTTATGGAGCGGGCGGATCCACAAGAGATCTCACTCATGACCTAGTAGTCAAACTACAAGAAGGAACCGGGTTAACGATCGTTAGCCATCTCACTTGTGTCGGTTCAACAAAAGATGAAATTCGAGAAATTTTGAAACGATACCAAAAAAGTGGAATCCATAATATTATGGCATTGCGGGGGGATCCACCCAAAGGCCAGGCGGAATTTCACAAAACAGAAAATGGATTTGAATTTGCTGGCGAATTAGTTGGGTTTATCAAAAAAGAATTTCCAGAGATGGGAATTGGAGTTGCCGGTTTTCCAGAAGGCCATCCTTCGACACCAAATCGTTTAAAAGAAATTGAATATTTGAAATGGAAAGTTGACCAAGGTGTAGATTATATTTGTACCCAACTATTTTTTAATAATAACGTTTTTTATGATTTTGTAGAACGCTGCGAAATTGCAGGGATCAAAGTTCCTATCATCGCAGGGATTATGCCTATCACTTCTCGAAAAGGTATGGCCAGAATGGCTGAATTGTCGCTTGGAACCAACTTTCCTGCTAAACTATTAAAATCTCTATCCCGTGCAGAAGACGATGTTTATGCAGAAAACGTTGGTATTCATTGGGCGACAGAACAAGTAAGAGATTTATTGGATCACAAAGTTGCTGGCATCCATATGTACACGCTTAACAAATCTAAAGCGACAAGAAGAATTTACGAATCACTCGGGATTAGAAATTTCGACAGCATTGGTTGAAGATGTAGGAGTCGGTGCGATACTTATCCACCGACTATCTTTCCAAATCCCTTCCAGTACCAAACTCCCTTTTGCATTGATGATCCTTGATTGACCTTGTAGTTCGTTGTTCTCCCAATTTCCTTCTAGTAACAATCCATCAGAAAAAATATATTTCCCCATTCCATGTCGTTTGCCTTTTTTATAGGCACCGATAAATTTGTCACCATTCGCATAACGATAAATACCTTTTCCTTCTTTATAGCCAAATTGGTATTCACCTTCAAAAATATCTCCATTAGAATATTGATAAATTCCAGAACCATGTTTGACATCTTCTAAAAATTCACCTTCAAAACGATCACCGTTTTCATATTGAACCAGAAATTTTCCATTCCTGCAATTTTCCCCTTCGCAGATTTTTTGGTTCGACTTGCAGAGGCAGAAAAGGGATAAAAAAAATAATATTAAATATTTGGGACGCATGAATGGCAGGGAGATGGATTTTTTTTCCGTCAATTAGTAAGTATAAGTCTCAAATAAAAACTAGTTCGGAATTAAGGCAATACATATGTCACAAAAAAAAGCACTGATCGTAGACGATAGTACAGTTACCCGTTTAATGATCCGAAAAATTATTTTAGACAAATACCCAGAATGGGAGATTTTGGAGGCAAGTTCCGCAGACGACGCCAATATTCTGTTGTCCGAAAATCAAGATGTCGATTTCTTCACGTTGGATCAAAATATGCCAGGAACTTTGTCCGGTTTGGACTTAGCAGAAGAACTCAAAAAGAATTATAAAGATACAAAAATCATTCTAATCACCGCAAACATTCAAGATGCGATCAGGAATAGAGCAAAAACAATTGGAATTGAATTTGTAGAAAAGCCTGTCACTGCTGAAAAAATTATCCCACATCTGGATTAAATATGAATTTTCTAACAGAAATAGAACGAGATTCCTTATGTGAATTATTTAACATAAGTTTGGGTGGTGCCGCAAAATTAATGAGTGAAATGATTTCGGACGAAATTTTACTAACCGTCCCAAGTTTAAAACTCGTGAGCACTGAAGAAGCAAAAAATATTGAATACCTAGCAGACCAAGAAGTTTGTACCATAGAACAAAAGTTTGTTGGTGGAATAGGAGACGGATCGGCATTTCTTTTATTTCATAAAAGTGCAAGTTTGGAAATTGTCAAAATGATGATGAAAGACTATGTTGCACTCAATGAAGTTTCTCAGTTTGAAAAAGATGCACTAAGTGAAATAGGTAATATTATCTTAAATGCTATCTTATCAAATTTGGCAAAAATGTCCGATTATAAAATTGAAACTCATATACCTGAATTCTTTTCCGGGAAGTATGAAGATCTTCTTTTAAGAAGAAATCCAAAAAAAGACAACTCAATCCTTTTAGTTTTTATCGATTATAAACTAAGTGGTAAGGATATTAAAGGATATATATTTTTTATTCTTAATTTCGAAAGTATCAAAAACCTTTCTAGAGTGCTCATAGAAAAATTGAAACAGTGAATACTCTAAGTGAAAAACATTTATTAACAATTATTAAAAAGTCCGGAATTGGAATCCTCATTCTGGATCAAAACCTCAATATCGTTTTAGTCAACAGTTGGTTCCTTAAAAACTCTGGATTCAAAGAAGCAGATTTAGAAAACTCTCCTTTTTTAAAAATTTTTCCTGAACTCAAAAATACACGAACATATAAATCTATTGAACTTTGTTTGGAATATTCCCAATACTCCATATTAACACATACGCTAAATCCATTTCCGTTTCCTCTTTATGATAATGAAAAAAAGAGAGAATCGGAAGAACGAATATATCAATATTTGCACATCATTCCTATTTCTATTGAAGATGAAATGGATCATTTTTGTATGATCCAAATTTCAGACGTTTCTCAACAAGTAGTCCGTGAAAAACTTTTACGAGAACAAATGAACTTGGCAAACCTCAGGGAAATAGAAGCGCAAAAAGCATCACAAGCAAAAACAGATTTTTTAGCCTCAATGAGTCATGAAATTCGAACTCCACTCAATGCCATCCTTGGTATGACAGATACCTTAAACGAAACAGAGCTAACGGAGGAACAGCAAGAATATCTGACAGTACTTCGAAACTCAGGAAAGGCTCTTTTTAATATTATCAATGACATTTTAGATTTATCGCGAATCGAATCGGGAAAATTGGAGATGGAACATATCCATTTTTCAATACGAGACCTAATGAGTGAAACAGTCTCATTATTCTATATGAAAGCAAAAGCAAAGGGTATCGAAATTTCATTTCATGTAGAAGATGAAATTTCAGAGAGCATTGCAGGAGATTCAACGCGATTACAACAGGTGCTAATCAATTTGTTAGGCAATGCAATGAAATTTACGGAAAAAGGAAAGATTACCGTAGAATGTTTGTTAAGTGAAAATAAGAAGAATTTAAAAATTTCCGTAGAAGATACAGGAATTGGCATTCCCACTGAAAAATTGACATCCATTTTCGAAAGTTTCACTCAAGTAGACAGTTCAACGACTAGGAAATATGGGGGAACCGGTCTTGGCTTAACAATAACAAAAAAGTTAATTCAGCTCATGGGTGGGGATATTTATGTTATCAGTAAAGTTTCTGTAGGATCAAAATTCGTTTTCGAGATACCGTATGAAGGATTTATCAAACGTATCTCGGGAATCCACCAACATTGGCTCAATTTAGAACTTCCTGAACCTGAAAACTTTCCTATATGTAAAATTCTTTTAGCAGAAGATTCAGAAGAAAATGTTTTTATCATCAAAACTTTTTTCCGCAAATATCCGATCGAAATTATTACTGCGTACAATGGGAAAGTAGCACTAGAAAAATTTAAATCAGAAAAGTTTGATATCGTTTTAATGGACATGCAGATGCCGGAAATGGATGGATTGGAAGCTACAAGGGAAATTAGAAAAATAGAACTCGCCAATCAAGTTAAAGCAAGTGATTCAGTACCAATTATTGCTATTTCTGCAAATGTTCAAAAAGATGATATTAGCAAAAGTTTTTTAGCAGGAGTCACTTCCTACTTATCCAAACCTGTGAGAAAACAAGAGATATTGAAACTAATGTATTTTTACCTAGCAATGTAACCAATTCACATTTGTTATGTGAACGTTACTTTAAACTTTTCTCAACCGCGGTATCAGGATAAGCTTCCAATACATTTGGCTCCGAAAGAATCCCATTTGCCTTTTCTAAAGACACAAATCCTGGTTCCGTTTGAAAACTAACCAAACGAAGAGAAAACTTATTTTGAATTTGAACTCCATGTTTTTTCGCAATTCTTTCCAAAGTTTCATGTGATTGGTCACTTGAAAATGTTACAATTAAAATTCCAGGCAACACAATATGTGGTCCCATACCTACTGCTGTTGAATACACTTCTGTAACTTTTGTTGCTGTTGTTGACTTAGATGATTTAGCAAATAACTCTTTTCCAGTTGGTCTCACATTCCAACCTGTTTTGATCCCTTTTTTTCCCTGTAGGTTTTGTTGGTTGTCTTGTGCTTGTTTTTGGTCAACGAACTCAGCTACAACATTTGGATTTCTATAAAATGTTTTTGTAACTCCACCTTCCACAAAGGTAATCGAATTGGGAGGATCTTTTGGATCAGCTTCCAATGGAACCGAAAAGACTCCTGAACCTAAGATTGATAAATAAATAAGGACAATACTTTTGAATTTCTGACTCATCGGTTACCTGCCATAAATGCGTAGTTGCACGGAATTGATAGATCCAGTATCTGTAGCACTTGCATCAAAAACTCTAATGGTCCAAGTTCCATTTGGATTTTCGCCTAAAGTGCGTGCCAATCCAAATCGATAAGTTGAAGAACCTGTCATAGAAGCAATGGAAGTATTACCAGTTGAGCACAAACTACCACTATAAGGGTTTGCACATGCGTGGGCTTCTGTTAAGAAACTTGATGTTCCACCTGGCGATGTAATGCGAATATATAATTCAGGAAAATAAGTGTGGTTAGACGTAAATTCTACATCTACATATTCAATATAAGTAATACCCGAAGTTACGTTATAATTAACTGTAGCACCTGTTACTAAATCATTATCAGGAATTGGAGTATTAGGGGATAACAACGGCAAGGTATCAATCATTTGTGGTGTAGTAATGGGAATCCATGTCCCTGCACTAGTGAGTAAGTTAGCTGCGTCCACTGCACCAAACCCATATTTATGATTGATATTCAAGCCAGCAGCATTCATTGTCCAATCTGTATCCCCAGGATCATTGGTTCGAGCAGAATAAGCAACTAACTCTCTTACATCACGCCAGGACAAGTCTGGGCGTTGACTTAACAATAAGGAAATCACACCTGCCGCTAAAGGTGTGGCCGAAGAGGTTCCGTTGAACTTTTTTGTATAATTTGCAAATGAATAATCTCCTGATGTTCCACCAGAATTGATCCCAGAAGTTCCAGTTGCATCTGTTGTGGAAATAGCCGTTGTATATGCAGTTGCACTATTTCCCTGTGTGTGCGCAACAACCCAAAGATTCGCACCTGATTCGGAATAGTTTGCTTTTACTCCGTTTTGTCCGATTCCACCGATCGCCATCACTCCATAAAAATTTGCCTGTCCATCATAGTTGGCATTATCGACAAGGATTGGCGCTGTAATGCTACCACCATTGGCTCCATTCCCCGCTGCCCAAACGTAAACAGTACCCTTTCCAGATTTTCCAGTTCTGATACCTTCATTGATTCCTTGTTGCCATAGAGAACTAGAAGGCCAAAGCCATCCATACCCATCGGGAGACCCCCAACTATTGTTTGAAATGGAAACACGAGAGGCTTCATTTACCATGGCTCGGTATTCATCAGAAGTATAAATTGTAGATTTTTCTAGGATATTTACCCCAACTAACTTAGAACAGGGGGCTGCGCCACGAACGCCTATGCCATTCCCACCGCGAGCTGCAATCACACCACCAACGGCGGTGCCATGGAAGCTATTGGAATAAGTATGGTTTGGAAAAATGGTACTGTTTAAAAGATTTAGTCCTCTGGCTGTGACCGATATATTTGCGGAAAGATCCTCATGTCTTGTGTCAAGGCCATCATCCACAACACTTACAATCACTTTGTTTCCAGAAATGTCCTGGTTCCAAACCGGATTTACATTTGCGTCTTCACCTACCGTTCCTCCCGATTGGCCAATATTGCGTAAATGCCATTGGTCATTAAAAAGTGAATCCGCATTGACGGGAGAAAAACTACAGTTTTCTTCTTGGGCATTACCGATCGCTTGAAATAGGAAAGCATAAAACAGAGCATCACTGAAAGGATCATTTTTATTAACTGGATTACAATTCCCTAAAAAAGCACTTACCAAAGTTAGAACGGAAACTGTAGTTTTCAATTGATTCATCTGAAGAAAATTCCTGACCTACTTTTTATAACAGTCGAACAGCCAGAATCAATCGAATTCCAAAGATATTTGGATTCTTTTTTATGCCTTCGCTTCTGCCAAACGCTTCGACCGGTCCTCTTGAACCAAAGCATCTATCAATTCATCCAAATCGCCTTCCATAATTGCCGGCAAATTATGACTCGTAAAACCAATTCTATGGTCTGTACATCGACCTTGAGGGAAATTATAGGTTCGAATTCGTTCCGATCTATCTCCAGAACCCACTTGCGCTTTTTTGAGAGCATCAGCACTTTGTTTTGCGGCGTCAGCCATCTGATCGATAATCCGTGCTCGTAATACGCGCATTGCTTTATCACGGTTTTTGATTTGCGAACGTTCTTCCTGGGAAGCGACAACGATCCCCGTGGGAATGTGGGTTATCCTTACTGCGGAGTCTGTTGTATTGACGTGCTGACCACCAGCACCTGACGAACGATAGACGTCTATCCGAAGATCACTTTCCCGAATTTCTACTTCTTTTTCTTCTGCTTCTGGAAGTATAGCAACAGTTACAGCAGAGGTGTGAATCCTACCGCCAGATTCTGTTTCTGGAATTCGCTGTACACGGTGAGTACCTGATTCAAATTTAAACAAGTCATAAGCCCTGTCATCATCGAGTGAAAAAACAATCTCTTTAAATCCACCGATACCCGTTGGACTTGCATCAATGACTTCTGCTCGAATGCCCTGTTTGTCCGCATACTTGTTGTACATACGAAATAAATCCGCACAAAACAATCCTGATTCTTCCCCACCCGTTCCAGCACGTATCTCAACTAAAATGCTTTTACCGGAATTTGGATCCGGAGGTAATAACATAATTTCGAGTTCTTTCGCCAACTCTTCTAATTTTTTTTCGCCTTCTTCCACTTCAGATTTTAACATGGCATGCATGTCTGGATCACTTTCAGATTCGAGAAGTAGTTTTGCGTCTTGGCAGTCTTTTGTAATTTTTAAATATTCATCTGCCTTTGTATATACGGGAGTTAGGCGAGATCTTTCTTTCGATAGATTCTTCAAAGTATCTGATGCGGTGGCTTTGGCGAGCTCGTCCTCGATACGCAGGTATTTTTCTTGAATTTTTTTCAATCTATCTATCATGTCTATGGAAAGGATATAGAATGCCTGTTTTTGATAAACTAAAATCTAAAGAGGAATTCAGAAACCCGTGAACGAAACGCCATCTCAGGCCCAATCGGAAGGATTTTTAGACGGTCTAATCGAGTTATTTGCTGGCTTAGAGGATTACCGAAGTCCTTATGCGCCGACAATCCAACCTCCAGACGATCTCATACGGGAATTGGTCCAAAATGCTTCTTTTAAATCAGGTCTAATTAGTGCAACCTGCTCTCTTCCACCGGGTCCTCTGGGGATTCTCAGCATCCTACCTGAATTACTTTTTGTGTATCGAATCCAAGGCCATCTGATTTTGGACATTGCAGCTCTTTACGGAAAAGAAGTCCAAGTCACAAAAGAACTACTACTATATTGTCTCTTCAAACATGGCGGTGCTCATGTATTTCGTAAAATTATAGAAGAATCTTCTTTAAAAATTTTAATTCGCCCAACGACCGTTAGAGTATTCCAGACTTTGTTGGAAAAGTTAGGATTACTTATTTCAAAATCCATTATCCGCAAACAGTTTGCGCGTTGGATTCCTATCGGTGGTGCTGTAGTCACAGGAACCTTTGCCTATTATGATACAAAACGTGTTGGCCAAACTGCAATGGATCTTTTTTCCAAAGAAATCCATGCAGAGGAAATCAGAGAGTTATTGGAGTCTCAGTGAAATTATTTTCTATTTTAATCCCAATCGTCCTTATTCTTTTCTCTTGCCAATCAAAACATGAATCCCTAGTTTCAGAAATAGAAGATTTAATCTCAAAAGAAAAATACGAAAAAGCGCTGGCCTTATTACAAGATAGGCTTTCTGCCAATCGATCAACATCAGAAATCCTTTCCAAAAATAAACCAAACCAACCTAGACTATTTGCTCTTTCAGAAGATAGAACCAAAATCGTTTGGACAGAAAACAAAACTTTATTCTTCAAAGATTTAGTTAATGATAACAGAAATTCAATTGAACTGAAACTTAGGCCAGATTCTATCCAAGTATCAGCTAATGGAAATTATGTGGCAGTCCAGTATCCACTGAAACAGTATGGCGGTTGTGCGCTGTTTGGATATTCCACCTCAGATTCTTCACTCGAACATGAATCCATCGTACATATTCCTTGTAAAACAGGAATGACAATAACCAATTCCGGTGATTTGTTGTTATATTTTTTTGAGAATCAACTCTTCGTTGAAAAAACTGGAAATGACTCCAAACCAGAAAAATTCATTTCAGGAGAACTGTTTCCCACTCCATACCCAAAATTAAAAACACACTACCATATCACATCTATTGGAAATGAATTTCTTATTTGGTCAGGAATCGGAGGTTCATATAATTTATTTTTCCTAAATATGGAATCGAAAAGAGTTACTCTCCTTTCGAAAGACATCGTATTACCAAGGTTTTATTATAATAATGGCAATTCAGGATATGTTGTTGGTGGAAAAATTGGTGATCTTTATCTCAAAGAAGTTGTATACCACCAAGGGAAAACGCCTTCTATCAATCGAGGGATTCCCATCGTTACTCGCGAAGCGTTTTCCTGGCGTCTTACCGGGAAAGATGAATTTATTGCAACCAATCAAAATGATCCCAATCAACCAATGAAATGGAAGGTTTCTGGCAAAAAGGAACATTTTCCATTTTTTATCGAGAGATTGTGGGGTGTGGCGGGGGACAAAATTATCTACGAAAGCAAACGAGGGGAACTTGTGTTGGATGATCTTAATTTTTCAGCAGAAGATTGGATGATTTATGATTATTTTAAAAAAGTGAGAAAAATGAATGATGGCTAAGCCGCCTGTTCTTTTTCCTTTTTAGCAGAAAAAATATCACAAGTTTTGTAAGTATCTGTGATGCAATGGGCAGTGAGTCTTTCCAAATCCTCTGTTTGTAAACGATCTTTGGCACTAGGACAAATCGAGAGTCCTTTCGTATACAAAGGGCATTTTACATAAAACTCATTTTTAGGAAGGGACTTCTGTGCCATAACTCTGAAAATTTTTTGGGGAAAGGAATCCCCTGTCAAATCGATTTTATAGCCGATCCCAAAATTAAAGGTTCAAAAAGTGAGTGTATCACCCAAAAATTAAAAGTACAAATTTAAGATCGTTGGCGTTTCTACCGACCCTACCTGATCTTCATTGGAAAAGTCACGAAGGTTAAACGTTTTCCCTTTCCAATTTTTACCATATAACTGCCCAGCAAGAAACACCTGTACAAGGTCTTGTGCCTTAGTTGATTTTATATATTTTGCTAAACCTTCCTGTCTCCAAACATTAGAATCTTCTAAATTATAGGATTGCCACTTCATATCGGGATAAGAGGCGGAAGGTGAAATCAACCCATCAATGGGTTTTCCAACTAGACGGTTATAAATGTTTGCATCAAACACTTCTTGTCCAATGAATATTGCGACCTTCCAACCAGGAACAACCCAAATACGATCCTGTGTGATCTCCCCAGGAGAAAGAATTTTTAATTCTTCTTCAGTTAATAATGTTTTTTTAACAAGAGGATCCATTAATTTTCCATCAGCAGAAAAAGGAATGGCTACATTATAAAGTGGCCCTTTGGAATCGAGAACAAGACTACCCTTTACAATTTTTGGGTTTGGTAAAATAATTGTACCGGCTAAGATAGGAACATTATATTGTTTCGCTAATTCAGAAAAAGTTCGAACATAAACTTCTGCCATTTTTTCGGCCTTCAGATAAAAAAAATCAGAACTTGTAAAATTTTCCCCTTTTGTTTTTAAAGCTAAATCAAAAGAGTCTGCATTTAAAAATTTGGATTTTTCATCTAAAAACACTAATCCTGTGCCAGTATGTTCAGGAAGTATGACGATAGTTTTACGGTCAAAGATCCCAGAAGATTTACCTTTGTTCAATGTTTCGTCAATCCGCTCCCGCCACCATTCTTCTTTTACAAAGTCTTCTGGTTTTAGAACGAGTTGAATTCCAACTAAGTTTCCATATTTTCTATCAACCCCATTGGTCTGAAGATTAATATCAGTCCAGGATTTGGCAGGTTTTAAAATCTCTTCATCTACCTCAGGTTTACTAAAATTAAAATCGAATTTAAAATCAAAACTTATGTCTGGAGTTGGTATATCAAATTTCGGTAAGGCGGTTTGATCATCTTTTAGAATTGATGCAGAAAAAAAACCAAAGCCAAATAAAACTACGAAAGTTAGAATTTTGTATGGAGGAACATATAAATTATGCATATTTTTTTAAATAGAGTTGGACAGCATCCAACATATACTCCGAAAAAAGATTGGATGGATTAAACTTTGTTATATCAACCCAGTCCATATAGTCATGTTCATCAGATAACTGAATTTTTCCGTCCAATAATATGGCAGAATAGGCAATGATGACACAAGGAAAATTCCCTTCATTTACCCTATGTTTATGTATAAAAATTGGTTCAGGATTTACATCAATTTTAATTTGATCGCCTAATTCTTCATTAATTTCCCGAAAAATACTATCGGTCCAATCCGAAAAAAATTCGCCTTCGTTCATACGGCCACCAGGAAGATCTCCATGGCCAGACTTTCTATCTCGCAGAACTAATAATTGGTTCCCATTCCGAAGGAATAACTTTTGAGTAATTTGAAAAAAACCATGGTTGCTCACAAAAACATTCCCCAAACATTAATTTGGTGATCAACTGCATATAAATCTGGATTTGGAAGATTTTTAGATTTATAATAATTAACCATCCCTAAAGAAACACTAGCAAGTTGCGAAATGATAGGATCCATTGATTCTGTCGGGACACCAAAAAACAAAAAATTCACAGGACTCCCATCACTGATAAGAAAAACTTCTTTCTCAATTTGTTTCTTATCAATTCTAAAAATAATTTTAGATCCTAAATCCATCTGTGTTTGTGGATCCAATATTCTATCAAAAGAAATAACAAGATCTTCCCCACCTAACTTTGGAGTATCTGCTAAATTCAACTCATTGATCCATTTAATAAAATCTGCAAACTCTACTGTTTTTGTGGAACCTGAGGCAATGAACAATTGTTTGTGTTTGCTTTTTAAAATCCAAGATTCCCAAGTTTTTGGCAAAATAATGGATTCACCCGTGACACCAATGATCAAGTCAATTTCAGCAAATTCAGAATCAGATACATTAGCAAAATTTGTTTTACTGAATCTGGATTCAGAGTCAAACTTTCGATCCACCTCTAAAATGTCCAAATTGGTTTCATGTAAAAATCCACCGATTAAGTACTGTTTTAAAAATCCGCCAATGTTTCCTTTGGATCCAAGTAAAAGAACCTTCCTTTTGGAAAGGACCTTACCTATTCCATGTAAAGTATTATCCAATGCGTTTAAAATGGAACGAGCAACTTCTTTGGATTCTTCTTTAGTTTTTTCATTAGAAATTGCAATGGAAAAAGAAGGTAAAAACAAGTTTGTTTTCTCTGCCTTCACTTTTACCAAACGATCATAACCGTTCCGTGTATGTTCAACAGTTCCGATAACTGAAGTTTTTAAAATTTCAGCAAATGACTTTTCTCTAATTGATCGGTCTTTGGTTTCCACCCAAAATTCATCAAGTACATCTCCAAGTGAGAGCCCATCTAATGCACGCTCATTCAACACCGGTGCAACATACCCACCATCTTCAATTAAAATTATCTTTTCATTTTTCTCAATTAGGGCCAAAAGTTTGTTTAAAAAAAGAAAAACTGCTAACTGCCTCATCGCATCAAAAAAACCAAGTTTTGCTTCTTCTAGTTTATGACGAAATGTTGAATGTGTTTCAAAGTCACTATATAATGGAGAGACACCATAATATGGAGTATTGTTTTTTGTGAGTTTGAATTCTAAACCTGCCATAAAGAACATTTCAGTTGGAATATCCAATAGAATATCTAAATATACAGGAGGAATATTTCCACCATACTTTACAAAGGCGACATCTAGCGAACTAACTTTTAATCTTCTGAAAGTCTCAATCAATGAAATAATTTCTGATGTTATGTGATGAATTAAAAAAACATGAACACCTTCAAAATTAAATGAATGTCCATTAGAATTTGCAATTTGTTCCAACATGGGCATCCGTTTCAAATAGAACGAAGAGTCGAGTAAGGTTCGTTTTTGATTAATGCTAAAATTTAAAACTCGATCCAACCGGGAAAGATCAACATAAACGGAAACCTTTCCGATGATGGCTCGAATAGTATTGCCTTCTTTAATTTTTTTAGATGCAGAAGAATCTTCTAATAAAAGAAAAAGTTTTTTAAGAATTGTTAAAGAAAAACTGGGGTCAGAACTTAAAATCAAATTTCGATACTGCTCTTCCCAATAAAAATTAATATTTGTTAGTTTCCCAAGAGGAGTCTTTTCTATTTGAGAAAATACCTTACTAAAATGACTATTTTCTTCTTCGTAAAAAGTTTCCCCTTTTTGCGCAGCGTTGATCATTCCATTGCTTAATGATTCACTGATTTTCGAAGCTCCTGCAATATAAGTTCTTGTATGTGCATCACTAATAATTTCATGTTTGATATTTGAAAGATTTAAACATCCATCCTCTTGTGTATCAATTGTTATGCGAAGAAAAAAATCGCCAATCCGATATTGACTGGATACTCTTTCCATTAGTATATAATAACCAGAGGGGTGAACAAATTCAGCTTCAAAAGGAAATAAGAGTGCGACCGAGGAATTTCGATTCGGATCTTCTCCGTAAAACTCTGGATGGATTTTTTTAGCTACTGATTGTTGTTGAAAAGAACCAAAAACAAAACGTAAATTCTCTTCAAATTGTTCGCGAAATAATACCCAATCTTTTAAAATTCCAGCTCTGGCAAAAACTTGCACATGTTGGATATGCATATCCACCAATTCATGATTGATGTTTGGATTTATTTTATACGTAAAAGACAAATCGCCTGGTAAAGAATGTAATTGGTTACCGATCTCTTCTCCAATGGTACGAGAAAGGATCGAAAGTCCAAAAAAAATCCGTAGGTGAGTAAGATCTATCTCCCAAAGGCCATCTTCTACAGGAACAAGAACAGGACCTAGGGAAGTATGTATCTGTTTATTTTCTGTCATAAAGCTATTTAAAATCTACAACTACCTTAACACTTGATGGATCTTTGGCGGTTGCATATGCTTCTTCCAATTGGTCTGATGAAAAACGGTGGGAGATTAAATTTGTTTCTAATGCATGAGTGATCTCTGGATTATCACGAAGAAGTGAAATCGCCATATGAAAATCTCCACAACGAGAACTATGAATTTCCTTTTGATTTGCAAAAAACTTAGCCACCAAACGAGCATCATCTGACCACTTGCCTGTATTTGTCGTGTCGACAAGAATCGCTCCACGTGGACGAACCAAAGAATTTTCATGTTTAGGATTAGGACGGATTGCTAAACTTAATTCCTCTGGATTAGAAACCACTACCAAATCGAATCGAGGCAATCGATTCGAAAAGGAATCTGAATTTAAAATACTCTCTGCTTCTGAAGAAGTTCCCTCAAAAACTGTAAATTGTTTTTTTAAATTATCTTTTATCGTTTTGGAAACTCCAGCAAAAACAAAGATGTTTTGGTTTTTACGATTTTCTTTTTTCCAATGAAACAAAACATTCTCCTCCGAATATGGAAGAATCGAAAGTTCATCGACTACAAGTTCGGTTAAATGAGCAATTCCAGCCATCACTTGACCATTAGTCGTTTTGAGATGAACTTCTCGTTTAGCAATTTCTAAAGCAGATTCAAATCCTGAAGTTGTGGAAGTTGTATCATAAACAATATCGAATTGATTTTTAATTTTACTAACATCTGTTTTGCGAAGATCAATCACCTCATCTGCGCCCATAACTTTAGATAAAGTAACCAAATGATCATGACGAGTGATTGCTGTTATGCGAAAATTTAAATGATTCGATTTTCGGTAAGAGGCCAGTGCTGCCAAAATCAAACTTCCTAAACGACGAGGTCCAAGGACAGCCACATGGTCTCCCGATTTGGGAGGAGAAGCAAGGATGGCCTGAAGTGCAGCCGCAAAAGGTTCCATAAGAACTGCGGCTTTTGGAGAAACTCCTTCCAAAGAAATAGCAGCATGAACCGGAGCTAAAATATAAGGACCAAATCCACCTGGAAGACGGTCGATCCCGAGGACTCGCCTTTCGGGTGAGTGAGTTGGAATTCCTTCTTTACAAAAAAGATCCAAGTCCTTGTCTCCTCGAGCTTCATAGGTATCATTAATTTCTACGACAAATTGTTTCCCTTGGTTGTCACCAAGTCCTTCGGCTAGAACTTCATGCCCAATGACTTGGGGGAGCGGAAAAGGTAAAAATCGTCTGTCTATGTCCGTGGAACAAACTCCACAAGAGATCGTTTTAAGAGGAATATAACCAGGTCCTAAATGAAGGTAAGGTTGACCATTCCGTTTGATTTCCCAACCTTCCGCTTCATTGCCAAAATACTCGTATTCTGCTGATTCAAACGAGTCATCGGATGTGTAATCCTTCGCTCGAAATTTTAAGTTCATTACCTATTGTTGATAAAAAAAAGAAGAATGATAGTCAATGTAAAAAAGGTAAAGTTCAAGAGAAAGCCTTGTCTAATTTCTCGTCTTTCTTTGTCGCCCAGTAAGTAACTCGTTACAAAAACTGAAAAAAAACCGCCAAGATGAGCCCAGTGAGCTACTTGATCGCGAGCAAATAAATTGGTTATATCCGAATAAACCATCATCCAACCAAAGAGAAAAACGGGGAATGGTATGGATTTTTTTTTGGATATAGGAAAACGAAAAGGAGATAATAAAGTGGCAGCAGAAGCCAGACCAGAAATCGCTCCACTTGCTCCTACAATGGGAGTCCGGTCTCCTAAAATTAAGCCCCTTACTGTCGCATCACCTAACACAGAAAGTAATCCTGCCATAAAATAAAATAACAGCCATCTTGCTTTTCCTACTCGATTTTCTACAACTCGACCAAGTAATAAAAGAAAAAATAAATTCGAAAGCAAATGTGCACCGGATCCGTGGAAGAATGTAGATAAAACCCAATTAATTGGTTCGAATTCACCAGGTGTTGCGATAAAATAAATAGAAATCAAATCAGGAAAAAAAATAGAAACCGTTGGGTATAACAAAAAAAGAAATAATGAAAATCCTGCTGTGAGGGGAAATTCCCAAATAAATGATCGCATAACTATTTAAACGTTGGTGGTTTGGCTTCTTCAGGGTTTCTAACATAGGCTGGATCAAATCCAGGGATACCTGTAGCCAATTCATGCAGATCCGGTTGTTTCCAGATCAGTTCATAATAATCTAAAGATCCGTAGGAATCAAAGTGACTATCAAACAACAATCGTAAGTATTTTTCGCGATCATTAAAAATGATTCGATTGACTTCATGAACCATATCAGCAAAAGTTCTGGTCTCTTTATCAAATTCATCAATCGAATCATGCAATAAACCAAGAAGGACAATGTACTTTTCTGCTTGTTTAAGAGATTTTAGTGAGTATGCCAATTCTTGGAGTTTCATCAAATACAGGTAAGGTCGAATGTTTTTTCCTACCAGTAATTTTTGTTTCGCAACAGCGATTTCACGATATCCCAACCTTAGGTATAATTTAGTTTCCGTTTTTTCTTTTCCGTTGGCAAGTCTTGCAAGCCTACCTAATTCAACTTCTAATTCTTCGATTTCATCTTCTAAAACATAAATATACAATTGGATGAGTAAACCTTGTGTTCTCCGGAGTTCAGAATAAGAACGACCCAAATCCATTTGCAGATGCAGAATTTCCGATTCAATATGGTGTTGTACGCAACGTTTGAAGTATTTTTTTTGGTCTTCCGTTCCGCGGTTGCTGATTGTGGAATTTAGAATGCGTAGAAACTCGTAGTTATCCTTAAGTCCGTAGCTAACACGAATTAACTGAGTAGCCTTAGAACTGGACTGATCCGGTGTCATCTCTCCAATCACTGTCAGAAAGAGCATTACTATGACCGAAAAACGTTTCATCTATGCAAATAGTTTCGGTCGTACGCAGAAAACATTAGCATGATAAAAAAGAAAAGACATATACGTCTCATATTCTAGAATTATGTCGGAGAAGAATCTGTGCAAAAGTTAGGATCACTACCAACTTCCCCTCTGGAAGCCATCGACCTCCTGAAATCTGAAATGGACCAACCGGTCTGGGAATCACGTCTTTTGGATTTGATGAAATTGGCCGCAGACGGAGATAAAAACATCTGGGCACTGATCTACCAAATCATTCGAGAAGCCGACTCTGGTCGACTGAGCTGGGGTTACCATAAGTCCTTACTCTCTGGTATGGTTTATCTTCTCTCTTATGTGGGTGATTCAAAAAGTTATCGAGTACTCCTGAATTATGTCAAATCACTCGATCGTGCCATTCCCATTGGTGCGATGGAACTTATCTCTGATTTACTTCCCACTTTTGCCGAACTTGATGTTCGAGAGTTATTTACCATTGCTTCCAACTCTGATGAATTAAAATCAGCTTTTGGCGTTCTTGCTCTATGCAAACTCAATTTGGAAAACAGACTTTCCGATGATGAAAAAGAAAAACTAAAAGAGTTTTTATCTACATACAAAAATTATAAATACTACCTCACTGATACAATCGAACTAACGTTAGAACAATTAAATGAAACGGATGCGAGCGACATGTTGACGGAGTTAGATGGAATCTTTCAATGAAAGCAGCAGTACTCCCACAAGGTTCAAGAACACTTGAAATCCAAGATTTGGATCTCCCTTCCCTTCTCCCTAACCAAGTAAAAATCAAAGTCAAAGCCTGCGGAATTTGTGGCTCGGATATTCATTTGGTCCTCCACGGAAAAATGAAGGCTACTTATACACCTTGTGTTCCTGGACATGAAACGTCCGGTGTTGTAGAAGAGGTAGGAGAACAAGTCACCCGATTCAAAAAAGGTGATCGGGTTGTTGTCAGCGCTGGCACTTCTTGCGGAAAATGTAAACACTGTTTGGCGGGTAGAGAGAATCTTTGCGAAGAAATTGGAGTTCTTGGTTTTAACCAACGCGGTGGATTTGCTGAGTATTTACAAATTGAAGAACGTTATCTCCACAACTTACCAGACGAAATTCCATTTACGGAAGGTGCCATCCTTGCCGATGCTGTTTCCACTCCGTATCATGCAGTCAAATACCAGGGTGAAATCAAACCAGGTGATACAGTTGCCATCATTGGATGTGGAGGACTGGGAATTCACGCTGTGGCCATTGCTAAAGCATTGGGTGCTGGCCGAATTTTTGCTGTTGATATCGATAGTGGTTCTCTGGAAAATGCAAAAGCATACGGGGCCGATGAACTTATATTAGTTGAAAAGAATATGCAAGTTGGCAAAGTTTTAAAAGAAAAATCAGGTGGCATAGATTTGTTATGCGACTTCTCTGGTTTCATGCCAAACATTGAAAATTCGGTTCGAGCCATGAACCGAGGAGGAAGAATCGTTCTTGTCGGAATTGGTAGAAATAAATTAGAAATACCGATGCCTTTTTTCCTGATTGAAAGGCAAATCCGTATTACGGGCTCTTATGGTTCCGATAGAAGGGCCATTCCCGAACTCATCCAACTTTATAAAGATAAAAAACTTAGTCTGACAAAATCGATTAGTGGAGTTCATAAGTTAGAAGAAACAAATGAATTTTTACATGCACTTGAAGAAAAAAAAGGAAATCCAATTCGGTTTATCATCAACCCAGAATTATAATATTGGGATCAAAGTTAAAGTAACGATAGTTTTCATTTTTTAGTTTTAAGTCTGAATATTTTTTATTTAATTTCGACTAATAAAAAACTTAAATCGTCCATTTGGTATTTCCAACCTGATGAAAACCGAAAGAGCGAATCCTGAACAATCGTTGCCAATTCCTGAAATTTTTGGTAACGATTGTCCCATAACAGCGATTTGAGTCTGTCTTCGCCGAAGCTGTCACCAACTTCATTCAACAGGTCAAAAATTCCGTCGGTGTATAAAAAAATTTTATCTCCGGGTAATAATTTCACTGTATCTTCTGCATAAGGGATGTGAGAAAACAAACCCAGAGGTTTTCCTTTCACGTTTAAATGAATAACTTCTGGTTCAGAATTTCGAATGAGGAAAAATCCAGGATGGCCTGCATTGCTGAATGTAGCCGTATACGATTCGGTATCAATAAATACATAGGAGGCAGTAATAAATAGATTTTTTGTTTTCCCAACCAAATGCCTGTTCATTGAATGAAAAACCCTGGATGGAAATTGTAAATATGCACCTGCCCCTACAAAAGCCATTTTAGACATGGCGGCTACCATCGCAGAAGAGATCCCATGCCCCGACACATCTGCCATAAGAATTGCCCAATTTCCCATACTATCTTTTGTATGATCAAAGTAATCTCCTCCTACAGATTCTAAATTCTGCGAAAAACCGATGATTCTAATCCGATCATCTTCATTGTATTTAGATGATAATAAAGATTTTTGGAGAGCATGAGCCAAAGCCAAATCCTTATCAATTTGAATTAACCTCTGTAGTTCTTTGTTTTTGCTACGTAACTCCGCATTCATCCTGTTAATCGAATGTAAAAGTTGCCAATAATGTTTGAATACATAAAAACCAAACAAAACCAACATCATAAAAAATCCAAAATGTATGATCCTCTGATTATGTGAGAGTAGTTCTAGATCAACTAAAATATCATGTAGACCTGCAAATACGATAAAGAGTAAACCCAAGGTAATCGTTTGCAAATTTTTATTGCCCTTAACCAAAACATAGACTGAAGAAAAAATTGTGATCACAGCTTCCAATACAATTACCCAATTGTAATCGTCTTCACTGTTTAGAAACGAAACTCCATTTTCATAATTACTTACAATCGATATGATAAAAACTATGATATGAATACCTGCGAGAATCTTAAATAAATTGCGAAAGAAAGGAGGAAAGATTCCAATCAAAAAAAGCAAAAGTGCAAATGGGAAAAATCCAAAATTAATATATGTTAAGGGAGTGACTATATAAGAGAACTGACTTAGTGAAAAACCAACGAATCCATTTAAACCTTCTATAAGTGAGGCGGAAAATAGAAGAATTGAAAAATTCAGGAATATCATCTCTCTTTTTCTGAGAAAATAGAATCCAAGAAAAATAATGGAAAGGACAAGTAAAATCGGCGCAAAAAAGGTTTCAGCAAAATTGTCTAAAAACAAATCCACTAGTGCCATGGAATGATCTTTGAAAAATACCTTTCTATCCATTCCAATAAAACCACGATATCTCGATTGAAACTGAATGATAATCGATCCAGATGGGTTTTGATTTAACGGAATGATATAAGGAAAAAAATGATCTTGGAATCTGGATTCAAAAACAAATTCTTTTCCTTGAAAAAGTTTAAATTGTTCCAAAGCTATTTCAACGTAAAGCACAGGGCTTTTGAGTTGTCTAACAAACTGATCGCTAAATTTAACATAAAGATATTGGCCTTTCAAAGTTTCAAATCCAAGGCGGTCAGGATCCATTTTTTGCCAAACATTGTTTGGAATGACGCTTGGGTCTTTTACTTCCTCGGAAGACCAATAATAATACCTGTCCAAAAGATAAATCGACTGTTGAAACTGTCGATCAGGGGTGACTTCCGATTGCAAATCCAAACATCCGAATAGCTGGATCGAAAACCCGAAATAAAGAACAAACTGTAAGAAAGTGTGAATCGATTTATATGATTTGACTTCTTTCAAAATTTAATTCCTATAGGATCAAGCAGGATACGTTCAATGAATCGCAATCGATTCCTATCATTTTTTTATCTACTCTCCTTCCTCTTATTGTCTCTTTCCACTCTGGTGGCCCAAGAAGAGAAAACTGCCCAAGAACTATTCGTGGAAGACAAAATGGAATGTTATTCCATAGCAATGGAAATCGACGGACAAGAGTATCAAAAATCCCTAAAGTGTATTTCGAAGGATTCCCTCTGTTACATTATCCAAGGTTTTGCCATGAGTTGTATTCCTCGTACAGGAAGATATCCTGTCGAATTACCCAATCTAATTCCAAAACCTACCCAACCATAATCGTATAACAGGAGATTTATGAAAATCAAAACAAAAATCAGTGAAATGTTAAAAATTGATCTACCGATCATTGCAGCTCCAATGTTCCTTGTCTCTTATCCGGAGTTAGTAGTAGCAGTTTCAGAGGCTGGTGGGATCGGATGTTTTCCCTCATTAAACTATAGAACCCCTGAACAGCTCCGCGAAGGTATATTAGAAATTCGGTCCAAAACTAAAAAACCAATCGGTGTCAATTTGATCCTTCACAAAGAACATAATCCAAATTGGGCAAAACAATTTGAAGTCGTTATGGATTTAAAAGTGGAACTTATCATTACAAGTTTAGGAACTCCTCGAACCATTGCAAAAGAGATTAAAGCGAATGGATCTACATTGTTTTGCGACGTGACCACACTCAAACACGCAAATATTGTTGCAAAGTCAGGAGCTGATGCTCTCATTGCCGTCTCCCAAGGAGCTGGCGGGCATGCAGGCGCCATCACTCCTTTTGCATTAATTCCTTACTTAAAAAAAGAAGTTGGACTTCCAGTCATTGCAGCAGGAGCCATTTCCACTGGATCACAAATGGCGGCGGCCTTGTCTTTAGGAGCAGATGCTGTGTACATTGGAACTCGTTTTATTGCAACTCCAGAGTCCAGGGCACAAAATGAATACAAACAAATGTTAATTGATTCAAGCCCTGATGAAATTATTTATACTGAAAAAATTTCAGGAATACCTGCCAATTGGTTATCAAAATCGGTAGAACGTTCTCCTGATATTTTAGAGGATGGTCCGAAAAAAATTGCGGCCGGTCATGCTGGTGGAGAAAAAGCAATTGAACAAGAATACAAACGTTGGAGAGATATTTGGTCTGCCGGACAAGGAGTAGCTCAAATCCACGAAGTGAAACCTGCTGGCGAAATTGTAAAAGAAATTGCAAGCGAATACTTGTCGACGTTAAACAGCCTTCCTCGCTAAACAGTAGATATGCGAATCGGTCAGATAGACCGGTTCGTTTTAAAAATTAAAATTTTCGAACTGCTTCGATCATACCTTTGGTATCTAAATAATCATTCGATTTGTAGATCATCTTTCCGTCCGCATCTAAGATGAGAAAAAATGGTAAACCAATTTTTAGTTCTGGATAATTAGGATTGTTTGCAAACTCTTCGAAAATGGAATCGGTATCATAGACTTTCCAAAGGATGGCCTTATTTTTAAAAGTTTCATTCCATTCCTTATGCGAAAGCGTAAGTTTTTGGAACTCTTTGCAGTTTGTACACCAATCAGCAAAAAAGTCGATAAATATTGGCTTTTTTGTTTCCTTAGCGATCCGATACACTGCTTCCGCCGAACGTTGCCATTCCAAATTTCCATGAACTTCTGTTGGACTTGAGTTTGTTTTTAGATAAGATGATTCGGTTTGAAATCTTCCTGCCCCGGATTGCAAAAGCATAAGGAGAACGACAAGGGAAGTAAAAGCGCACATTTGTAAAAGTGCCTGTTTCATTTTTTCGTGAGGCAGACCTTCTTTCTTTTGCAAATAGAAAAAGACCAAAGCCAAGGACCAAAGGAAAAATACTTTTAAAGAAAGAATTGGATCAAAACCCCAAAGTACGAAAGCTTTTTCTAAGTAAGTAAAAGAAAAATACAAAATCATCAAGGCAAGAATCCACTGAACGGACTTCATCCACTTTCCCGATTTCGGAAGGGCGAAACCAAAAACTCCAATCAGTAAAAAAGGAATCCCAAGACCTAAACCAAACACAAACATTTTTAATGAAGTAAAAAGAATGGGAACTAAACTAATCCCTTCTGTTTGGTAAGCAATGAGTTGGACAAGAATCGATACCACAACAGGACCCACACAAGGAGAGGAAAGAAGGCCCGCACCGGCTCCCAAAAAGAAAGTATTCGCATAACTTACATTTGCTGAATTTCTTAAGTCACCTGAAAAAAAAGGAAAATATAAAAATTCAGCAACACTGAGGCCCAAAACAAATAACAAAATAGAAAGGAAAACTTGTGTTTCAGGATATCGTAGGAATGAATTGAATGCTCCTCCACTGAAGCCCGCAATAAGGCCAAAAAGTGCGTACATACTAGCCAGACCCACATAATAAACGAAAGGATGTGACCATTTATGATTCGTAACTCGGGATTTTAGAATTCCTGCCGTGATGGGATATAAAGGATACACACAGGGCAGGAGACCAGCTAGTAATCCACCTAAGGCCAAAAAGAAAAAACTATAAATGGAAAAGGAACCAGAAGACAATTGGGATTCTATAAAGGTTTGGATTTCAGATACCATACTCGCTTTCTTAGAACGTGGCTGTGGCTTTCAAAACAATACTTCGATCCAATCTTCCGTATTCAGAAATCGGATGTGTCGCTGGTTTTGAAAACTGTTCTATATATTCGACACGATTTGATGCTTCCCCGGTACTGTCTACATACCATTTATTTGGTTCACCTTTAGAATCATACGAATGCACCTCCGTATATCCTATTGCCAACCTGGCCGAAGGAGTCATAAACCATTCTCCAAAGATTTGCCTTGTAATGTAATAAGACTGATCGGAGTAAAGAGGCTCCGTGGTTCCCGGTTTGAATCTCAACCAAGGCTCTCGTTCCACTGTCTCAGTGGCACGTAAACCTGGTGATGGTCCGCCTGTTGCAATTTCTCCTCGCATGACAAGCCGGAGGGTTCCATTGCCGAGCCCTGCCCAAAGGTATGCGCCCCTTCCCGTAGATTCTGCGACTTTGGTCGCTGGCTGGTATGGAGCCAACTTATCGATGATTTCCCCACCCAATTGTTTTTTGGCCATTCCCCCCAATCCTAAATTGAGAGTGTCTTTCCATACCAAATGAGATTCAACAGCAATCACTTGCTCTTGGTTTAGTGAAACACTTCCCTGCTTTCTAGTTGCAGGATTGCCATCATTAACGAGGCAGCGCGTTTTTCCTTCTCGACATTCATCACTCGCATAACCAAAAGCATTCGATGCTCTTCCTAAGATATGAAGACCTGTTTTAAAATTTTCTGTCCAGGATGGTTCCCATCCTAACTTTCCAATTACATCATAACCGGTATTCGTCGTATTTTGAGTATTACGATATCCTTCTCCATTCACGACTGCAGTTTGCACAGAAAATGTTTTCCAGCGAAGGATGTAATTGACTCCAAGATCTACTGGGTCTTTTGCAAAACCCATAGATTCTAATGGTGATTTATCAAAATAACGCCAATCATAGTTCCCTGACCAAACAGAAAACATATGCGGAAGTTCAAACATTCCAAATTGAATTTGGTGTTTTGTATTTCCTAATTCGAAAGTTTTTGCCAGATTTGCTCGCCTAACCAAAAATACGTAAGGGTTAGATTTATTTCCGGTATCAGCTAACGTATCGTTCGTTAATGCATCGTTACGGAGGATTTCTCCCCAAAATTCGGCCTTGATTCCTGTATCTTCCCATTCTTTCGATATGGTCACCATAGTCCAAGGAAGAGAAAATCCGGCTTTGTCAGAGGGGGATAAGTCTGTAGTTCCCGAAGCTTTGTCTCTAATGCGATAAGAAAGTGTAGGAGTTAAGATGGCTCCAAGTTTTAATCCATAGTAGCCATCCGGTTCGTCTTTTTTAGTTGTGACTACTTCCTCACCAAAAACTGGATAGGTGAAGAAGTAGATAAATACAAAAAATTTTAAATAAAATTTCACTTTTTACCGTAAGTTTCGTCCGGTGTAAAACTATTGTCTTCCCAACCTACTGGTTTATGGCAAGGCAGGCATCTGGACAACATAGGGTTGTCTTTTCGTTTTTCTTTGAACTTAATGGTAGCACCGTCTTTTGTGATTAGTTCTTTGTAATCATTTTTTTCCAACTCAGTGGCACCTAATTTGACAGCACCGCCTGTTCCTTTAGAAAATTCAGATCCATTGATGTTTACAAGTCCTTCACAAACACAAGTGTATCCTTTTTTTTCTTTTTCTTCGTAAAACACACCAAATGCGGTTCCACGAACACCAGCAGTGGTAGTAGGTGTTGAAACTTCAAAATTTCCTTTTTTAAAATTACTAACTCGAAACCAAGCTGCGCCTTTTTCTACATAGGCTTTTGCAATTTTATTTTCCGTATTCCATTCTTTCAGCGTAAAATCAGTGTTTGGCTGGATTCGAATTTCAGTTTCCTTAAATAAAAAATCGACTTTGGATCCATTGCCTGTTTTGATTCGGTCCCCTGGCTTGAGGATGTCATTGACTTTGAGAGTTTTCCAAAGTTTCGAGGAGTCAGAGGAAGAGAGAAAACTCACCTTACCACGGGTAAACGTTGCAACTGCAAATTCTTCCGCAGAAAGGGAAATGCTGGTTAGGAGGATGGAAAAAAGGGTTAGAAGGATTCTGAGGCTCATAATCCTTCTAACAACCATATTGATAGAATTTATCAATCAATTTTATCAATAAATTTACAACGATAAAGTTTTACCAAGGAATAGCAAAACCCATATCTTTTAATTTGTACTCCAATTCCTCACGTTCACGGCTCTTTTTAGCGGTGGAACCTTGTTCATCTAACAACCCTAGTTCGATTGCCTTTTGTTTGGCCCCTTCTTTACCAGAGGCATTCAACGCTTGGATGATTTGTGTATCGTATTTGGTTAGGTTCAACGCACTTAGACGGTAGTCGACAAATGCTTCCCAAGCATTTGGAACCCATTTTTTCACAATCTGTTCACCAATGGTTTTTGCAAAGAGACGAATTTCTAGCTGCGCATGATCGTCCATCCGGAGAGCCAAAAAATGAAGTAAATTGTGAAGGTCTATTTTCCAATATGCCTCTGTATAAGTTGCAAGAGGAAGATCCTTTCTTGCCTGTTCACGAGCAACTCCCATTTCTAATCTTTCATTATATATATCAGTAGCGAACTTTTGGAATTCCGTTTCTCTTTTTGTTAGGTGGTCGCCCTTGGATGATTCTAAATATCCATCACTACCTTGTTTGTTTCCAATGGATTGGACTCTCCATTCTCCAGGCAAAGTTGTTTGAGCCGAGTCAATGGCTACGGAGTAACGCGTAGAGTATTCATTGACATTTGCCATACGGTGGCGAATCCATTGCCGCCAAGTGTCCATTGGAACTCGAACATGTAGCTTTAGTTCGCACATTTCGAATGGAGTGCTGTGACGATGGCGCATCAAATACCGAATGAGTCCACGGTCTTCATTTACTTTTTTTGTTCCTTTTCCGTACGAAACGCGTGCTGCCTGAACGATCGATTCATCTGAGCCCATGTAATCAACAAGCCGAACAAAGCCATCGTCCAGAATCGGGAATGGTTTACCTAGAATGGTGTCTAATTCGGGAACGGAAACTCTTGAAATGGATTCGAAATCAGATTGTTGCATATTAGCTTTATTTTTTAGTTCACAGGCATATGAAAAGTCGAAAATAGAGTTATAGCGCACCCGTATTGCCTGATAAATAGAAAGGATGCTAAATGGCACTTGAAGAAAATTCGTTGGAAGATCGTTTGATCAAAATTTCCACCAGAGACAGCAATAAAAGTCTTATGGTAAACCCGGACAAAATTTACATTTTTCCGGTGCCCAAAACTACTTTCCAATTTTTGGAAAATATTTGGCAATCCTTCGCAAATAAAATGGTTTCCTTAGTTGACTTCAACGATGATCCCATTTTTAACTTTTCCATTTTTGAAGTCATTGACCAAGATGAAATGAAAATTGTGGCCACCGCCACACACTTCAAACTCAAAGAAATTGCTGAGCGCAGAAAAATTCCCGGAATTGAAGAATACATCAAAAAATCCAGACCCATCCATTTGGCTGACCCTCGCAATGAATCTGCAGGCTTTATACGAAAGTCCATTATTGATTTTAACAAGGGTTTAAGGCCTGAAGTTACTTTTATCAATCTCAAAGAAGAAGAAATTCACCCTGAGAAAAAAGTATTACTTTCTGAAACGATGAACCATGCCATCGGAATTCCTCTCTTTGTGAACGAAAATCCGATCGGTATCCTCTGGGGGATAACGAAAGATCCTATTCCTGAAGATAAAATTCGTCCACTCACACTCCAACTTTATTCCTTGTTTGATGTAATTGAGTTTGTTGTCGCAAAGGAAATGGAATCAGGAAATGACCATTACATTGCCCAAAAAAATATTGAAAAAGCTGATACAGTTTCAAACTCAAGAAACTTGTTTTACACAACGACAAAAGACCAAAAAGAGCCGGTCACTTCAATTATTTTCAAATCGCATCAGTATAACATTGAATATAGGATGGACGCATCCTTTATCATTCCGACTACTGATGGTTATGCGGTATCTTTAAAAAGTTTTACACCAGAAAAACTAAACAATACGGGAAAAAATATTTTGCTCATTCCTGGTTTTTTTTGCAGACGTTCCGTTATGGATAAACTGGCAAAAGAACTTGCCCTCAAATATGGATATCGTGTTTTTCTAATGGATATGAGGGGTAGATCCAGACAAACCATGCCTAAACATGGAAAAAAAGAAGGCTGGACTGTTGATAATTATATCCAGGATGACTTTCCGGAAATCTTACGTTGGATTCGTTGGCATTACCCAAGTGAAAGGACAGTGGTTCTTGGTCACAGTATGGGGGGAATGATTCCTCGGTTTTATGTATCTTCTTACGAAAAAATTAAAGAACTGAAAGAAGAATTCAATTTGCCAAAACCGGAAGAATACATTGCTGGGATTGTGTCCATCACTTCGCCGAACTATATTAGTTTAAAATCCAATTTCATTGGACTTGATACATTGAAACGTGGCTTTAGTATGCTCCCGCATAAAATGATTTCCGATATGATTTTGAGTATGGCTAGTTTTTCAATGCAAGCCACAATCCAGACCATTGACTTAAAAAAATTCTTTAAACTCATTTTGAACCTACATTCCAGTTTAAGAAGTTTTAGTTATAACATTGGAACCAAAGTTTTGACGATCAAAGACTTTGTGGGCTATAAAGAAATCACTCCACCAGAATGGTATTTCCTCATGGAAGATGTGTTTTGCGAAGAATCCGTTTCTGTGATTATGCAGTTTTTCCAAAGCCAAATCTCCAACGAAAGAAGTTTCTGGTCAAACGATGGCCGTATCAATTATACAGAGAACTTTCTAAATAATTTTAATATGCCAATTTACAGTGTGGTAGGTACGGTTGATAAAATTGTTCCTGAAGAAACATTAACTGAATTAAAAGATCTCAAATCAGAAAACAAGGTGATCACTTATTATGAACAAGGTCACCTTGGAATTATCTTTCATGGAGAAACGGTTAGAAAAATTTGTAAAGGGATCGATGAATGGATTCAGGGATTAAAATAATCCCGTATATCCCCTAACGCCCGCTAAACCGGTTGCGAATGAGTTCCATCTCTTTTTGGAGAGTAGCATCCCTTCCGGCAAGGAAATATGCCCCTCTCACAGGAACACTTGTGATTTCAGAGTCTTCAGAAATTGTCACAACTGTTCCTGGGATTTTTCTTTCTAAAGAGTAAGTCCAAGACCCACGCATTTTAAAACTAGCGTCCGTCAGTTCAATTTTCCAAAGTTTATTGGGAATGGATTCGCGAAGTTCAAAAATCATATATCCACCCATATCCGGTGTTTCTTCCCATTTTTGGATCATACCATTGGGCCTGGTTTCTAAAATTTTGATTGCGACCACTTCCTTTCTGCGATTGGGAAGATCATTTACATCCGTAATGTAAGCCCAAATGTCTTCTGGCTCAGCTTTCAACCATTCGCTTGTTTCTGCATGGAATTTAGGATCTTGGAAGTAACCGACTGCTAAAAAAAGAACTACGAGTCCAATGAGTAAAAAACTGGTTCCGAAAGCAAAGAGAACAATTCGTTTCATAACTTTTTTTCTTGCTAAGTCTTGGATTGATCAATCATAATCTTTTCCACAATGCATGCAAATGAAGAGTTAATTCAAAAGTTTTACACAGCTTTCCAAAACAAAGACGGCCAAACTATGGTTTCCCTTTACCATCCCGAAATTGAATTCCAAGATCCTGCCTTTGGTCATTTAAAAGGGAAAGAAGCAGGTGCCATGTGGCTGATGTTACTGGAAAGAAGTCAAAACTTAACGATTCGATTTTCGAATATTAAAGCGGACGAGGCCAAAGGTTCTGCAAACTGGGAAGCTGACTATAGTTTTAGCAAAACAGGTAGATTGGTTCAAAACAAAATCCATGCAAACTTTACGTTTAAAGATGGAAAGATATTCACTCACAAGGATCATTTTTCGATGTGGAAATGGCTCGGGATGGCAATGGGTCCTGTTGGATATTTCCTCGGTTGGTGGCCTGCACTTGGAAACAAGGTACGCAAAGAAGCAGTCACTGGATTACAATTGTATATGAAACGAAAACGTATGTAGTTTGTTAGTTGCCAATAGGGAATACAATTTTGTTTTTTTATAAATCCAAATTGTTTCCCTATATTTTTTGCTCTTACGGATTGGGCATATTAGAAAGTCCACCAGCGTTCGTTACGTCAGAGTATCCGATTGATTCCAAAAAGGATTTGGCACTCCCGCTCCTACCACCTGATGCGCAATATACAATGATGGATCTCTTTTTATCACCGAATTCATCCAATCGTTTCGAGACCTGGTCTACAGGAATATTGATCGCACCAGGAAAATGACCAGATTGAAACTCAGCAACTGTTCTCACATCAACAACCAAAGCTCCAGCATCAATTTTTTCTTTCAACTGAGACTGATCCACTCCTAATGTGGATCTTAATTTATAAACGATAAAAACAAGACAAACAAGAACTAATACAATTAAGGCAATACGATTCAAAATCATTCTCCGACTTTATTAGAATAGACGAACGAAACAGAATCATTCGGGCCAAGCTCTCGAAAAAAACAAGAATAATATCCTGTATGACATGCAGCACCAATTTGGCTAGTTACGTACTGTACAAAAAAAGGGTTAGAATGTACATAAATTGAGAAAAGGTTCTGAAGATGTCCCGACTCTTCCCCTTTCACCCACTTTCCTTTTCTAGAGCGACTATAATAAGTTCCAAGTCCTGTTGTTACGGCAGACAAAAGGCTTTCTTTTTTTCCCCAAGCCAACATCAAATCCTTACCTGATTTGTCTTGTGCAAGAAATGGAGATATAGCAGGAATCGTATTTTGAAACGTAGCCCACTCTTCTTCCGTTAATTTTAAACTTCCCGATTCCCATAATAGACGTTTGCTGAAATTTTGAAGACTAGAATCAATCTCTAATAATGCATCTTCATCACAATCGATAAACAATTGTTTACTATCAAAATCAAAATGATTCACAAAATCTTGTGCAAGATCGGAGTTCATCACTTGTAAACTCACCTCATTGGAATCAAAGGAAGGTTTCGATATGATGGTAATCTCTTTTTCTTTTGGAAGTTGGATCATCAATTTGCCTCCACAGATAAAATTTCCGTCGTTTTTGTTTTTCCACGAAGAGATAATGCACCCATCGATTTGATTTTTAAATTTTGTCGAAATTCTAAAGAAACTTGATCATACAATTCTTTCGAGATTAGAAAGTTTCGTTTTAACTCTTTTCCTAGGGATTCCAATCGGCTGGCAGCATTAACCGTATCCCCAATGACAGTGTATTCTAGGCGTTTCTCCACACCTACATTTCCAACAATGACTGGACCATAATGAATCCCAATACGAATGGCTATCGGCTTTTCTCCTTTTGATTCTCTTTTTTGATTCCAAAGGGAAAGAGCATGTAACATAGTTACACCGGCTCGGACAGCATGAGTGGCATCGTCCTTCCCTGGAAGAGGAGTTCCAAAAGTCACCATCATGCCATCTCCGATAAATTTATCGAGAGTACCATTATGTTCAAAAACGATATCTAACATAAAACTATGGTATTCAGACAGGAGTGACATGGTTTTTTCAGGTCCCAGGGATTCTGAGATTTGAGTGAAATTGGCAATATCACAAAATAAAACAGCAACCGTTGACTCCTTTCCGCCTGGCTTAAAGAATTCATCACCTGCCTCTCCCATTTCGTTGACAACATTTGGAGAGAAATAACGAGAAAGCTGGGACATCTTGATTTCGTTTGTAACTGCTGCCAACACTGTTCGCCTAACACGGTAGGTAAGATATGCCAAAAAAAATCCAAGGACTCCGATGATTCCCATAGACATGATATAATTATTTACATGAGCCGCTGGACCAAGAAAGGCTTCTTTGAAACTTTCAGTACTAACAAATCGCGGATCTTGTTGCGCATAGATCAAAATACCAGCTTGGCTAACCACAACACCCAAAGCATAAATCATTGGATATATGGGTTGGATGCTAAATGCGTTCATGACTAATGTTGCTGCAATAATAAAGTGTAAATAAGTTTTGATTAAGTAAGTTCTTGGGACTTGCGACTCACCGCCAACCGCATTGTACCAAATAAATGGAAGAATGGTGATGATGAATAAATCTATTAAAACACAAAATAATCCAACAAAGGAAACAAACTTTCCCTTTTTCAAAAACTTAGACAAAATATATAAAACTAAATTTAAACCTAACGAAATAGAGGCTATCGTTAGTAATTCAAATAAAGTTTGAGCAACAAAGAAAGTAGCTATTGTCAAAAGGGAAAAGATTAAGATTTTTCCGTAGAGACTAAACTTAATCCCTTCAATCTCCTTTTCCCTTAAGATTTGTTCTGACTTTGTTGCCATAAACCTATTTTAAAAGATCTCCTGGATTTGCGTCACGATCAGGCACAAATAAAGATAAAGTTTTTTCTTTTCCTGATGCCAGTAACATTGCTTCCGATAATCCAAATTTCATTTGTCTTGGCTTTAGATTAGCGACCACAACGACTTTTTTCCCAACTAATTCCTCTGCCGTATAACTTGCTTTGATGCCAGCAAAAACATTTTTGATTCCTTTTTCTCCAAGGTTAACTTTAACAAACAAAAGTTTGTCGGCGCCTTCGACAGGGTTTGCTTCCATAATTTGCCCAACCCGAAGTTCCACCTTTGAAAGTTCTTCTATGGTGATGAACCCTTCTGCTGAAACCGTAGAAACACTCGCCTCCGGAGTTGTGGATTTAGTTGGTTCCGATTTAGATTTCTCTGGATTTGCTTTTTGAAATGCTTCTTTGGTTTCCTCTATCATAAGTGAAATATTTTTTTCCTCTACACGTTTTGATAACATTTGGTATGGCCCAAGAACTTGGTTCTCAAGTGTTTCTTTCAAATTTAAAAAACTTAAACTCTCTACTTGGAAAAGCTGGGCAACCGAATTAACAATTTTGGGAGTAACCGGCCCCAAATAAGTAAATAGAATCTTTGCACAATTGAGCGAAGTTGTCACAACCTCTCTTGCTTTTTCTATGTCTGTTTTAATTAAGTTCCAAGGAGCATAATCATTTACGTATTTGTTAACTTTATCACCAAGACCAGTAATTTCTCTCATCACCTTAGAATAGTTACGCGATTCATAAGCTTCTCGAATTTCTGATTCTTTGGATAGAAGTTCCGAAACCAGTGAATTTCCCTCTATAGAAAGACTTCCTAACTTGCGGTCCATTTTATCTAAGATGGAGGTAGACACCCGGGATACTAAGTTCACAAGATTTCCAATGAGATCGGAATTAACTCGTGAGACAAAATCATCAAATGAAATATCCACATCTTCCATTCCCGAACCCAAACGGCAGGCCAAATAAAATCTAAAGTGTTCGACATCTAAATATTTTGCGAATGTAGAAGCGTTGATAAATGTCCCTCTGGATTTGGACATCTTCTCACCGTTGACAGTTAAAAATCCATGAACATTGAGTTGAGAGGGAGTTTGGTAATCGGCTCCCATTAACATTGCTGGCCAAAAGAGTCCATGAAAGTATAAAATGTCTTTCCCGATAAAATGAACAATTTCACCTTTACCTTCTTTCCAAATTTCGTTGAACTTCTTTTCATCCTTTAGAAAGTTCATGGCTGAAGCCATATATCCGATTGGTGCATCTAACCAAACATAAAAGTATTTATTCTCTTCTTCAGGAATTGCAAAACCAAAGTAAGGGCCGTCACGACTGATATCCCATTCTTGCAATCCAGAGGTAAACCATTCCTTTAATTTTTTCTGTGCTCCTTCGTTCAATCGACTTTCGCCTTCGATCCAGGTTTGCAGTTGGGTTTGAAAGTCTTGGAGTTTAAAAAATAAATGTTTGGATTCTTTGAGAACTGGCTTTGTTCCACAGATAGAACAATAGGAATCTTTTAAATCCTTGGGAGAATAACTCGTTCCGCATACTTCGCAAGAATCGCCATATTGGTCTTTTGCTCCACACTTAGGACAAGTTCCTTTGATGAACCTGTCAGGAAGAAACATTTTGTCGTGTTCGCAATATGATTGTTCAATGTTTCTCGCAACTATATGACCCTTTTTCTTTAAGGTGAGGTAAATGGATTCAGAAAATTTTTTGTTTTCATCCGAATTTGTCGTATAATAGTTGTCATACGAAACTCCAAAAGAAGTTAGATCTTTGTAATGCTCTTTCTGCACTTCTTCGATCATGGTCTCAGGAGTTTTGCCTGCTTTTTTGGCGGCAATCATGATGGGAGTCCCGTGCGTGTCATCCGCACAAAAGAAATAACAATTGTTCCCAACTAACTTTTGGAAACGTACCCAGATATCTGTTTGGACTGCTTCTAATACATGTCCCAAATGGATGGAACCGTTGGCGTAGGGAAGCGCGCTTGTAACGAGAATATTTTTCGACATAGATTAATTCCAGTTTCCTGATTCGAAGTTCCAATTCAGCCCATTTTTGGGAAAAATCAAGAAAAGAGTAAAAAAATGAAGTTGAACGGAGAATCCGAAGCAATAAAATTCCTGATTGTTATGGCAAAGAAAATCGTTCAAAATTTGAAACAAGTCAAAGGGAACAAAAAGAAACATCCGGATTCCATCCAATCGACTCTAGACATCGAAAGTGACCTTCATATTGAATATGCCAAAGTCCTTCTTAGTTTATGGTCCTATGCCTGTCATGCCGATGGGCAATTCAAAAAAAAAGAAGGCGAAATCGTGGGGGAACTTGTGAACGTACTATTTGAACCCGATTGCCTCTTAAGTGGGTTCCAAACCCAAAAAAAACAAGTTTTGGACATCCTATCAAAAACCTTTGAAAATCCACTGCCTATGAAAACCATAACCAAAGTCGTTTCAGACAATGATGAGTATGCTTTGAATTTTTTTGAGGATGCAGTCTGTATTGTTGCTTCCGACGGTTCTCTCAACAAAGATGAAATTCGTTTTTTGGAAGATTTAGCCTCTGAACTAAAGATTAGTCATATGGATAAAGTGAGAGTCGAAAAAAAATATCTAAGCTAATACAATTCTTAGTGCAGACTAAGGAATCGAATCGATATTCCTATCAATACAAATTGATCTTTCACAAACGAGTACCAAGGTATTTTAAAATCATTAAAGCCTTGGTTTAGAATAACAAATCCAGTGCCGGTCTGTGATCGGTTCTAAATTTAATCTTCCATCTAGTCTGACAATCTCCAACATTTCTTTTACTTCTTCGATTCGATAAGCAGCAAGCAAACTATTGTAAAAGTCTGTTTTTAAGACATCAGGTTCATTATTCGCATAACGCTCTATTAGTTGATATGCAGCGTTTAATGAATCTGGTCGCATCAAATCAGATATAAAAATAAAACTATCTGAATGAATGGATCTTTGTACTGCTCCCCAAAATTCAAATGGATCATGTAAATGGTGTAATAAGGAATTAGAAAATACTAAATCATAAGGCGATTCAGGAACAAATTCCTGAATGAGTTCTTTTTTAAATTCCATTTTTTTGTTTCTTTTTTTTGGAACCAGTGACTCCATACGCTTCTTACAATGATCTAACATGAACTCAGAACCATCCAGAAATGTAAAATTCGAATTCGGAAATTGTGAATATAGTCGAGATGACATATCACCTGGGCCACATCCTAAATCCAAAATGGATTCCGGATTAAACCTGGAAGGAAGTCTATCTTGAAATTTACGAATCAAAAAGGAATGGGCTGTTTCGAAGTCAGCTTGTGCATAGGATGCTACTTGTGTAGCATCTTCCATAAGTTCTGGCTCTGGAATTCGAACCATGTGGTGAAAGGAAAAGTTTACAGATCGTTTCATTCTCTATTAAGGATAAAAATTTCATGAGACAAATTATTCTATCCATTCTTTTCTTTGTGTTTCTCACAAATTGTATGCTGACAGAAACAATTGGAATCCCCACCTATGGTGCAGTGAAAGGTTCCGAGGCAAAAAAACGGATTTCTGAAGCAATTTTTGAGGCCGAATCTACTGCCTCTTCCTTTTGGTTGGCACAATCTGGAATGAAAGGAGGACAGGGTCCAATCTCCCCTCTTCTTCTGATCAATGGTTTTCTCGCAAAAATCCTATATTCATACCTAACGAAGATCGAAGATGAAGAATACTTTATGGAATCATCTGTTTTGCAGTGTGAATCAGATATTCGGACAAAAGGTGCATTGGCTCTGGGTGTTATTTACGATGGTTTAACAACTGTTGGGGGAGCATCTCGTGATGCACTTTTACTACCGGAATTTGCATCCTGCGACCTGGATCGCACAGGAAAAATTATCACCTTAGAACCGATTCGCTTTTAAATGAGGGTCATTATGAAATCAATTCAATCTATCATATTCATATCACTTATTTCTTCTTTTATTATGAACTGCCAAAAGCCTGTTGCAACCGATAAGGATACACAATCTTTACTTGTCGCAGGGATATTTGGCTCCTGCTTCAGTCTCGACACTTGTTTTGATCAATATGCAAAAACTACCGATGAAGGAGCCAGTTTCCAAGTTTTTGATGGGTCAGGTAACAGAATTTATGCGAGACAATCCATTTTGGATTATAATACCTACCGACCGATCGCTTCGGGATCCAAATGGGTGACTGCCATCACCGCTATGCGAGCCATTGATTGTAATTCCAATAGTGGAACATATGCAAACTGTGGGACAGTTACTACGGGAACCTGTGCCACAGGTGGTAGCTTATCTTTGAGTAGAACCACTGGAGATATTCTCGGATGGACTGGAACCAAGGGAACCATTACCCTCCGTCAATTATTGTCCTTTACCTCAGGTTTGAACGCCGGAGGAGGAAATGGTTCAGGTCAGGCCACCTGTATCTCCACATTACCAGTCGGTGCATCTGGTGCACAAAAAGATACTTGTGTAAATGATATTAGAGATCAGTCCACCGGAACACCAGGAGCATTATTCCAGTACAATTCCAATCATATGGCCGTCGCACAACGTATGTTAGAGGTATCCTGTGGAAAAACCTGGAATACCATTTTCACCCAGCTCATTGTCACTCCTTTGGGTTGGGATGCAAACCAAGCTGTTTGGAAAGGAAACTACCGAACTGCAGAAGATACAGATGGAAGTTTGTCTGGCGCCTTTGGTCTCTCTATATCTCCAGAACATTATGCAAGAATGATTAACGCACTCCTTATGAATGGAACTGCTAAAAATGCAGCAGGAGGAAATATCGCCAATTTTCTATCCACAACTTCAGTGACAGAAATTTTAGCAGACCAATACCAAGGGGCGAAGATTGGTTACTCCCAATTTTCAGCTTTCGGGTATCGTTGGCAATACGGCCTCGGAAACTGGAGATTTTGCACCACTACGGATATACCCGCAGAATGTGATCGTGACCTCATTTCGCACAGCATTGGTATCAATGGATATTATCCATGGATTGATAAAAACCGAAATTATATGGCAATCCTCGCTGTAAATAATGTGGGAAGAAAAAATGGATTGAGTTTGTTACCAGCATCTTCAACCTCATTATTCTTTGCAGAAACGGTGAGACCACTCATCCATCTACAAATAGGTAAGTAACCATGACAAAAAAACAAATCCTAACTATGACATTGATAGGAATTTCCTTTCTATCAAATGTTTCTTCCCTCCTTGCCCAATCATCTGAATGGTCGGAGTCCAAACGGAAAAAAGGAATCCAAGTATTGACTCGTCCTTTTGTGGGTTCCAACCTAGATGAATTTTTAGGCAGAACTGAAATTGAAGCCTCTATTTCTCAAGTCATTGCTTTATTAACCGACCCGGCTTCTTGTAAAAATCTTTATCACCAGTGTAAAGAACTCACCGTGCTTTCGGGTACCGAAAAAAAATCAGTAGTTTATCTCCGTAACGGTGCACCTTGGCCAGTCAATGATCGTGATTTGATTATGGACAGAAGTTTTGAACAAAATGAAAAAACTTTAGCAACTGTGATGAAAATCAAACGTCTCGATTCCAATGCACGGCCAACTCCTTCTGGAGTTACTCGTATGGAAAACTTTGAGGGTGTTTGGCGTATCATTCCACAAACAAATGGAAAACTAAAAATCGAATACCAAGCTCACTTTGAACCTGGTGGATCAGTTCCCCAATCAGTCATCAACCTAGTTTTAACTGACACTCCTTACGAATCACTTTTAAATTTAAAAACATTAGTAGAAGAAGGAAAACATAAAGATACAAAATTCGATTGGATCAAAGAACCCACAAAAAATTAACTAAAATCGTTGGTTTAAATAATTAACGAAGATCACCAAATTTTGACATCACTCAGGGCTTTATTTAAATTCCCTGTGATGTCAAAATGAAGTTCTAAATCCATAACTGACAAAATTGGAACCGCAATTGGGATCAGGTGGACAATATAAACCAAATACCCCCGACCTATGATGCACTCTGATAAATAATTCTGTTTTTCGTTCAAACGGTAAATAGGAACTAAATTCTACCATCATATAATTCAGTAATGCTCTAGATTCAATGGCATCTTTTTGCAATCCATCCAAAGAGTAGCCCTTTGCTTTATTTTCCAATTTTGGATTTTCTGAAGCAAGGGACAATCCTTCACCTAATGATAAACTAAAAGGAGATCCATACATTCGATCGATTTTGACAATGTAAAATCCGTTTACTTCCCAATGGTGCATTTCTCCAAAATGTTTGGTGACATTCCCTTCCCATAAAAAATCAAACCAACGAATTCGGTAATCGAAAGGTCTAGAAATTCCTAAACTGCTTATATAAGATTCTTTGTAATCGGTTTTTTGGCGAAATACAATGGGGATGAGGTCGGTTGTAGTAAAGATTCCTCCATATAGAACCAAACTCCAATTTTCTTTTGGTATGGAAACGGAATGTAGATCCCGTAAAGGGAATAGCGCAGAAATAAAAATGCAAGATAGAAGTAAAGGGAGTTTATAAAAAAACATTCGAATGAATTTATTTTTTTGAATTTGAATCAAATGAAAAATTACCTTAGTTACGGTTGGAACCAATCCCCGTTTCTTTTTTCCC
Source organism: Leptospira meyeri (assembly GCF_004368965.1). NCBI lineage: Bacteria > Pseudomonadati > Spirochaetota > Leptospiria > Leptospirales > Leptospiraceae > Leptospira > Leptospira meyeri. Next base: position 2,523,279 of record NZ_SORO01000001.1, on the reverse strand, counting down.
ATTCCTTCAATTGCGAATGGATATTGTCATAATTCTGAAGAAACAACCTTCTTAAAAAAGTTTCATATTCTTTGCAGTTTTCTGTTTGAGATTGTTCCAGTGATTCTCTTAGTTTACTTGGTGTTTCTTGTATGCAATATTTTTGTAATTTCGATGGGTAACGGTTCGAATTAAAAGCAGGTGCAAGGATACTCGAACCAGTACCAATATAAAATGGCATCGGAGCCCAAATCGTTTCATGAGTGGATAAAAAGGAAATTCTGTGCAAATTAGTTTCTTCAGATGTCCAAACAAGTTCAGCTTCTGTTTCCATTGTTCCATAATACAACATTGTTAATGCAAGTAAACTCAGCCCAACACTGTAAAATGGTCTCTGGCTTTCTTTTCGGATAACGACCGTAAGATTATCAATATTAGATAATTCAAATCCACGCTCCCACCTTGGAAGTTCATTTGGATTCACAGGTTTTTCTTGTTTTGGTTTTGGTGCCAATTTTGGATCGGGCTCCGCCATTGGAACTCTTGTCAAATCTGCTATGTTTACATTTTCGTTTAACAAAATGGGAGGTGGTACAGGGAAAATTTCATTAAAAACTTTTGCAAGAATAGGATCTGTTGTAGTCCAACGAATCGAGATCATTTTTCCTTTAGAAAGTTTTGCCTCTGAACTCAACTCAGGCATTGGAGTTTTGCAAGAGAAAGAAAAAGCCAAAAAGATCCACAGAATGGTGAGGAAAAAAAATATTCGAATTATTTTCACTGAATCTTGAAACTCCTTATTTAGTAAAATATCGAAAATTTATCGTAAAACACAAGTCATCTGCTAAAAATAAGTGACAGAAAAACTAAATTAGTTTCTAATGTTTGCTTGGTTTTGCACATGAAATTTATTAAATATTATATTCTTGCATTTCTTATATTATCAAATTGCAAAAGCGAAATTGCAAATTTAACAGGTAAATGTGAAAAAGAAAAGAAAAAATCCAAACAATGTTTACTTTCCACTGTTCTAACTTGCGAAAATAGTCCTGAAGCAGAACGTTATCGAAAATTAGGAATTAATATCTGTACTAATGTAGATGGATACTTTTTTTTTGATTCATACATTTTGTGACAAACCTGTGGAATGCTAAACGGCGACAAATTCGAATCATTGAAATTGTTCAGCTTCTGCTACCATTGATTCACAAAAGATTCTAAGTTTCACTCAATAGTCTTTTGCATTTGGCGGATACATTAACCAATCAGACAGAGAAACATTACGAACATAAAAAAAGCCCGATTTCTCGGGCTTTTCCTTTTTTTGCCGAGTTGGATTACCCATTCGGCAAAAAGTTTGGCTTAGTTTCTTAATTAAGAAGCAAGAGCTTGGTCGAGTAGATCCTTCGCAACTACACGAAGAGCCATTACTTCTTCCGCACCTTCAAAGATAGAGAATACACGAGCATCCACAAAATAACGTGATACTGGGTATTCTTCTGCATAACCCATACCACCGTGAATTTGCATTGCTTCTCTTGTCACCCACTCAGCAATTTTAGATGCATACAATTTTACAAGTGTTGCTTCCATTTGGCCTTTGTGGTTATCGAGTAGAGTTGCTACATAGTTTGTGTATTGGCGAGTTGCTTGCACAATCATTGCCATCTTCGCAATTTTGAACTTAGTTAAAGTATAATCGTAAATTGGTTTTGCGAATACTTTACGTTCTTGCGAGTAACGAAGAGCAGCTTCGAGAGCGGCTTGCATCACACCGTTGGCACGAGCTGCTGTTTGGATACGTCCACCAGCAAATCCTTCCATTTGGAAATAGAATCCTTTTCCGCGTCCTGCATCTCCACCAAGTAGGTTTTCTTTCGGAACAAAATAATCTTCGAAAGATACTTCGTAAGAATGCATTCCTCGGTAACCAATGGTTCCGATTGCTTTTCCTTGTATGGTTCCGCCACCGTCTTGTTTGTAACTGAATTCATGGCCATCAAAGGATGGTTTTTCCGCAAGTAGGATGGAAAGACCTCTATGTTTGAGACTTGGATCGGACTCTGTACGACAAAGGATGAGAAGAAGATTCGCATAACCTGCGAATGTGCACCAAGTTTTTACACCGTTGATGACAAATCCACCATCTACTTCTTTTGCTGTTACGGAAACTCCAGCAACATCCGAACCGTAGTTAGGTTCTGTTACCATAATTCCTGCAAATTTTTCACCAGATGCAAGGAGTGGTAACCATTTGTTTTTTTGTTCTTCGGTTCCCCCTTTGAGGAGGGCCTTCGACATAATTTCAGGTCTTGTGATAAGTGATCCTGCAGCACCGAGTGATCCACGGGAAAGTTCTTCCGTTACCACTAACATGGAAATGTTATCTGGACGATCATCTGGTTGGATTCCACCAAATTGTTCTGGAATACAAAGTCCAAAACAGCCCATGTCTTTTAAACCATTGATGATTTCTTGTGGGATGAGGTCATCATGTCTGTGGACATGTTCTGCATGTGGAACTACTACGTTTTCAGCAAAATCTTTAAAGATTCCACGGAAGTTTTCATGGTCTTCGGAAAGGCCGTAAGCGCCGAAATGCCCTAGATCAACGATCTTATCTACGATGGCTTCGTAGTTTTCCATTTTTGATGCTGCTTCTACATAAGCGTTGATCTCTTCAGAAAAAAGTTTGGAAAATAGTTCTTGGTAAGTCAGTTCATACTCGGCAGGGCGAGCTGCGAGTTCAGAACGAATATTGGATACAGTTTCAGCCACAAAAGTAAGAGCCATCTTCTGTTCCATTTCGCCAGTTCCCTTGGAAGCATCCCAAGCATAAACGATAAAGTTCTCAGCAACACGTTGTTGAGCTGTCATCCAAGCCAATTGGTAAAACACATGTTGCGTTTTGTCCATTTTGCTTACGGATACTTTGCCGTTATCGGAATTTTTCTGAGCGAGTCGTTTGGTTACATCATTGAGGAGGGCGGCTTGAGCACTAAGAGCCTTCTCCGCCTGGGATTTTTCGAGTTTCACTGCCGTTGCGGTCATGTGTTTAACGTTCCTGCGGTGGTTTTCTTCCACTATACGGAAGGAAAGTACCTTGTCATTTTCATTTTTAGACTAGGTTTTGGGTCGGGGCGGGCCAAACTGGGCAAAAGTTGGGGCTAAGGAAAGAAATTATTGAAAATCATCGGCATTGACCCTGGATCCCACCGCGTGGGGTATGCGATTCTTTCCTTTCCTGAAGGATTACGCCGCAACCCCGAACTTTTAACTTACGGAACCATTGAAGTGGCTCCAAAGACTCCTTCTCCCGACAATTTGATCCAGATCCGAAAGGAACTGATGGGCATTCTCACTGAATTCCAACCGGAAGCTGCTGCTGTAGAAGAACTGTTCTTTGTTCAGAACACAACCACCGGTATGAAGGTTTCGGAATCTCGCGGAGTCATTTTACTTTCGCTCGGTGAAAAACAAATTCCTGTTGTCTCCCTCACCGCGACTCAAATCAAAAAAGGAATCTCTGCCAAAGGGAACGCCACCAAAAAAGAAGTTCGGGCAGCGATCCAAATGATTTTGGGATTTAAAGATCTAAAAGGCCATGATGACTCCTGGGACGCCATCGCTTGTGCCTTTGTAGGCCGCTCTTTAGTTTGATGCACTCCTTGCCATGTTCATAGACAAAAAGATTTCATTCTTTTGTTCCCGACTCGCATTGGCAGAGACTGTAGAAAAACCTGTGGTGATTTCTAATTCTCCATTTTTTAGCCCGGCTATGACACCATCAGCATATTCATCTAAATTGAGTCCCGCCGTATGCGTGTTAGGAATTCCTAAATCAGTATCTACCATCGGTGGAGAAACTTCAATTACCTCAATCGGTTGGTTACGAAATTGGAATCGTAATGTCAAAGTGAAAGAATGTAGAGCTGCTTTGGTTGCACTATACACAGGTGCATAAGCCAAAGGGATATGTGACAATCCAGAAGTTGTATTCAAAATTGCTGCATTTTTCTTCGCAAACAGATGTTTAGCGAATAACATAGAAAGATGGATCGGAGCAGCCAAATTTACGTCGATCTCCTTTTCTAAATCAGACCAAGGTTCCACTTCGTCAAGTTTGGGATACCTTTGTATACCTGCGTTGTTGAATAATACATTCAGTTCTGGAAAATCTTTTGTGGTTTTTTCAAACAACTTTTCTCTTTCTTCAGGTCGAGAGATATCAAATAGATAAGTCCCCCAACTAGGATAAGATTTAGAAATTTCTTCCATCTTTTTTACATTCGTTCCGCAAACCAAAATTTGATTTCCGAGATTGGATAGTCGTTTTGCTAGTGCAAGACCAATTCCACTTGTTCCCCCGGTGATGAGGATTGTATTTCCATTCAATATCATAAATTTTTACCTTTCCTTTACTTACATTTACGTTATTTTGTAAGTTACAAAAAGTCAAGTCCGTAAGTTTCAAAACTAACATTTTTTCCATTTTGTAATTCGAGATTGACCCCCCTGCTCCGAATTCAATCCTTTCCTTATGCCAAGAACTGGTCTTACCGCTACGGAAATCCAAGACAAAGCAGTAGAAATCGCCATTGACCAGATGCGAGCCAAGGGTTTTGAAAAGGTTCGGTTGGTGGACGTGGCTAAAGAAATGGGAATTAGCCATGCGGCCCTCTATTCTCACTTTCAAGACAAAACAGCCCTTCTCGATGCAGTTTCCGAACGTTGGCTTGTAAAGTTGGATGAGAAACAAGATTTGCTCGTAAAAGAAAAACGAGACCCCATCCAAAAAATTCTCATCTGGTTTCAAAACCTCCACCGGATGAAATTGGAAAAAGTAAAACTAGATCCAGAATTGTATAAAGCATTCGATATGGCCGCAGAAGAGTCCAAACCCTTCATCCAAACTCATTTATCCAATATGCACAGCCAAATGTCGAGTTTGGTTACTGAGGCTATGAGCCAAAAGAAAATCAAAAAACGCGATGTGAACCAAATCACAGAAATTTTGATCTCAGCGGGAACTGCTTTCACACACCCGAAACTTGTGGCCCAACATTCGGATGAGAATAGAGAACCGTTGTTAGTGGATACGATAGAAGCTGTGTTGAAAGGATTGGCTTAAGATGGTGATTAACTTAAAAACGTAACTTTCTAGTTTTCACTAAACAAGGTATTTTTAATTTTTCCAAACTTTGGATTGTATAACAAAAGAGTTCTTCTTGATTCGTACATACACTGGAAGTAAATGATTTTGATTTGTTTTTACTCTTTTTCTCCAGCCAAAAACCTTGCTGTGTTTACATTTCGTATCGTCATCGCCTTGTACAATTTATGACTGATGAGTTTTGCCAGTTGGCTTTTATTCAAATTTTCTCTTTTGATGTTCCAAATGAGAGCACCTTTTTGATAACGAATCTCTAAAAATTCTTTTTTGAGGGGAAGTTCCTCAATGATTTTTTTGGAATCGGCTTCTGGAAACAAATAGGCAACATCCGTTCTTTGAGTGGCGTCATTTTGCCATTCTGTTGGGATCGCATTTGCAATTTTTTTCATTTCTTTTTCTGTCTTTACAATGGTGGGAATTTCAAATTTGAAAACTTTTTCAAAACTCTTTTCTATTTTGAATCGAACTGTTTTTGTGTCATCTTCTGATTCAAAAATGATATTTCCTGAGTTGATATAAGTAGAAACTTCAGTGTATCCTAAGGATTCCATAAGGCTTCGTAGTTTTTTCATTTCTACCTTTCTATTGCCTCCTACATTGATTCCTCTAAGTAATGCGATGTATTTCATGTTGTTGTAATTGTAAATTTAAGGGACTGCTGACTAATTTAGTGTAATTTTTGTTGATTCTTCATCATTTCCAAAATTACCTTCATTCGTTTTTCTCTTGTTTCAGGAGTCTTCGCTGTTTGTAATCGCCAGGAAATTGCATACAAATTTGTTTTATTCAGTGTTTTAAAGAATTCATGTGCTTTCTGGTCTTTTACTAATTTTGCTAAAAAATCAGAAGGTATTTCCATCTGGCTGGGAGACTCATAAGCCTTGTCCCATCTCCCGTCTTTTTGTGCGGCTTTAATTTCTAAAAGTCCACTTGGTTGCATTCGCTTCTCTTTAATTAGCAAAGTGACTTTCTCCCTATTTCGTTTTGACCAAATACTTTTTGACCTACGCGGAGTAAATTTTTGAAGCCAAGATTTTTCGTCATACTTTTTTTTCTGGCTATCGATCCAGCCAAAACAAAGAGCTTCATCTAATGCTTCTTCATAGGTGATCGTTTTGATTCCGGTGTCTTTTTTGTAAATTTGAAGCCAAATTCCATGCGGGTATGTTGCAAAATTTAACATAAGCCATTCTTTCCATTTCTTAGAGGAAGAAAAAGATTTAATGGTAATATCATTATTTTCACTCATCTGTCAGTTTTCCTTAAATTTAACCCGCATTGAATGTTCTTTATATTTTAATTCTTCAATTAATTTAAACCTTTTCAATCAAATCATAGATTTAATTATTTTTTATGATTCGGTTGTGTCGAGATTATATCACCTAACAAAGCATATCTGAATAAAAATTAATCAATAAATTCCATTTAACCCAAATACGACAGCCTACCCAAGACCATCGTATCAATATCTATAAAATCTTCCTTTATGGCCTTGGACAAACCAAAAGAAAATCTTCAAACACTTGTGAAATCAAAAGTTTGTTTTTGAAAACAAGTCCTGTACTACCTGCAGAAATTTCAGAGCCCTCGTTGGCATACACTTCAGTAACTTCTTTGTTTTCTGGATTGATTTTAAAAATACGAGTGGGTGAAAGATTAGTTCGGTTCATGACATGGCGAATGAACTTATACGTAGAATCATGGGCAGCAAGCCAAAGCATTCCATTTTCATCTTCTAAAATATTGTCAGGGCCTGCACCAATGGCAATGGATTCCAAATACTTTAAGTTCACCTTTCCGGAACTGCGGTCCACTTGGTAGACTCGAATGGCTTTTTCAGCAAATACTGACCGGTACAACAACTCATCATTTCCTGTTTTTCGAATGTAAATTCCGTTCCCTAACATCACGGGAACATTTAATGCCTGGAATGATTTTCCATCATAATAAGATATATCGGCTCGACCACTACGAATGATCATATCCCAATATTTACGAAAGGCATTGCTTGTTCCATTGTCATTGGAAGAAAAAATTTCTCCAGCTTCGTTCATAAAAATATCATTCGGACTTGTGAGAGTGGGATCGCTCAAAGTTTTTGTGTGAGTCCATTTACCTAATTTAGATCTTTCAAAAATTTCAATGGTATGCGGATTTTCATCAACTAAAGTATGAGAAATGACTGCTAAGGTATCCACACCTTTCACTTTCGCATAACTAATCCCATGTGGACGAAAGTTTTCAGGATAATTGGTTTCAATTTTTTTAGCTTCTAATTTTCCATTCGGATTAGCGAATGAAACTTCAAACAGAGCTCCAATATCCTTTAGTCCGTTGCGGCGTTCATGGGAAGAAACAATGACTGTGGATGTATCTCGGATGAGATCCAAATCTTCTGGCCCCGGAGTTCCAGAAATTCGTTCGCAACCCGCAATTGGTTTTTCTTGGATGGGACCACTGCAGTTTGCAGAGAAAAAAACGAGGGTGGAAAAGGAAAAAAAAGTCCAAAGGGTTTTTACGCGCATCCGACCATTTTAGCTGAAGAATTCAGAATCCTCCAGAAAAATCTTTCTGGACATTATTGTGCACTGCAAAATAATGGAAAGAGAAGGAGTAACATCCGATGAGCAATGTGGAAAACAAGCTGCAAGATATCGTAAATGCTGGGATTGGCGCCGTAAAAACTTCCAAAGAAGTCTGGGAGAAACTGGTCGTTGACTTAAACGAGAAAAAAAGCAAATTTGAAACAAACTTTCAAAAGTTGAAGGAACAAGGCGAAAGCGATACCAGTGACAATGCCCTAAAAGTAAAAATGGGTGTGGCTTGGGGGATCGTTCGTTTTGATGAAATCAAAGACAACGTAGTTAAATATTTAGATAAAGTGAAAGAAGGAAATCAAAACAAACCTTCTTAAGATTTAGTTTTTTTGTATCTCACCATCCTGAATTTTCTTCCGGCAGGTTTTGTTCGCAGGGCCTGCTGGGTTTTTTAAATTTGAACTTCGGAGTGACCGGATTTGAACCGGCGACCCCTTGCCCCCCAGACAAGTGCGCTACCGCTGCGCTACACCCCGTGTTCTGGAATCCAAAAACCTTACGATCAACGCTCGGTCAAGTCTTACTGGCAATTTAGATATTCAAAGGCCTAGATTGTCCGGCGAAATTGCCCAAATAATTTGACCGTGTGCAAATTTCTCCCGAGCTACATTGATCGCAATCGTAGAACCAGGTTGGAAAATTAGATTTTCAGCTGCACTGGAATTTCCCAAAAGTTTTGCAGCGAAATACGTGATGTCTGGATTATGACCAACTAACAAAACCGTGTCGGAATTTGTAAAATTGACTAAACAAGAGATAATATCGGTGCAGCCCTTACCTGCTAATAAATCATCTGAAGGTAACATTTCACAACTATACTTTAACTCTTCAGATAAAATCTCAGCAGTGTGTTTGGTTCTTGTATAAGGGCTATAATACACTTGTTTGACCGCTAAAGATGAGTTTTTTATAAACCTTCCGATTTTATGAATATCACTGACACCTTTGTCTGTTAGATCCCGCTGTGAATCGGAAATGGCTGGACTTGCATTTTCAGCCTCACCGTGACGAACCAAAATGATCTTCATAGTACTTCCTAAGTCCAAGATTGGAACCACGGACTGGCGGAGAAACAAAAAATTAAGGAATTTCTTGCGAAATTGGATGATAGAGCCATTCTAAGAAATATGACAGACAAACCCTACCGCAAAAATGTAGGCATGGTGGTTTTTAATTCTTTAGGCAAAGTAATTGTAGGGGAACGAGTACAATTCCCTGGTTCTTGGCAGTTTCCTCAAGGTGGAATTGATGAAGATGAGGATTATTTAGATGCCGCTAAACGAGAATTATATGAAGAGCTTGGCGTCAAAAAAGCAACTTATGTAACGGAATATCCCGATTGGATCCCCTACGACTTTCCAAATTCTTTGGGTCTCAATTCTCACTTACAAAAATTTCGTGGGCAATTACAAAGATGGATTTTATTTTATTGGGATGGAAGAATAGAGGACTGTGATTTGGTCCACCATGAACAAGAATTTTTAACTGTCAAATTTATGGAAATTGAAGATACGATTGGGTCCGTTGTCGAGTTCAAACGAGCCGTCTATGAGAAGTTTGTTCCTCTTTTTAAATCTGCCATTCAAAATTACATTGCAGAGAATTCAAAACCCAAGTAAGTTCTAGAAAGGAGACTATCTTTGGGAAAATCAGAAGAAGCAAGAGCGCGAATTTTAATACGGGGAATTGTACAAGGGGTAGGATTTCGTTACTACGTACTCCAAAAAGCCCAAGAAATGAGACTCAAAGGTTATACTCAAAACTTACCCAATGGTGAGGTGGAAGCAGTAGTAGAAGGTGACAAACTTTTTATCGAAGATTTGTATAGAGCCATGCAACGAGGCCCTACTAAGGCTAAAGTGAAGGATCATGTCATTGAGTGGAGTGATCCAAAAAATCAATTCAGAACTTTTTTAATTAAAAAATAACATGAAAAAACGAAGACTCGGCAAAACAGGGATGGTGGTTTCCGAAATTTGTATGGGAACCATGACTTTTGGCTCTTCATGTAACGAAGATGAGGCGTTTCGAATTCTGGATCGTGCTTACGATGCCGGAATTGATTTTTATGATACCGCTGAAATTTATCCTGTCCCTCCACAAAAATCTTGGGTGCATCGAACTGAAGAAATTTTCGGAAAGTGGCTCAAAACAAAACCTCGTGATGGTATCATTCTCGCAACAAAAGTTGCCGGACCTGGTCACGGTTGGTTTAGTCCCCCACTCCGCGAAGGAAAAACGGCATTAGACAAATACCATATCCGTCGTGCAATCGAAGGTTCCTTACAACGATTAGGCGTAGAAACCATTGATTTATACCAAACACATTGGCCAGACCATGACGTATCTTATGACGAAACTATGGAAGCTTTAACAGAACTGAAAGAAGAAGGAAAAATTCGATATGCAGGTTGTTCCAACGAAACTTCTTTTGGACTGATGAAAAGCCTTTGGACTTCGGACAAACACAATCTAATTCGGTATGATTCCATTCAAAATAACTTTTCTATTTTGAACCGTCGCTTTGAAGATGAATTAGCACAAGTTTGTCGAAAGGAAGGGGTGTCTTTGTTACCTTATTCTCCGCTCGCTGGTGGAGTCCTTACAGGGAAATATAACGGATCTGTTCCTCCTGAAGGGGCTCGATTTGTTCGTTATATGGCTGAGGGCGAGAGACAAAGGCGAATGTCGAATCGTTTCTTAAATGAAAACACTTTGGCTTCCACTGCAGAACTGTTAAAAATTGCCGAAAAATATGGAATGAGTGCCACTGTCCTTTCTGTTGCTTGGAGTAAACAACATGACTATGTTGCTTCTACCATCATTGGAGCCAATACGGTAGCGCAATTGGATGAGTCTTTAAAAGCAACCGATGTCATTTTATCTGATGAAATTCTATCGGAGATTAATCTTGTTTCTAAGAAGATCCAATACCCGATGGGTTAAGGTAAATAACAGCAATGAGTTTAAATTCTTACGATGATCATTTAGGAAAAAAACCCGATGGAGAACCAGTTCCATCGGAGAAAAAAATCTCCAAGTTTGAAAAAATCACTTCGGGAATTTTTCGAAAATTTTTGATTTTATTTTTGATTACCTATTTATTTCCAGAATGTTCCAGTTTTGGACCTAAAAATGCGCAGAGTAGTCTTATCATTGTTCATATGACAATTGTGAAAGATGAAATGATATTGGATGAACTGATTGATCCAAGATTTCAAAAGGTTACACTTAAAAAAGGGGATAAAACTTTTGAATACAATGAAAGTTCGGAGCACTACTATTACTTTCAAAATTTAAAAGAAGGGCAATATGAAATTCATGATGCGGTCCATCTTTTGAATCGTGGTGCTTCCGACTTTGCTTTTGGAAGTACCAAACAACCCACAAAAATTGACATTGATTTTGACCGAACAGATATCGAAAAATCGAGAGTAGATTTGCAACCGGGAACAGTTGTGTTTTTGGGAAGTTTTCATGTCACCGTTGATTTTAAATTCCAAGAAGAACCAAAAATAACGATTCGTTACAGTAAATCCAATGAAGAAGAATTAGCCGCTATGGAACATTTGCACAAAAATTTTCCAAGAACTGGTTGGGGACAAAAAGCAAAAAATAGAGTTAAACTTCTATCTTCGTTTGCACAATAGTTATACCAAGGTAACCAAATCGGGATTTTGTAAGTGAGGGGTGTTATTCCAACTCACTGGCTCCCAATGACCATTTTCTCTTCTAAAAATACTAAGAGAAGAATTAGTGATCGATTTCATAAATACTGGAAATTCAACAGGTTGCATTTTACAGGATAGACCCATCATAATTGCGATGGGAGTACTAGACGAAACGACTAATGTACTCTTTACATCATTTGGAATCTCTTTTGGACCAAAAGATACCTTTTCTACATATTCTTTGAATGTATAGGGTTCCACAGGATCCCAAACTCCATGAACCCAATCATTTAAAACAATCTGAATGAGTTCTTGGAAATAGTCTCTTGTTTCCTCTTTTCCTTCTTCCCAAGCTTTTTTATAAGATTCGTATAATTTGGCAAAGTTATCATTCGCATGACGAATCTTAGCTGCAAGCCCTAACCACATTTTGGAATCAAATTCGTCCCATGCAGAATTTTCAACTGGTTCAGGAATACAAAATATATCTTTTGAAAAACTTTCGATGATTCCTTGGGCCGTTTGTTTTTGGCGATTGAGTGTACCAGTATATACAGAATCAAATTCAATTCTTTGGCTTTTGAAGTATTCACCTAATAATTTTGCTTGTTTCCAACCATGTTCTGTTAGTTGGTCATAATTTTTTCCAAGACGGTCTGCCTGTCCATGGCGAACCAAATACAATAATGACATTTATGTTTGGAACCTCGGATTTGAGATGGCCAAGTTTTCTTTGAGTTGTTTTTTTGCAAAATTCCAAATTTTACCACCTGGTTTTAAATCAGCGTTTACTTTATCTTTTGATAGGTTTCGAATTGTATTGGCAAATTCTTTGTTCCAACCTAGAAGCTGATTGTATTTTTCTTTTCTGGGTAAATTTGCAAATTCTTCAGATTTAAATTTTGTTTCTAAGTCAGAAATTTTTAAATCTAAGTTTTGGATACGGCGAAGGTCCGATTCAAACTCAGAAGATTCCATTTCTCTGGCAATCACTCCCAACATATTCCAAGAAACCAATGTTTTATAGGATAACAAATCATCCCCTTCCAATTTAGGAAGAAGTTCCTTCATTAAAAAATCCTGAATGGAGGAAATGAGTTCCTTTGTTTCTGGTCTATATTGCATTACTTACCTCTTCGATGAGTCGCATAGCTTCCCATTCCATTTCTGCGGTTCGCCGACCAATGGCCGCTAGTTCAATCCCTTTGTCTTTACCCGATAAATGTCTTTCTGTTTGTTGTGCACTGCCAATGGCCCAACGAACATTTCCCATAATTTCCCAAAAAGTTACCTTAAACGGTTCCACAGGGATTCCCGAAGTATTTTGGTATGCTTGGTAAAAATCTTTACGATCACCAAATCCACCCACTTCTTTATTAAGCCTTCCAAATCGCCAGTCGCGCATACACAACCAAGCAATGTCTTCGTGCCGATCACCAAAGTGTGCGAATTCATAATCTAAAATTCCTTGGAGTCCTTCAGAGTTCATCATAAAGTTTCCGGTACGAAAATCCCCATGGACCAGAACAATATCATCAATCGAAGGGGCATTGGATTCTAACCAAATCAAACACAATTCAATGGCCGGGTGTGCTTCAGGAAGTTCGTCTAACGATTGTCTTAGATCTGAGATAGCTATAGAAACATAATTTTCTTTTGTAACAATTTTTAGTTTTTGTTTGAGTTCTTCATCTGAAACGGAACTTGGTTTTACCGTATGGAGTTTTGCTAAATTTGCAGCTAGATCCGATACCATCTGAGATTTACGATAGGCATCTAGTTCCTTGTCCTTTGTGATGTAACGTCCAGTTGCCTTACCTGCAATTTTTTCCATTAGAAAAAAAGGAGAACCTATGACATTGGAAGTTTCTTCCAAAAAAACTGGAGTCGGAGTTTTGACACCTGCTTTGTAAACAAGTTCCGCAACTTTGAACTCATCTCGTTTTGACAAAGAAGAAAGTAAACTCGCTCCTTTATCTGTACGTAAAACTAATGACTGTTTTCCGGATTTGGAAATCAAGTCCAAGGCATAATTGTCTTGGCAAGCTCCTCCGCTTAAATGCTGCATTTGGGAGACTTTAACATTGTCTTTCCAAACGGAAGATAAGTGGAGTTCTACTTTTTCTTGTAATTCCTTAATTTCCATACCCCTAAAAATCCCATTTTTCTGAAATGTAATTTCGACCAATGACCATCTTATGCACTTCGGACGGCCCATCGGCAATCCTTGCAGCTCTTGCATCCCTGTAAAACAATTCTAAAGGCAGGTCTCTCGAATAACCTTTGCCTCCACAGATTTGGATTCCCATATCAATGGTATTACATAAGGACTCGCTTACTTTCCATTTTGCCATAGAAGTTTCTTGGCGTGCATCTTTCCCTTTTTGTAATAACCAAGCCGCTTTCAAAGTCAAAAGGAAGGCCATTTCAATTTCGGTAGCACGTTCGGCAAACATCCATTGTATACCTTGGTGGTCAGCAATTCGGGAATTAAATACTTCTCGTTCTTTCGCATAACTTCGAGCAATTGCTAAGGAACGTCTTGCCATTCCAGTCCATCGCATACAGTGAGTTAAGCGAGCTGGACCTAATCTTTCTTGAGAAAGTCGAAATCCTTCCCCCACCCGACCAAGAATCATATCTTCAGGAACTTCTACATTTTCAAAATTTAATTCGCAGTGTCCACCAGGTCCATGTGAACCCATAAGTTCAATTTCTCGAACCATTGTGTATCCTTTTGCATCTGTTGGTACCAGGAACATGGTCGTTTTTCGGAAACTTCCGTTTACCTTCGCCATCACAATTAGATATTTTGCACCGTTAGCCCCAGTACAATACCACTTACGGCCATTGATAATATATTTGTCCCCTTGTTTTTCCGCATTGGTCTGTAAGGTAGTTGGATCCGAACCTGCACCTGGTCCTGGTTCTGTCATTGCAAAACCGGTTCGTAAATCACCTTTGATCAGTGGGTGTAGGATCAGCTCTTTTTGTTTTTCTGAAGCAGCAATCGAAAGTAAATGCATATTCCCTTCATCGGGTGCATCACAATTAAATATATAAGGAGCAATAGGTGAACGACCCAGTTCACTGAAAATAATACAAGTCCCAACCAAATCTAAACCCAACCCACCTTCTGATTTAGGAAGGTGTGGAGTCCAAAAACCAGCAGCTTTTACTTTAGCGCGCGCTTGTTGGTTGATATCTTCTGGCATTCGACCTTTTTCATAATCATAATGTTTTTCCAGAGGGATGATTTCATTTGTAATGAAGTCGCGAATATTTTTACGAAGTGTTTCCACTTCTTGGGGAATTTCAAAGTCCATTGATTCCCAGAATTACAAGAATCAATGACTAAGGTAAAATCTTTTTTTAATGAGATCGAAAAATAGGTCTTTCTCGTTTTGAATTTCTTCTAATTTCAAAATGCAAATGTGGACCGGTCGCTCTACCTGTTTGTCCAACTTCCCCAATTTTTTGGCCCTTTTTTACTCTCTGACCTATGTTTATATTAAAATCATAAAGATGTCCATAACGAGTTTCATATCCTAAACTATGTTTTAAGATGATTAAATTTCCGTAACCACCTTGTTTGCCTTTGAATATTACTTCTCCATCCATAGATGCAAATACATCTGATCCTTGTTCGGCGGCCAGATCAATCCCACCATGAAATGTATCTTTTTTAGTAAATGGATCTATTCGTTTACCAAAACCAGAGGAGATCCTTGCTTCCGTTAAAGGAAATTGAAATCCAAATCCATAGAAAAAAGATTTTTCGGATTTTCCCATTGTGATTCCCGGTAAAAACCATTTTTCTCGTTCTGAATCATATTGTAATTTGTTGGAATCAAGATTGTATTTTTCGGCTAATGCTAATTTGGTTTTTTCATCACCTGCAGTTTCTTCTGGATGAAAGGTTCCGCGCATATTGGGAATTTCTAAAACCATCCCCGGTGATAAATCATGTGGCGAACTGAGCTCATTCACAGAGGAAAGAGTTTCCAAGTCCATACCTGTTCGTGCCATAATTTTAAAAAAATTATCTTCCTTGCGAACTTTGTATTCATAATATTTAAGAGGAATGAGTTCTTCTCTCCTAGCACCTGACTTAGAGATCCTTAAATTTTCTTTGATTTCAGAACGTAGATTTTTTAAAGAAGGATTGGTATATTCCAAATTTGCCAGAGTGAGCGGGCTGGAAACGAGAGAGGAAAATGCACTGAGAATGACCAGAATTAGGGCGCATTTCGGAAAATTGACTGTTTTAGACATAATCTTCTAATTTGAATATCGACCATTTCCCAAAAAAACGATGACGATTCTTGCTGAAATTGAGGAACTGTAAGGCAGATGCAGAATCGTTTTTTTGAGATCTTCCGGCTCACAGCTTATTCTTTGGGTCTCGTTTATGTATGTTCTTTCTTCTATTCCGTCATATTTTTAGCCTTTGTGAACAATACAGTGCTTGGCGATCGGATTCCAGAAGACCAAATACTCCCTCTTTATGAAGAATATTGGGAAGGGAAAATGGATTTTTCTACAATGCTTTCTGAATATGAAAAGATTGTGACTCCTATCAAAGACAAGTTTCAGAAAGAAATCACTGAGAACCCAAGTTTACTTTTGTCTCAGTTTTATGATAAGGTGTTTTCTGAAAAACCACACTACCTTTTGGGTCATTCGATACCATGGTTTTTATGTTATGTGGGATTAGGATATTTACTCTATAAAAAAGTTTTACAAATTCCTGTTACCAATCTTCAGGATGAATTATCTATTCCTATATTACTTCGAGGGATAGCCAATGGATTTATTTGTTTTATCGTTGTTGTTATCTTTGGATTGATATTAGAAAGATTATCAGTACCTGTTGAATCAGGGGTTTTTGCAAAAAAACTTTATGAAGCAATTCATGGAAACACCTACTTATTAGCTTGGGGAATTTATGTTGTTGGAATCATTACAGGAATCCTCGAAGAAATCTTTTTTAGAGGATTTTTACTAAAAGCCTTTATTGATAAAAATCTAGCACAAGAAGGTTTATTCATAGTTTCTTTGCTTTTTGGTTGGCTTCATTATGGAGAAGGAACGTCAATTGCCATTCCATTTATTATATGCGGAGTGGGCATGTTCTTTGGATACATTTACATTAAAACGGGAAATATTTGGATCGCAATGGCTTGTCATGCCACATATAATTCGTTAGGTTTAATTAATGCTTACCTTCAACTTCCCGGAGTCCAGTCATGAATTTCATTTTTAAAGGATTTGTGTCCTTTGTTATCTATTTTTCTTTTCTCTTATTATTGCCAACTATCGGAATCAGTTCTTTGATCGCTGGAGAAACAGTAGAGATTTTAGGTGGACCAGAAGATGTTAATCTTCGTTTGGTGGCACTCCTTAACAAACTAGATCCGGATTTTTATGCGGATGAAAAAACACAAGGGTTTGTCTACAGATATAGAAACCGTTGGAAAAACCCGTATGATTTTAATATCTATGTGGGAAAAGTTGGAAAAACCTCTCCTGATTCAATCATTCGCATTGAATCTCCCAGACGTGGTCAGGAAAGGATGTGGAAAGAAATTTTAGAACAAGAATTGTTACAAAAAGCTCCGCATGAATCAGCAGTTCCTTTATCAGAAAAATACCATGTTGTTTCCCAAGGTTTAAACTTAATCTCTCCAATGGCTTCCGTTGGATACAATTCGTGGAATTCTCCTCTCTTTTCGAATCGAGATACATTTGTCAGTATGAGTATTTATTTATTATGTGATTTGATTTTGGCAGGTGGTGCTTACCTCTATGCCCAAGAGAATTTACCTAAAAAAAACATTTGGGATAATATGGCCAATGTCAAAGGTGCTGGGAATGTTTGGGATTCGCCGAATGCAGTGGGCGTATTTGCTGCACTTGCTGTCTCAAGAGCGGTTCGAGCCTTTGATGCTTGGGAAGATACATCAGCACACAATAAAACAGCACAATTTGGCTGGTCGTTTAAATTTTAATCAAACAAATCAAACGACCAAACTTTCCATTTTGTTTATGATTTGAATAGGTCCCTTGCTGCGTCTGCCGCACTTGACCTTTCGAAATCCTCTCTCTCAATTAACGTTAAATCTAAACCTTCTTTGTCAATTCGACTTAGAATCTTTCCAACATCTGCCACCTTACTTAATTTAGTTGCTAAATATTTAAATGTTATCCCGCAATCAGGGCATTTTTTATCTTTTAAATAGTTTAGACCCAACTTTTTACAATTTCCACATGTGCCATAGAGATCATCAATATAGAGTAGTTGTTTTTTTACATCCTCTACATTGAGTTGTCGCCAAACTCTAACAAATTTAGTATTCTTTCCAGATGCATCTGAAGTCATAGGCAATAGGAAGTATCGTTAATGAATCTTGTCAAGAAGCAATCCTCTGCGGTTTTAATCCTACTCATATGCCTTTCCGGTTTTTTAGCTGTGGCAATTGGTGCTTTTGGTGCCCACGGACTCAAAAAGATCGTAACCCCCGATTTGATGGTAATTTATGAAACGGGAAACCGATATCATTTTTATCACACTCTGGCATCACTTGTCGCATTTCTTTTGTTACAACATTCATTGGTATCTGAATCTTCGAACAAAAGTAAAACGTATTTGAAATTAGCAACCTGGATGTTTCTTTTGGGGGTTTTGATTTTTTCTTTTAGTTTGTATACCCTCGCCGTCACAGGGATTCGAGTTTTGGGTGCCATCACTCCCATAGGAGGAGTGAGTTTTTTAGTAGCCTGGATTAGTTTAGGAGTTGGGTCTTATTATCTCTTTGTACCAAAAAAATAATTTCCTTGTTTACTGATTAAATTTCTAGAAATTAAGCCGTCTGCAATGAGTAACAAACCTTCGGCGGCGGCTTTTCTTGCGTCTTCTGGACTATCCTTTTGTAAAGACATAAGTTCATGTACATACTTTCTTTTTTGTACATCCAAAACTCCGAGCATAGAACCTGCTATTTTTTCATCCATTTGCATGAATGCTAAAGCAAGTGTTTGTGGTGGAGTTTCAATACATAAATAGTACAATGCAAGGTTGTCGAAATATGATAATTGGCTAAGTTTTTCTAATACTTGTTCTGATCCTGACATATAGTTCCTTTGGTTTTAAATTCCGATTCTAATTATTTCGTTACTTCTTTAATTTTCCCATTCAAATAAGAAATTAAGTATTTTGAATTTGCAGATTCACCTGTTGTCTGTTTCATCAACGTATCAACATCAAATATTTTCCCCTTTGAATGAATATTTTTCCTGAGCCAACTCAGTAGATCAGAAAAATCACCTTTCGTAGAAAATTTGTTATGCGAATTAGGAAATTCTTCTGTAAATTTTTTGAAAAACTGTGAACTAAAAATATTTCCAAGTGTATATGTTGGGAAATACCCAAAAGCACCCATCGACCAATGAATATCCTGCAAAACACCCTCGGCATCATTTTCTATCGATAAACCAAAGCTTTCTTTCATCTTGGTATTCCAAATTTCAGGTAAATCTTTTACTTGGATTTTTCCATTGATCAGATCTCTTTCGATTTCAAAGCGTAAAATGATATGTAGGTTATAAGTTACCTGGTCAGCTTCCACTCTTACTTTCGTTTTTTCTGTGCTATTGATGAATTGGTATAACTCTTTAAAAGGAAGTTCTTTATCTGTGAGGCTAAAATCAGATAACAAAATAGGATAAACAAACTCCCAAAAAGGTAAGGAACGTCCCACTTGGTTTTCCCACAATCGACTTTGTGATTCATGGATACCTAAACTTAGGAATTCTGTAATTGGCGTCGGCCAATCTGGCATTGCTGACAACCCAGATTCATATAATGAATGACCTGTTTCATGTAACACACCAAAGATGGAGGATAATGGATCAGTTTCAGAATACCTAGTTGTGATTCGTTTGTCACCTTTTCCTAAACTTGTAGAAAACGGATGGTTACTAGTATCCAATCTAGATTCTTTTGTTGTTAAACCTAGAAGTGAAGGCAGACGATTACAAAACTTAGTTTGTTTCTCTATAGAGATTGGTCCAGGGAAAGGGTTTTTGAATTTAGGAGCAGTAGCAACAATAGGAACAAGTGAGTCTTTCAAATCAGAAAACAAAATTTGAATTTGTTTTGCTTTGGCACCTTTTTCGTAACTGTCGAGCAATGCATCATAAGGCTCTGTCGTATAACCGAAGTAATCTGCTTGTTTTTTGGATAATTGAACTAATTCCTCTAATCGTTTTGAAAATGATTGGAAGTTCTTTTCTTTTTTTGCCATTGCCCATTCGGCATGTGCTAAATTAGTGACTCGTGCGAATTCGGAAACAAACTCAGAAGGCAGTTTATCTGCCTTATCTTTCTCTTCCATGAGGACTTCCAACTCACGATTCCAAACTGATCGCTCAAATTCAGGAAGCTCATTGATCGATTCTTTTGCGGATTGGATTTGGTTTAAGAAAGATTTGTCTGTCATCCAATCATGAGTGAGTTCTGCGACAGCGGCGATTTGGGAGGACCGGTATTCCCGACCTTCTTCAGGCATCATCACCTCCGAGTCCCAATGCAAAACTGAGGCTACATCTTGGAATAATTTGATTTTACGATATTGTTTTCGGTAATTTTCGAGTGCTTGGGGCAGGGCCATAGTCTCATTTTCTCCCTCCCACACTTTCTGGAACCAAAAATCATTGACCCTTTACCCCCAACCAAAACTATGTATTTACTGTCGCGGGTGTGGTGTAACGGTAGCACAGCAGCCTTCCAAGCTTCTGGCGAGGGTTCGAGCCCCTTCGCCCGCATGACAAACTTTCCAATTACCTAATCCCATTTATCAAATCAATCAACCCAAACAGTGATGAGACCTCCTGCAGGCTCTCTGCATGGGGAACGACCGTTGCAGTAAGAAAGTCTCAAGAAGGGGAATCAAGAGCTGCAACGACGCCGTGCCTCGAAGCGTTGTGCATAGGAGTATGGTTGTTAGGTACAGAATGGATATCTTTATCCCCACCCGATTAGGGAGGGGAACTAGACCCGCCACCCAATGCTTTCCTTTTACCATAACACCGATGAATAAGAAAGTCCGTTCAAAACTCTAAAGATTTTTTTTTCTTTAAAGTTCACATTTTTCCACAACGAGTTCACCTATTCTCTATTGTGAATTAGTCCCTGCGCCACCGATCGCAGTGGAAATCCTTTCCCGAAGGGAAAGATTGGAACGGAGAGCGGGATCGCTTAATCTATATTAGTTGAAATATCTTATTTTTGCGAGGCGCCCAATATTGCCATCTAAAGATTGTTAGGATATGGCATGGTGACAAATCCTCTAAAACCTTCTTGATAGACAGCTAGATATAGTTTAGCTTTTCCTGGGACAACGACTATGATATGAGAAAATAAACTTCCATTATGCATAGAAAAATAGACAGGCTTACTTCCATTAGGTGTTAATGCAAGAATTCCTGTTTTTTTAGAAACAGGCAAAAGACTTTCTGGTATGTATAAAACAAGACGTTTCAAAAATGGATGTTTATGTAACCACGTGATCAATTTAGATCGTTCAACAGGAATTGCGATCCAAATTCTGCCATCTGGATCTCTATCCATTCCGTCTGGAAATCCAGGAAGGCCTTCAATTACGATCTCATCCTTTCCTTTATTGATCCCCGTTAGGTGAAGCCGAATGAGCCTTGATTTCGAAAGTTCATTCAAAAGAATTGATGATTCTGTTTCAGTATTTGAATATTCTAACAAAATTCCATCTAGATATGTATATTGATGTGCGATCAAACTTGCAGTGTTATCTTTTAAATCATATTTCCATAGATGTCCGTTTCTTCCCAATGTTAGGACTTCATGCTTTGATTGCGAACTTACTCCAAGAATGGAATTCGGGTGATCGTATGGTTCAGTAAAATAAATGCGTTCTCCATCTTTGCTAATTGTAAGATCATCTGCTTTTTCTATATTACGGCTATTTGTTTCATTTAAGTTAGAAATTGGAATTTTTCTTTCTTCGTTTAAAGGAAAAAACTTTCCGATTTGTCCTTCGGAAGGCTCTACCGTTTTGTCAACAATCGGCACTCGTGTTCCAATTTTACGTATTTGTTTGGTAGATATTGTTAACTCGTAAATACCAGGTCCATCTACCAATTGATCTTGGTGTTCTTTACCACGTGACAAACACATGTATATGATGTCTTGGTTCTTCGGATGAAAAACCATTCCTCCTGGAAGGAGCGGAGTTTTCACAAAAGGTTCTGAAGTATTTTTTGCTAAATCAACTTTCCAAATCCAACCATCAATGGATGCGACAAAAGCTCGATTCAAATCTTCTTGTAGAAGAATTTCATCTTGAGCTGGTAAAGTATTTCCGTTGATGGTAACATTTTTTTTAATCGGGTCTCCCTCTGAGCGAATGGACTCAACGATAGGATTGTAAGATAGTTCGACAGGACCTTTGATTTGATTTTTAAAATATTCCTCCGGTGTTTTGCAGGAAAAGAAAACAAAACATAAGTTGAATACTAAGAAAGAATAAAAGGCTTTTTGTAGGCTAGATGGCTTTCTTTTAATTCTAAACACAATTACTCACCTAATAAAAGTTTGTTTGTGGAAATTGAATACAACCCAAAGGAAGCGGTATCAAACGAAGGGAAATATACTGAATCTTCATTAGGCACGGCGACAGATATGTCCTTGATTTTTGTGCCATCATGCATTGCATAATAGAGCGCTTTTTTTCCTGTTGGATCCAATACCATAATTCCTGTTTTCTTTGCAATGGGTAAAATTCGTTGGGGTAGAGATAGCAAAAATGATTTTATCCAGGGATTGTTATGGATAAAATTCACAAGACCGGATCTTGGTTTAATGATACCAACCCAAATTCTTCCTTTAGAATCTCGCTCTAATCCATCTGCAAGACCAGGTAAGTTATCAAAAAGTACCTCGAATGTACCTTCTTTTTTACCACCTATGTTGGCTTTTATAATTCGAAATTTTGTAGTTTCTGTTATAATTACAGACTCCTCCTTTGTAACGGAATGCTCTGCAATGATGATTCCATCAACAAACGTAAAACCATTCATCACTAAAGAAATAGTTTTTTGTTTTCTATCATACATCCATAGTTTACCATGAGGAAAAAGGCCGATTGCTTCAGGTACAGCTCCACTTCCCATGGCTGCGTTCACTCTTTCAAATGGCTCTGAAATATAAATTCGATTCCCATCATTTGAAACAGCTAGATCGTTACATAAAGAAAAAGGTCTCGAATTGTATTCGTTTAACGAATGTAACGAAAAAGTCGGGCGTTTCGACTCGGAATAAACAATTTCAAAATCAGAATTTTCTATTTTTGGTAGAGAAAGAAGAATAGAAGTCATTAACTTTGTTTTAATATTTACTTCATACAATCCAACTTTTTGTGAATCGTCGTAGGTAACTCCTCCGAGTTTTGAAGCACAAAACAAAATAGACTCTTTCTTTTTGTCTGAAAATTGTAATCCGGCAGGATTAACAGGCGGTTTTACCCACGCGGTTGCAAGGTTTGATTGAAAGTCTAATTTCCAGATCCAACCATCCATTCCAGATGCATAAGCTACTTGATCTTGATTGTTAAAGATAAGATCATCATGACCAGGTAACAGCGGCATGGTGACATTCAAATTTTGTAAAAATGGATCGGGTTTAGTTACGTCCTGAATAGTATTTGGTACTGGTCCTAATTTGTATGCTTTTCCAATTTTAATATTATCTGTATTACAACCAATAGCGAATATAATTAGAAAAAAATAGTATTTTTGAGTTTTCATTTTAGTTCTTTCCGTTCAATATTTGGTATTTTTTTACATGTGGGACTTCATCGTCTAACCAATAGGCATTGTTTTCTTCTACGACTAAAATCTCTTCAAATTTAAATCCCGTTTTACCTTTCCCTAAATGTGGCTCCACTGCCCATAAACCCACTTTGTTACCCTGATGGTCTGGAGTTAATAATTCTGGTAAAACTTTGTGAGATAAAAATTTAATAGACCCTTGCAAGCTAAACCAACTTGCAAAACTCACTGGCAACAAAGGAAAAGAAACATTAGGAAGATTTACTTTATATACTCTATGTCCAAGAACAGCAAAAGGATATAACGAGTGTACATTATCGAAACCAGATTGTTTTGCATCGGAATCAATTTTCCACCAAATCTCTGATGGAGTCATTGTAGAACTGAAATATTTTGGGATCTCTTCACGAAGTTGCAATAGGTATTTCATCCCGGAGTCAAGTTCAGAATTTTTGATTAAAGAAGAAGAATAACCTATATCGCCGATATATCCATCGACCACCGGTGATACATCCAAAATAAAAGATTCTTCCTCAACCAATCGCTTTTTACCTGGATGAAATTGAGTGAATCGTTTGTATCCGTCAAACCTTGCGTGTTCACCAAACCAAGCAAATGGTCGATGTAAAAATGTTTTTACTCCGTGATCTAGCAGAAACTCATCCATTCTTTTTGCTGTTTGTTTTTCTGTCCAACCTGGTAACATTTCCTTCTCAACGGTAGTAACACAGTCATAAGCAAGTTTTTGAGCTTTTAAAAATCCGTTTTTTTCTTCTAGAGTAGGAATTCGAATCGATTCAGAGCTAAGTTTTGAAAGTTTTGATGATAATTTTGATAATAAGCCTTTTTCTTGCAGTAATGGCATGGGTCTTTTTTTCCTTAGTAGAAAAAAAGAATAACAAAATATAAAAAACTCTGCTTGAACGATTCCGGTATTTTTAAAATTTAATGAAAACTTTCATCGGATTCACAAAATCGAACGTCGGCAGTTTTGAGGTGACCAAAAAAAAGAGAGGGTATAAATCCAAAATTTTCTTTGAAGGTTCTTGAGAAATGGGCCGAATCAGAAAATCCTGCTGCATGGGCTGCATCGGTAAGATTGTTACCTGCCTTTATTTCTTTCACTGCACGCAAGATACGAACCCATAACAGGTACCTTCGCAGAGGGATTCCTAAATTTTCTTTAAACAAGCGAATCAATCTATCTTCTGAAATAGAAAAATCTTTTCCTATTTCCTTCATTCGAATTCGATTTGGAACTTCCAACCGAATTTTTTTAGCAATTTTTAGAATTCTTGGATCGATTGAAGTCTTTAATTCTTCAAATGGATAGACCGTTCGAAGTAAATTAATCTGGAGCTGTGTTGCTTCGTAATTATTTAAATCGCCATAATACAATGACCATAACGATTCGATTAATGGCAAAAATTTTTTAATTTCCAATCGTTTGACTTCACCAGAAGAAATAGATTCAGAAATAGATCCAAATTCATACGTTTCTGGATCTATCAACAATGCGACCATTTCTACTCCAGGCGACACAGTTCGATGATACGTATTTGGGCCAACTAAAGCCACTCGATATTCTTCTTTTCCTAATTCAGTTTCGATTGTTATATTTTTTTCTAAAGAGATAGCTAATGTTGCTGCATAATGTGAATGAAAATCAGTTTGCATATTGTTGGTTGCAAACATAACACGACTATTCCATAAATAAAGTATGCTTTTGTTTTCAAACTCCATTTATGGTCCTCATTCACAAAAACAGATGGATTAACTTTTATGATAAATCTTCTCTTGTAAATCGAAATATATCTTAACGATGCTCTTATGGAAAGATTACTTTTATTAAAATAAAAAGTAATAACATCGAAGAAACAACAAATCAGTATTTACAATGTTTTCGAGATTGGTTTTTTTAAGTTTGTAGTCTTTTTTTTTTGATTTTTTTTCTTATATTTTTCTAAGTTTTCGTTAACTCTAAATTTAACAATTTTTTTGATCAAATCATAGGGAATCGGCTCTTTTAATGGAAATTGAATTGAGCCTTTCCCATTTTTATATTTAGAAATTTCTTTTTGAAAAGCAAGATTTCCAGAAGGAAGCGCATAAAAACCAATATGATTTGCGTAAGCTGCGAAATGCACCAAGTTTCCATTTAGTTCGAATGTTGGCATCGCATAACTAATTTTCTCTGATGCATTCGGCGCTTCTTTTTGGATCGTACTTCGAACCTTTTGAAGAATTTCTTGCACATCTTTTGGAAATCTTCCTATGTATTCATCAATTGATTTTGTTACCTCTGATTTCATAACTTTATTCTCTCTATACTTTTGTTTGTTTCCAATTTCCTTTCGTGAATAACCAAAGAGTAAACACTCCTACAGAAGATTCTGAAATCATAATAGACCAAAATACACCTGTGGAGCCAAAATCGAAATGTTTTCCTAATAGATAGGCTAAAGGTATTTGAATGACCCAAAAGAAAACGATATTAATTTTTGTAGGAGTGATTGTATCTCCCGCACCATTGAAAGCTTGTCCTGCAGCCATCCACCATGCATAAATAAAATATGAGTATGATACAATTTGTAACCATTTACCACCAATTGCGATGACTTCCTCGTCATTTGAGAAAATGGAAATTAAGTTTTCACTCCAAAAAAAGTAAAAAATGGATACAAGAATTAAATACCCCATATTACAAAAACCAGTAAACCAAACGGATTGTTCCGCACGATCCGGTTTACCTGCTCCTAAGTTTTGACCAACTAACGTAGCAACTGCGTTAGACATCCCCCAAGAAGGCATCATGGTAAACATCATCGTCCTTAATGCTATGGTTGCTCCGGCAACCGTTTGACTCCCGAACTCCGATAGTATTCTCATAATAAAGATCCAAGATGTCATCCCAACAATCATTTGTCCAATCCCACCAAGTGAGGTTTTTAAGATTCCCTGTATGGTTTCCCATTCTAATTTTAGATGTGATTTCAAGATTTTGATATGTTTTCCACCTTGAAATAACAGCCATAATTGGAAAAGAACTCCTACCCCACGACCTAGGTTAGTGGCAATTGCAGCACCTGTTATTCCGTAAGCTGGTATTGGTCCCCAACCAAAAATAAAAATAGGATCTAAAACAATATTGAGACCGTTAGATACCCATAACACTCTCATTGAAATAGCGGCATCCCCTGCTCCACGAAAAACCGCATTGATAAGAAAGAGAAGTACGATGACAATATTTCCACCTAACATCCATTGCATATAATGGTATCCTTCTGTCAAAACCCACTCGTCTCCACCCATTAGTTTGAGAAGTTCTTTTGAAAAAAATATTCCAGCAATTGCAAAAGGAACGGAAGCAAGGATGGCTATCCAGATGGATTGAATTGCCGCTATACCTGCTTTGTCTTTTTCTTTTTCTCCAATTCTCCTTGCAATGATAGCAGTAACTGAAAAAGACAAACCCATTGCAACGGAATACAATAGAAATAAATAAGTTTCAGTAAGACCAACAGTTGCGATTGCCGATGCTCCCAAAGCTCCAACAAAATAAATATCAACAACGGCAAACACTGATTCTAATACAAGCTCCAAAACCATTGGAACTGAGAGTAGAAACACAGCTTTTCGAATGCTAACTTCTGTATAATCTTCTTCAGAACCAGCGAGAGCCTTTTTTAGATCTTGCCATAAACTAGCACTTGTCATTTAGATTTTTCCTGTAATACATAAAGTTTACCACCTATATAAGCAATGAGAGGAGTGAGAACCACGAGCGACCATGCATACCACCAAGGTCCAAGATGACCAGCAAATACGACACCTGCAATTCCGAACAATAAACCAATACCACCTAAGATAAATGCATGTTTCATTGGGTTTTGTGGAGCTAATTTAGCAGTCAAATAACATCCAAAAATGCTGAATATGATTCGATACCCTAATACAAACAAAACCAAAGGAGTTGATACAAACATATGATCATAAGGAAGTAAATTTAGTACCTTAAGGATTGTATCACAAAGTACTGAAAGAATTACGTTGGATAATAATCCAACAACTATTGCAATGAAACTCTTTAACATTTATACTTTTCCTATTTTAGATTTAAGAACTGATCAAGTTTTGAAAGTGTCTGTTGTCCACTTTCTATTGCACCAAATGCAACAACCGCATTTCGAACGTTTGTATCAGGAAAAGCCAGTTGCATTTTTACAATTGTTTCGTTCTCACCGAGAGCAATTAGAAATATTTTGGCCAAAAAATCATCCTTTTTATTTACATCACCTGAACCATGTATGTATTCCATGTAGTCGAATTTCCTAATTTCCTTATATTCAATTACATTTGGATAAATTGTCCCATCGGGTCCTACCATGGTAAAAATCCATTTCCCCCCAATTCGAAAATCCATTGATTCAGTTGTTGTTTTGAATCCACTTGGACCCCACCACTGATCTATCGTCAATGGATTAGAAAGTGTATTGAAAATCAATTCTTGAGAGTGATTCAATTTTTTCTCCATACAGATTTCATTGGGTTTTGGTAAGGCATTTATTTCTAATTTTTCAAAACTCTCGGACCATCCTTCCTTCATACCAGATTGAGCAAATCCATCTCGAATTTGGTTATTTGCAAATTCAGTGAGGAGAACAACTTTTGTTTTACCATCAATTTCTTCAAACAACACTCTTAACTTTGAATTGAGTATTTCACGATCTCCTGTAACTCCTGCCATCTTTTGAACTTCGGCTACCCATTCATCAGGATGTTCGTCTACTAAATCGCTAATGACAAAACTTTGGAATGGAGTGATTTCTAAAAATTTTCCAAAAATTGGATAATCGACTCCTTCAGGAGATCGCATAACAATTCGATACGATCCACCTACTTTAAAATCAAATTCCACTGATGGATTTGTAAAACTCTTTGGTCCCCACCATTTTTGGATGTGCAATGGATTTGTCCAAACCTCCCAAACAAGCTTTAATGGAGCATCAAACAATCGTTCAATGCGGACCGTTTTCTCTTCTAGTGTCAAATTTGTTTCTGATTTAAACATTTTAATAATTTCCTTTCGATTTTTGTAATTCGGTTAAATATGCATCCAAACGATCCAATCGCTCTTCCCATAATTTTTTATATTGTTCTAGCCATTGATTGGCTTCCTGAAGCGCTTCCACTTTTAAACGACAAGGTCGAAACTGTGCGGCCTTCCCTTTTTCAATAAGTCCGGCTTTTTCCAAAACCTTTAGATGTTTGGAAATCCCAGGGAGACTCATTTGAAATGGTTCGGCCAATTCGAGAACTGTTGCTTCACCAGATACAAGTTGCATCAGTATCTTTCTACGAGTTGGATCTGCTAATGCTTGGAACGTTGCATTGAGAGTTTCTTCCGAATCTTGCAATTTAACCATTTAGATAATTAACCATTTGGTTAAATTAATAAGACCACAAACTTCTGTCAATTGAGATTTGCTATAAGTTCGGGGAATTTCGCAGGTACAGATTGGATATCGGTATCCCCGCCCGATTAGGGAGGGGAACTAGACCCGCCACCCATTGACGTCCATCTACCACAATAACCCTGAGAAGAAAATACAATTCTCAAGAATCAAAAATATATTCTAGAGAAGTTCATGTTTCGAAATTTTCTTATGTTGTTTTCAAAAATATTTTTGAATATAGGGAGGGTCCCAACGAATCCTTGTTCGCTGGGATTAAAAGGAGATTCTTTTTTGAATCAACGGTTGGTTCGTTTGGATTTACGATGCTCTTCCAATCTTCGAAGCTTCTTTCACTTCGACTAACTTTCCTGTTTTAACATCGTAATAATATCCATAAACCGGAATGTCTTTGGGAATCAAAGGATGGTTTCGAATTCGTTTGACATCATCAATGACACTTTGTTCCAAATTTTCAAATGTCAAAAAAGGAATGAATTTCGCTTCTTCAGAGCCACCAGATTCTTCTAAATTGCGCCATCCATTCGAATCAATGGTCGCTGTTTTCAAACTTTTAGAAAGGAGGTTCCGTATGATGGGATCTGTAAAAAGTTGCATTCCGCAATCTGAGTGGTGGATGACAAAGAATTCTTTGGTCCCTAACAATTTATAGGAAATGACCAGAGATCGAATGGCATCATCACTTGCACGTCCGCCAGCATTTCGGATCACATGGGCATCCCCTTCGGCTAGTCCTGCATATTTAGCTGGATCCAGTCTTGCATCCATACAGGTGAGGATGGTAAAACTTCTTGCAGGAGGAAGGGCCAATTCTCCCTTTTTCCCAAATTCAGATGCGTATTTTTCATTCGCACCGAGGACTTCTTTATGGACTTTGCTTGTTTCTTGTTGGATGAGTATGTTCGACATAATGGAAATAAAATTCACTATAACGAAGTAGACAAGAAAAGGAATCTTGGATTCCGGATTTCCGTTTCAGATTTGTACAGTGGATTTAGCAAACGGCCAAAGGACTGGAGATGAATTCTTTAAGATTAGATTTCTGTGCCAGGGATACGAAGGGCTTGGTCACCTGCCAACGTTAGATGGTAGGTGACGGGAGCGAAAGCGGACCCCGTAGTAGCCCGGTCAGCCACCATAAGAGTCCGCTATTGTTTTCATTTGAGGCACCATAAAAAGAAACACAATCGTTACTGTTTTACGGTGAATGGTAGTTAGCTTGCTATTGGATAGTCGATATAACCTTTTTCATCAGCTGTATACAAAGTGGTTTGATCAAAAGAAACCAAAGGAATGTTTTTTTGGAACCGGGTGACTAAATCAGGATTAGCTAAGAATGGTTTTCCAAACGCAACTAAGTCCGCAAGACCAGAAGATAAATCTTTTTCTGCTCGTTCTGCATCATAACCACCGCTAAGGATGAGTGTTCCTTTGAATGCTTTTCTTATGTTCTGAACTGTTTCTGGCTCTACCTTGGGAGCACCCATAGAAGAATGATCCACTAAATGGATATATACAATTCCAATTTCATTTAACTTTTCAGCTAACAATGAATATTCGTCATGAGTTTCAGGAAATGGGAAAAGATCGTTAAAGGCACCATATGGAGATAAACGAATGGCCGTTTTCTCTTTGCCGATAGTGGTACTAACTGCCTTTGCCACCTCTAAAATAAATCGAATTCGGTTTTCAATGGAACCACCATATTCGTCTGTGCGTTTGTTTGAAGATGGGTGCAAAAATTGTTCTAATAAGTAGCCATTAGCTGCATGTAATTCAACTCCATCAAAGCCGGCTTTGATTGCATTTTGAGATGCAAAAACAAATTCTTCGATAGTTTCTTTTAATTCAGCTTTTGACATTTCTTTCGGCACCGCATTTTCTTTCATTCCTTCTACATCAGTCCACATTTGTCCTTTAGCAGGGATTGCCGATGGCCCCAAAACTTTAGCACCTTTCGGTAAATTCAATTCATGTCCAATACGACCTGTATGCATAAGTTGAACAAAAATTTTACTTCCTTTTGCATGCACTTTGTCTGTGACTTTTTTCCAGGCTTTGGTTTGTTCTTCTGAAAAAATTCCAGGAATTCTCGCATAACCAAGACCATTCGGAGAGGGAGAAGTTCCTTCTGTCACGATGAGTCCAGCTTCAGCTCTTTGTTCATAATAAGTTGCGACGATTTCTCCTGGCACGTTTCCGATGGAACGGGAACGGGTCATGGGGGCCATCACTACTTTATTCTTTAAGGTAAGGTTTCCTAACTTCGCTTCTGAAAATAATGATTTCACAAGGTTCTCCAATATTGATTTACTATTTAGGAAATAGACTATGATATGAAGTGATTTGATATTGTATTTATTTAATATTAAACTAATTTTCCCAAAAAAATTATAAATCCAGTCCGAGGATGGTCAAGTCGTCCTGACGATCCTGACCGTTTAGGAAATTTTGTAGTGTTTTTAGGAGATGGACGACCACCTCATCCAGACTTTGCATACGAGTGGATTGAAAGAGGTGGTAAAGAGATTCTTCGCCAAATTCTTCTTCTTTTGCGTTGAAAGCCTCAAAAACTCCATCGGTAAAGACAAAAAGTCGATCTCCCTTCTCAAAAGTAATTTCGGATTGTTCGTATCTGGTTTGTTTTTTAAGCCCTATCATCCTACCCGTTTTCGAAAGAAGTTCGATTTTTTCTTTCTTTAGCAACACTGCCGAAGGATGTCCTGCAGAGGCGTATTGGATTTTTTTTTCTATTAAATCGATATCGAGGATCATTGCCGTCAAAAGGCTATTCAAAGAAACAAAGTTATCCATAAACTCTTCATTAAAAATCTCCAAAATTTTAGCAGGTGGTAATTCAAAGTTTTTGATAGGGTCATACAATCCTTTGATTGCCATTGTGATCATTGCTGCATGAACCCCATGCCCCGTGGCGTCAGAGATTAATATTCTATACTTTGATTCTTTTAGTAGGCTTAAGTCAAAAAAATCACCACCCACTTCCGATACAGGAAGATAACGATACACTAAATTTAATTGTTTGATAAGATTGGAATCAATAGCCAAAGAATTCTCTTGGATTTTTTTAGCAACGAATAGGTCTCGTTTCATTGCATTGAGAGTACGATTTAAAGTGAAGGTCCTTTCTTTCACCTTTTCTTCTAAGTCAAAATTTGATTTTTCTAAATTAAGTTTAACTTGTTCTTCCGCAGTTTCTTTTTCTCTGATGATGGTATGGTAACGATCCGCCAACGCAAATGCAAGCAACATCATTTCAGCAGCCGATCCAAATTGTGGGCCGTCAATGGTAAAGGAATTGGTAGGAAGATAACCCAACGCACGCAAAGTAGAAAGAATCAAAGCAAAAAACAAAAATGCAAAGGCTAGGAGAAAAAAATAGGCAATTCTCTGTCTTTGGAACGAACATAAAATACCAATGATTAAAATCCAAAAAGATGTAATTGTATGACTAAACACTAGAGTTTTAATCCAGGACTCGAAGGAATAAATGTATAAAATAGGTAATACGATTTGTATCAGAATAAAAACAAAACTCCATCGATCTAGTTTAGGAATGATCTGCTTGGTATTTAACAAATTTCGCATAAAAATTAAAAAAAAGATTAAGACGACGGAAATAAAAAGATTCACCGAATATTGGTCCATCCACGGAGAATATTTCCATAAATATTCAGAAGCAATTCCGTTATGCGAAGCAATCGTTACTGCGGTACTCGTAACCACAAGAACATATAAAAAATAGTTTTTATCATTGAGTATAAAAAACAAAAACAAATTAAACAGAGCCATTGCAAATGCAATTCCAAAATAAATGGCTTGAATAACATGATCATTAATTTCATGCCTCTCATATAGATCTTTATTCCATAATTGAATGGGGAGATTGATAGAGTTTGGTGATTTTACTTTGAAATAAACAGTCGCATGAGAATTTTCAGGAAAAGAAATTGGAAATACAAAAAATCGACTTTGATAAGGACGATTCACCATCGGAACCGAATAACCCGAAGAAATCTTTTTAATTTTTTTTGGGTTACGGAAATAAAAATCCAAAGTTTCTAATCTTGGATACGAAACAACAAAGGTAACCTCTTTAGAAGAGAAACTTTGATTCTCTAACGAAACCTTCAGCCAATAGGTAGAGTTTGAATAAGAAAAATTAAATGCCTCCTTTGAAGACTTTACTTTTAAAAATTGTGATTCATATTTTGGCGATATAATATCTTCGAAATTTAATCGATTTGTTGGATCTTCCAAAACTAATATCGAATTTGCTAAATAGATTGGTGAAACGTCACAATCCTTGATGTCGATGATAGATTCCTCGCTCTCAATTTGAGAAGTTCCTAAAAACAAAACCAATACAAAGAGAAATCTTTTTTTCTGAAAAAAAATCATTTGGATTCTTCTGTCTCAAATAAATCAATGGAGAACAATTGATTGTTTTTTGTAAAAATACAAATGCCATCAAAACTCACCGACAACCCTTTCGGACCAGGTAGAATTTTCTGTTTCAGCTCTTTTCCATTGGGAGAGAGTAAAGTGAGTTCAATTTGTTCTTCTTCGCAATATTCATCAAAGATACTCAAAATCAAAATTGTATGTTTTCCATCAAAGGTAAAAAGGGAAATCACTTCACTTTGGATTTGTTTTTCAAAAACAACATTTCCCAAAAAATCAATCATACGAACTCCAGAATAATCGGCTGTGATGATAATCCGATCTTCCGTTACTATCACTGGTGATTTGGCGCTACCAAAAGAATGTGGTCCAAGAGTATCTGTTGTGCTGAAGGAAAGTTCTTTGATGGTATTTAGCTGAGAATCTAAAAGAAGCGAACCATCTAAAACAAATGGCAAATAAATCCCACCAGGAAATTCTACAGGTGGAGATGCCAACTCGCGAACCAAAGAAATTCCCGAGCTATGGGTTTGTTCAAATAATTTTTTCTCTCCAGTATTGGCCGATTCAACAATCGCATAATAAAAATAAAATTGAAATTGTGAATCGATAAACACTGGATGGAAAGGAGAAAAATATTGAAAAACCTCTTCGCCGGTAGGACTGATTCCAAAAATACCTTTCAAGGTATGAAACAAAAGATTTCCAGACTCTGTTTCAAAAACTCTACCAGAAAAAATTTCAAATTTTGGCAATGCGATTGTTTTCTTTAATTTTCCAGAATTCAAATCGTAAACTAGGATTTGTGATTGATAAGGAAGATACAAAGTATCAGAAAGAATCGTAAAATTAAAGTTATGTACAATTCTATTTTCTGAGACATCACGCTCTTCAGTCGAGAGGATTTCATAACAATGAAAAGCCAGTTTGATTGATAGAATGATTTTTCCAGAAAGATCATAAATACAAAGAGTGTCCGGTCGATTTAGTTTTGAATAATATTCCGAGCCTTTTTGGAATCCTTGGTAAGAACAAAGATAACCGGATTGATAGAAAAGGATTGGAATGTCTATCCCCTCGACAAAAGGTTTTTGGATTTTTTCCTTCCAAAGAATTTCTTTTTTATTGAGGTCAAATGATTGTATAAAATAATCTTTTTCACTAAATGTAATGCATACAAATTGATCCCTTTCGATAAATTCCGAAACTAATACTGTTTCATTTTCTTCCAAACGAAATAGTAAATGCGAAGACTTAGGGAACCCTTTTTTTTGAATCCCTTGGAACTCTAATGGATATTCCCTTTGAAACCATTGGCGTAACCAGCGTTTCACGGTAGAAGGTAAATTAGGATCTCGGTTGAGAAATAAAACTTTTAGTTTTTCGGTTTCAGTTTTAGATAAAATCTCCAAAACTTCATCAAAAAATGAGTAAGGAAACAAAGTTTCCTTTGCAGCGATCAGACGAGAAACAGTAGGATTACGAATTAATTCTGAACGCTGGTCGTCAATTCGTTCTGCTGTTTGCTCATAAAACTCTGGATAGGTGGATCTTGGATCTCCAGTCCCTCTGGTTTTGATCCACCAAAGGCTATGACAATCCTTACATTCATAAATTTCCTTGAATTGATTCAGGGAATTTCCTACGATATCATCCGTTGGAAATTGGAATGTCACCCGTTCATCACGAACTGGTTCCATGCGAGAGAATTGAGTGGATCCTTTCTGACAAAATAAACAAGACATATCGTTTCAGGGAGTATAGATCTATCTAGGAATACTACGTAAGTCAAGCCAGATTCATACCCAACGAAATAAAGAAATCCAACACTTAGTTCTTGGCAATTTTTTTCATAATTTGGATCCTACCAATCATCCATGTCGATTCTCCCTAAGACATATGAAACTTTGTTTGCTGACCTGAAACGTTTGGAATCAGAAAACCAAGTCTTAAAACAATCTTTGGAAAACAAAGATGCCAACCAAACAAACCTAATTCATGCTCTGCAATTCACACAGTTTTCGATTGATACCATTTCAGAATCCATTCTTTGGTTAGATTCTCAAGGTAATATTGTTTTCGTAAATGATGCAGCCTGCCAAAACTATGGTTATACGAAGGAAGAATTACTCTCCATGCAAATGTTTCAAGTTGATCCTTTGTTTAATCACGAAACTTGGAATGCTCATTGGCAGGAAATTTTAGATCGTAAAACATTTTCAATCGAAACAATCAACCAAAGGAAAGATGGCACCTCTTTTCCTATCGAAGTGACAGTGAATTTGGTCGAGTATGCTGGAAAACAATACAATTGTGCTATTGTTCGTAATATCACAGAACGAAAATTAGCGGAAACGAATTTACGGGAATCTGCAATTCGTTTGGCAGAACTCAACTCATCAAAAGATAAATTTTTTTCAATCATAGCTCATGACTTGCGTGGACCACTTGGCACCCAGAGGGAATTTACCAAAATTTTAAGCGAAAAAGATTCTAAATTTTCTGAAATCGAAAGAACAACTTACCTGAAAATGTTGGAAGAATCTTCTGATTTAGTTTATTCATTATTAGAAAATTTATTAGATTGGGCAAGGTCTCAAAGTGGAAATATAAACTACCAACCTATATTTATTCAATTTTTTGATCTAGTCGAAAGGGTGATTGGCCTTTTAACACTATCAGCTAACAAAAAAAATGTGACTATTACAAATCAAATTCCAAAAAACCAAGTAATTTATGCTGATTTATTTATGATTGAAACTGTAATCCGCAATTTAATTTCCAATGCCATCAAATACAGTAATGCTAATACTGAAGTAACGGTAGGAGTTTTACATCAAAACAAAAAAATACATTCTAAATCAAAATTGGAAACTGAAAAACTCACAACAGAATCTCAAACAGATGAAATCATTTTCTTTGTAAAAGATAGGGGAGTGGGAATGAAGCAGGAACAAATTGAAAATCTTTTTCGATTGGACCATAAATCTTCAACAAAAGGTACGGCGCAAGAACCGGGAACAGGACTTGGACTGATTCTCTGCAAAGAATTTTTAGAAAAACAAGGAGGTAAGATTTGGGTAGAAAGTGAACCAGGAGTGGGTTCTACTTTTTTGATACAATTAGTACAACACACAAAAACAAACTAACATCATTCTAAATTTCCAAAGCGAATTATCTTTATACTTTTCTTTTTTTCTCGATTCTATTTTTCAAAAATTTATTTTTTACAAATGATGAATGGAATATGCAAAAAGTTTTTCCTAGTATTTGCTTTACTAGTCACACCTCTCCTGGCTCAAAATCAATCCAATCCCCCAGAACCTAATTCGGATTCAAAACCTAAATCTTCATCCTTACTCGGATCAGGATTAAAAGTGATCGAACTTGCAGGAGAATTTGCACAAACACCATCGGAAGGTGGTCCACAATCGGTATCGAGCATTCTTAATTCTTCTCGTGTTGCATCAAGTTTTGTCAATTCTGGCACGGCGAACAACTTGAACCCTCCTGGGATTATTACGGAAAGTGCAGAATCAAGACCAACTTCTACAGTATCACCTCGAATCAAATATTCTCACCAAATCTCTGAAGATTTTTTTATTGGACTCGTTTATGCAAAAGGAGAACATTACAATGATACAAGAACCAGTTTTAGTACAAACGGATTGTATTTGAACGATCGAGTTCGATCAGGGATCAATGAAGTAGGATTTAAAATTGGAGTTGGTCCGTTAAATTTTCTTACACCAACAAGTTCGCATGAATTTAGTTTTTCTTATTCTGAATTATCTTCCAAAGGACCGTTTCAATCCTTTCAAATAAAATTTCCTTTTTTAAGAACTGGCGAACAATCTGTAACAGAAGGTTATGCTTTATCAACAGGAACTGTTGAATTTCGAACTAAAAATTATGGAATGAACTACGGTTTTGTGACTTCTATTACCGATTGGTTGAATTTTTATATGATGGGTGATCTTATTGTATTTGCAGGACAATTAAAACTGGCATCTTACGGGATTGAAAACTCATCAACTGGAACTCTCAATTCAAGTAATCAAGTTGTATTTAGTACTCCCGTCACCAAAACAGATTTAACCATTTTTCAATCCAAAGAGGGTTTGGCTCGTGGACTTGGAGGGGCTTCGGTTTCATTCGAGATGGGACTTGTTTGGAAATTCTTTGATACCTTTGGTTTAAAATACGGTGGTTTTTATCAAATATCTTCTTTTAGTGTTTCTGAAGTGTCCGGTTATAATTTAGGACCTGGGAAAACTCCAGTGGAACTCAGCACAGTTCCCAATCTCAACTCCTCTCAAAGTGCCAAAGAATATGGCTCTTTTGGAGTGAATGTTTCTATTGTGAAAAACTTTTGATTCTTAACTACTGTCTTATTAATAGCGATACCGTTCGCGAAAATAGGATTCACTCATGAAACACAAATCGATAGAATATGCCCAAAAACTAGACTTCCAATGGCCCACTTCAGATCCATTTTTGTTTTGTGTACACCATGAAGATTTTTATCCGAAAGGCAATGGAAAGTTTGGTCCAGATGCCTCTTTACAAGGAAGACAAATTGGCCAAGACTTTGCTGGCAAAGATGGATGGAGGATGTACCACGGAGAAACCATTCCCGGTTTTCCTGGCCACCCACACCGCGGCTTTGAAACGGTAACGGTTGTCCAAAGAGGTCTTATCGACCATGCCGATTCACAAGGTGCTGCCGGAAGGTATGGAGATGGGGATGTCCAGTGGATGACAGCTGGAGCTGGGATCCAACATTCAGAAATGTTTCCTCTCGTGAATGAATCTGGTGATAATACTTTGGAACTTTTTCAGATTTGGTTGAACCTGCCTGCAAAAAATAAATTTGTAGAACCTCACTTCAAAATGTTTTGGAACGAAGACATTCCCGTCAAAGTGGCTACTGATACTTCCGGCAAAAAAATAAAAATTAAAACGGTCGCAGGATCTTTGTTTGGTGAAAAACCACTTGATCCACCTCCAGATTCCTGGGCAGGTGATCCTAAAAACGAAGTGGGGATTTATATTTTAGATTTAGATCCGGAAGCTAACTTTGTAATTCCAGGAAGTTCTGTTGGAAACAATAGAAACCTTTATTATTTCCGCGGTGAAGGACTCGTTATAGATGATGTTGTGGTTCCAGGAAAACATATGTACAATCTAAAATCTGACATTGATGTGGATCTAAAAAACGGATCCGAATCCGCTCGTATCTTAATTTTAGAAGGAAAACCCATTGCCGAACCAGTAGTTCAGTATGGACCTTTTGTGATGAACAAACAAGAGGAAATCCAACAAGCCTTTGATGATTACCGCAAAACACAGTTTGGAGGTTGGCCGTGGGATTCTTATGATCCCGTTCACGTGGGCAAAGGAAGATTTGCCAAACACGCAAACGGAAAAGAAGAAGCTCCCAGGGAAACCAGCGGTAACTTCAATTGAGAAATTAACGATCGGTTAGGCAACCCGTACTAGCATCCTTTACCATCTGGATGTATTTCCAAAGATATCCAGATGTAATTCGGTACGGGGGTTTTTTCCAACTTGTCCTTCTTTTTTCTAATTCATCTGGAGATACAATTAACTCAAGTTTGTTGGTGCGAGCATCAATTAAAATTTTGTCACCATCTTGGACAAGGGCCAATTCTCCCCCTTCCATTGCCTCTGGTGTGATATGACCCACAACAAATCCATGGCTACCCCCAGAAAATCTTCCGTCTGTAATGAGGGCTACGTTATCCCCAAGACCGGCTCCGATGATGGCAGAAGTTGGTTTTAACATCTCTGGCATTCCCGGTCCGCCTTTTGGTCCTACATAACGAATCACAACCACATGGCCAGGTTTGACTTTTCCGTCGCGAATCCCAAGATTTGCTTCCACTTCAGAATCAAAACAAATGGCCTTCCCTTCAAACATTTCCCCTTCATGGCCTGTGATTTTTGCCACAGCACCTTTTTTGGCAATGTTACCATAAAGAACTTGGATATGGCCTTCTTTTTTGATGGGGTTACTGACGGGTCTAAGTAAGTCTTGGTCACTCGGAAGGTCAGGAAGTCCTTCCAAGTTTTCTGCGATTGTTTTTCCAGTGACAGTCAAACAAGATCCGTCAATCAATCCTTCGCGTAACATGAATTTCATGATAGCAGGGGTTCCCCCGATGGCATGAAGGTCTTCCATAAGATACTTTCCGCTTGGTTTCATATCAGCTAACAGTGGAGTTGTGTCAGTTACTTTTTGAATTTGTTCCAAATCGAGAGGAATGCCCATGGTTCTTGCAATGGCAATCATATGTAAGGCCGCATTTGTAGAACCACCAAGAATGGTAACCACACGAAGTGCATTTAGAATGGATTTGGGAGTGATGATATCGGAGGGTTTGATATCCTTTTCTAAAAGATTGTACATATACTTTCCAATATTCATACATTCTTTCTTTTTTTCTTCACTACGAGCAGGAGAAGAAGAACTATAAGGCAAACTCATTCCCATGACTTCAATTGCTGTTGCCATAGTGTTGGCCGTGTACATTCCACCGCATGCTCCAGGTCCAGGGCAGGAATTTTTAATTACTTCCTTAAAATCATCTTCCGTGATTTTGCCGTTTATTTTTTTCCCATAAGCTTCGAAGGCAGATACAATATTTAATTTTTCACCTTTGTAATGACCACCATTGATAGTTCCACCGTACACCATGATGGATGGTCGATTGAGTCTTGCCATTGCCATAATGGCCCCTGGCATATTTTTATCACATCCAG
Source organism: Leptospira meyeri (assembly GCF_004368965.1). NCBI lineage: Bacteria > Pseudomonadati > Spirochaetota > Leptospiria > Leptospirales > Leptospiraceae > Leptospira > Leptospira meyeri. The sequence continues at coordinate 2,483,312 of NZ_SORO01000001.1, read as the reverse complement.
CAGTGAATAGAATTCCATCATAATAATGAGCACCTGCAATGGTTTCAATGGAATCGGCAATGATCTCTCTAGATGGCAAGGAATAACGCATCCCGTCATTTCCATTGGTAATCCCATCACTCACACCTATCGTATTAAATAATAAACCCACCATTTGTTTTGTATCTAGGATACTTTTCTTTTGTAAGGCCGAAAGAGTGGTTAAGTGCATATTACATGGGTTTCCATCAAACCCAGTGCTTCCAATTCCAATGAAAGGTTTATTTAAATCTTCATAAGGAACCCCAGATCCAATGATCATTGCTTGGGAGGCAGGAAGGGATTCATCTTGGGTAAGAATGCGGCTGTATCGATTCAAAGTCATAAAATTCAATTTCCTTCGGATTAAAGACAAAATGTAAGATGCCAAGGTTAAGGAAAGCGGATTTTGATTTTATGGATGTACGATTTCGACCAGGATTTTATTGTCATTGTTTCCTTGGGCAAGGTCTCTTTCCCAATCTCTAAATTCGAGATTCAAACAACTGTTAGCACGATCGCGATTGGCTTGGGGCAAAAAAGTATTAGCAGAAATGGTTTTTGCAGCTTTTGCAATTTTACCACGAACCGAATCTAACCAAAGAATCTCGGTAAAATTAGCAAACCTTGTCCCAGCACTTACTTGGAATCCTTCTAATTCGCAGGATTCTGCAACACGAAATGTATATTGGGATTTAAAGGTATCAATATTCGTCGTAGTTGTGGCTTTCAAACTCAAAACTCCTGACTGCAAAATTGATTCTTGGCAATCCGTTGTTCTTGACTGAATGATGCGAGCATCATTGATGATGACATTCACTTCGCTTTGAGTAAGAATGAGTTGATTGACATTGCAGACACCAAGAGGCCTTCGGCTACAAAATTGGTTATTCGAAGACAAGGAAGTATTGGTTTTGATACAGTTCCCAGATTCGCGAATTAAGAATAGAGTTGTTAAATTAAAAGTTTGTTGGTTCTCTTCTTCTTTTTGTTTTTCTTCCCCACCTTCAAAACAAGAGGCAAAAAACAAAGTCATACAAAATAAAATAAGTATATTTTTCAAAATCGTACCTCCATACCAATATTGATGAGAGGAATAAAAGCTAATTTTCCATTTGGGGTTTGCGAAATTATGTATGGAGAATTCACAGTATCGTAGGTTGGTGCGGGGTTTTGATTCCTTTGGTAATTTTTTGTATTATCAAATTCAAAACCTGCTTGGTTCCTACGGCCATAAAAATTTACAAATTCAATATAAGTATTAATATAACCCCAAGAATAGTTTTCGATGCGATCGATCCTTAGGTCAAATTGGTGAAATGGTAAAAATCGGTCACTGTTATAGTTTCCAGAATAATTGGGGAAATATAAATTCAATCCAAAAGTCGCAGCTTGATTTGCTCGTGTAGCACTTGTAATGGGAGTATAAGGTGTGCCTGAAAAGTAACGAAACCTTCCACCCACCATCCATTCTGGATTAAATTTATAACCAAATACAATATTTAAAATGTGAGTTCTATCTAAATCATAAAGTTGTTCTTTATCATTATTATAAATGACTTCAAATTGATTATCATCATAATAATTTATATAATTAGTTCCAATTTTGGATTGGGCAAGAAGTGTTCTTGAATTGTTCAGTAAAGTTCTGTTTCTAGTTTCATCACTGTTTAATCTGGCTTGGTTATTGATTCGTTTAGTGATAGAATTTGTGTAGGAAATCCAACCAAATAGCCCCGATTGTTCTCTTGGATCTTTTGTTTTTTTAATAAAAATTTCAACTCCTTCCGAATGTCCATAACCAGCATTCGAATAATTTAAATTTTTAGGTGTAATCGGATTTGCGAGAACTTTGGCGGTTTCATTTACAAAAACACGAGTGTCATTGTTCAAAGCGTACGGATCGACAATATAAGCATCAGGAACGATGATATTCTGAAAGATATTCCGAAACCCTTCAATTTTAATTTGCCAATTGTTGGAAAACTCTTGGCTCACCCCTACCGAATTATGTTCGGAACGTTCCATATAAAGATTAGGATTTCCTGACTTAGCAGACAAGGCCTCAATCGAAACAGGCGCATTGTAATGAATTCCGTGCCCAACCATAAACCCTGTTTTTGTGGATTCAAAAAGATACCCACCTGTAATCCTGGGAGCCAAATTGGTTTCATTGCTACCTGAATAGTTATCTACCCTTGCACCTGGTGTTAGGCGAAAACCACCATATTTAAACGGAAGTTCCGCATAAGCAGACTTTTCACGATATCGGATTCGATCTCCATCAATGACGGAACGAAAAGCCGCATTGGAATTTAATAAATCATTAAATATATTATAAAATAATCGATTATAAGAAGAGATATTCTCACCTTTTAATGTGGTCTCGCGGAACCGACCCTGAACTCCTGCTTCTAATTTGAGATGTTCCTCCCAAATTTCCCATTCAAATGCATTATGAACATAAGTGGTTGTATCAGCAGTTCGATTTTGTAATCCGAAAATATTCTCTGCTGTGAGCGGATTTGTAAATCTCAATTCAAAAAATTCATTAAACGAGGTGCGTGAGTATGATAAAGTATTTCGAAATGTTTTTCCTTTCCAAACATAACGGATGGCATCAGTGCGAAACATTCGATCTAAACCCGTCGGAGGACGTGGGTCTTCCCCTCCTCTTTCTAAATCTGCTTGGGCTTTAGTGTATGCTTGTCTATCTCTTGTTCCAAAGGTTTGGATCGAAAGACGATGTTCAGAACTAATATCCCAAATTAGTTTCCATTGGTAATCTTGATACTCTGCATACTTTGCATCTTCCGGAATTCCTTGTGGATAGGTTTGTAATAAAACTAAGTTAGGGTAGTTTTTTCTTCCTGAACTGATCATCGCCAGTCCTGGCAAAACTTTGGCTTGGTTGTAAATATCTGATAAAAACAAATTGATATTGATGACCGTTTTATTTTCATCAACACGATCTGTTCCTTCAATGGCAATAATTCCGCCAGTCGCATAACCATATTTAGCTGGAAATGCACCAGTAAACACGTCAAAGGATTTAATTAAATTGTTATTTAGTACGGAAGATTGATTTCCTAAATGAAAAGGATAAGAGAGTGGGAATCCATCAAAATAATATTGGTTTTGTCTCGTCCCACCACCACGTAATGATAAATCTCCCCTTTCACTATTGGAATAGGGATTTCCTGTTAACAAATTGGTTCCAATATTAGTGAAGACTGACGGTAAAATTCCTACGGGCGCACCAATCACAACACCCGGAATGGTTTGGAGAGCTTTTAAGGAATCACCGGAAACACCAGGGAGTCGTTTGATTTCATCTTGCACGAGCCCATATCGAGATAGAGGTGTTTTGTCCCTTTCTCCACTGACTAAAATTCCCGATAGATTTGCCTCTGAGATGGAGACAAGAATCACCTGTCCTTTGAATCGAACTTCGCGAAACACAGTTTCGATTCTGTCGGCCGTAGAAATTTTAATTTCATAATATCCGGGTTCGGGAAATCGAAGTTTGGCGATCCCCTCTTCATTGGAAACTCCGCTGGCTTTACCTTTTTTAGAAATAACAACAGCATTTGTGACGGGTTTGCCAGAATTGGATTTAACAATTTGGAACACAACTTCTAGGTTTCCTTCTGCATACAGAGGCAAAAACCATCCCAAACAAAAAATATAAATGATCGATTTAGTGTATTTCATTTAGAAGTTGGGATCAAACTTTCGGCAATTCGGTAAAGTTCATCCAATGACCTTTTGTCATCAAGCAAACGATAACCTTGCAAAACCCCTTCGTAGACAAAAAATAATTGTTTAGCGAGTAACCGACAATCTACTTTAGAAATTATATGACCATTTTCTAGAGACTCCTCTAAATACTCTGCCAAACAATCGATGGTTTTGTGGGCAATTTCTTCAATTTCTTTCAAAATTTCCAATTCGTTTGGTGCAATCTGGGCTCGGAAATTGGCCATCCCACATCCGAAAAGTTGAGATTCTCTCGCTTCCCTAGAAAGAATCCGAACCCAAGCTTTCACAAAATCAAGAGGCTTTGGATTTCGTTTCATTAGAGATTTGAGAAGAGTTAAATTTTCATCCGAATAAATTCGAAGCACTTCCTTACCCAACATCTCTTTTGAGGAAAAATGTTGATACAAACTCGCTTTGACGGTCTCTGCTTCATCGACGATTTGGTTGAGGCCTGTTTCCGAATACCCTTGTTTTAAAAAGAGATCCTTACTTACTTGCAAGAGACGTACACGAGTTGGTTCTTTTTTCATATCCCTTACAAATTTCAAAATTACAAAAACTAAGCAAACATTATACCAACTGGTCTGTATGAAAAGTTCTTGCATATACAGACCGGTCGGTATGTATATTGACCAGGAGCATCCATATGAATTCTGAAATGATATCCATCCATGAGTCTGCCAAAACGACAACAGAGGCCCTAGAAACTAGACATAGCATCCGAGAATATTTACCAGAACCTGTCCCAGAAGAAATCCTACAAAGAATCTTCAGAAAAGCCTTACGTTCCCCTAGTTGGAAAAACTCCCAACCTTGGAAAGCGCATATCCTGAGTGGCAAAAAACGCGAGGAGATGGCCTTGGAACTCACAAAGGCAGCGAGGGAGTCTTCCCCCCAGCCAGAAACTAATTGGCCAGAATCCTATCCAAGTGATGCCAAAAAACGAATGTTTGATTTAGGGATGAAAATTTACGGAGTGGCTGGAATTGATCGTAAAGACAAAGAAGCAAGGGATCAATTTATGCTTCGAAATTTTGAATTCTTTGGAGCTCCCACTGCGGTTTTTATCACCTCCAAATTTGATCTCAATTTGTATGTAGGTATTGATTTGGGTTGTTTTCTCCAATCAATTCTCCTCCTGGCAAGAGAGGAAGGTTTAGGAACTTGTCCACAAGCTGCTTTGGGTGCATTTCCTGATGTAGTTCGTAATTGTTTGGGCTTGCCTAAGGAAGAAAAAGTAATCCTCGGACTGAGCATTGGATATCCAAAACCGGATTCAGAACTCAATCGTTTTCACACACCAAGGGAATCTGCCGAAGATTTACTTCGGTTTTATTGAAAAAGTAGTTCTGATTCAGAAAGTTTAGTATATGATGATGCGACCAAAAGATAAAACAGCAGGGAAACCACCATGTATTCTAAAACTTTCTGGAATGAACGTTATGCGAATGAAGACTATGTTTACGGAAAAGACCCAAACGATTTTTTAAGAACTCGTTTGCCTAATTTGAAAAAAGGAAGAATTCTTTTTCCATGCGAAGGAGAAGGACGAAATGCGGTTTTTGCAGCAGGACTCGGCTGGGATGTGTTTGCCTTTGACCAATCAGAAACCGGAAAACAAAAAGCAACCGCTCTTGCTAACGAAAAAAAAGTTTCCATTCATTATGAGATTTCTGATGTTTTAACTTACCCTTACGCACCAGAACAAATGGATATGGTTGCTTTGATCTATTGTCACTTTCATAAATCGATCCGCACAACGGCACATCGAAATTGTGTTCGAACATTAAAATCCGGTGGGATTTTATTATTAGAAGCATTTTCGCCAGACCAGTTGCAATACACATCAGGTGGTCCAAAAGATCCCGATATGTTGTATCAGTTAAAAGATTTGCGTATGGATTTTTCCGAAATGAGCGTTGAATACGAAGAAGCATTAGAAATTGAACTCAATGAAAGTCCGTTCCATAGAGGAAAGGCAGCCATCGTTCGGTTGGTTTTACGAAAAATATAGGTTAGTTTTTTCTTTTAACTTTTAAAATCCGTGATTTTCTTTTTCCGAAAGAAAGGGAGATTCATTTCTATGAAGTTTTTAGTTTCGGTTTTTATTCTCGCGGTCTTAAATTTGCAATGTTCCTTCGGTCAAAAGGTAAAGTATGCGGAGCTAAAACAGTCTTATCCTAAAGTCAATTGGGAAGCCCGTAGGTCTGAAGCGGTAAAACTTTTATCGGATTTATTAAAAATACCATCTGTTCGTGGAAACGAAATTCAGGTGGCAAAATACATCCAAGCGGTTCTCGCCAAAGAGGGAATCCCTTCTCATTTTGTTTTTGATCCCAAATATCCAACAAGACCCAATTTAATTGCTGAATTACCAGCGACTGTTCCAAATCCAGAGCCAGGTATCATTCTCGCAAACCATTTGGACACAGTTGAATTTGATACCAAAGAATGGAAGGTAGCTCCACTTTCCGGTACGGTAAGTGAGGGTCGTGTTTGGGGGCGTGGCGCCATTGATATGAAAGGAATGGCCGTAATGGAATTACTTGCCTTTCTTGAAATCAAACGATCTGGAATTCCGAGAACGAGAAAAATTATGTATTTGGCTTTGGCCGATGAGGAATCAGGTTCCGAGTTAGGCGGTAAATATATGACTTCCAAACAAAAACAAGTTTTTGAAGGATACGAATACGCACTCAATGAAGGTGGGGTGGCCACAAGAGACATTGTGATCCAAGGTTCCACTATCTTTAACATTCAATATGCGGAAAAAGGAAACATTTGGTTACGAGCCAAAATCAAAGGAACCAGTGGGCACGGATCTTCTCCTCCAAGTCAATACCCTGCCTTGTCCTTAATCCAATTTTTTAATGAAGTCAGAGAACTGGAATCTGAGATTCGTATCACCTCAGAAACAGATGCTTTTTTCTACCAACTCGGAACCATTAGTTCGTTTCCAAATTCATTTTTTTTGAAAAATGCTAGAAACCCTTTGATCAAACCTTTATTACACGGAACCATCCGAAGCAATCGCCACCTTACTGCAATGACCACAAACACCAAATCCATCACTGGATTTAGAACCACAGAAGGCGAAGGGGGAGAAAACGTAATTGCAGGGGAAGCATCAGGAAGACTCGATATCCGAACTTTACCAGGTGTTGATATTATGGAATTTTCCAATAAAGTAAAATCAATTGCCGCTAAATACAATGCTGAAATTACTTTTACCGATATCAATCCAACGGATGTATCTCCCATCAACACTAGGCTTTTCAGCACTTTGGCAGCAGTGTCTGTCAATAAGTTTCCCAATAGTACGGTGACTCCGTTTCTTTCTCCTGGAAAAACGGACAATTCGTATCTCAGACGATTGGGAATTAAATCGTATGGTTTGATTCCAGCAGTTCTGAAATCAGAAGACATTGACGGGATGCACGGAAAGAATGAAAATATGACCATTGATAACTTAGAACTAGGAACAAAAATTCTTTTTGAAACTTTGGTAGAGATGAACCAGTAGAGGAAATGTCATTGTGAATCATCGTATATAGTTCAGAAGAAAGAAAAGGATCCATATCCGATGGAAAAATAAATAAGTGGAAGAAGTAGACGGTATGCCTAGTTCAACGCTCTTCCAAAGAGATTTCATTTAGATTATTTTCTATATCTCTTTCAAATATTTGTAATTTTCCATTTTTTCTTACAAATTTATAGCGATTGCCATAAAGTGTTCCAGTATATAGAGGTACTAAAGATTGACTGTTTGAAATTTGAAGAATAGCTAAAGATTCAGTATCACAACACCCACCATGAAGAAGAATAAATTTTCCCTTCTTATATTTTAATTCTTCAATCGATATTTTTTGTCCTGGGAAAGGAAGACTTTCGCTTTTATGCTCAAACAAAATCCAGCCTTCGTTCTTTTTAATCCATAAATGATCTACTTTCGTAATCTCTCCCTCAGAACCAAAGTCGATAGTTTTGATGATAGCCAAAAATTCATTAAGATTCTTGATTTTTAATCTTTTACTTGTATTTTTAATAAAATCTATCAATAATTCTTTTTCAGATTTTGTATATAAATCTTCCGGTTCTACTACGCCAGCAAGTGTTTCTCTTTGATAATAATATGAAGCTTTCTTGATGAGATTTTTTGAATTATCTTTAAGTAATTCACTTTCCTTTATATATTTTCTAATCCAAGTAGTTCTTTCTTTTAGATCTACTTTCTGAGTATCCTTATCATCGCAACTAAAAGTGAAAAACATGAATGCGATTAGAATAGTCGAAATACTTTTTATCATTTTGAATTCCTTTTGGAGTAAAAATTATTTAATAACGTATAACCAACCAGGCTTACCGAAATTGTCCGACCGTGAATCTCAATATGATTTTTTTAGATTTTACTGTTTCTATTCATTTATTATGTTATCTATTGTCGGTTTATAATAAAGGATGATTGCTCCATTCGAAAAGATTTTAGTTTTTATAAACTTAAGATTTGTCTTGGTATTTAGGTTTTCAAATAGTTGGATACCGTTCTCGGCAATCACCGGATGGATGCAAAGTTGAAGCTCGTCAATTAGATTATGTTTAATTAACTGTATAATTAAACTTCGACTACCGACAAAAATATCCTTGTTCGTTATTTTTTTTAGTTCCAAGATTTTTTCTTCAATAGGCTTATCGGAGAGTATTGCGCTATCCCATCCCGTTTCTTTCAGAGAATGCGAAAAGACGATTTTTTTTATTTTGTCTATAGAGGCAGCAAAATCATTCATTGAATTTTGACTCGAAGGAGTTTCTAGGAACGACTGCCAAAATTGCATAAGCTGATATGTAATTCTTCCATATAATATGTAATCTGCGGTATCAAGAAGATCTGCATAATGAATATGTATTTCTTCATCCGGGATTCCTGCATTGTGGTCACAATTGCCATTCAGGGTCATATTGAAAGCTGCAATAATTTTTGACATTTTTCCTCTTTATGCGAATAGATAAGAAATTCTTTGATTCTATAAATTTACAATGAAGATTTACTTCTATATTATGATAATCTATCACAATTACGCATAATGAGATGTTTCTATACCCTGTGTCCCGAACGGGACGTTAGGGACTGGCATAGAGTTTGCGGAAGCAAACGAGTTACAGAAAGGAATTTGGCAAAACGTAGGCGAAGTCCCGCAAGCAGTAGTTCGTGTTATGCGAAATAAGGCATTTGATTAATTGAATTTATTTTGAATTTTTAGTAGTGCTTTATATTTATTTGAGGTAAAAATTAAAACGTCTTCATTTGAAAAGGATTCAAGAATTTTTTTATCAGAGTATGGGATCGTTTCGAGAAAAGAAAGAAATTTAGTATTACAAATATTAGAATCGACCCAAAATTTACCTTCTGAAGCTAAACAATCTTGTCTCTCTTTGCAAGCTAGATCAAGTGAGTCATCGTCGATAGGACATTTGACATATAAATTTGAATTTATTTCATTTCTACAATAGCATCCATAATTAATATTCTTAAATGTATTTTTCCATTCATCTTCAAATATTTTCCTGCGAACGGCATCCTTTATTTCATCTTGAATTTTTTATTCTTCTCGAAATTCGGGGTTCACCAAGTAAATGAGCCAATAGAAAAATTGGCCAATTGTCTCTATTAGACTCAATGGATTCATAAATTTTAAATAGATTTTGTTTTTTCCCGCATAACAGAACTATATTTGCCGCTAACCTTCTGGTCTTACTATTTAAGAGAACTTAAATACTTTAAGATCCCCTCTTCGCCTCGTTCTTCGGCAAGTTCCGCAATACTAATCCCACCCACAGTTTTGACTTTGGTTTCGGCACCGGCTTTAACCAGAAGTTTGACCATTTCCAAATTTCCTCGGTATACGGCTCGGTAAAGTGCTGTTTCACCGGTGGTATTACGGAGGTTGACATTGGCACCTTTTTCAATTAAGAACTTTGCCATCTCTAGTTCTTCATCATCTGCTGCTTTGATTAAAGAGGAATTTCCTAAGGAGTCCTTTGCATTGACGGACACACCTTCCGCTAAAATTGTTTTTACTAATTCTAAGTTTCCTTTTTCGACTGCCTGGAACAGACGGTGCTCCCGACTCATAGGAGCTTTGACTACAGTTTCATCTTCCATACAGGAAAAGCTGGATCCGATCATTATTAAAAAAATGACACTGGATAACCTTAAGAATAAAAATCGACTAGATAGAAATTCTAACATCGGTTTTAGTCTAATGGTTTAACCATGAAACGTCGATCCATTTTTCCAACCAGCTTCCAGTTCCTTTCCATTTTGGGTGTGAGTCTTTTTTTTACATCGTGCCTCTCCATCATTAGTCCGGGAGAGGTAGGTCTGATGTGGCGACCGTATAGCACGGGACTCAGCCAAAAACCGCTAGAATCTCGAGTGCAAACCTATATGCCTTGGAACAGTGTTTATGTCTACTCTGTTCAATGGAGTAGTTACCAAGAAAAAGTAGAAGTACTCACGAGAGATGATTTAACGATCACTGTGACGGCTGCCATCATCATTCGGCCAGTTCAAAATGAAATTTATGAGTTAGAAATGGAAATTGGTCGAGGTTATTATGAGAAGGTAGTGAAACCTCAATTTCGAACTGCGATTCGAAATATTCTATCTGCTTATAATATGGTTTCCATTTCGAAAGAGACACCTAACGTTTCTGCGCAGATTAAAAAATCCCTGAGCGAAAAGTTGAAGGACAAACATGTTGAAATTGATGATGTGATCATTGATGATGTAGAATACAGTCCATCCATTCTAAAAGCAATCGAAAGCAAACTGACCAAACAACAAGAACAAGAGCAGATGAAGTTCGAAATCAATATCGCTAAACGTGATGCCGAGATCCAACAAATCTCTGCTGATGGTAGAGCAAAGGCCGTACTCATTGAAGCTGAGGCACAAGCAAAAGCCCAACGGATGATTTCTGAATCATTAACTCCGAAATACATTCAATTGAAAGCAATGGAGAATCCAAATAATAAATTGATTTTTGTTCCAAATGGAAAAGATGGATTGCCGATTATAGTGAATCCGGAAGGTAAATAAAATATTCTATCTTAACCATTCTGATTTGTATTGGATTTGGGACATCAATTCATTGGTGTTCCTAAATTCTTTAGATTTTGATTTATATCTACATTAGATGGTTCGATTTCCGACCGTAGGTTTCTCTCTTTTATCATCGATGATATCGGACTTTTTGGATTAGGAGATTTTGATAACGATCTAGAAATTGATTTTGTTAATGGTTGCAGTAAAGTTACAATTTGAGTATGCCCCCTAACTTCGGATAACCGTAGAGCGTTCCATCCATCCACTGAAAAATCTGTATTTACTTGGTGAGATATCAGTGCTTTTACAGATTCGGTACGACCAAAGTAAGCTGCATACAATAAAGCAGACCAACCTTCATAGATCGTATTGGGATCAGCTCCTTGGTTCAAAAGCGAAATTGCTTCTTCTTCTCTTCCTTCATAGATAGCAGCTACCATTGGTTTGCCTAGACTGGGATCAATTTTTACTTTTGTTGGTTGTGGTGTTGGATTCTCATTTGAAGAAACAACAATCGTTTCTTTTGGGAAAGGTGAGACTAAAACAATTTCCAATTGGTCTGCCAAACCAGTTAAATCGTTCACCCAACCAAATCTACCATCTGGCAAATGAAAAAAACGAGCTGCTGCTCGAAAAGATAAACCTTTACCAGAACCAAAACTTTGAGGTTTGGAAATGATGGTTCCATCTTTTTGAATCAAACAAGCTTCCAAATTCATCTTTGTAATTTTAGGAAACCATTTGTCTTTTTCAGTATCTTCATCTGTCATCCACATCAGAAACAAATGTTCATCTCCAAAAGGGACAATTCTCGGAATCCTTTCTCTTTGTTTAATAGAATTTGTTAAATATATTGGTTTGGAAAGGCCATCATTGCTTTTGATGATAAGGCCAATATCATAAGAAGATCGATTTAGATTGGAATCAAATGTGATCCAAGTCGTACCATCTTTTGAGTATAAATCACCAGTAGAAATCGGAACGTATTGGTAGGTTTCATTTGGTCCAGCTTTAGGGACAACAATTGGTAACTCACGTTTTCGAGAAGGAAAACTATCTACAACCAATCCTCTTGGGTAAGCATCACCGACAGTGGCCATCACCAATTGTTTTCCATCATTGATAAACCTGGGTCGAAAACTATGACTCACATTCCACGTAAATCCTTCAGGTGTTTTTCCATCAGATTTTAAAATTCGTTTGCCGGCATTGTCAAAAAATGCCAAATATTCACTCTGGTGTGTGACTCCGTCATCCCATTTGCGATAAGTAGAAAAATAAGTCGCATAATGATTATCAGCTGTTTTGGTGAGTGTTAAAGTTCCAAATGTAGTATCGATCCCTTGATCACCTACATTTTTGTATTCTTTCGTGCCTACAATCTTCGTACTAAAATTTAATTTTCCAGAAGTTGTGTATTGATTGATATAGGCAGTATGAAAATTTTTAGATTCATAGTTTCCTTTTTTTTCAATCTCAAAAGCAGATAATAAAACAGTCAGCCCATTAGAATCGGCGATGGTATCTTCAATACGAAAGTTTTTTATACTTACAAGATCTTTTATCATTTTGAAATTAGAATCTAAACTTACAATTCTGCCATTGGAATTACCATCATTGTATGACAGAAAGTATTCTCCTGATTGGAAATATACCAACTTTGGCGCTGGAGATCCATCAGACATCGCATTTGTATAGGAAACGGATGTAGTCGTTAGATAATAATGATCCGTTGGTATTTTGACTGAAATCCGTTCTATGGATTCGGCAATTCGATTAATAGTAAAAATGAGTTCAGAGTCGGCAGAAAGAAAGGAAAATGGATAAAGCAAAAGATATCCTGAGATGAATAAAATATTTTTTATAACTTTGATGCTTTTAGGAGTGCAACTTGCGTTCATTCTTTTTTTCATTTTAAAATATTGTATGATTGGAATTAGAAAAACAAGAAAGAAATACTTGGAGAGTGGATTTAGCTTTGTTTAGTGAATGTTGTTCAAGGGATATCAAAAAGGGGAAAGAACAATCTAGAACATTCTTTTCTAGATATGTAATTGACCTGATCACAAACCCTGTTTTTGGGAGCGAGGATTTCACAGTTGAAATTTATAAACAGCGTAGATGATATATTGCTTCAAAATATAATCATGTTAAATGATTGCATTTTAATTTTTATTCAAAGATAAATTCCTGAATCCTAGAACGAATGGTAACCAACCATCTACAACAGATGGTTCATTCTACAATAATTCTTTCTGATTAATAGATTTCTTAGATAGAGAACTCATAGTCAATAGTTACGTACAGATGATAACTTCTTTACAATTGCATTTCATTTACCGAATTTTTTTCAAAAAAATGAATCGCAAATGTACCGCCTAGCACCCGAATGTGGTCGTTGCGAATAAATGACTATATAACGTTTGTTCGCAGATCAAAATCAAAGATTTTCGATTACTAAAATAGTAAATTAGTAATTCATTATCTATTTTTTTTGAAAATCCAATTAAAAGGTAAAACATATGACAATTAAGTTAGTCGAAACTAAAATCCGAAGTAGGGTAATAATTACAATTCTACTATTGACAATGGCCTTCCTACAGTTTTGTATAGGAACCGAATCCACAAAGTCCAAAGAGAAGGATAACCTTTCTTTGTTAGGACTTTTTATTGGTAAAAACGATCAAAACTCATCGATACTTGTAAGTGATGGAACCACCGTTACTTCGATGATTAAATCCATTGAAGGCGGAACCATCCAACTTGGAAAAGAACTTAGCTTTGTAATTCCTCCAAATTCCTTAGATAAGGATACGGAAATTACGATAGAAAAAACTGGAAAAGCAGATTCCAATAGCCAATTTAAATTCTTTGGGCAGGGTTATAAATTTTCTCCACCTGGAACTCAGTTTGCTATGGATAAACCAGCTTCCTTAGTCGTAACCTATGATTCATCCAAGATTTCCGAACAAAATTTAAATTTAAGATCACAACAAATGTTCTACTTCGATGAGGCAAGTAAGTCTTATATTGGCGTCCCAACATCGATTGACTATGCAAAAGGTAGCTTAGTAGCGCAAGTGGAACATTTTACAAGTTATGCTCTATTTGCAGTTCCCTCTGCAACTGGAAATAATTCCCCCCTAATTTCTATTCAAAGTCCGGTTCCAACCCAAATACATGCAGATGCACCGATTTATATTCGAGCCGATGTTAGAGACATTGATTTAGATGGATCGATTATAGCGGTCAAACTTTCCTATAAAAAGTCAACTTCTGCGACCTATACGAATGAGGTAGCAATGCAACCAGAAAACAATGTCTCGATATCACCTACGAGTAGATATGTCTATTTGATCCCTTCTACATTTTATACAAATGCAGACAAACTTGCTGGCACCACTCTTGATATTAAGATAGAGGCTTGGGACAATAAATCACTTAAGTCAAGCTCACCAATAGTTACTAACTACACCGTGAATCGTAATTGTTTACCTAACACCTTACGAACCAACTTAACGGGAATACAGAATATCAATGCCGGTTTTCAGAGAAATATGCTTCTCTCTTGCAGAAATGAAGATACTAATTCCTATCTTACTGGACAGTATATTGTTCCAGAAGTGGTTCATGCGATTAATAATGTAGGGAAGTTGGACAAACCAGGTAGTGCAGGAACTCTCTTTACTGCTACTAAAAGTGACTATGTAAGTTCAGGAAAAGTAGAATTAAGGCTGTTATCTTCAGTTACAAATTCGGTCACACAGGACTTTACCATTCTTCCAGGAAATGTTCAGACTCTATCTATTTATGAAACAGATTCTTTTGGAAACAAAACTGCATTACTCTCTAAAACGGACGAACCACAAACCATTTCTATGAAAGAAGGAAATGTGAAATATTTCGCTCTTGAAGGACATGACGGTTATGGAAATATTGTAACCTACTTTCCTTGGTTGAATGCAGATTGGAATGTTCCTACCAATGGCGATCTGGGAACTTTAGATCGAGATACACCAATAAGTCTTGTTGTAAATCTATATACACTCGATGCAAAAGTTGGCTTTTCCAATCTGGTAGCAAGTATTGCGGAAGGAGCCATCCAATTAACTCAGACGATTCAAATCCTTTCTAGGCAACTAATCGATATAAGATCCAATTTCAATGATGCAACTTATCCAGGGGCGGAAACATTTTTTTCATCTGCAGCTAGTATAACATCAGATGGTGATACAGCTTATTTTGTTTTCAATCATTTTCAAAGTGCTGCTAATGCATTTAATAATAAAGAACAATTAAGCACATATAAATTTAACCGATCCTCAGGCCTTTCAACATTGCCTCCAATTGTATCTTTTACTGGTCAATGGCAACTACAAGCTGTATTGAATCTTTCGATGGCTATGGCTGGCCCGATTCCGTATGTTCTGTATAGTACAGCGCCAACATACAGCGGTGATGTTTCATATTCCAATGGAAATATTAAGCTCTATGCCAAAAAATATGATTCGAGTTCTAATACCTGGTTGCCTGTAGGATCGATCATAAATTCTGAATTGAATGGATTAAATTATAGCTATTCGATTGCTACGAATGGAACAGATCCTTGGGTCGCTTATACAGCATTTCAAGCTACCGAGTCGGAACCCTATAGTTCAAATTACGCAGTATTAGTCAAAAGATTTAATGGGGCAAATTGGATACCTGTTGGTTCCACTTTAACAAATAATTTTCCAACGAAGGTAATCATTCAATTTGACGGATCAACACCTTACGTGGCCTATAATGAATTAGATACTTTAGGCAAAACTAAACTTTATGTAAAAAAATGGAATGGAGTTTCATGGAATACAGTTGGCGGAGAATTAAATTTAGCTCCAACAACGCATGCTTCCCTTCATGATTTTAAGATCTTTAGTGGAAAGTTATATTTGTCATTTGATTCCAGTGGTAAATTAAATGTGAAGACTTTTGATGGAACAAATTGGTTATCTGTTGGAAGTTCAAATCTAAATTTTACCTCGAGTGCAAACGTTTACACATCCAATCTTGAAATCAATCCCAAAGGGACAATTTACTTAGGTTGGTCTGAAACTCCAACAGGTTCCAGTTCTCCCATTAAGTATTTAGGTCATTTTGTAGGTCCAAATTTAAAATTAGATTTTTCGGATAACTCATTAAATGGTTATGTATTTGATTTCTCATTCATAGGAGCTAATCCTTATATTGCCCAAACTAATAGTGGAAGAAGTTGGATACGAAAATACGAATAAGGTTAAGTAGATTCATAAAAGTTGATTGTTGCATCTCGATAAACAGATACAATCGATAGGAAAAACTAAAATGGAAGGCTATGATTAAAAACTAGCCATCCATTTTTTGTCTACTGAATCAACATTCCCGCCTTTTCTATAAGGGGTAGTTGGTATCAGTTCTAAAACTTATACCCCATTGACATCGAAAAAGAAACCCCTTCCCTATATGATCGGAAAAGTTTTTCTTCATTGAATAATTCTTCCTTAACATAAATTTAAAATCCAGTTTATCGTCCATTTTATGAGAGAAAACAATGTCAGTTAAACCAACACCGCGTTCATAAGCATCGGGAGTTCCGTTTGCACCAACTACAAAGATTCGATCACCGAAGTAGTTATAATATAAACCAATTGTGGTTGTTTTTAGTTTATTCAAATATACATCAAACTTCAAGTTTGCTACGAAATCAGATTGCCCTTGCAATGGTCTTCGAATGTTTGTGGGATCGTAAGAAAAACTTCTATCAATTGGGTCTAACAATCCAGCCTTAGAAATTGTAACATCGGTTGTAGTCTAATGGTTTAACTATGAAACGTCGATCCATTTTTCCAAACAGTTTCCAGTTCCTTACTATTTTGGGTGTGAGCCTCTCCTCTTTTGTATCTTGCCTCTCCATCATTAGTCCTGGAGAAGAGGGACTTATGTGGCGGCCTCAGCCAAAAACCGCTAGAATCTAGGGTCCAAACCTATAATGCCTTGGAATAGTGTTTATGTTTACTCGGTTCAATGGAGTAGCTACCAAGAGAAGGTTGAGGTCCTGACTCGCGATGATTTAACAATCACTGTGAGTGCGACGATCATTATCCGACCGATCCAAAATGAAATCTATGATCTGGAAATGGAAATAGGACGGGAAGTAGGGATTGGGTGTAATCCCCGCTTACGCGGGGATTGGTGGAAGTTGAATAAATGAATCTCTAATCTCATTTATAAAAGATTAGGGGAAGATACGTTTTAGAAGAATTTATACGTTGCCATAACCGAAAAAGTCACGCCCATTCTATAAGCATAGAATAGTTCATCTTCTCCTGTGACTTGATTTGTTTGATAAACTCTAAACCTCGTATCCATAATATTCTTTGCCGCTGCTTTAAAGTCTAACCTATCATCACTCTTAAAAGTATAAACAATATCGGTTATACCAACGCCTTTTTCGATTGCATCAGGTGTTCCGTTAGCTCCTACCGCATAAATACGATCACCGAAGAAGTTATAATATAATCCAATGATTTGATTTCTGTTTTTAGTAATGAAATAGTCAAACTTTAGATTATAAACGTATTCTGACTGACCTTGGAGTGGACGAGAAATATTCGTTGGATCGTAACTTGCACTTCTATTTAGAGAGTCAACGAGTCCAGACTTTATTAATACCAAATCTGCCCAAGGTATAACTTGAACTTGGGATTTGATAAAAAATAAATTTGTTTCAAATCTAATTTTATCAAAGAACTCTTTTCTAAAATCAAATTCAACACCTCTTATTTGTGCATCTTTTGCATTCGTATAAGTAAAGTTTGCTGAAATACTCCCTGCAACCGGCTGACCAATCATCTCAATTGGATTTGACATTTCTTTAAAGAAACCACCCACTCCAACAAAATCAGTATTATTGATATAATATTCATATCTCACATCATAATTATGAATATAAGTTCTTCTTAAATTTGGATTTCCGAATATCCTATCTGCCCCAAAATATGGAGTAAATCCGAATGGAGATAATTCTCTAAGATCAGGTCGAGTTACAGTTTGTGTATAACCCATTCTTAAATTCATATCTTTATGAAAATCCCAAACAAAGTTCATGGAAGGTAATGTATCCCTCTTTCTGAGTTCTCCAATACCATTGTTAGTTTGAGTACAAATATTTGATCTTACTAATGCAACTCGAACATCTTCATTATCGACAGTACAACCGTAGTCAAGGTTTGACAAAGAACTACTATCACGTGTTCTAAATGTCCTTACTTTCTGATAAGAATCTTCTATTCTTACACCACCAACAAATCGAAATTTATTGAATAGTGGCATATCAAATTGCGTAAATGAAGCTTGTAACTTTTGCATTGCATCAAAAGCATTTGGTTCAATTTGACGTTCTGAAAAAGTTTTATTGGCTAATGGATTGGCAGTTGAAGAAATATAGTCTGTCGGAATGAAAGTGATTTCACCTGGAACCGGCCAAAAATCATTCGGATACCGAATACCCACATTACTTTTACTTCCATACTCTTTAAAGGTAAAATCTTTGTGTCTTTCGAGAGCCATACCACCGAATTTAAAATCTGACTTCAGTCCATTCCACTGCTCAAAAGGAATCGTATACTTCAAGTTAGCTTGTCTCACGATATCGCGAGATTCAGAATAAAATCTAGTTCCATCTGGATTGTTTAGTAATCGAAAATACCCATCTGTTAGGTTAGAGCCTTGTGATCTTCTCCAAACTTGTTGGGTTAAATTCGGTTCCTCTCGATTTGCTTGAGCATAAGCTAAGTTCCATTCGAGTTTATGTGGTCTTGCCATCGATCCAAATTGTAAGGCATGATCACCACCAAGTACCGTGTTGAAAAGTGCTCTCGAAGTAAAGGTATTCGTATTGGAAATAAACTCAAAGTTGTCGATATTGTTAAGACCTTTTGCTTCACGTACGTTTGTATCGGAAACGACTGTATATAATGTCTTAAGGTAAATTTGTTGCCCTTTGGTAAATTCGTAAGCTAAATTTAGATTTGTTCCAAAGTTTGTTTCCTTGTTATAAATTTTTGTTTCTTGTTGCTGAATTGGATTGAGGAAGGTTGTTTCTCGAGTTCTGATTCCACCAGCAAAACTTGGAACATACCGTGTGGACTTTTCTTCTCTGTATCTATATTCTTCGCTCTTAGTAACACCAAAGAAAATTCCTAACCTTTGTCCAGATTCGGTTGTCTGAATTGTATTCCCAACTGAAAAATTGAAGTTTTTATCGTAAGGACCTTTTTTCTCTTCTGGAGTCCATTGCTGATTAAATGATGCAGCAGTGATATTTACTAAATTTTGAGGAAGTCCACCAAATCGGTTACCTGGTTCAAATACAAATTCGTTGGGGAGTTTTTCGACTAAGTCTGGACGTTTTGTAGAACTATTTGGCCGACCAAAAAAATCACCTGCATCAAAAGTTTTGAATTGATAACCTGTGGTATTCATATTCCTAGCTACACCAAGTCCTAACGACATTGTTAGTTTGTCTGGATACTCTTGTGTCTCTATTTTAACCAAACCACCTGAAAACTCTGCTGGATCTTCGGGAGCAAAAGTTTTCATGACGCGTATATTTTTGATCATATTTGCAGGAAATAAATCCAATGGTACGACACGTTTATCTGGCTCAGTTGAAGGAATTAATACTTCGTTTAAAAGTGTATTGGAATATCTTTCACCTAATCCTCGAACGAAAACGTATTTTCCTCCAATTAATGTAATTCCTGTTACACGTTTAACTACGTCACCAGCACTTGCATCTGGACTCTTTTTAATGGCTTCTTGCGAGATTCCGTCTGATACGGTACCTGTTTTTCTTTGTAGTGCTAACAAAGCAGACTCTGTGTTATTTTGAGCCCTATCCTTTACTTCAATCGTTTCAAGTACTTGTGCACCAAATGTAACGTTTACATTTTGAGATTTTCCAGATGCAATGGTAATGGTTCTTTTTTGAGGTCCGTATCCATACATTTGGTATTCGACATCATAAGTGCCAGGTGGCAAATCCAATGAGTATCTACCATCAAAATCGGTTTTTGCGAATTTCTTTTCAGACCTAACAACAATAGTGGCTCCAAAAACCGCCTCACCATTTTCGGAATCAATGATGGTTCCTTTCACAGATCCAACTGCTTGGGCTGTAATGGAGTTTGTAATAAACATTGCAACAATGATGATAAATTGCGCTAATTTCTTCATAAAAGTATCTCTGGTGCCAGCTTTCATATGAACTGGTAGCCGTAAATTACATCGAAATAGATCGCGTTACATTCAATTTAAATTTATGTTACAACTTTGTCATAATTAGGGAGCAACTACTGCGACTTTAAATTTTCCATTTTGCTCAATTAAAGACTTTATTTGATTAATTTCTATCTTAGAACCTTTTTTTATGACTTCAATTCTACCAATTTTGTGGATGAGAAAATTACCATATGGCTTAGAACTTTTCCATACTATATTGATGTTTTTTAGATTTGATGAATCTAGTTTATATTCCTTGATCCTCTGGATTCCGAGTGCTTCCAAACGATCAAAAGTTAATCTGTAATCTTCCAAAGGAGTTACATCTAAAGACGTATTCTCTCCATAGATATTTGGAAAAAATACAAATTCTTTTTCAAAATCATTTAATAAAGAATTATACTTATCTTTACTTTGTTTTGAATTCACCAATTCTTTTAAAAATTCAGACACCGATTCTTCTTTTGATTTAAACCCAGAAATAGAATGGTTTTGAAGTTTCCTTTTCGTTAATTCTTCGTGCGATTTTTTTAATTTTGCCTGAATTTCAGGCGATGATTCGATTTTGGTTGAAGATTTATCCTTACAACTAATGGTGATAAGAGATAGAATGACAATGAGTAAGTTAATATATTTCATAAAAAAAGCCCCAGTATTACTACTGGAGCCTACATTTAGTGACAGATTCAAGCAAAAATTATCTTGCTCGGTATACTGACCAACCATCCCACCATTTTCCTTGAGCAACTGGACCACCACCTAATGTTGCATAGGCTGCAGTCGATGTAAAATCAGGTTTTGTTCCACCAATTCCGCAATCAGCAATATTTCCAGCATCTACGATTGGAATTGAACTTAATTCTGCAGAAGTTGTTAATGATACGCATTGAGTACCTATAGTATCAGTTTTTCCAGTTTGTACTTTTATATTTGCACTCGAACCTGTTGGATTTGTATTTCCGGCAGTTCCTGCATTATTGATACAATTGATATTTTTTGCCAAATATCCGTAAACTAATCCATTTGAAAAAGTCCCTCTCATACCTTCTCTAAATCGCATCCCTTCTCCAGCTGTGATGGATTGACCTAAAGTTGTAAAATTAGAAACATTTGGGTTAGATAAGCCAGTTCCACCAGAGCCGTTTGTGTCACTTCCATCCATTTCAAATCCATGTGGGTCTGTGGAAACTGTTCCACCGCAAGAATTTGGGTATTTTACGCCAATGATGTAGGAAAGGTTTCCACTAAATCCTTCGTCCATATCAAAATCATCATCCATACCACCAGTAACAAGTAAGTATTGACCACCGACGTTTCCTCCCCACCACTCAAATCCATCATCAAGTCCTCTATGGATTTGGACATGGTCATATGAGCTTGTAGATGATTTTACCGCATAACTTGAAACACCGTTAAGTTCATTTCCAGGTGCAACCTCGTTTCCAACAAATTCAACCACCACATAGGATAGATTTATAATTCCATCTAAAGTTCCTGGATAATCTTTAGGAGTTGTTCCTTCTGATTGAGATGATCTAGTCGCTGTTCCATTTCCTACTACGACAATCCCACCCCAATCTCCAGGAGCTCTCAGACCGACAGAATTTGCAGAAGTAAAACAAATTGGTTGTGCAGCTGTTCCTTGCGCATTAAGTCTACCGTTTTCATAGATGAAAAGGGAAGATCCTCTTTCCGCAAAGATTACTGATTTTGGTAAAATTGTAATGGAACCACCGCCAGTCACGTTTACAGTTCCACGAAGGAGTGCAGAACCACTTACCGTTACAGCACCATTAATATTACCTTCTAAAACTTGAGTAGGAGTTGGCACTCCAACGCCATCACATAAATCAGAACCTGCAACACTAGCCGAATTAGCAATAGCAAGTAAACCTAATAAAGTAGATGAGTCATCACTTTTCTTTCCCGGACAGTTAACCATAGTGAATCCCAACATCGCGATGGAAAGAAGCACCAGGCTTTTTTTGAATGAATTTTTCATTTTAAATCCTCTTTCGAAAAAATCGAATTTGTTTGGCTAGCGGGTCTTCCCGAAAGGGATTCGCAAAAATTCTCCCTCTAGCTATAGAAAACTATGTTCTTTATATGTTACAAGGGAATGACAAGCCGGTGAAGGTTTTATGAAGGATTGGTTAAAGAGGCTAATTCTGAATTCGCTGCAGAATTTTTGTAAGATTACTTTTGATGCGACGAATTTGGTCAGCAGTTAGTTGGAGTTCACCTTTTTCTGTCTTTTCTATGACAAGTTCCGCTTTGGCCACAAAAGTGATGGCTTCTTCGTCTATAGCTTCTTTTGATTTTTGTTTATCTCGGTAGGCATCTAAAGCTTTTTGTACATCCAAAAGTTCTTTCGAAATCCCACCGATGGCGATATTTAGTTCAACTATGTTTTCATCCATGGAAGATTGATTTTAGATAAGATATATTATCTAAATTTGGTTTCTCTCTTTGTTATTGGTATAAAACATCGATAAATTTCTTTTTAGCTTCTAAATGTTCTTTGAAAGTTGCTGAAAAATAATGTGAACCATCTGGTTTTAATAAAAAGAACAATTTGTCGGACTTCATTGGTTTGAAAGACGCCTCTAACGCTGGTAATCCGGGATTCGAAATAGGGCCTGGAGGCCAACCACCATTAATGTATGTATTGTAGGGTGAAACAATCTTTAGATCAGATTCAAAAAGTCTTTTTTTAGGTTTATCAAACAAATATTGAATGGTAGCACAAGATTCTAAATTGATATTTTTTTCAATACGAGTGAGGAAAACACCTGCCATCATTGGTCGTTCTTCTTTTCTAACCGCTTCTCTTTCCACAATTGATGCTAACACAACTCGGAAATGAAGGTCCGCTGGTTTGATATCCTTTGCCTCTGGGATCGATTCTAGTTTTTTATAGAATCGTTTGATCATCATTTCCGTAATCCTTTCTAAAGGGTAATTCAAAGGAACAGAATATGTTTCAGGGAATAAATAACCTTCTAAAGTTTTTGCTGGGATATTATACTTTGTAAGAAGTGCCGGACTCTGAGCAACTTTTAGAAACTCTTCGCGAGAAATAGCAAGCTTTTTTGACACTAATAAGTCGCCTATCTGACGATTGTTATATCCTTCCGGAACAGTGAAGTTAACTAGTTTAACTTTTCCAGAAATAATAACATCCAAAATCTTACGGGAACTCATCCCATCATTAATATCATAAACACCTTGTTTGATTTTGTTTCCTGCTCTTGTGAATTTCATCAAATAATTAAAATACACAGAGGATTTGATCATTCCCGCAGCAGCTAACTCTCGAACTACGCTTGAGGATGGTTCTCCTGAATCAATGATGAGTTCATATTTATTTTGACCATCACCGACTGCCCCACCTTTGATTTCATCCACGACAAAAAAACCAATCAAAGCTAAAATTAACAGTAAGGAAACACCAAGCCCTGAAAGAATCAGGTATTTTTTAAATTTCGAATTCATTCCATCCCCACTCTCTTTGTTATATCGACAATTACCAAATCTTTTTTATGGCCTTACAACCGGTTCCATTTCCAATCGAACAAAAAATGTTTCAAATACACGTTGTCTCACCGATTCCGCCATTTCCAAAAGAGCGGTTGTAGTTCCCGCTATATTGATTAGACCTAAACAATGGTTCTCAGAGATACCCACACCTCCGGGATATTTTGACCCTTTTTGGATTCCAGAGTTTTCAATCAGCCAGGCGGCGGAGAGTTTTTTAAAGCCGGCTCTTTCTGGATAGATCGGAGGATTGCCAAACCCGCTTTTTCTGGCATTTTCTAAAAATGAAACAACTTCTTTTTCACTTAAAATTGGATTCATAAAAAAAGATCCCACGGAACGGGTGTTTGGATCATTTTCATCCAACACCATTGATTTTTTTCTTCTTAAGTCAATGACCAAATTTCTAACGGCCTCTAATTGAAAAATTCGTTGGTCCATACTTGTTTTTTTATCATTATTTGAAAAAGACTTTTCCAAATCAATTTTCTCCCATGCTTTTTGAACTTCCGGATAACGAAAACATGGTGGAGACAACTTAGATAATTGAAAGGTAACGGAAACGACAATATGTTCTTTATAAATTCCAGATTTAAACTCACTATTTCGATATCGAAACTTACAATCTTCATTTGAGATCGTAACTAGTTCTCCAAATTGGTTCATACATTCAACATTTACAATTGAATCTTTTACTTCTTGGCCATAGGCTCCAATATTTTGGATCGGAGAAGCACCTACCGATCCCGGGATACCCGAAAGGCACTCAATTCCAGCTAATCCCTGTTTCACTGTATACTCAACGAATTGATCCCATGGAACACCTGCTCCTACTTGATAGAAAGTATAATCATCGTTTGTATCTAAACAACGAATTCCGGGAATTTGCATTTGAAACACAACGCCTGGAAATCCAGAGTCCCGGAATATAGTATTGGAGCCGCCACCTAAAATATAAAAAGTTTGGTTTTGGGTTTTAGAAAACTCCAATGCTTTCAGTAGATCTTCTTTTGTTTTGATCGATATAAAATAATCTGCCTCGCCACCCAAACCCAACGTTGTGAACGGAGCTAAAGGAATATTGTTCTGAACCAACATAGTTCCAATAAAAAGTTTCCGCAAAAATCGTAAGTAATAAAATCAGTCTTATGAGTCGTTCCAATCCCAAAGTTTACGAATATTCTGGATGTAGTACCTGTCGAAATGCTCTGAAATATCTGAAATCAAAAAAAGTGGATTTCCAACAAATCCCAATTCGAGAAACAGCTCCGACTGTGGCTGAATTAAAAAAAGCAAAACAATACTTAGGTGATATCAAAAAACTCTTTAATACCTCTGGAAAAGATTACCGAGAAGGAAATTGGAAGGAGAAATTGGGAAACCTGTCTGAGGAACAAGTTTACAAAGAACTTTCGGCAAATGGAAATTTGGTGAAAAGGCCTTTTGTTGTGGGTGAAGGTTGGTTTTTGGTTGGTTTTAAGGAAGAGGAGTGGAAAGAGAAGTTGGGGTAAGTGTACAGATGGGATTTGGATATCCCCGCCCTGACTAGGGAGGGGAACTAGACCCGCCACCCAATGCCTTCCTTCTATCACATCTTATTGGATATCCCAAGCGCAATTCACACTTTCCGAAAAATACTCCGAGAAAGTTCATATTTGTTCACGAATCACATCCACTTCGACTTTTAATTTATGTTTTCCACCACCAAACAAAATTCCCTTTAGGGGAGAAACGTCCGCATAATCTCTTCCAATCGCTGTAATGATATATTCTTCGGTGATAATTTTTCCATTGGTTGGATCAAAATCCATCCATCCAAACGTCGGACAATACACAGAAACCCATGCATGTGTCGCATCACTTCCTTGTAATTTTTGGGTTCCAGGAGGAGGTAAAGTTTCTAAATAGCCACTCACATAACGAGTTGGAATCTTTAACGAACGTAAAGCGGCAATCATAAGATGCGAAAAATCCTGACACACACCTTTTCTTTCATTTAATATCTGATCAATTGGCGTATTGATACTTGTCGCTTTTGGATCATATTGAAACGTTTGATAGATATAAGTAGTCATCTCCAATGCGGCGGCGTAAACCGGTTTCCCTTCCGTAAAAAACATTCGAGCAAATTCCGAATAATTTTGTTTTGCTGCTATAAATGAAGAAGGTTGAATGTACTCAATGGATAAAATATCAGCATCTAATGTTGATTCATGAATAAGCGAATAAATACTTTCCCAAGGAGTCGATTTGTATAAATCAATTCCAAGTGATTGGTGAGTTCGAACCGTTGACTCTACTACTACCTCTAAAAAACGATGAGGATCTTCTACAGAAAAAAGAAACACCTGGTTTCCATAATAATCTCTACGGAATGATGAAACCACTGGTTTGGGATTCACAGTCACATGAGTTCTAAAACAATCTTGGTGCGGCGAAGTCAAAGGATACATATGTGCCATGTTATGGCAATAAGCAACTGTATCGTCATAACTGTATTTAGTTTTATGAATTACTTTAAAATCAGCCATTACCATCACCGATCCTTGTTTGTTCTTCGGTATAGTTAAAGTATCTTGATGCCAATGCATCAGATAAATTTTTCAAATGGTTGTGTAATTCTTCTAACCAAATCGAAACAGATTCCAATGGGTTTTCCGACTCAAAGAATATGGATATATCTTTCATTTTAAAGTGGGTATAAAGTTGTAAAGCGGCTCGGTCTTCTGAATACACAACCTTTTCATTTTTTCCTGGCAAAAACTTAATGTCTGAATTGATTTGTTCTAGTTGGTAAGCGAATGATCTAGGATTTGTGGTATCAAATAATAAAATATCCAACACGGATTCTTGGTCAATTTTCCCACTATACCGTCTATTATACGTTAAACGAATATCATTAATACGTAAAAAAGTTTCAAAGGAAGCTTTATCTCTAAAACTATCCCAACGAATCATACCTTGTAACATCAATACCATATTGATTGATCTTTCAATTCGACGACCGAGGTTGAGAAAATACCATCCTGCTTCCCGACTCATGTTTTCAAAAGATAAACCTGTTAGAGATGATAAGTTCAGTACAATCTTTTGTAAAAAATCAATAATTTGATCATACGAATCGATTTCATGTTGAGACTGGTCTTCTAAATGAAGCAGAATTTTTTTCATATCATCGGAAAGGCGATCTCGAACCGATTTCGAAGCAATCACCAAACTTCGTAAATGAAATGCTAAACTTCCAACAACTCCGCGATCCGATGTCAATCGTTGTAATTCAGAAAATGGATTTAAAAATAACTCGCTTGCATCATCGCCAAGAAAACCTGGATAACTATTTGTCACATGTGTTACTAGTTTTAATGAATTTTCTAATGATTCTCTTTCGTAACCATCTTCTACTTGTAAAATTTTATAAACAGCTTCCCGTATAACTCTTGTTTGATTTTCGGATCGTTCCAAATATCTTGCTAACCAAAATAAATTATCAGCCACACGACTAGGGACTCCAGAACTTTTTCTGGAAATCATCACTTGGTCCGATTTTGCCACAAGTAAGGATTCTTCTTTTTGTGTTTCGGTTGCAAGAACCCAAAGGTCTTTACTCCAAGCTCCTCTTTGGCTCGTAATGAAAAAATCATCTAAAGAAGGAGAGACTCTCACCAAACCACCAGCCATTGTTTGATAACCGGAGCCGGAAGAAGATACAAAAGTTCTCATGATCGCTCTACCTGGTCGAAAACCATTTTCACCTAATACTGGTACGGTGGCAGATGCGATCATTTCTTGCGCAATGAAACGATTGGGAGAAGATTTTAATTTTTGTAAAAACGAATCCTTTCTATCTCCACTCAACTCGATAAAGGTTACAGGTTTTTCTTCATCAGTGCGTGATACGGTTTTAAAAACAAATTTTTCAGGATTTTGTAATACCAATTGAAAATGTTCTTTTGTTCCCATCCAATAGGTTGGTGCCATATGAAGGATTAAATCCTCTCCTAAATAAAAACGGCATAAATCAGAATAAAACGGTAATAGAGCTCGGTTTTCTAAAAATCCGGTTCCAATGGGATTGGCAATTTTTACATGACCCGAACGAACCGATTCTAAAAGTCCAGGAACCCCTAAAAGAGAATCCCCTCTTAGTTCCAATGGATCCATAAAATCATCATCGACCCTTCTTAGAATCAAATCGATTTGCTGTAAACCTTCCACGGTTTTCATATAAACTTTATTTTTTCTAACAGTTAAATCTTCACCTTGGACAAGCGTATAACCCAAATAACCAGCAAGGTAAGCATGCTCAAAATACGTTTCATTGGATGGGCCCGGTGTTAATAAAACAATCACTGGTTCACGCCCAGTAATACCTGCAAGTTGAGTTAATGATTTACGAAGGGAACGAAAATAAACTGCTACTCGGTGAACCATCGCATCGCGGTACATACTTGGAAAAATTCGAGAAAGTACAATTCGATTTTCTAATGAATAACCAGAACCGGAAGGTGCTTGGACTCGATCATTTAAAACATAGAAGTTACCATCAGCAGCCCGAATCAAATCACAAACGAAAAATAATAGAGCTGGATTTTTAGTAAGGAAGTGATTGGAATCATACATTCCATCACAAGCGCGCAAAAAAGAAGATTCGTTAAATAGAATTTCCGGAGGAATTTTTTTTTCGTATAACAGACGTCTTTTGGAGTAAACATCTCTGACAAGGGCATCGAGTAAATCGGCTCGCTGGTTTAGTCCTCTTTCTAAAACACGCCACTCTTCACTTTCCATAACCAAAGGAAACAAATCAAGATCCCAAGGTCTTTCCTTAGCTTCCGGTGAGTCCGATTGGTATAAATTGTAAGTAACACCATTTTCTCTAAGAATTCGGTCCGTATCACGTCTACGATTGATAAGTTCTGCAGGCCCTAATTCTTGAAAAGATTTGACTAAGAACTTATATTTGTTTCGTATTTGACCTTCAGCATCATAGAGCTCGTCATAAACTCCAGGAATCGTTTTATAATTTCCGATTAAATGATAAGGATCTTGTGTCATCATCTACTTGAATGTTACCATCCTAAGATCCAATGTTGATGGGAAGGCTTTATTTTCCAATCGAATTGGTGGAAGGCTTTTTCCAATCTTATGTCCATGAGTCCAAAAACGAGAAATCCTTCTGGATTCTGCTTCATACCCATTGATAGGAATGGTTTGATATGACAACCCTCCAGGATGGGATACGTGATACGTACATCCTCCAAGTGCTCTATGATTCCAAGTATCATAAACATCAAACACTAAAGATTGTTGTGCAGGGATTTGTGGATGTAAAGTAAAAACAGGAGACCAAGCCTTAAACCTGACACCTGCAACAAATTCATTTTGAATAGATGTAGGTTGTAGTGGAACTTCGTACCCATTACAACTCAAACGATATCTTTCAGGATGAAAGCCTTTAACTTTGACTTGAACTCGTTCTGTAGCAGAGTCCACCCCTCTCGAAGTACCTTGTGCCGTATTTTCTTCACCAAGTACATTCCAAGGTTCCAAAGCCATCCGTAATTCGATTTCCATTCCATCCAAATAACAAATTCCATACTGAGGAAATCGAAATTCAAAAAACGGATCAAAGTCTTTTGATAAAAATCCAAATCCACTATTCTGCAAATCTTGGATCACTTCTTTAAAGTCACGGTATACAAAGTAAGGCAACATAAAACGATCATGTAACTCTGTATTCCAATTGATTGGACTTCCATAGTATGGATCTTCCCAAAACCGACAAATGATTGCCATCATAAATGCTTGTTGGATGACACTCATCTGGTAATGAGGTGGCATTTCAAATGCACGCATTTCAATTAGCCCCAAACGTCCTGTAGGCGAACCTGGATCAAAAAGTTTATCAATGGAAATTTCTGTTCGGTGAGTATTTCCCGTAATATCAATTAAGATATTTCTTAACACTCGATCCAACATCCATGGCGGTGTGTGCCGACTAGAATCAATTTGTTGGAATGCAATTTTTAATTCGTGTAATGAATCATTTCTAGCCTCATCTATCCTTGGCGACTGAGAAGTCGGACCAATAAACATTCCAGAGAACAAATAGGAAAGTCCTGGATGGTTTTGCCAATACGCCACCAAACTTCGTAAAAGCGAAGGTTTTCTTAAAAATGGACTATCACTTACAGTGGCTCCACCAAGAGTGATATGATTTCCACCACCAGTTCCCGAGTGACGACCATCAATCAAAAATTTTTCTGCAGTCAATCTTAGTTGTGTGGCTTCTTCATATAGAACTTGCGTTTTTTCAACAATTTCTCCGAAAGAAGAAGATGGATGAAAATTGACCTCAATCACTCCCGGATCCGGTGTGATTTTAAAACGATTCAATCTTGGATCATTTGGTGCTTCATACCCTTCTAATACAATCGGGATATCTGTTTCTAAAGCTGTTTGTTCGATTGCATAAATGAGCCGGAGCCAACCTTCCAATGATTGGATTGGTGGTAAAAAAACTCGAATGTTTCCATTTCTAGGTTCCACACAAAGAGCTGTCCTTGTATGAATTCCACCAATAGAATAACTAATATTTGTTGATGAAAAAGGAGACTGACCTAGTTCCTTTGCTTTCGGTAAGGAAGGTTTGGGAGTCGAGGGATCTTCTGGATAAGGATAATATGGTTTTCCACCAAGTGAGTGTAAGGGAAGCCTAAGCCCAATGGGCGAATCACCAGGAATTAAAAACATTTTTCCTCGGCGAAAACTCCATTCATCGGATATCCATGATGACTTAAAAACATCATAATCCAGTGGGATTGTATAACCGACTTCTCGATGGATTCCAGAATCAATCACTCTTAAAATACGTTCCCGTTCCATTTTATCGTAAGTATTTAATCCATCTAACATCAATTCGGTTTCTTTTGGTAGATTTGCTTCTTGCCAAAGATAATACAAATTATCTTCATAAGCAGTATGAATTGATTTAGAAGGTATGTTTAAACGGTTCCCAAGAACACTAATGAATCTTCTTGCATCTTCTGTTGTGGCTGAACCTGTATAACGATCATCTGCAAGTAAATAAGGATGGTTCCAAATGGGTTCACCGTCTTTACGCCAATATGAAATCATCGCCCAACGAGGGATAGGTTCACCTGGATACCATTTCCCTTGTCCATATTGCAAAAGTCCACCTGGAGCAAAATGTTTTCCGAGTCTTTTGATGAGTTGTTCTGATTTAGAGTATTTTTCAAAACCTAAAGCATCAAAATTCCATTCTGGTGCTTCCCGATTCTCTGTAGAAACAAAAGTTGGTTCTCCACCAATCGTAAGTCTTATATCATTTTTTCGTATTCGTTTATCAATGGAATCACCCAAACGAATGATTCGTTCCCAATCTTCGCCTTTGTAAGGTAAGGTGACTCTCGGAGTTTCTAAAACACGTTCCACTCCCATATGAAAGGAAAACTCTGCTTTTGCTTTTTCTGCAAAACCATAGATCGGACCAGCTGATTCCGGTTCCGGTGTTGCCGCTAACGGAATATGCCCTTCTCCTGTAAAAAGACCAGAGGTAGGATCAAGTCCCACCCAACCAGCGCCAGGGATATAAACTTCCGCCCAAGCATGTAAGTCAGTGAAATCAGATTCCGCACCGGATGGTCCATCGAGTGACTTTACATCGGCTTTTAATTGGATCAAATAACCAGATACAAATCTAGCAGCAAGACCCATATTTCTCAAAATCTGTACGAGTAAATAAGCAGAATCGCGACAGGATCCCATTCTTGAAGAAAGAGTGAATTCTGGAGTTTGGATACCTGGTTCCATCCGGATCACATAACCAATGTCAGAGTATATTTTTGCATTCAAAGCAACTAAAAATTCAACCGTTCTTCTCGGAGTTTTATCGATTGTTTTTAGGTAAGGAGTCAGTAACTTTCCAGGTTTTTTAACTTTTAAATAAGGAGTTAATTCCTTTTTTAATACCTTATCATATGTAAAAGGAAAGTTCTCTGCATACTCCTCTACAAAAAAATCAAAAGGATTGATTACCTTTAAATCCGTAACTAAATCAACAGCTACTTGTAAGATATTGGTTTTTTCTGGAAATACCAATCGAGCCAAATAATTTCCAAATGGATCTTGTTGCCAGTTGAGAAATTTTTGTTCCGGTAGAATATTTAGAGAATAAGAAACAATATGATTTTTGGTATGTGGAGCTGGCCTAAGCCGGATCACATGCGGTGATAATTTTATCGACTTATCATATTGGTAGGTTGTAATATGGGACAGTGCAACTCGTATACTCATAGTTAGTTTGTAAAAAATCGTTCCACAATTTTGGAACCTATATGATTGAGTTCTATCTGAATATCATCTAAGTATTCATGTAGACCTTTATCAAAAATGGATTTGATATTTTCTGATCGCAACCGATTTAAATAAACTGTAGTTGCATCTTGCGCTAAGTTCCTTGGCAAACCTTCCTTAATTCCAGAAATTTTTTCCAAAGCCTCTTGCATCTCTTGGATACAAAAGAAAATGGACCGAGGAAAGGTTTCATTCAAAATCAAAAATTCAGCAATATCAGTGGGATCAACACGTTTGTACTTTTGGTTGTACATCTCATGCGCAGATGCTGATTTCAATAGGGATAACCACTGTAATAAATCTAAAGTAGAACCCACATCATGAACAGAAGGAAGCAGGATAAAGTACTTCATATCGAGAATTCTTGTGGTTTTGTCTGCTCGTTCTAAAAATCTTCCAAGTAAAGAAAAGTTCCAAACCTCATCATGAGAGATGGTAGCATCGGAACATCCATAAAAACTTTGGCAGCTTTTTCGAACTGTACTGAGAAAGTCTGAGAGCCCCATCGAAAGAGTATCTCCGTGTATTTCAGAACTTTCTAAGTAAACTTTACGATAGTCTTTCACGAAGAGATAAAACTCGTTTAACACTTCCCACATAGAAGTAGAAATGTTTTCACGAATGGTTCGGGCATTCTCACGGGCTCTTGAAAGACATTGAAAAATGGAATTCGGATTCTCTTCATCAAAAGTCATAAACCTTATGACATTGACCGGACTTGGACTAGAATACCTTTTTTCAAATAATTCTACATCACCTGTTGTATGCACAAGAGGCAACCACTGGTTAGGTACCTCATCGTGCAAATCTAAAGATAGCTGGTGATTGACATCAATAAATCTTGAGTAATTTTCTGCTCTCTCGATGTATCGATTCATCCAAAAAACTGATTCGGCAACTCGGCTTAACATATAACACCTTTATCCTAATACCCAGGTGTCTTTTGAACCGCCTCCCTGGGATGAATTGACCACAAGTGATCCTTTACGAAGCGCTACACGAGTTAAACCACCCGGCATTACGTAAATATCTTTACCGTACAATATGAACGGCCTTAAATCAACATGCCTTGACTCGATTTTATCTGCAATGAGTGTAGGAACTGTCGAAAGATTTAAAACCGGTTGAGCAATATAATTTCTTGGATCTGATTTGATCAGTTCCTTAAAATCTTCTTGTTCTTGTTTACTTGCTTTCGGACCAATGATCATTCCGTAACCACCAGCACCATTTGCAGCCTTTACAACTAGGTTATGAATGTTATCCAAAACAAATTTTAAATCGGCTTCTTCGGAACAAAGGTAAGTAGGAACATTCGGAATGATGGGTTCTTCACCTAAGTAGTATTTAATGATCTTAGGAACATAAGAATAAATTACTTTATCATCTGCAACACCAGTTCCCGGAGCATTGGCAAGTGCTACGTTCCCTCTTTTGAATGCTTCAAAAATTCCTTTCACACCAAGTAAAGAGTCCGGTCTAAAACTTGACTGATCCATAAAGGTATCATCGATTCTTCGATAAATCACATCGACTTTACGAAGTCCTTTGGTCGTTTTCATATAAACTTTATGATTTTCAACGATGAGATCGGATCCTTCAACAAGATACACTCCCATCTTTTGCGCCAAAAAACTATGTTCGTAATAAGCAGAGTTAAAAACACCAGGAGTCCAAACAGCAATTACTGGATCAACTACGTCGGTTAGATTCTCCAACATTGATCTTAAGTGATAAGGATAATCATAAACCTGGCGGATGTTTAACTTTTCAAAAAGTTCAGGAAAGGTTCGTTTCATCACTTCACGATTTTCCAATACATAAGATACACCAGATGGACAACGTAAGTTATCTTCCAATACATGGAAGGCACCAGCTCCATCCCGCACCAAATCCGTACCAGTAATATGAATCCAAATATCTTTGGGAGGTTTTAAACCAATACACTGTTTGAGGTATCCAGAGCTCGACTCAATCAATTCGCGAGGAATGATTTTATCTTTTAGAATTTTTCCTTCTCCATAAATATCTGTTAAAAATAAATTGAGTGCTTGGATTCTTTGTTTGAGTCCTTTTTCCATACTGATCCATTCTTCACTTGGAACAATACGAGGAATGACATCAAAAGGCATGATCCTTTCTTGTTCTCCGCCATCACCATACAAAGTAAAGGTGATCCCAAGTGACATGAGGGCCCTTTCTGCCGAAGTACTACGTTTTACGAGTTCGATCCCACCCAAACTCTCCATTTTTGTTTTTACGAAGTCGTAACTTTTGCGAGGAAAACCTTCGCTGGAAAACATCTCATCATATATATTTTTGGCACTATAGTCTGCGATAAACATAGGGGTACCCTCTGCTTACTTAGTTAGCAATATTTGTACCAAATGGAAGAAATGACCAAAACCATGGATTAGAACTCCATCCGACATAAGTAGACAGAGAGGTGGCATTTTTCTGTTTATAAATTAAGCATCAAAAAAAATGGAAGGGTGGGAGTGTTTACAAAGAGTACTGAATGATTAATTTTCAGTAGTCTGTGAGAGATCGTTCGAAGAAATTTTTCTCTTTTTCTCTTGTTTTAAGCGAAAAGCATAGGCCAAGGTTCGGAAAAAACTCAAAAAAGGCAAAAATTTTAACAAAACCCGATTTCCCAATTGGTAAAAATGTTCGTACCGGCGTTTTTTTGGTCTGATTACTGATTTCAAAACTCGCTTTGCCAGTCGGTTTGGCAGAGAAAGTTTCGGTTCCAAAGCAATGACTCGAGAGAATCGAAACTCTCTTCCTATTTGTCCACGAAAGGAATCCCAAAAATAATCCAAAGCAGATTTAGAAGATCCATACAATCCAAATCCTGGAGTTGGAGTTTTACTTAAATCGGAACTAACTACGACTATATGAAGCCCAACAGAAATTAAATTCGTTAATCGTTGTATGGTGTGAATGGGCGCTAAAGTGTTTGCATTGAATAAAACTTTTAATCTGTTCCAATCTTCTTTTTCATCCTCCGCATAAGTGATTTGCTCAGAATTTAAAATAAAGACATCAATTTTATCTAAAGTTTCAATGGCCGATTCAATCAAACGTTCCATCTGTTCTGGTTTGGTCGTATCGATTTTATACTTTTGAAGATTGGGATGATTGGGAATTTCTTCAGGATTTGAGTCACCTACGACAACAAGTGCTCCTTCTGTTAATAGGAGTGGTAAAAGTTCTTTTCCTAAAGGAGAGGAACCCGAACTGAGCACAATCTTTTTGGATGATAGTTTCATATCGGTGACTAATTCAGTGAATCAATTGAGAGATGGATCTTTTGTATGGTCAACAAAGTATTTGTAGATTCCACCTTTGTTACGAAGAGCTTCTCGCCACACAACCTCAGACTCATCTTCGCTAAAAACGATTGATTCATCAACTAAATCTGAAACAACCCAAGACAATCTTTCAAACTCGCTTTCCAATTGGCCAGAAGACCAACCTGCGTATCCCTGTAGAACACGAAACTGAATTTGGTCAGAGGAAAGAACTTCGATCATTGTATCAAAACTTCTCGCCATATAGATACCAGGAACAATTTCAACACCAGGATCTTCTGTTTGTTTTCCATTATGAAGAATGGATACGAACATATTGTCCACTGGACCACCAGAAAACACTTGTTTGCTTGCATATGCAGTATCAGGGAGATTTTTGATTAAGGATTCCATGGTTTGGTCAGTAGGTTTGTTTAAAACCAGACCAAAAGCCCCGTCGTCGTCATGGTCTACCATAAGGACAACGGATTTGTGAAAAAAATCCTGAATCACACTGGAATTGGAAATGAGTAACTTTCCGCGAGTTGAATCAGGAATATTCGTCATTATTTTTTTCCGTGAATTTCTTCCAGGATCTTATAAGCCACTTCTAATGTTTTGATATCAGAATCACCTTTCACCATTGGCTCGGATTCTCCTTTAATACATTTTACAAAGTGTTCATGTTCCTGTTTGAGTGGGTTATCTTTGTGAACAAAGATTTTTTCTACGATGGATTCTTGTCTGTATTTGATTTCTCCAGTACCAAGTTGAGTGGTAGAACTTGCTTGTCTATGTAACTCAATTTCTTGGTTTGTAAAATCTAGAAATACATAAGAATCTTTTTGAGAGATATTGAGTGTTCTAATTTTTGCTTGGGAAGCACGTGAAGCATTGAGTGATGCAACACATCCATTTGCAAAAGTAAGAACCACGCTTGCAACATCTTCATGATTGGATACAATTGATGATCCAACTGCTTTGACATTCGTCACTTCTGATTTCACCAAGTTTAAAACGATGTCAATGTCATGGATCATCATATCCAAAACAACACCAACATCAGTGATTCGGCTATTATAAGGTGCAATCCTTCTGGATTCAATGAGAAGTGGATGTTCGGCAATTTTTCCAAGTTCCAAAACGGCTCCATTAAACCTTTCCACGTGTCCAACTTGCAAAATTAAGTTGTTCTGTTTTGCTAAAGCCACAAGTTCTTTTGCTTCTTCCACTGTTTGTGAAATTGGTTTTTCAACCAAAACATGTTTCTTTTCAGTTAATGCTTGTTTTGCGATTTTATGATGAAGGAAAGTAGGAGCGGCAATTACAATAGCATCCGTTTCCTTTAACAATTCTTCCACAGTAGGAAACGCTTTTGTTTTATGTTTTTCAGCAATTTGATTGGCGCGTTCCAAGTTGGCATCAAATATTCCGATGAGTTCAGCATCAGAAAGCTGTTTAGCAACGTTTACGTGGTATTGGCCCATGTGGCCAGTACCAATGACTCCGAGTCGGACTTTTTTATCCATAGATGCTCTCAATACTCCAAAAGTTCAGCGGAAAAACAACTTAGATTTTCCACCACTGCCGACCTTTTCGCCGGACTCACGGGCAAATTCTTCCATAAGTTCTCTCTGTTTTTTAGAAAGTTTCTTAGGAATTTCCACTTTAATGATCACGTGTTGGTCTCCTTTGCCATAAGAACCAAGGTATGGGATTCCATGTCCTTTTAAGCGGAAGATTTGTCCACTTTCCGTTCCTTCTGGAATTTTTAAGTTGATGGTCTTTCCATCAATCGAAGGCACTTCGATCTCACCACCTAGGCAAGCCATAGACAAAGAAATTGTTTTTTGAACAATTAAATCGTTTCCTTGGCGTTCAAAGGTTGGGTGTTTTTTGATATGTGTTACTACATACAAATCACCACTTGGACCACCGTTCGGGCCAGACTCACCTTCACCAGAAACTTTGAGTCGGCTACCAGATTCAACACCTGCAGGAATTTTAATATGAATTGTTCGTCTTTTCTCTGTTAGTCCCTCACCCTTGCAAGTTTTACAAGGATTGGAAATGACTTTTCCTTTTCCTTTACAACGTGGACAAGTGGTGGTCACACTAAAAAAACCTTGGGTTCTTCGCACTTGGCCTGTTCCCGAACAATCAGGACAAACTGTAGGTGAAGATCCTTTTGCTGCTCCCGATCCAGAACAATCCACACAAGTTTCAAGTCGCGGGATTTCTATTTTATATTCTTTTCCGAGAGCTGCATCTTCTAAACTAACTTCTAAATTATAACGTAAATCCGATCCTCTTTGAGGACCGGACCTTCTTCCACCACCGCGGCTACCGCCACCACCTCCGCCTCCGAAAAACTCACTGAAGATGTCGCCAAAGTCACCGAAGATATCGGAGAAGTCTGTATAAGCACCTGCTCCGTATCCTCCGCCGGCTCCCGCATTCACGCCTGCCTTGCCGTATTGATCGTACGCCGCACGTTTTTGTGCATCACGTAACACTTCATAGGCTTCGGTTGCCTCTTTGAATTTTTCTTCCGCTTCTTTATCACCCTTATTTTTATCAGGGTGATATTTAATGGCTAACTTACGATAGGCGCTCTTGATCTCATCATCAGAGGCACCTTTCGAAACGCCTAATACTTCGTAGTAACCACGGTCGCTCATAGTTTTACTTCTTTTTCTCTATTTATTTTTTATCTTCATCAACTACGGTGTAATCCGCATCAACGACCTTTTCGCCACCGGCAGAAGATTCACTTGCACCTTGACCAGCAGCACCTGCTTGCTCTGCTCCCGGAGCTCCTGCTTCAGGACCTGCTTGTGAATAAATCTTTTGTCCAATTTGCATTGCAACTTGTTGGATAGAATCACGAGAAGCCTTCATTCTTTCTACGTCACCAGATTCCATAGCTTCACGGCCGCGTTTGATTTCGTCCTGTGCTCTTTGTTTTTCTGATTCGTCGAGTTTGTCAGCAGATTCACCGATGGTTTTTTCTAATTGGTAAACAATCGCTTCCAATTCGTTTTTAGTATCAGCAGCTTCGCGAAGTTTTTTATCTTCTTCTGCATGAGCTTCTGCATCTTTTACCATCTTTTTGATTTCTTCTTCAGAGAGTCCCGAAGAAGATTCAATACGAATCTTTTGTTCTTTTCCTGTTCCTAAATCTTTCGCAGATACATGGACAATACCGTTTGCGTCGATATCAAATGTTACTTCGATTTGAGGTACTCCTCTTGGTGCTGATGGAATTCCCACTAAGTCAAATCGACCGAGGGTTCTATTGGCACTAGCCATCTCACGTTCCCCTTGTAATACATGAACCGAAACTGTTGTTTGGCTATCTGCAGCAGTAGAGAACACTTGCGATTTTCTTGTAGGGATGGTTGTGTTTCTTTCGATGAGTTTTGTCATCACACCACCGAGAGTTTCAATCCCAAGTGAAAGTGGAGTTACATCGAGTAACAATACATCTGTTACATCACCAGCAAGAACTCCCCCTTGGATCGCAGCACCAACGGCTACTACTTCATCAGGGTTTACAGATTTGTTAGGTTCTTTTCCAAAAATTTCTTTTACAAGAGCTTGCACCGCAGGGATACGAATCGATCCACCCACAAGGATGACTTCATCGATTTCACTCGCAGAAAGACCTGCATCTTTTAATGCATTTAAACATGGAATTCGAGTTCTTTCTACAAGAGATCTCGTAATCTCATCAAACTTTGCTTTGGTGAGTGTCATATCCAAATGTTTTGGACCAGAAGCATCTGCTGTGATAAATGGAAGGTTGATCTGAGTGGAAGATGTTCCAGACAACTCGATTTTAGCTTTTTCAGCAGCTTCTTTCAAACGTTGTACTGTGTTTTTATCTCCAGAAATATCAATTCCAGTTTGTTTTTTGAATTCATCAATCATCCACTGCATAACAACGTTATCAAAGTCGTCACCACCAAGATGAGTGTCCCCATTTGTGGATTTTACTTCAAAAACTCCATCACCAAGCTCAAGGATAGAAACGTCAAAAGTTCCACCACCTAAGTCATATACGGCGATCTTAGCACTGGTTTTTTTCTTATCAAAACCGTAAGCAAGAGCTGCCGCAGTTGGTTCGTTGATGATACGTTCTACTTCTAAACCAGCAATTCGACCTGCGTCTTTTGTTGCTTGTCTTTGTTCGTCATTGAAGTAAGCAGGAACAGTCACAACTGCTTTTTTTACTTCATGGCCAAGAAAGTCTTCCGCAGTTTTCTTCATTTTTTGAAGAACACGAGCTGCAATTTCTTGTGGAGTGAATTCACCAGAAACGGTTTCAAATTTTACACCGTCATTTCCAGCACGGATCACTTTGTAAGATACCATCTTTGCTTCGTCACCAGCCTCGTTAAATCGACGACCGATAAAACGTTTCGCAGAACGGATTGTATTTACTGCATTCGTAATTGCCTGGTTCTTTGCGAACTGACCTACAATGGTTTCACCCTTTGCAGTAAAGGCAACAATCGAAGGAGTGGTTCTTGCCCCTTCTGAGTTTTGAATGACAACTGGGTCTCCACCTTCCATAACCGCCACACAAGAGTTAGTGGTTCCTAAATCGATACCTATGATTTTTTCCTTAGACATAGTCTTCTCCTTCTTTCTAATATTAACTTTGTGGTTTTCCCACTTTCACGCGTGCAGGTCGAATGGATTGTTTGTTTTCACCTTCTTCATGGTAATAACCAGCTTGGTAAGTTTCCACAACCGTCTCTTCCACAAACTCTGCACTTTCCTCAGAAGCAATTGCTTCCATTAACATTGGATCAAACGGCATACCTTTCGGATCTAAACGTTTGATTCCTTCTTTTTCCAATACGGAATAAAATTCCTTTTGAACCATCTTGATCCCTTCAACAAAGGCGACCACTTCCGGAGTTTGGTTCGGAACATTAGAAACTCGTTCTAAGTTGTCCAAAGCACCAGTCAGTCCTTCCGCAAACTTTTTGATGGATTCTTTTCTTGCATTTAACAAGTCGTTTGCGGTTCTACGTTTGTAGTTTTGAAACTCCGCACGTTCCCTTAACCAAGAATCTTTTAAAGTTTCGATTTCCTTTTTGGCGTTATCGAGTTCTTTCTCAGTACCTTCTACCGCTTGTTCAATGGCTTCATCCGTAATGGTCTGCCCTTCTTCGACTGACACGTTTTGTTCACCCACGGACTGATTTGTTTCTTCTGCCATTTTTCCTCCTACTATCTACTCAATTTCGTAATCATTTCAGAAACCAACTGCGAAGTGAATTCTATCAAAGGTAATGCTTTGTTGTAATTCATCCTCTGAGGACCAATGATTCCCATGGAACCAATCCTCTTTTCTCCCATACGGTAATTTGTGGTAATGATGGTAACACCACCTAACTTCTCATTGCCGTCTTTTCCGATAATGGTATAAACACCATCCATCGGAACATAATCGCTAAAAAACTCTTTGAGGAACTGTTTTTCATCAAATAGATGCAGGATGTTTTCTAATTGTTCCTCTTCATCCTTAAAGTTTTCATATAAGTTTTTTAACCCATCGATATACAAGTTATCAACGGACAAACTGTCTGATCCCATGGCTCTTGCAATGGATGGTGCAAATAAAGAAAATCCTTCTGGACCTTCCTTTTTCATCATCATCTGCGGAATCAGATTACTTTGAATTTCATGAACGTCAAAACCTTTGACGTTATCATTCAAATACCTTGAAATTTGATACAAGGTCTCTTGTGAGATATGGTAATCGAAAAAAATATTTCGATTGAGCACTGTACCTGACCGCATCACAAGAATCATAAGAACTTCTCCACCATTTACATGGATGAGTTCAATATGTTTGAGTGTATCCAGTGACCCTTCAGGTCCGAGAACCACACTGGCCGATTGCGAAAGGGAAGCCAAAACTTTCGATGTCGCGATGAGAACTTGGTCCAATCGAAATTGCATCCGAAGATACTCTTCCTGGATCCTTTGTTTCTCGCGCATGGTTAACTCAAACAAAGTCACCAAGCTGTCCACATACAACCGGTAACCGCGTTCTGTAGGAACCCGTCCACCGGAAGTATGCCTTGCCACGATGAAACCCATCTCTTCCAGTTCCGCCAAACAAGAGCGGATGGTGGCAGGGGAAACACCGATATCGTATTTTTCAGAAAGGGTTTTGGATCCGACCGGTTTGTTGTCCGATACAAATTCCTCAACCAAGGCTTTCAAAATAGATCGATGTCTAGGGGATAGATCCATATCCTTTTGGCACTTCCTTTAGCACTCTGATGATTAGAGTGCTAATCTATGCTTAAAGTTTACGGATTTGGGTTTTTTTCGTCAAGCAGGAAGAAGGTTGGAGTCTGGAATTTTAGCAGAGTTTATCAGAATCTGCTAAAATTATGTCACACGGGGTAAACTTGGATCTGGTTACGTCCGTGGTTCTTCGCTTGGTAGAGAGCAATGTCCGCCAATTTCAAAATCTCCTCTGGCTTTTGGATGGGGTGAACCTTGGTATACCCAATGCTTAAGGTGATATTGAGGTAATAGTTATCGAAGATGAAAAAACGATGGTTTTCGACCGATTCACGTAATCGGTCAAGGACGA
This sequence comes from Leptospira meyeri, assembly GCF_004368965.1. Lineage (NCBI taxonomy): Bacteria > Pseudomonadati > Spirochaetota > Leptospiria > Leptospirales > Leptospiraceae > Leptospira > Leptospira meyeri. The sequence goes on along the minus strand of NZ_SORO01000001.1, from coordinate 2,441,296 downwards.
TGGTTGCGCCTTCTGTGGTTGTGTCGGGGAGGATACAACCAAACTCTTCTCCCCCAATCCTGCCCACTGTGTCTTCTTCTCTGAGGCAATCCACAAAGATATTGGCCATTTTTTTCAAAACCAAATCCCCAATGTCGTGCCCATAGGTATCGTTGATGACTTTGAAATGATCGATGTCGAGAACTGCTAACACGGATTCCCGGTTGCGACGTTTGACCGTGGCGACAGTTTTTTGCAAACTTTCCGAAAAGGAACGACGGTTTGGCAACATTGTCAATTCATCCATATAAGCCAATCGTCTCAAACTATTGATGAGAACATTTTTTTGTTCTTCGAGACGCCTACGTTCCCTGACATCACGAATGATGGCCGCATAAAACATTTCATGATCATTATGAATGGTGAAAGCTCGGATCTCAACAGGGATGGTCCCTTTGGGTTTGGTGACAAGCTCTAGTTCCTTTAAAAATCCAGCAATATAATGCGAATCTTTGGAACTAACAAATGTTTCAATTGAGTTTTGTTCGCCTTTTTCATTCGGAGGAAAGAGGAATGAAAAAGTTTTTTGTTCTAATTCTTCTTTCGAGTAACCAGTTAACGATTGTAATGCTAAATTGCTAAATAGTATTTTGTTATTCGTATCTAAAACGACAATTGCATCAATTGATTGAGAAACAATTTCTCTAACAAACACATCCGTATTAATCTCATTCATTGCCCCAAATTTCCCCATAACCTTTTTCGCTTCGGAATGAATCCCGCCACTTGTGGATATGACGAAAATTAATTTCCGGTTTGTTGGTACGGAATTCTTTTTTCGGCAAAACCTTCAATGGTTTTGGATTCAGACCTTGATACCAATAGGCAACAGCGATCAAATCTAAGGTCAAGGAATTTGCATGTCCATGCTCGAATAAGAATAGGAAATTTTTTTCAAAACGAATGGGGGATTCCACCCAAAAGCGATACAAATGAGTTCTACCAAGCCAACCAACAGAATCAGAGACTCGTGGATATCCGAAATAAGGATGCATAAAGATTTCTTTTGGTGACCAAGCTGTGTTAAAAACATCTTCCGTTCCTGTTCCCTTTAGATTGGCTTCTGTTTGATTCCCATCAATGAAAATCAAATCATCACCTTCGCCATACCAAAGCGGAGTGGGAGAATCTACATACAAATTGAGGCCTACAAACTGGCCTTTACCTTCTGTTTCGAGAACGTTAAAGTAATTTTCTTTTTTGAAAACTGTTTTTTCAGTTTCACCAAGAAGTCCCCATTCGTTTTCTTTCCCATTGGCTGTGTTAGGTTTTGTAGAATTTCGATTCCACTGCGCATGGAAACGTAAATTAGAATTTAACGGTTCTTTCCATTCTTCATAATCAATGTAAAAGTAAAAATTACTGATGTCTTCGTCCGATTCATTTTCAATTTCGATCTTCGCACCTGATTCGAAGGGCATCGGAAAGTAAGAATTCATAGACTTTCCTTTTTTGGGAGCAGCCACAAGTGGGGCAGAATTCATAATGTATTCTTCTCCCCAACCTTGTCCAAAGAATTCACCTAACGGAACTTCTACAGATGGATGAGGATGATTGTCCCAATACATTCGAATCACGACATTTTTTCTGGCCATTGGATCTTTACTGGCAAGGGTCATCCAAATGTGTTTGATCACTCCTCTTGTTTTGATCTCTGCTATAGTAACAGTTTTTTTCTTTGGAATTTTGATAAAATCATCATTACCGTTTGTAGGATCTGCACTGGATACCCTTTGGTTGCGGTATGTTTTATCTTTCCACAGGGAAGACTCCCATCCATCAGCAAACAAAGTACTGGCGGAAAAGTAAATCATTCCAATAAGGAGAATCAAAATTCGTTTATTGTGGAAACAAAGTAATTTCGTACCAAAAGTATTTAAAAATGGAAGTTGGTGAATGTGCATAGAATAAGATCTCAGTTTCATTTATGATTTTTATAATTTAAAGTTTCAAAATATCATTTTATTTTTTATGTTGATGAGACTTTAGCCATTCTATGTGGTTGGTTTCCTGCGGTTCACTAATGTAAGAAAAATCCCAGCGTGCACAATTGATTGCAAAAAGATTTCAAAGACTACATAGAGATGGATGGATATCGATACTTCTGGAATCAAAAATACCATTCCTTCCAAACTACCGACAGCAGGAGAGATTGTAGCTAGACCTCCAAGGATTGTTCTCATCCAAATCAATACAAACATCTGTTTGCCGAAACTTTGAATTCGAAACCAATCCCAAATGACAATCACAAAACTAACCATAAGAATGGCTTGTGAAATGAGTGCCGGAAACAACCAGAACATCGCTCTTGACCAAGCCGCACCATCATTTGCCGTAATGAGGAACAATGGGAATACGGCGTTTTCACCCTCATAATATTCTTTCATAACAAACTGGAAATATGGGACGGATACCAGTAGATAAGCTGAAAGATGGCTGAAAATAAACTGAATTGTGATTTTAATCTTCGGATTCATGTTAAAGTTGTCCAATAAGGTAGGAAACCCATCTTAACATGATGAAATCAGAACTCAAGGCAAAACTGCAACGGACATTTCCAAAAGCCAAAACAGTTGCTTCCGGTCGATTGTTCACGCGCCAGTTGAGTAATCTTGTCGACGAGTCGATTCGAACTCTTTTCAACGAGGTGTCGGCTGGAATCCCAATAAAAGACCATCTTTGTTTAATTGCGGTGGGTGGATATGGTCGCAGGGAACTTGCTCCCTACTCTGACATAGACATCCTATATCTGCATGATGGAAAATTATCAGAAAAAATCCTCGGTGAGATCATTTCAAAAATTAACACATTCTTATACAACAATGAAAAGGAAGTCGGACATTCTTGTCGCACGATCAAAGAATCATTTCAATATTTAGACCAAATCGAAACCTTTCATGCAGTTCTTGATTCACGTTTTCTTGTAGGTTCAGAAATTCTATTTCAAAAATACAAATCAGAATTTTTAGCAAAAATTCCAGAGAAAACCATCAAAGTTTTTAATGAATGGAAACTTTCTTACCTTCGAGAACGAATCATTAATTCTTATAATCCCATTTTACTTTCCGAACCAAATATCAAAACAGATCCCTTGGGCCTTCGTGATATCCAACATATGTATTGGATTGAAAAAACCAATCCTCTGGCTGATTCTGCTGATGGTGGAATTTTTGATTTTTATCTGATTGGGGATAGTTTAACACTTCTATCAGCTTATGATTTTTTACTCTTAACAAGATCCGCACTTCATATCATCAGTGGAAGAAAAAATGATCGATTGGATTTAGGACTCCAACCCGAAGTTGCTGAGTTTTTAGGATTTGGTCCCAAAAACGAAATCAAAACTCTCGAGGCTTTTATGAGCCAATTTTATAAAGCTCAAAAAGACGTGTATTTTTACATCGGAACTTATTTGGATGAAAAAACAAATTTCAACAAAAAACGAATTCAAAAAGAACTTTCAAATCCCGACAGTTTGTACGATGACATCATTCAATTTTTTGCTGAATCGCAAAGTAACCAAGAAGAACCTTCTCGTATCGATTTAAACCAAATTAGATTCGCATCTCACTTTTTAGATGATGATTTTAAAAATCAAAAATCTGTTTTAGATACCTTTCTTGAAATGTTACGCAAAAAAAATCGAATCGGTCATACACTCACACTGATGCATGAATGTAACATACTCGGAAAACTCATTCCTGAATTTGGAGCTTGTACAAACTTTCCTCTTTTTAGTTACCACCACCAATACACAGTTGATGAACACACACTTTTGATTTTAAGAGAATTGGATGTTTTGATTGCTGATTTATGGGAAGATAGACAAGTCCAAGATGTATTCAATGTTTGCGAAAAAATTGAAATTTTAGCACTCGCAATTCTCATTCATGATGCGGGAAAAGTAAAAGAAGGTGACCATAGCCAATACGGTGCAGAGCTTGCCCTCATCATTGCCGAACGTTTCCGATTGTCAGAAGAAGACACAGAACTTTTACGATTTCTTGTCGCCGAACATATTGTGATGTCAGAGTTATCATCCAAACGAGACATATATGATCCCAAACTCATTTCGTCTTTTGCAAAACAATTTTCTAACGAAAACACTCTTAGACTTTTATATGTTCTTACCATCATTGATACAAAATCAGTCGGCCAAGGGATCTTAACTAATTGGAAAAAAGAAATCTTACATTTTCTCTTTAGTTCCACTCTCACCTACTTACAAAAAAAAGGAAATCTTACTGATACTCAAGACCGAATCGAATCTACTTTAGAAACGTACTTAATTGAAAAAGAAGGTCTCACCGCAGAACAATCCGAACACATTGTAGAGTTTGGAATGAAAATCAAACCTTCTTCTTACTTAAACTACAATACACCTAGACGTGTTTTCCAGCACTTCAGTTTACTTTATGAGTGGCAAAGTTCTGGATTACCTTTTCGAATGATTACCGAAAGAGAACCTGCTTTTGTCACCTTATCCATCTTTGCAAAACCAGACAAACAAATGTTACTGTATCTTTCAGGAACCATATCATCGTTAGGACTTAGTTTGGTGGGGTTACGGCTCTTCCGAACAGAAGAAAACCAACTCATTTTACAAGCACAAATCACGGATGAATATGGTAGTGGAGAAATTGCAGAACAACAAATTACCGATATTGAATCGACCTTAACAGAATGTATTGAAGGAAAAACCAATATCGAAGACCTAGCTTCCACAACAAATATTTGGAAAACATTACCACAAATTCCGGATGGAATGGTAGAAGAATTAGTGAAATTCGCTAATGATATTTCTGAGTCTTATTCTGTTTTAGAAGTCAGAGTTCCCGATTCTATTGGACTTGTGTATCGAATTCTAAAAACATTACTTGATTTTGAATTAGAAGTCATTTTTGTCAGGATCTCTACCAGTGCAGATTTTGCTTACGACTCTTTTCATATTCAAACTAAAAATGGTAGAAAAATTGAGGATACAGGGTTACTCTTAGCAATCAAAGAAAGAATCCTCTCGGTTGCAAGAGTAAAAGAAAACCAAGGTATCATGGAGATTAATTTTTAATATGGCATGGTGGAAAGAAGCAGTCATCTATCAAATTTATCCACGTAGTTTCCAAGATTCCAATGGAGATGGAATTGGAGACTTAGAAGGAATCATACAACGTTTGGATTATCTTGCAGGATCCAAGGATTCTCTTGGAATTGATGCCATTTGGTTATCTCCGGTATACCCATCTCCTATGTTTGATTTTGGTTATGATATTTCTGATTATGAAGAAATTGATCCGGTTTATGGAGACATCCAAACCTTCAAACGTTTATTAAAGGAAGCACACAAACGTGGAATTCGAATCATCATGGATCTTGTTGTCAATCATACTTCTCATTTACATCCTTGGTTTATTGAATCTAGATCTTCTGTCAATAGTCCGAAAAGGGATTGGTACATTTGGAAAGAACCAAAACACAACGGTCCACCAAATAATTGGTTAGGTGCATTTGGTGGATCAGGTTGGGAATATGACAAACGAACTGGCGAATACTATTTCCATTCATTTCTCAAAGAACAACCTGATTTAAATTGGCGTAATCCCGATGTAGAAGATGCCATATTTAAAATGATGAAGTATTGGTTGGATATGGGAGTCGATGGATTTCGGTTGGATGTAGTCAACTTATATGTAAAAGATGAATTCCTCCGAAACAATGCCTCTTATTTTATGAAAGGGCCAAGACCATACGACAAACAAGTCCATGCTTATGATCGTGATCGTCCCGAAATGCATGGAATCCTTCGCCGGATGCGTAAACTTTTGGATTCTTATTCCGAAAGACGCATGTTTGTTGGCGAGATTATGCAAGATTTTCCCGGAAATGTTCTCTTACCCGCAACATACTGTGGACGTAACGATGAATTACACCTTGCTTTTAATTTTATGTTCCTCTTCTCTCCTTGGAAAGCGGAACGATTCTTTCAAATTGTAAAAGATTTTGAATCCGCTCTTGGAGAAGACAATTGGCCAAACTACACCCTCTCCAACCATGATTTTCCACGACATATCACAAGATATGAAAAAGGAAGCGACACGATCGCAAGAGCAAAGTTGGCCGCCTGCATGATGTTAACGCTTCGTGGAACACCTTTTCTTTATTATGGTGAAGAAATAGGAATGAAACGTCAAAAGGTTCCTTACAATAAAATCCAAGACCCCGTTGGAAAACGATATTGGCCTTTCCATCCTGGTCGCGATCCAGAACGAATACCAATGCCTTGGGACGGAACCAACACAACTGGTTTTACGACAGGGAAACCATGGTTGCCATTGTATGAGGATGCACAAACACTTAACGTGGAATCTCAGAAAGACGATCCCAATTCTCTATTTTACACTTATAAAAAACTGATCCAACTAAGAAAAGATAGAAAGTCTTTAAGAAAGGGCAAATTAAAAATTCTTTTGAGTCCAGACAAACAAGTGCTATACTATAGGAGAAGAGAAGGAAAAGAAGAGACATATATATTTTTAAACTTTTCTTCAAAACCAGAGAAAGTTTTTTATCCTCGAAAATGGATTCTAGGTGAAATTCTTTTTAGTTCTGCAAATCGATCATCCTCTTTTGAGTTAGAAAAAGAGTTGGACCTTGGAGGTTTGCTTCTTTTCCCAAATGAAGCTGTTATTTTTGCAAAATAAAAAAAATTTCGGTAACAAAACGAACCAATTTACTTCTAATATTTGTATAAGATTTAGAATTGTTTTAAACTGTTGACAATTCTTCTTTCGAGAATTCGCTGGCAGTAGATGGTTATGGTAATGAAAAAGACTATTGTGAGTAGACTCGCTATCGTACTATTCTCACTAATATTCGTCAGTACTAACACTGAAGGATATCCAACTAGTTTTACCTCTCATCTCGAAACAAAATCATATAATCCATTCAGTTTATTCGACTTTAACAATTTTCATGGCAGTATTTCCGAACCAAATGAAGAAGAAGCCAGGTTAGATTCTTTTCATCAAAGTCAAATTTATTCTTCCTTATCTTTTTACATCCCACTACCAATTGAATATTTTTCTGAATCTCTTACTAAGCTTTCTGTAAGTCCCGTTTCCACAGATAGCCTAGAAAAACCGAAAAACCGAGCACCTCCTACCTATTATTCCATCTAACATCTTTTCCTTCGATGGCTGCATATCTTTGCAGTCTGATGATCTTAGATCGAATTCTTTTGTCGCAACATAACGTTTCGCAAAGTGAGGACACCATGAAATTTCTTTTAGAGCGTAAAAGCTCACACTTCCACAGAATTTCTATATTTTTCATTAGTATATTCTTATTAAATTTTATTCTAGTAAACTGTCATTCAGACAACCATGAAGAAAAAAATTCACTTATGGCGGCTTACCCTTGGAAACAAGATGTAACGATTGAAAAAAGTTATGTGGCACAAGTAAAAGCCATTCAACGCATAGAAATAAGAGCATTTGAAAAAGGATACTTAACCAATATCTATATGGATGAAGGAAAAGTTGTAAAAAAAGGCCAAAAACTTTTTCAAGTAATGCCTATGCTTGTGAATGCTCAATACGAAAAAGCAAAAGCCGAATATGAATCCACTTCAATCGAATTTGAAAACACGGAAAAACTTTTTAAAGAGAATGTGGTATCTCAAACTGAGTTGTCATTAATCAAAGCTAGGTTGAAAAAAAATAAAGCAGCAATGGACTTGGCACAAATCCATCTCAACTTAGCAACAGTAACGGCACCGTTTACTGGAATTACCGATCGATTCCAAGTTCGTTTGGGAAGTTTGGTAGAAGAAGGAACACTATTAACAACCATCTCTGATATCTCCAAACTCTGGGTTTACTTTAATGTATCCGAAAAAGATTACTTGAATTTTACAAGTGATAGGAAATCTAGCGACAAACCATTAAAAGTAAAATTCTTAATGGCAAATAATCAATTTTTTAAGTATGAAGGAATCGCTGATACAATCGAAGGTGAATTCGATAGCGAAACCGGAACCATTCCGTTTCGAGCCACATTTTCCAATCCAGAACGACTTTTACGCCATGGAGAAACAGGCAACGTTGTCGTTCATGAAAAACTGAAAGATGCATTGATCATTCCTCAGAAAGCAACTTTCGAAGTTTTAGATAAACATTATGTTTATATAGTCAATCTGAAAGGTAAAATCAAAGCCACTGAGATCAAAATCGCAAATGAAATTCCTCACCTATTTGTTGTAGAGTCTGGGATTTCCGAAAACGATATCATTCTTTTAGAAGGGCTTGGTAAAGTTCACGATGACGATGTAATCAAATACAAAGTGGAATCTCGTGAAAATATACTTAAAAGTTTCAACTTAGCAGCTCATTAGGAGATCAATTTATGTTTACTAAATTTCTCCAAAGACCCGTCCTTGCTATCGTTTTATCCGTGTTAATTGTTTTTGTTGGTTTGATTTCGATCAAAAATATTCCAGTATCACAATTTCCCGAAATTGCACCTCCAAGGGTGACCATTACTTTATCCTTTCCCGGTGCAAGTGCACAAGTATTAGTGCAATCAACTATCACAACTCTCGAACAAGCAATCAATGGAGTTGCTGGAATGCGATATATGATTTCATCATCCACAAGTTCTGGTGATGCGATCATTCAAGTATTATTTGAACCAGGAACCAATCCAAATGATGCCTTAGTACAGGTAAAAACTAGGGTGGATCAGATGATGTATCGAGTTCCAGCACTTGTGCGTTTGGAAGGAATTTTTGTACAGCCTGTACAACCAAGTATGTTGTTGTATGTAAACTTATTCAGCAAAGATCCTAATGCGAGTGAGAAGTTTCTTTATAATTATGCAACAGTCTTCCTACTTCCCGAATTAAAACGAATCCATGGAATCGGACAAGCAAAGATCTTAGGAACAAGACAGTACGCCATGCGTGTTTGGTTGAATCCAGATCGAATGAGAGCCTACAATGTAACGACTTCCGAAGTGATGAAGGCCATTGAAAACCAAAGTATCATTGCAAGACCTGGCCGGCTTGGACAAAGTTCTGGGAAAGAAGCTCAATCATTAGAATATACACTTACCTATGAAGGTTGGTACAACGAACCACAACAGTATGAAAATATCATCATCCGGGCCAAAACCGGCGGAGAAGTTTTATACTTAAAAGATATTTCAAAAGTCGAACTTGATAGTGAGTTTTATAATATTTACTCCGATGTGGATGGGCATCCGGCCGCAGCCATCATGTTCAAACAAACGGAAGGAAGTAATGCAAAAGAAGTCATCGAGGATATCAAATCAAAGTTAGAAGAACTGAAAAAAACATTTCCTCCGCAGATGGATTACAAACTCAGTTATGATGTTTCAAACTTTATCGATGCTGCTATCGAAAAAGTAATTCATACACTGGTAGAAGCCTTTGTCCTCGTTGCCATCGTCGTGTTTATCTTTCTTGGAGATTGGCGCTCCACACTCATTCCCATCATAGCAGTTCCCGTATCCTTAATTGGTGCATTTTCTTTTATGTTGGCTCTCGGCCTTACCATCAACTTGATTACACTATTTGCGATGGTTCTCGCCATTGGAATTGTTGTGGATGATGCGATTGTTGTTGTGGAAGCAGTGCATGCAAAAATGTCAGAAGAACATTTAAGTGTATATGCATCTGTAAAAAGTGTTTTAGGAGAAATCAGCGGTGCCGTCATTGCCATCACACTCCTTATGACAGCGGTTTTTGTTCCTGTGACTTTTTTGCCTGGACCTGTAGGAGTTTTCTACCGGCAGTTTGCGATCACAATGGCAACGTCCATCGTGTTATCAGGATTTGTAGCCTTAACACTCACTCCCGTGTTAACAGCTATGATTCTAAAACCACATTCACACGATAAAAAAACTCACAATCCCATCGATATCTTCTTAACCAAATTCAATTTCTATTTTGATCAAGTAACAGAAAAATATGTAAACTTAATGCATCGTTTTTCTGGATCGAAAGTGTTTATTGTTTCCATCCTTCTTAGTTTTACAGTTGGATTTCTGGTACTAACACAAATTGTTCCCGCTGGATTTGTTCCAGGAGAAGATCAAGGTATGATTTACGCCGTCATACAAACTCCTCCCGGATCAACGATTGAAAAAACAAACGATGTCGCACGCAAACTCCAAGAGATTGCATTAAAAATTGAAGGTGTGGACTCAGTTGCTTCCCTTGCCGGTTATGAAATTTTAACAGAAGGGGAAGGTTCCAACGCAGGAACTTGTCTCATCAGTTTAAAAGATTGGTCGGATAGGAAAAATTCCGTTCACGATGTGATGGAAGAACTCGAACGAAATACAAAAAACTTCGGCGCCATCATTGAATTTTTTGAACCTCCTGCCGTTCCCGGATTTGGTGCGGCCGGTGGTGTTATGTTTCGATTGTTGGACAAAACAAATAGCGGTGATTATACGGCCTTTGATAAAGTCCATGAAGAATTTATGACTGAACTTAGAAAGAGAGAAGAGTTAACAGGGCTATTTTCTTTTTATTCAGCAAAGTTTCCACAACTCGAAGTGAAATTGGATCGAAAACTGGCGATGCAAAAAGGTGTCAACATAGGCGAAGCTATGGACAATTTGGACATCCTCGTTGGTAGTACGTATGAACAAGGGTTCATCCGTTTTAACCAATTCTTTAAAGTTTATGTCCAATCACTTCCTGAATTTCGCAGGTTACCATCTGATATTTTGAAATTATTCACACCAAACGACAAAGGTGAAATGGTTCCATATTCAGCGTTTTTGTCTCTCGAACAAAAACAAGGTGCTAACGAAATCACAAGATACAATGCTTATACTTCATCGGTAATAAACGTTTTACCAAACAAAGGTTATACAACAGGTGATGCCATCCAAGCAATTCGCAAAGCTTCTCAAAATTTACCTGCAGGATTTGAAGTGGGTTGGGAAGGACTTTCCTATGATGAAGCTGCCAGAGGGAATGAAGCCATCTTTATCTTCCTCGCAGTAATTGTATTCGTTTACCTTGTTCTTTCTGCCCAATATGAAAGTTTCATCATTCCTTTTTCGGTGATCCTATCACTCCCACCAGGAATTTTCGGAACCTTCTTTCTTTTGAAATTGTTAGGTCTTGCCAACGATATCTATGCACAAATTGGGATGATCATGTTAATCGGTCTTCTTGGAAAAAACGCTGTGCTAATTGTAGAATTTGCAAGGCAAAGACAAGAAGCAGGTTTAACAGTATTTGAAGCAGCACTCGAAGGGGCAAAAGCAAGATTTCGTCCCATCCTTATGACCTCGTTTGCCTTTGTTGCCGGTTTATTACCACTGGTTTTTGCAACGGGCCCTGGAGCCATCGCCAATCATACAATCGGCGCTTGCGCGTTAGGTGGTATGGTATTCGGAACTATCTTTGGTGTTGTCATCGTTCCAGGATTATATATTATCTTTGCAAACATAGCAAAGGGTAAAACTTTAATCTACAAAGAAGATCTTATGCCACTCACAGAATCTCCTGAAAGTTACATAACTTCAGAAATAGAAAGAAAAAAATTAAAAAGGGGAAAGAAGTAAAATGAAACGAATTATCATTTCCTCAATATTTTTATTCACATTCTCTTGTATTCCCGCTCTTTTAGAAAGAGACAAAGAAGATTTAAAACTTCCTGATGAGTTTTTAAATTGGGAAAGTTCCGAAAAATCGGTGAAGTTAGCAAATCAAATTTGGAAGGAATTTTTCAAAGAATCACAGTTAGTCGAACTCATTGACGTTGCTATTGAAAACAACCAGGAACTTGCAATTTTAGAACAAGAAATTAATATTTCTAACAATGAAGTGTTTGCAAGACAAGGGGAATATCTTCCGAAATTATCCCTTCAAGCTGATGGTGGAAGTGAACAAAAAGAACGGTTTAGTACACCAAATGCAAATTCCCCTACTCTTTTTGCCCATGGTGGGCTAGTGATGAGTTGGGAAATCGATATTTGGAAAAAATTAAGAAACGCAACTAAGTCAGCTTATCTTCGTTATCTGGCTGGAATTGAAGGAAAACGATATGTTGTCACTAATTTGGTAGCCGAAATTACCGATACATATTTTGAACTGATCGCCCTCGACAACCAACTCACTTTGGTGGAGAACTACATTGAAGTACTAACCAAGGTCAAAGAAATTGTTGTTCTACAAAGAGAAGCGGGGAGGACAACCTCACTCGCCGTAAAACGTTTTGAAGCAGAAGTATCTAAAAACTTAGCAAGAAAGTATGATATCGTCCAACGAATCGCCATCACAGAAAACCGTTTGAACTTTTTACTAGGAAGGTTCCCAGAAAAAATCACAAGAAAGTCTGGAGATTTTTTAGACATCACACTTCCTGAAATTCAAAAATCTGTCCCCATTGATCTTTTGGAAAATCGACCAGACATCAAACAAGCAACGTTGATTTTGGAATCGAGAAAACTAGATGTTGAAGTTGCCAGAGCCAAATTTTATCCATCACTTATGATTGATGGAAACATTGGATATGAAGCTTTTAATTCTAAACATTTTAAAGGAACACCTGTATCGTTAGCTTATGGTTTAGGTGGAGGAATCATAGCCCCACTTATTAACAGAAAAGCCATTGAAGCAAACTACTCAACGGCAAACAATCTTCAAATCCAAGCTTTATACAATTATGAAGTTTCTCTACTAAAAGCTTTTACAGAAGTCACCAACCAAATTGTAAAAATAAACAATTTAAAACAAAAGTTTGAAGCAAAAACTAAACAAGTATTAAACTTAAAAGAATCTGTAGAAATTTCTAACATACTTTTCAAAGCCGGCCGTATCGATTACATTGATGTTTTATTTACCCAACGTGACTTCTTAGAAGCTCAGATCGAAGTGTATGAATTAAAATACAGCTTATTAGAATCTAACGTCGGTTTGTATAAAGCACTTGGCGGCGGTTGGCGAGGTCAAAAAGAACCAGAAGGCGAAAGAAAGACAAGTAACTTCTAAATTATGTCGAATCTACACACAAAGTCGATTAAAACAACGAAATTAGATAAGTATTTCTTATAGACAAACATTGATTAATAAAAAATTTAATGTAAATTGTGGTTTCAAAAAATCGAAAGACAAAACTGATATTTCTTTTTTTTATAACACAATTTTTTCTTTGTCAGTGCAATCTGTTCATTTTCCATTCAAATTTGCCAGAAGCAAAAAATGGTTTTTTAGATTTATCAAATTTGATTCATCAAGACATCCAAAAGGACTTCGTAATTCTTAATGGCGAATGGAAGTTTTTTTGGAATGAATCTAAAAATGAGAAACTTCCTCTAACTAATAATCTAGAATCAGAAACAATTATTGTTCCAAGTTCATGGAACCAAAAACTAATTAATGATAAAAAAATTGGAAGTTTCGGCTACGCTACCTATTTCCTTCAAGTCAAGATACCAGAAAACTGGAAAAATAAAATCCTATTATTAAGAGCCGATTACCATGCAGGTGCGTATGAAATATTTGTAAACGCTGCTCTTTCCCAATCAGTAGGAAAGTTTGGAACAACGAAAGAAACTTCAAAAAATGTTCATTCCCCTTCTCTTGGATATATATATGCAAATTCTGACATTCTAAACATTCTAATCCACGAATCAAACTTTGAACATCGAGTAGGTGGAATTGGAAGACCATTATATTTAGGACTGCCTAATGCAATAAATACAATTTCTAATCAAAGAAGAAATTCCGACTTATTTTCAATAAGCGTTTTATTTATAATTGGTCTTTATTATATTTTTTATTTTCTGATAAGGAAATCCGATAAATCGAATTTAATTTTTGCCCTTCTCTGTTTTTTTCTGCTGATTAGAGCTTTTGTTCAAAACGAGCAAATACTGAGAGAGTTTTATCCAAATGGAAATTATAAGCTATTTCTCCTAATTGAATATAGTGCAATGTATTTCTCTCCAAGCATTGCACTTCATTTTTTTTCGCTTCCTATTGAATATCCTTATAAAAATAAATATTTAATCATCAGTTATAGCATTTCTTTTCTATATTTTTTTTATGCTATATTTTTAGATACCTATTCAATTTCTTTAACCGTTTTACAATTTCAATACATAGTATTATTAATCGCAGTATTTACCGTTTTATTAAACATCCTTGCGATTTATAAAAGAGTCAAATACTCATGGATTTCGTTATGCAGCATGTTTGTTGCCTTGATCACAATCATTATTGATATGATGATTATTCAGGAAAAAATTCAATTTCCATTCACTGCTTCATATGGATTAATTTTTATGATTTTCACCCAAGGTATTATTCTAGCAGTCCGACATTCAGAAGCCTATAGGACAAATGAAAAACTAACAAATGAATTAACCCTATTCAATGAAAATTTAGAGAACAAAGTAAAGGAAAGAACCTTAGAATTAAACTTAGCAATTGAAAGAATGGAAAAGTCAGTTAAAGCCAGAAATGAATTTTTGGCAAACATGAGCCATGAAATTAGAACACCAATGAATATCATTTCAGGTATGGCTCAACTATTAGATGAGTCTGATTTGAAGCCAGAGCAAAAAGAATATGTATCCCTTTTCAACATAGCCAACAAAACTTTGTTAAATGTTCTGAATGACGTTTTAGATTTATCGAAACTAGAGCAAGGGTTTTTAACCATTGATAGTCATGATTTTAAAATTGATGAATTATTTAGCGATCTAAATAAGATTTTTCAATTCAAAACTAAGGGAACTTTGGTTACTTTCGAAATACTTATAGACCAAAATGTACCTTTATTTGTTAAAGGTGATTCAAACAGAATTTCACAGATTTTGTTTAATTTACTTAGCAATGCGTTTAAGTTTACCAATGTAGGTAAAGTGGTTCTGTCACTTAGCATTGAAGACAATGGTTTTTTTGTTTTTAAAGTTAGGGATACAGGCATTGGTATGACAGAAGAAAAGATCAGTAAATTATTTATAAGGTTTTACCAAGCTCATGATTCAAATCAAATCTTTCAAAGAGGAACTGGTTTAGGATTGGCGATTTCAAAGAAATTAGTTGAACTGATGAAAGGAACAATCTCTGTTAAAAGTAGTTTAGGTGAAGGGTCAGAATTTAAATTCAAAATTCCTTTAGATATTGCAACGCCCAAGAATTTTGAAAATTCCCAATTCCAACAAACTAATAAACAATTTGAAAATTTGAAAGTTTTCGTAATCGATGATGTTCAAGAAAATTTACTTATTGTTAAGAAATTCTTAGAAAAAAAAGTTTCTGTTATTTATTTATCTACAGGTGGTATAGAGGCTGTTAGCATTTATGAAGAAAATCTATTTGATATAGTATTAATGGATATCCAAATGCCTAATTTAAATGGATTTGATATGCTAAAAATTTTCCGAAAGATAGATTCAGATCGATTTCATTTTTGTCCAATAGTTGCATTTACTGCGAATGTTACTTTGGAAGAACAACGTGAAATATTAGAAGCAGGCTTTAGTGGTTTTCTATCTAAACCAGTGTCAAAAAAAGATGTTTTTGATAAATTTATAGAAATTTTAAAATAATTTACGAAAATATAATTGCTATTATTTCCTGAATCATTTTTTCACTTTTCTTCTGTGATACAACAATGCCTTCTTTAAACAAACAATGAGTTTGGTTTTAGAAAGTTTTTGATTCGTTTTAAAATATAACGCTCTTCTTCCATCACAATTCAATTCAGGAAATTCAATTGCAATTTCTTTGGCAATGGTAGTTTTACAATTGAAATAAAGGGCAAATTCCGAATCGTCTACCTTTCCGATTCGAATGGTAGAACCCGATTTTGTTTTAGGTGTTAAAAAACTTGGCTCCGCCCATTTTACACATTCTTCAATTTCACCAATACGTTCATCTGATTCATACAATTCATAAATCCAAGTTCGGATTTCCATAAACTTATCAAACATTACAGGTGTTAAATTAAAATAATAAGATGATACTTCTTCAGAGGGAATTGGATATTTTTGTTTGGATTTATTTTTTTGTTTTGGAGAAGTCGATTTCATGTTCACTCTATCCATAGTTTTCAAAGCAAACTAGTTTTAAATTTTTAATAATTTATTATAGAAGTTTTAAACTAAAGAAAAAAAGAATTAGAAAACTCTAATATTGAAATATAGGGCCAATCTTTTCGTCCATAGCTTTGAATCGAACTTTGTCTCCAATTTTTACAACGCTAAAATCAGAAACACCCTCAACCACAGTCGTTAGTTTTACATTTTCTTCTGTTTGTACAATCGCCAAAACATAAGGGGCACGAGTTGCCATATGACCAAATCCAACATACACAACCGTAAACGAATGGATGATCCCATTAGGATTCAGATTTACAGGCTCTATAGATTCGCTTCCGCATGAGGGGCAACCGGAAGTTTGTTCCGCCACTTTAAAATCACATTGTTTGCAATGGATTCCCGGAAAGGTTTCAACTACGTTCATAGTACATTACTCAGTTTTTCTTGAAATAAACGCAATACGTTTAAATCCTTATTTGAGTTAAAATTTCTATTTATCGATTCATTCTAAATTACTACTGACAGTCTTAGAGCTGCCCTGGATAACCGTAATGCGATTAAATCCATATCGAAACCGAATTTCAGTTAATCTATCTACTTATCGAATGGAATTTACAAAAAATTCTTAGTCGGAAGCATTTTATACGCAATGCGCATAAATCTCCCCACAGTTCACAGGTTATCCCAACTTACCCCTAACGACAAGCTTGTTATACGCATTGCATATAAATCCCTGCAGGCTATTGGTTATTAATTTCTTAGGCCAGAAGAGGCTAATGGTGAGTTATAAACGAAACACGTTTAAATCCCGTTGTCACTATTACAGCCTCAACAGGATTTAAACGTGTTATGTAAATACTTAAAGTCTTATCCTACTTCAATCTTTCGATGATGGTTGCGATACCCATACCGCCACCGATACAAAGAGTAATCAGTCCGTAACGAAGGTCTCTTCTTTCCAATTCGTCAAGAACAGTTCCAGTAAGAATCGCACCAGTTGCTCCGAGTGGATGTCCAAGAGCAATCGCCCCGCCATTGACATTGATTTTGGATTCATCAATTCCGAGTGTTTTCTTTACATATAACACAACAGAGGCGAAAGCTTCGTTGATTTCCCAAAGGTCAATGTCTTTAACGCTAAGACCGGCTTGTTTCAAAGCTTTTTGAGAAGCAGAAACAGGACCAGTTAACATGATGGTTGGATCTTCACCAGTTGCCACTGTTGCAAGAATTCTTGCACGTGGTTTCAAACCGTATTTTTTCAATCCATCATCATTGGTAACTAAAATCGCAGCAGCACCATCAACAATACCAGAAGAGTTTCCAAGAGTATGGATGTGATTAATTTTTGTTACTTCTGGGTAAGAACGTAACGCAATCGCATCCAATTCTTTTTCACCGATGGTTTTGAATACAGGTCCAAGACTTGAAAGGAATGCGTAATCAGATTCCAATCGTGGGTTTTCTTCTTCCGTCACAACGGTTCCATCATCCAAAGTAATTGGGATCACAGATTTTTTAAAGTATCCGTTTTGAATGGCAGCATGTGCTTTTTGTTGTGAAGATTCTGCAAAACGATCTGCTTCTTCACGAGAAATATCATACTTAGTTGCGATTAAGTCAGCAGAGATCCCTTGTGGAACTAGATTGTAATGTGCAGCAATTTTATCGTTACCAACGTTAAAATCACGACCTATCATATCATCACCCATTTTCACACGGCTCATGGATTCAACTCCACCACCAACTCCAAGTTCCATTGCTCCGGAAGCAACATGGTTTGCTACGTTGTTGAGTGCCTGTAATCCAGATCCACAAAACCGGTTCACAGTATAACCTGGAACATCTTTTGGCCAATGAGCCGCCATAACCGCATAACGAGCGATACATGCAGCTTGGTCAGCAACCTGGGATACACAACCCATTACAACTTCTTCAACCGTTTTTGGATCGATTCCGGTACGTGATTGGATGGCTTTTAATGTGGCAGCAGCTAATTCTTGTGGGTGGACGGATGCAAGTGTCCCGCGTTTTTTGCCCTTTCCTCTCGGAGTTCGGACAGCATCAATAATATAGGAATTCCCCATGGGTTTACCTCTCTCTGGGTGTTTCTAGGAAAAACGTACAGAGTTCGCCTCACAAGAAAAGTAAAAAAATCATCATTTCGTCATAGTTTTCATGAATTTGTGACGGTAGTAGAGTAATTTTGCTCGAATTTGGCAGCCGTAACCCGAAAACATAGCGTCGAGTCGGTCTGCTTTGCTTTCATTTCGTTCTTCGGCAATCCGAACGTAGCGAAAATTGGGTTCAATCGCCTCCGAAAATTCCCTTTTGTTCCAATCCACATAACGCCAAGCGCTGAAACTATGGTTCACGCCGACCTTTTCATCGATGGTTCCAATGAGTTGGAACTTGGATTCACAGGGAGTTCGAAAAAATATGTAACGATTGAAAAAATATAAAATGGTGCGATGAGGGTTGGCATCCAAAACCGATCGAAAATGTTCCCTCATCTCTTCTACAGTATAAAACAAATCAGGACCGGAATTGGTACTGCGAAAGATTACTGGTGAAAATTCATTTGGCGTATATAATTTTGTTAAAATTCGAATGTAGGAAGGGTCATCCAATCGATAAGGAATCTCGTTAAAAGCAAAAGGAAACGGTTCTCTTTCTGTGAGATGAATTTCTATATACCGTGTGTGATCGTATTCCGGATCATTAATATCAGTTGCCACAATTTTTTTTATGTAACGTGAAAGGAACTGATCTTCGTATAAGTCCCGAACCGTGACCGCACCTTCTTCATAAAGAATGGCACTTCCAAAATCGATAAAACTAGCGCCATCTAACAAACGCCCAATGGACCCATACTCATGGTGTAAAATACGATTTCGAAAGATCGAACGTAAAATCAAATTATGATCATACAATCGTTTTCGTCCAGATCGTTGTTCTACAACTGTGTTTTTAGTTTTTTTAACTTTATAATAGTGAATATGATTAGCGAGGCCAAATCGTAACTTTTCAAAAGCATGATTCTCCAAAACTCTCCTTTCATCTTCTTCGTTTTCAATAATGGTAGTTTCAGCAAAAAGTGTAGAATGAAACCCAAATACGAGAATCCAAACAAAAATACTAAAAAGAATTCTCAAACTTTTGATTACCATCAATCTGTTTGCAAACTTTATATAGAAAAAAATGTTTTTCGATTTTTGAATCAAAGAAAGTGAATTCACGAAGGTTATAATAACGTTGGTTTTAAAAATAATACCCGGTAGTTTAAATTAAAAAACAAAAACCGGGCAATTGAATTAAAAAGAAAAAATAAACTTAATTCCTTTGGCCGAGAATTGGACCGCCAGTTTTTTCCATCATTCTTTCTTTGGTTAAAAATAGATCTTCACGATTGTCAGCTGCCATTTCACCAGTTCCATCTAGATAAATTGCGCCTTTAGGACAAGCTTCTTCACATAGACCACAGAAGATACATCGCAGTAAGTTGATTTCAAACTTCTTAGCAAACTTATCCTCCGGATGAAGATGTTGGCGATCTGAAGGAACTTCGGCGGCTTCGATATGAATAGCATTCGCAGGACAAATCCACATACAACAAAAACAAGCAGTGCATCGTTCCCGACCCTTTTCATCTCGTTTCATCGAGTGCATACCGCGGAACCGAGTGGAATACTGGCGTTTTTTATCAGGGTATTCGATGGTCACCTGTTTATTGAACAAAGCTACCTTAACAAAATGTTTCAAAGTGATCCAAAGACCTTTGCCTATGGACCAAAAATAGAACTTTTCATACCAAGAAAACTGATGTTTTTTGGCTACGTTGATGACATTAACGGTTCCCAACAGATGCCTCCACTTTTTCAGTTAGTTTTTGGAAGATCAAATCCACAACACCAGCTACAGTTAACAATCCTTTGATCGGATTCATCGACTGCTCAAAGTTTTGTCTGAGGCCGTTTTTATTGGTAAAACTACCCGCAGATTCTGCAAAAATTTGAATCGGTGCCGCCAAACTAGCGTTCCTTGCTGCATCAGTTAAGTTAGTGTCAAAGGAAATTACCTTTGCTGGATCAATTCCTTCCGGGATTGACTCTTTCAATACAAACACCAAATCAATGGCACCAGACTTAACGGCATTGACGATCCCAGAAATTCCTGAAGTTGTAGTGATTCCCAAATCAACAGCTCCCTTTGTGTTCGGGTGGTTGTCTTTTGTGAGCAAAAAATCCACTTGTTCCGTTTCTTTGTTTTGTGCATCTGTTACACGAGATTCCCATTGGATGGATTTACCACCTAACTCACGCGCAACCAACTCAAATCCTTTTTTAAGTGATTCCAGAGTTTCATTGGATTCATGAGCTCCACCAAGAACAGCAATCGACTTCGCTTCTCTCATACGATCTGCGATTTTTGAAATGACTTCTTTGGATGTTGACGGATTTCCCGCTTCTAAGTAACTGTGAAGACGATTTTGATTCATCCAATCCAAATCAAATCTTCCCTTGTCACAAAGGAAAAACATGCCTTGGTCATAGTTCTCACGAACCATATAACGATACATTTTATTGTCTCGAACATTTGTTGTTACATTACAACCTGTAGAACAACCATGACAAACCGATTTATGTGATTTATACCACCAAACGCGCGACTTAAATAATGTTTTATTATTTAGTAGTGCTCCGACAGGACAAATATCTGCTAAAGCACCTTGGTAGTTGTGATCGATTGGTTCTGATTTAGCAAGTCCAATGATGGAATGATTTCCTCGCTCAAAAAGACCAAGATTGGACTCACCCACCTTTTCTTCTTCAAAACGAACACAACGATAACAAACTATACAACGATTATGATTGATGATGAGATTGGTTCCAATCTCTTCTTGAGGTATATTTCTTTTATCAAATTCAAACCTTGAATGTCCGGAACCAGAACCAAATGCATTGTCTTGCAAACGACATTCTCCAGCTTTATCACAAACAGGACAGTCTAACGGATGATTTGCGAGTAAAAATTCCATTGTACCAGCACGAGCTTCTTTCACTCGGTCTGACTTAGTAATGATACCCATTCCTTCTTTTACAGGAGTATTACAAGCTGCTTGTAAACGAGGAACACCTTCAATTTCAATGAGACACATGCGGCACATACCGACAATGCTGAGTGCTGGGTGGTAACAAAAGTAAGGGATTTCGACTCCTACTTCTTTTGTGGCGTCGATGAGGTTTTTCTTTTCGTCGACTTCGTATTCGACTCCGTCTATCTTTATCTTAACCAAAGAACAGGCCCCCTAGGTTTGATTAGACCTAGGTCTTTTGTTTTTGTCAAACCTTCATTTTGAAATTATATTTACCTCAGAAAGGTACGAGTAGGGTTGCAAATCCACTACATGGTTATTGAAGAATTCCGAATCTAAAAACAAGGAACTGGCTCGGATATTGGTCTGTTTGAGAATTTTTGCAATCAGATCATCCAAAATTTGTAATGACTTAACTTCGTAAAAAAAGGCGTTATCGAGATTGATTCTCAAATTGGTGAACGACCCTCTTCCTCCCAAGGACAACATAAACCGATCAAAGATTTCCTCTGTCGATTTTTTGCCGGGACATCCCTGAATGTCCAAAACCATTTGAGAAATGGAAAGTTCCGTAACATTGACCACTAACGGAAATGCTTTTTTATCAATGATGTTTTCGGGTTTTAGCTGCAAAACTTGCGCAATTTTTTCCAGCAAAGCTTGGTTTGCAATTGGTTTTAAAAGATATGCTGTGACGTGACTGAGAGCCGCTCTTCGCACTTGGTCTTTTTCGCCAACGGCAGTTAACATGATGACAGGGGTCATCTTCAACATGTCTTTTCCTTTCTCCAAAAAACTAATTCCGTCCAAATAGGGCATATTGACATCACTAATGACCAAATCATAACTATTGTTTCTAATTTTGGTGAGTCCCGACATTCCATCCACAACATGAGTGACGTCAAAGTTATATCTTTCCAAGGTATGTAATAGTAGTTTGGCGCTACTTTCATCATCTTCAAGTAATAGGACTTTATAAACTTTTGGTCGGTTCATCTGTATTAGGATTCCTTTATTGTTCTGGAATAGAATCTAAATTTGCATATTTCATAAACCATTTTGGTTGTAAGGCTCTTTGGTAAAGATAGGCATCCACGATTACAAGGTTTACGACAGCTTCCACAATTGGAACTGCTCTTGGAAGCACACATGCATCATGTCGGCCTTTTGCCTTTAAAATCGTTTCTTCATTTTTATCGTTAATTGTTTTTTGTTCTTTTTTAATGGTAGAAGTTGGTTTGAAAGCTGCACGAAGGATCAAATCCATTCCGTTAGAAATTCCGCCTTGAATACCACCAGAATTGTTAGTTCTTGTTTTGACTTTTCCAGTTCCCGGTTCGATATAAAATTCATCGTTGTGAACGCTTCCCGTTTGGCGAGTACCAGTAAATCCAGAACCCACTTCAAATCCTTTACATGCAGAAATTGACAAAATTGCCTTGGCCAAATCAGCATCTAACTTATCATATACGGGATCACCTAGGCCAGGTGGTAAGTTTCTCACAGCAATTTTTACAACTCCACCAACAGAATCTCCTTCATCTCTAAGTTTCCGAATAAGAGTCTCCATTTCGTCATTAGACGATTTTTTTGGACATCTCGTGGGGAAGTTGTCTACGATATCTCTAGAAATAGGATATTCTGATTCACTAATATTAGAATCGATTGGACCAATGGAATCCACCCAACCTACTGTTGAGATTCCCAACTCTCTTTCTAAAATCACTCGGGCAAGGCCTGCCGCAGCTACTCTTCCAATTGTTTCCCGAACGGATGACCTACCACCGCCCACATGAGCCCTGTGTCCGTATTTTTCTGAATATGTATAATCTGCATGGGAAGGCCGAAACACATGAGCCATTTCATCATAGTCACTTCCAATTGTGTTTTGGTTGTTCACTTTCATGAGAATGGGGCTACCCGTTGTTTTACCTTGGAACACTCCTGATTCCACAACCATACGATCCTTCTCATCCCGTGGAGTGGTGAGATCATTTTGGCCGGGTCTACGGCGTGTTAAATCCTTTTGGATTTCTTCCTCTGGAAATGGTAAGCCAGCAGGAACTCCATCCACGACAACTCCAACAGAAGTTCCGTGAGACTCACCAAATGTTGATACTCTGAAAATTTTTCCCCAACTTGAAGGCATATACGGACAATGAAAATGGAGATTGCATTCTCTCCAATAAAGTTTTTCATGAACTTGGAATGCACATCCTCTTTGAAGGTTCGAAATACAAGGCTCTTTCCATCACTTTTGGATTTCACCTCTTGTTAGTTTTCGCTCTATTCGGTTATAACCTTAAAAGGGACATAGATTCGCCATTTTTAAAATGGAAAGAGGGTAGTAGCTTATCCACCATACATTTACAATTTTCCACAGGATTCGGAAATACCACAACTTCCTCCTCCAAAAATCCATCAAAGGAAGAAGGAACAAAAACCGTTGAAGATGAGATCTCAGAATTCCAAAACTGCCTTAGTTATCCGCCACTAGCCTTAGAACAAAAATTGGAAGATGTTTGTGTGTACCGATTGACCGTCAAAGAAGATGGGTCTTTGGAAAAAATTGCAGTGGTCACCCCATGTAGGTATGGTGTCTTTGATTTACAGGTGCGTCGGCAACTCGCCGATTGGCAGTTCCAACATTCCAAAGGTAAAGAATTTGTTCTACCCATTAGGTTCCGTTTAGATGTCCGAGACTAATCCCTCCATAGAAGAAAGTGCTTGGTACATTGTGTATACAAAACCCAGAGCAGAAAAAAAACTCAGTGAACTTCTAAAAAAATATCATCTGGAAAACTATCTCCCCATCCGCAAAGAACGAAAAAAATGGACAGATCGATTTAAGTGGATCCATGTCCCTGTCCTACCTTCTTATATTTTTGTTAAAATTGTCTTCTGGAGAGATAAAAATAAAGTCCTCCAATTACCCGGTTCCCACCATTTTGTCTTTCATAAAGGCCAACCCGCAACGGTGTCCCAAGACGATTTGGATATTTTAGAACTTGGGTTGCAGAAATATGCAGATTCATTGACCACGAGCCCGGAATCCGTATTAGAGAAAGGGAAAAGGGTTCGTATCATTGGTGGTGCCTATGTTGGCAAAACTATGGAAGTTATAGAAATTAAAAATAAAACAAAAGTAATCCTCCGCATCCCGGAAATTAACACTGCTTTTGTTTACCAAGTCAATGTAGGTGATTTGGCCTGGGAGGAATTAATTATATGAAAGAAAAAGATACGATCGCAATCGTTAAACAAGCACTAGATGATGAAATTTCTTCATTGGTACACTTCCGCGACCAACTAGATCCTTCCGTTAAAGATTGTATTGATCTAATTTTAAAATCCACTGGTAAGGTAATTGTCACCGGAGTTGGTAAATCAGGTGATATTGCCAAAAAAATATCCCATACACTTTCTTCCACGGGAACCTCTGCTTACTTTTTACATCCAACAGATGCTTCACATGGGGATTCAGGTATTGTTGGGCCGGATGATGTGGTTCTAGCTATTGGCAAAAGCGGGGAATCCGAAGAACTCAATTATATTTTGCCTACACTCCGTAAAATTGGAGCAAAAATAGTAGGGATTACTGCAAACGCCAAATCAAAGTTAGCTTCTCTGTCAGATATCGTCATTATCACGCCTGTTCTAAAAGAAGCTTGTCCTTTGGATTTGGCTCCTACATCAAGTACCACAATTGCTTTAGTCCTCGGCGATGCCATTGCGGTAGCACTCATGGAATTAAAAAATTTCCAAGCCAATGATTTTGCTTTGTACCATCCGGCTGGAAGGTTAGGAAAACGCCTGTCCTTACATCTATCGGATGTAATGCGGAAAGGGGAAAGAAACGCTTCCATTCCGGTTGATGCCAATCTAGAAACAATTCTCAAAGAAATCACGGAGAAAGGGATTGGTGCCACTGGCGTCGTGGACTCAAATTCCAAATTAATTGGTTTGATTACAGATTATGACATCCGAAAGTTTTTGACTAAAAATACTCTTTCACCGACTGTCACTGCAAAGGAAATGATGAATGCAAATCCAAGTAGTTTCAGACCTGAAGAAAAAGCCTATGATGTTTTAATCAAAATGGAAGGTCGGGAGCGACCAATATCCGTTGCGCCCGTTGTGGACGAAAATGGTTTATTCGTAGGAATGATCTCCTTACACGATTTATTACAAAAAGGACTTTAAATCATTATGCCAGATTCATATAAAATCGTAGCTTCTGTTGGTGAAGATGACCTCCGCCATTTACAAAAAAAAGATGCAAAGGACGTCGATATCATCGAAGTCCGATTGGATCTTTTTTCCAGAAACTACATACAGAAAGAAATGAAAAAAAAGCTAAAAGCTTTAGGCCTTCCTGTTCTTTTTACTTATAGAAGAGCAGAAGATAGCAGTGTTCGCTCCTATGTAAAACTTTTCCATGAAGATGTAGAAGGGATATTAAAAGATTTTAATGATAATGCCAACTATCTAGACATCGAACTCAATCGGGAAGATACCATTTTTCGTAATTACGAAACATTAAACTATCGGATCATTTATTCCTATCATTCTTTTAAAAAGTCTATCCTTGCAAATGAAATGACCAATTTCATTAATAAAGCAAAACCCGTAAAAAAGAAAAACCCCATCTTCAAGTTTGCGATCACACCAGAAGATATAGAAGAAACTGCAGATTTTTTAAACGATATCAAACTACTATCCAAATCAAATACAATGATTGGAATTTGTATGGGCGAACTTGGACTCATCTCTCGAATCTTTGGAGATAAATTCCATTCTTCTTTTACCTACATGACATTAGGTGAACCAAAGGCACCTGGTCAAATTTCGGTGGAAACCTTTAAAAAACTTAGGGCTGATTTGTTTAAAAGTCCAGGTTCTGGAAAAGAATCTAAAGAAGATTAAATGTGATTACCTCGGAGGAATATACCCGAGGTAATTTAGTTTTTGTAACTTGTTTCACTCATCTCTGAATTTGATCAGTTTTGGGGAGTTACCGTTCCCGCCTTTGTTTGAATAAATTCTTTAAAAGAACTATCTTTCCAAATATCTTTAAAATCCTTCTCTAAAGATTCCGAAGTCCAATACTCAGGTTTTAAATCCGCAGCTAACTTAAATTGTTCTTTGGTTTTAGTAACGTCCCCTTTTTTAGAATAACATCGAGCAAGAAGATAATATCCGGAAGAAGAACCTGTTACTTTTTGTAAGATCGAAATGGCTAAATCCAGTTTTCCAGAATAAAAATAATTTCGCCCTCGATAAAATAAAAATTCTCGGGATTCGGACCTGGTTGGATCTTTTTCCAAAACAGAAAAGTAAGTTTCTGCTTTGTCAAATGCATTGGTTTCCGTATAACGTCTTGCAAGTTTAATAAAACCTATTTGGTATTTTTCGGGAGTTTGTTTTAAATCTGGAAATTTAGAATCAATGAATTCAGCATATTTTGCAAAACTAGTTTCAAACTTTTTAGTTCTTTTGCCAACTTCAAACATACAAACAAAACGAAACATATGAGATTCTATTTGGTTTGGATTTAAAGATAGTGCTTTGTCAGAATAAGAAATACAATTTTCCCAATCTGATTTTTGTTCGTACAACCTTGCCAAAGCCAAAAGGGGAGGATCTTTTTGTAATTGTTTGTAAGCTTGTTGGAAAGAAATTTCCGCTTTTTCAAGTTCAGCTAACTTTTGAAATGCAATTCCTTCATTCAAATAAACATAATACAAAAATACATTGGTGTCTTTTGAAAAAGGATTTTTTTTCGCACGTTCAAATGATTCAATCGCAGATTTGGGATCATCTTGTCTAAGTTTGACTATCCCTAATTTGTAATGGTATCTCGATCTGGAGGGATTTTTTTCGATTAGGATTTTGAGATTTGTTTCTGCTTTATCGTATTTTTTTTCTTCAAACAATGCTAGAACATAATCCCAACGAACATCTTCTAGATTCGGTTGGTTCGCCAAAAGTTGTTCATAATGTTCGCTTGGTTTAGTTGCTTCCGAATCATCTGAAACATCTTCATGTTTTTTAACAGAATCTTTTTTGACTTCTGATGGTTTCTGTTCTGCAGGTTTGGATTCTACTTTTGTTGGATGTGAATATGATTGTGATGAAGGATTCCCTTTGTTTCCCACAGCACGATTATAAATCTTTTGAACCTCTTCGTTTTTTGGATCATATTTCAAATATCGAGAAGAGTAAGTTGCTGATAAATTCCAATCCTGGTGATAATTAAAAAAAAGTGCGAGTTTCAGAAGGACAGTTCTTCTTTGGTCTTTGTCCAAATCCAGGTCGGCAGCTCTTCTAAAGTTTTGAATTGATTTAGGATAATCTTTTTTATACTCATAGATATATCCCAAATACATATAGGCCTCACCGTCTTGCGGGTGTGAGTCGGCATGTTTTGTAAATTTTTTAATCGCTTCGCCATAGGCTTTTTTTGAAAAAGCCTTTTTTCCTTCCTTCATCGCATCACTATCAATGGCGAAGAGTGTAGGTTGAAAGATTACAAAGATAAAAACTAAGGAAAGATATTTCCGCACGGATTCCAAACTAGTTGGAACCCATGGGAATGAAAGGGATTTTTGGAAAAAAGTTAGACCTTCGTTCTTTCTTCTTTTTGCGAAGCCAGATTTCTAGATGCTCTGAGAACGATACTCATGGTCGTTATTTGTGGGTTCACCGAAAGTCCTGTAGGATAAACTGAGGCATCCATGACAAATATGTTTTTATGGCCATAAATTTCCAAATTTAAATCAACTGCACCTTTTTCTGGATCATTTGCGGACTGGATGGAACCATGTGGATGCGCTGAACCAACAGTTAGATCCCCTGGTTTTGTACTTTCTTTCAAAATCCAATCAAAGTTGTCGTTTCCTGTCACTTTATATGGTTCTTTGAATCTGGTAAAAGGAAAAATCAATTCTTTAGCGCCAGCCGCCACGGTTACTTCTGCAAGGGCTTTCAAACCTCGTAACATATTGAGACCATCTGTTGGTGTTAGTTCAAAATACACTTTGCGTCTACCCAAACTATACTTCACACTGGCATTGGCTTCCCCGTCTGCACCATCACGAACAAGGACAATCCCAGCGTTGTATTTGGTATAATCTTTCATTACATCAAACTGTTGTTTTCCGTAAAATGGAACGAGTGAAGATGCCAAAGTGGGACGGTAAGGAGCTGCTTCCAACCAATAACCATAACCAGTTCCATTTTGGTTGTGACCATCTTTGATCACAATGGATTGAGGAGGGCCATGGAACATTTTGATTTCTGAATCAAACTTACCAAAAATAGTAGAAGTAGGATGAACTTTTAAATTTCGGCCTACCCAACCATTCCCAATCCCACTCCTCTGTAATAGAGCAGGGCCTTCAATGGCACCAGCACTGACAATCACAACTGGTGCTTTAATTTCCATTATCTGAATGACTTCCGCAGGAGCAGCTTCGTAAGCATCAGGTGTAAATTCGGCAATGACAGTTTTGATTTTGCCTTCTTTAATTTTTGCTGCTCGCATATTCGAAACCACAATGGCACCAGCTTCAATGGCATCTGGAATCCAAGTTAAAAATGCGGATTGTTTTGCATTGATAGGACAGCCCAAACCACAACGACCAAGTCCAATACAACCACGATTGTTATTGCGAAGTACCTGTGGAGTGAGACCTATTTTTTTTCCACCTACACGTAACACATTATTGTTCGCATTGACTAAGTTATCTGGTACTTCATGTACTCCCAATCTTTCGTGCACTTCAGAAACGTAAGGATCCATTTCTTCTCTTGAGTATCCTTGCCATCCAAAACGCTCACTCCATTCATTGGTTACATAGTCGGGTGGATAAAGTGATGTTTGCCAATTGACAGTTGTAGACCCCCCGATGGACTTCCCTTGTAAAATCGATAAAGTTTGTTCTTCTGTTACAATGAATCCAGCATCTCGATAAAGTCTTGCTTGCGAGATAAATTCATCGGAATTAAATTGCGCAGGTGTGAAGTAACTCCCCTCTTCAATGAGGACGACCTTCCAACCATTTTTTGCTAATTCACTCGCAGCAACTGCACCGCCTGCCCCTGACCCAATGACCACAACATCTGCAGTCAGTTCCCATTTTCCATTTTGGATTTTATTTTCTTGGATGATATTTGAATGATTTTTTGGAGTAATGATTTTTTGATTAAAAATAGAAATTCCCATAAATAGTCCGCCTTATTGAATATAACCGACAAATTTTTGGTATTCTTTGTCAGAACTTAAAAGGAAAAATGAAATTTGTCTTAGGATTGCATAAACTCCACGTTTGAGTCCGAGAGAGGAATGTTTCCATTCCTGCAATCGTTTGATTCTTTCTTCCATAGGAAGTTTCACAATCGGAGTAAAAGAAAAATCAAGAGCCATTGCTGTCAAAATGGAAGATGGAACACTGGCTAACAACTGTATGACGCTCTCTGTCTCAATGGGATAAGGGTGTCCATATACATAATTATCCAAAGCAAGACCCAAATCAAAATTCGGAATGGGATTGTCGCTTAGGAAGACTTCTTGCAAGCTACGAAAACTATGGTATTGTTCTGGAGAAATTCCCCGGAGAGCGGGTGTGTTCACTCCAGGACCACAATTCACTCCATGAATCGAAACTGCGGTTAGGGCAAAACATTTGAGAGAAAATTTTAAGAAACGATTTCGCGACAGAATAAAGGGTGTATACGGCTCCAAGTCTCTTTTCCTTGCTTTGATTTTGAACCCATTGTGTCAGAATCTTGTAAAATTATCACTCATTTTCCTTATTTTTACTGGTTGTATTGGTATTTTTCGAAGAGAACCTGACTATCCATCCATTGCTATCAAAGGTTTGGTGTCTTATAACGAACTTGAGTCGACAAGAAATGTAAAATGGAACTTACTTTCTAAAATTAGAGACCCTAAATCGATTTCTGCCATTGTCATACACAATTCTGGAAAACGAAAATTACCTGAACTGCTAAAGCTTTCTGTTGAGAATCAATTTATGTTTCACATCTACGTGGACTCTGAAGGCAATATTTATGGTGATCCAAATTTCTTAAATCACGAATGGTCAGCCGCTCCTGGTATTGATTTAGAATCTATACATTTAGTCTACGAAGGGACACAAGAGACTCTTTATAACAACCGGAAACAACGTGGAGTTTTAAATCAGATCATTTCTTATCTGACAGAGGAACTAAACATTCCCAAATCCAATTATGATGTTATCTCAAAAAAAGGAGTATTCACTCACAATCAAACCAAACGAAGGTTTGGTGGCTTTGTAGATTTTTCGCCTTGTGGAAGTGAACTCGCACTGAAACAAATCCTTTCTGAAATCGATGGTGAATTTTTCGAGGAAGATGATTGGAAAGATCGATTTGTTACAGGTTGGGTCTTAAAAAAAGAAAACAAAGAAATACTAAAAGATACCTTTAAACCCACCAATGGAAGAGGAATCACCAAAGCAGAAAAAATCAATATTACCAGTATAGAAAAAGATGAAAAGGGATTCCCTCCTGAAGAATATCGCGTTAAATACACATTCCGCGGAAAAATCAAACCAAGTTGTATTGTTTTGCATTATACAGCGATATCAGAATATTTTAAATCCTTACGCACACTTGAAGCACGTAACCTAACAGCATCGATAATGGTGGACAACAATGGAAAAGCCTACCAATTAGTCGATGTTTTAGAAGACCGAGCCGCTGCAGCGACCGGAACCAACGACAATTGTATCCAAATCGAAATTGTAGCGAAAGACACTGAAGAACTATTTAAACAACCTGACCAAATCAAAACAGTGAAGGAACTTGTCATCCAATTGGCTACCAAATACAAAATTCCTCTTTCGAATGAAAAATTAGAAGATTTAATGGGAATTTTTAGCCATACCCAAGCAAAAAAAAAATGGGGTGGTTCGATTTTCTTAAACGCAAAAGACTTTGATCCAGGCGAAGACTATATGGAAATGATTTTAAATTCGATTGGTGGCAAATACTATAGTGAACCAGAATGGAAAAATCGAAAGTCG